>JADLAV010000051.1 GCA_020848075.1 Burkholderiales bacterium
ATGTCGTGCTGCGCCGGGCCTGGTACGCCGGAGCCATCAATGACTGTCCAGCCTCGTCAGAGGAGATGGCCGACCGCGCCGCCAAGCTCCTCGGCACCACGCGCGAGGACATCGTGCGGCGGGCGAAGGCGAAGCGATGAGGCTCGTCTATCTCGGTCATCCCTTCGGCGGCGAGATGTCCAACATCGTCTCGGCCAAGCGCCTGCTCCGCATCGCGGCCGAGGTCGCCTACGAAGAAGGCGCCTGCGTCGTCGCGCACTGGATACCGCTCTGCGAGGTGCTGACAGACTGCACGCCCGAGATGGTCGAGCACCAACTGCGCGGCGACGAGGAACTTGCGCGCCGCTGCGACGAACTATGGCTGGCGGGGCCGAGGATCAGCGGCGGCATGATGCGTGAGGCGGAAGCGGCGTGGAGGGCGGGGCGCGAGGTGTTCGACCTGACCGGGCGGATCCCGATGTACCTGGCCGATGCCATCAGGAAGCGCCGCCTGTGACCGCGCGCCAGCTATCCATGCGCTGCCCGTCCTGTGCCTGGCGCAAGCCCCGCGCGTGGTCGCACCTGACGCACGCCTGCCCGCGATGCGCGCACGAGCTCGAGCACGTCACTGCATCCGTAGCGCAGCGCGAGCGCAAGGCGCGCGAGAAGGCGAAGATCGCCGCGTTCCGGGCCACGCGCGGCGATGCCCGCAAGCTGACCCGGTGCATGCACGGCTGCGGGGCGTTGCTGTGGGCGGGCGAGGTCGGCGAGCATGCGTGCGTGCCGGTGAGCGTGCCGCGGGCGTCGTGCGTGCTGGCGTGGGCAACATGACGAGAGCCGGCCTTGGCCGCTTGTTTGACGGCATCGTTTGCGAACTGTTCCTTGTTCGTGGTCGCCCGATGACGTTCGGCGAGGTCCTGCATCATGTGCACGACGAATGGGGAGCGGACTCCGGTGGCGCATTGTTTCGCCGTGTTCAACGCTCCATCGCCCGCCTGGTCCGCAGGCGGTCGCTGATCGCAATCGGACCAGACAGGGACCGGCTGTACATGGCGCCTTCGATGTACCCGCGGTACTCACGAGCGCACCGCTACAGCGCGCTGGAGACGCTACACGCCGTCGCGGCCGAGCCTATGCGGCAGGGAGACGGCTATGCGAGCGGAGGCGGCCAACCACGGCGCGAGTGGCGCAAGTGACTGAGCGTTGCATCTTCTGCGGCGCCCCGGTCACGCGGTGCGACGGGTACGCGTGTGGAGGCAAGACGTTGACACGGTGGCGGAGGTGTGGCAGGGTGCGAATTGCGAGAGAGACGAGCAGAACGCCAACGCACATCCTACCGCGAAATTGACCTGAGCACTCGGAGCCGGTGACGGCTCTCTCTCTCGCAGGATGGCGCCGGTTCGCCATCGGCTCCGAGTGCCGCTTTTCGCCGATGAGGTATCCAGCAATGCGCTGGGACGACGAACGCTACGTGCGCCTGTACACGCGGGACACGGCGAATTGGACATCATGGCCATGGCAGGCGCGCGCGCTGCTGCCGCTGCTTATGCGCAAGGTTGACCGCGCCGGCCTGTTGCACGTCGGGCGCACGAAGGTCAACGCGATGGTGGCCGCCATGGTGGCGCTGCCCGTCGAGGTCGTGACGGTCGGGATGGCCGCACTGACCGAGCACGAGCCCGGCGACGAGCCCACGGTGCGGGTCGCCGATGGCGTGCTCTGCTTGGTGTCGTTCATGGCGGCCCAGGAAGCCAGAATGTCTGACGCGGCGCGGCAGCGCGAGTCTCGGGAGAGGGCTCGCGATGTGGCAATCGGACGTAACATTGTGAATCCAGCCGAACCAGTGTCACAACCTGTCACGGCCTGTCACACGCCGTCACAACCTGTCACTCCTAGCCTATCCGATCCGAGCTTAGCCGATCCTAGCCGAGCTGAGAGAGAGCGCGCACCGGGAGCGGCTACGCCGCCACCCCGCGTCAAACCAGGACGACCGAAGAAGCCGGACCCGATCGACCAGCACCGCGCCGTTGCCGCTGAACTGTGGCAGGCCATGGACGCCGCCCGGATGCTCGCCATCCCTGGGGCGCGCTCGCTCAGAGCTGCCGACTCCGAGCTCAGGCGCGTAGCCGTGCTGCTAGAGGCTGGCCGCACGCGCGAGGAATGCGAGCACGTGATCGCCGTGTACGCGGCCGACTCGCGGCGCGACCCGGCGCAGCGGCGATGGTTTGACGGCGTGAGCATGTGGCGGCCCGAGAATTTCGCACGGGCGCTGGGCAGGACGCCAGAAGAGCCGAAGCGGCAGCCGGCCTACAACGGTCGCGGATGACTCGCACCTTGCCCATGTCCGTCGAGTCCGAGCGCGCGCTCATTGGCGCCGTGCTCCAGGACCCGCGCTTGGCCGACGACGCCGCAGACGTGTCGCCCGAGCACATGGGCGATCCGCGCCACGGGCACATCTGGCGGGCCATCTGCGAACTGCTCGGACACGGCGAGCGCGTTGACGCCATCACGGTCGGCGAACGGCTTGGCGCCATGGGCAAGTTTGAAGCGGTTGGCGGCATGGCCTACCTGTCCAAGCTCGTGGCTGCGCGACCCGAGGGCGCAACGGCAGCCGGTCGCTACGCCGCCGTCGTGCGCGACAGAGCGACGGCACGCGAGATCATCGCGACGCTCGGCGAACTGCTGGACGAGGGCTACACGGAGCCCGACACGGCTGCGTTCCTGGATTCGGTGCAGGCGCGGATCTTTCGGCTCACGGTCGAGCGCGAGGCGGTCAGCGCGCGGCACATCAAGGCCGTGCTGCAGGCGTCGATCAAGGCGCTCCAGGACCGCGCCGACGCTGGCAAGCCCCCTGGCGCCAGCACTGGATTTGCCGATCTCGACAAGCTGCTTGCGGGTTGGCAAGCGGGCGACCTGTGCATCCTCGGCGGTCGCTCAAGCATGGGCAAAACGGCGCTTGGCGTCTCGCTGGCCATCGAGACCGCGCGCGCTGGTACGCCCGTGCTCGTGTTCAGCGTCGAGATGGGAGCCGAGCAGCTTGGGGATCGCATCCTGTGCAGCGAGGGCAGCGCCGACTCGCAAGCGTTCCGCATGGGCCAGGGGCTCGGGCGCGAGACGCTGACGCGCATCGTGACGGCCGGGCAGGCGCTGAAGTCGCTGCCCGTGCACATCGACGATTCCAGCTCGCTGACCGTGGCGCAGATTCGCTCGCGCGTGCGCAAGTGGGCATCGGCGAGCGGGAGGCCCGGGCTCGTGGTCGTGGACTACCTGCAACTCGTGACGGCGCTGCGCGAGAAGGGCCGCAACCGCGAGCAGGAGGTGGCCGACGTATCCCGCTCGCTCAAGGCGGTTGCGCGCGAGACGGGCTCATGCGTGCTGGCGCTGGCGCAGGTCAGCCGCGAATGCGAGAAGCGCGACAACAAGCGCCCGCGCCTGTCTGACCTGCGCGAGTCAGGCTCGCTGGAGCAGGACGCCGACGTGGTTTTGTTCGTGTACCGCGACGAGTATTACGACACCGATAGCAAGGACAGGGGCGTGTGCGAGGTCATCTGCGCGAAGCAGCGCAAGGGTCCGGTCGGCACGGTCAAGCTGTCGTTCGATGAGCACACGGGACGAATCGGGCCGCTGGCCCACAGGAGCTACGAATGAGTTTCGATCAGGCATTCCCTGAGACGGGCCGCGACGGGCGCATGGCGCTCGCGAAGGCCATGATGCGATTCCTGCCGGTTGTCGCAGCCGATGCGCGATCCGAGAAGGCGCGCGATGCGCATCCGTGGGCGAGCATGGCGGAGATCGCCCGGTTCATCGCCGCTGACCCCGCCGAGCTGACCGGCGCTGAGATCGAACGCGATGCGGCCAGGGCGATGGGCGCGTTTGCGGCGCGCATGGCCGAGATCGGCGGTGACCGGCTGACCGAGTGGACTCAGATCCTCGTGATGTGCCGCCGCATCGGGGACGCCCGATGACCAGGAAGCGTGCGGCGTTCTCGGGTTGGGCCGCCGAAGGCTTCGTGG
>JADLAV010000052.1 GCA_020848075.1 Burkholderiales bacterium
GGGCGCGAGCTGTGCCTGACCCGCTACACCCAGCCCGAACCCGAACTCGCGCTGTTGCTCGAGCGCTTGCGGCTCACGCTTCCCGCCCAGCCGCCACCCAAAATCACCACCGCCCAGGCCGCCTCAGTGCACCCGCTGTAGTGCAGACCTAATAGGGATCCCTCATGGCAGATCAGCCACTTACCCCGCGTCTACCCCTCGAATCCGCGAAGTCGGGCTAAGGTAGTCGGAAATCCCCTGCTTCTGCGCGAAGTACTCGCGCACGCCCGCGACATGCCGGTCCACGAACGCCAGCGCCACCGTCAACCGCAGCTCGCGGTGCACGCGCAGCCCCATCACCTTGAAGTCGTCGCCGGCGGCCGGGAACGCGGTGCGGAGCTCGGGCGAAGCGAGCAGGCGCCCCGCTTCGAGCACCGTGCGCTCGAGCGGCGAGAACGGCGCGAACCCGACACCGATCGACGTGTCGTTCGCGAGCGGGATTTCGCCGCCGCGCGCGAAGATTTGCTGCAGACTCGCCGCGCCCTCGCCGATCTCGGTCGTGATCTCGAAGGTGCCCGGCGGGCAGCGCAGCGTCGCGGCGAGCTGGCGGCGCGCGGCTCCGACGGCGACGTTCGCGGGCTCGACGCGCTCGTCCACGCGCACCGCGCGACCGGCGATCGTGATGCGCACCGGCGCGAGCAGCTCGCCGCCGCCGAAGCGGGGCGCACTCCGGCCTGCAACCAGCAGGCCCTTGTCGAGGTTGTGATGCAGGATGCGGCCGTAGGCGGCGCGGTAGGCGGCCGACAGCTCGCGCGAGGCCGCCTCGCACACCGCGTCGGTGATGGTGTCCGGGTGGCCGATGCCCTTGTGCTCGCAGAGCTCGGTGGCGCGCTCTTCCACCGCGACGCAGGACGCCGGCGCGACCACGATGTTCCGTCCCATGGCGTCGGGAGAATAACCCCGCGCCTGCGGCGCCACCACCCCGGCCGCTTCGCGGCCACCCCTCCTCGGCGAGGAGGGGAGAAAGAGATCCCCTCCTTCTCAAGGAGGGGTGCCTCGCGAAGCGAGGCGGGGTGGTTCGATCCGCCGCTACGCCCTGAGGTGACGCATGCCATCGGTCCATGACGCGCGCTTCTGGGAGCCGCTCGACGGCGGCAAAGTGCTGTGCACGCTGTGCCCGCACGACTGCAAGATCGGCCCCGGCGGGCGCGGCGCCTGCGCCGTGCGCTATAACGAGGGCGGCAAGCTCTACACGCTGGTCTACGACAAGGTGATCTCGCGCGGGCTCGACCCGATCGAGAAGAAGCCGCTCTTCCACTTCTTCCCCGGCTCGACCGCGTACTCGATCGCGACGGTGGGCTGCAACCTGCGCTGCGCCTTCTGCCAGGAAGGTCGCCGGGGTCGGCATGGCCCCGGAAGCCGCCGGGAAGGCCGCCGCATGAGCCCGCCGGACCGCCCCGGGGGCGCATCCCTGGCGCGCAGCGCGAGGGCCATCCGATGAGCCCGCGCAAGCCTCGCGCCGCAGCGCCGAAGCGCGTCGCGTTCCTCGCGGTGAACGGCGCGCGCTACCACGTCGAGGCCACGCCCGACACGCCGCTGCTCTGGGTGCTGCGCGACACGCTCGGCCTCAAGGGCGCCAAGTACGGCTGCGGCGTCGGCGCCTGCGGCATCTGCACCGTGCTCGCCGACGGCAAGCCGGTGCGCGCGTGCGTGGCTCCGGTTGCCCAGGTCGCGGGCCGCGCGATCACGACGATCGAGGGTCTCGCGGCCGACCCGATGCATCCGCTGCTGCAGGCCTGGATCGACGAGCAGGTGCCGCAGTGCGGCTACTGCCAGCCGGGGCAGATCATGGCCGCCGCTGCGCTCCTCGCCCAGCGCCCCTCGCCGACGCGCGCCGATATCGACGCCGCGATGTCGGGCGTGCTCTGCCGCTCCGGCACCTACCAGCGCATCCGGCGCGCGATCGCGCGCGCGGCGCAGGCGCCGCCGCGCGCGCCGACCGCCTACCCGCTCGCCGCCGCGCCGCGCCTGGTCGCCACGGTAGTGCGCCCCCCGGGCTTGAGCGGCAAGCCCGAGCGCATCGACGCGAGACGCGCGCTCGCCGTGCCGGGCGTGCGCAAGGTGCTGGAGATCAGCTCCGGCGTCGCGGTGGTTGCGGAGCACGCCGCCAGCGCGCTCGCGGGCCGCGCCGCACTCAAGCTGAGCTGGAGCGCCGGACGCAAGCGCGCACTGTCGAGCGCGGCGATCCACAAGCAGCTGCACCAGGCGGTGCGCCGGCGCGGAGCGCCCGTGCGGCGACGCGGCGACGTCGAGCGGGCGCTCGGCCGCGCGTGGCTCACGCTGGAGGCGGTGTACGAGACGCCCTATCTCGCCCACGCGACGCTCGAGCCGATGAACTGCATCGCCGACGTGCGTGCGAACGCCTGCGACGTGTGGGCGCCGACGCAGGCGCAGACCGCGGCGCAAATGACTGCCGCCGAGATCGCGGGCCTCCCGAGAAAGGCGGTCGCGGTGCACACCACGTTCCTCGGCGGCGGGTTCGGGCGGCGGCTCGAGACCGATTTCGTCGCCGACGCGGTCGAGCTCTCGCAGCGTCTCGCCACGCCGGTCCAGGTGATCTGGACGCGAGCGGACGACATACAGCACGATTTCTATCGCCCCGCGAACATCGCGCTCCTGCGCGGCGGGCTCGACGAGCACCGTCGCCCGATCGCGTGGTCCTGCCGCGTCGCCGGGCCCGAGGCCGCGCTCGACGGGATCGACATGCACTACGCGATCCCCAACGTGCGCGAGGAGACGGTCCTCGCCGACCCGCGCGTGCCGACCGGCGCGTGGCGCTCGGTCGGCGCGTCGCAGAATGCGTTCGCGATCGAAAGCTTCGTGGACGAGCTCGCGCACGAGGCGGGCGAGGATCCGCTCGCCTTTCGCCGCCGGCTACTCGGGCACGAGCGGCGCGCGGCCGCGACGCTTGACCTCGCCGCGGCGAAGGCGGGTTGGGGGACGCCGCTCAGCAACGGCAAGGGCCGCGGCGTCGCGCTCTACCGCTCGTTCGGCAGCTGGGTCGCCGAGGTGGCCGAAGTCGCGGTGTCGGCGAAGGGCGCGATCCGGATCGAGCGCGTCGTCGCCGCAATCGACTGCGGCATCGCCGTCAACCCGGACGCGGTACGCTCGCAGCTCGAAGGCGCGATCGCGTTCGGGCTGTCGGCCGCGCTCAAGGAGCGCATCACGATCGCGCGCGGCGGCGTGCGCGAGCGCACCTTCGAGGACTATCCGCTGCTCACGATGGCCGAGATGCCCGAGGTCGAAGTGAACATCGTCGCGAGCGATGCGCCGCCCGGCGGCGTCGGCGAGCCGGGCGTGCCGCCCATCGCGCCCGCCGTGGCGAACGCCGTCTTCGCCGCGAGCGGGAAGCGCATCCGCACGCTGCCGTTTCGCTCCGCCCGGTGACGCGCCAGGAGTGCATCGCGTTCCTGCAGTGGGCGCTGCCGCAGCTCGGGCTGCGCTGGGCGGGCTATCGCAAGGTGCAAGGCCTCGTGTGCAAGCGGCTCGCGCACCGCCTGCGGGAGATCGGGGTCGCCACGCTCGCCGAGTATCGCGAGCGCATCGCGCGGGATGAATCCGAGCGCGCACGGCTCGACGCGCTCTGCCGCATCCCGATCTCGCGCTTCTACCGCGATCGCGGCGTGTTCGATGCGCTGCGCGATGCCGCGCTTCCGGCGCTCGCCGGGCGCTTGGCCGAGCGCGGGCAGCGCACGCTCCGCGCATGGTGCGCCGGCTGCGCTTCGGGTGAGGAGCCCTACTCGCTCGCAATCGTGTGGCAGCTTGCCGTCGCGCCGCGGTTCCCCCGGATCGCGCTCGCGGTGCTCGCCAGCAACGCCGAGCCGGAGCTGCTCGCGCGGGCCGCGCGCGGCTGCTACCGCTCGAGCAGCCTGAAGGATCTGCCCAAGGCGTGGCTGCCGCTCGCCTTCGATCGCGAGGACGCGCTCTACTGCGTGCGCGAGCCGTTCCGCGGATGCGTCGCGTTTGCAGAACAGGACATTCGGATCAAGATGCCCACCGGGCCGTTCGACCTCGTCCTTTGCCGCAATCTCGCCTTCACCTACTTCGACGCGGCGGCGCAGGAACGGGTCGCTGCCCAGCTTGCGGCGCGGCTCGCCCCGGGCGGCATGCTAGTCCTCGGCAGTCACGAGAAGCTGCCCGGCGCGGCTGCTGCGCGCTTCGCGCCCGGCTCGCACGACTGCATATATGCGAGGGTCTGAAAGCATCATCCCAGCGCGTGCAGCCGTCATGCCCGCGAACCGTGGCTCAAGCAGAGCAATCGGAGGGCGGAAATCACGACCGCTTCAAGCCATTCTCGATCGCGCCGCGAGCGAGCGCGGCGCCGCAAAGCGTTAATGTTCGGGCTCGATCCCACAAGAAAGGCCGCGCCCCGACGATGAGCGCCACGCGCCCCGCCGCCCCGTCCGGCCTCGCCGCAGCCCTGAGCCGCCACGTCCACGCGCTCGCCGGCGAGATCGGCGAGCGCAACGTGTTCCACCCGCGGTCGCTCGCCGCCGCCGAGGACTACATCACGCGCGAGCTGCGCCGGCAGGGGCACGCGGTGGGTGCGCAGCGCTACGCGGCGAACGGCGTCGACTGCGCGAACCTCGAGGTCGAGCTCCGCGGCGCATCGAGCGCGGACGAGATCATCCTCGTCGGCGCGCATTACGACAGCGTTGATGGCAGCCCCGGCGCTGACGACAACGCGAGCGCGGTCGCCGTGCTGATCGAGCTCGCGCGCATCCTCGCCGAGGGGCCGCTCGCGCGCACGGTGAGGCTCGTCGCGTTCGTGAACGAGGAGCCGCCCTTCTTCTTCTGGGGAAACATGGGCAGCGGCGTGTACGCGAAGGCGGCGCGCGCCCGCGGTGACGACATCCGCCTCATGGCCTCGCTCGAGATGCTCGGCTGCTTCAGCGACAAGCGGGGCAGCCAGGGCTACCCGCCGCTCCTCCGGCACTTCTATCCCGATCGCGGCAACTTCATCGCCCTCGTCTCGAACCTGCGCTCGCGCCGGGCGCTCAAGGCGGCGGCCGCGGCGTTCCGCGAGAGCACGGACTTTCCGTGCGAATCGGCGGCGCTGCCCGCATGGGTGCCGGGCATCTCGTGGAGCGACCAGCTCTCCTTCTGGCGCGCGGGCTACCGCGCGATCATGATCACCGACACGGCCTTCTACCGCTATCCGTACTACCACACCGCGTTCGACACGCCGGAGAAGCTCGACTACGAGCGCATGGCGCGGCTTGCCCAGGGCCTTTCAGGCGCCTTCACTCGCCTCGCGGACGGAAGGAAGCCGTAAGGACCCTCTGATCAAGTCATCCCCGCGAAAGCGGGATCCATCAAGTCGTTGATTGCACTTGCAGTGGATTCCCGCCTTCGCGGGAATGACGACGTTCTTCAGAGTCTTCCTAACCCTCCGCGTGCGCGCGGGCGCAGCCCCGTCAACCGACGAGCCGCCGGGCCCCCGCCACCGCCAGACGATACGTCCGCCAGGCCGCGAACGCGCGGGCCGCCAACCCGAGCGCGCGCCGCGGGCGCAGCGCCACGACGATGGCGACGCCCGCCAGCGCGAAGCCCCGATGCGCGCGCAGGTACCGCACGACCGCGAGACCGCGGTCGGCGAGCGCAAGCGGCCGCTCGAGCGCCCGGAAGTCGCGCGCGACCGCATCGCGCTGCGCGGCGGCGGCCAGCACGAGCCGGTTGCGGCGGCTGCGCAGCGCATCGAGCCGGTTCATCGGCTATTCCGCGCCCTCGCCGCCCGCGCGGCCGGCGAGCCGCGCGCGGTCCTTGCGCAACTCCGCGACCGTCGTCGCGAAGGGCTTGGGCCGCGTCTTGATGCCGTGCCAGGCGAAGAGGACCATAGCGACTGCCGCGCCGAGCGCGACGGCCGCGAGCACGCCGATCGTCGCGTGGTGATTGCTCTCCCAGAGGGCGATCACCAGCCACGTGCCGCCGAGGATCAGCGCGGCGTTGACGAGAAAGGCGACGACCACCGCGAGCGCGACGAGCCGCGCGACGCGGATGCGCTCCTCCTGCAGCTCCGTCTCGAGGATCTCGATCCGGGTCTCGAGGATCGCGGCGAACGTGCGCGCGAGCCGCTTCAGCGACCCGAGCAGCTTCGGCGAATCCGCCGCTTCGGGCGCGGCCGCCATGCTGGCCCCGCTACCGGCGGGCGATCAGCATGCCGACGATCACGCCGATCGCCCCCGCGAGCCCGACGGCCTTCCAGGGGTTCGCGTGCACGTATTCGTCGGTCGCCTGCGCGGCGGCTCGTGCTTTCTCGACCGCGGCATCCTGGGCGTCCTCGAGCTTCACGCGCGCGCGGCGCAGGCTCTCCTCGGCCCGGGCGCGGGCGGCCTGCACTTTCTCGCCGGCATGGCCGGCGGTCGCCCGAATCAACTCGTCCGCATCGGCGATGACCGACTTCAGGTCGGCGGCAAGCCGATCGCGGGTTGCGGTTTCCTGGATGGTTTCGTTCATGATCGACCTCTTGGGGAATGGTAACCACTAACATCGTCGCTCGCGGCCGCCGGGCGATGTCCGGGGCGCTGCTGAACGCCGAGCGAGCGACGGCTCCGGATGAGCATATTACGCGAGCTTGCTCTTGCCGTCAGAGACCGGCAACGTCGCCTTGGGAGACTCGGAAGAACCCCGTCATTCCCGCGCAAGGGCGGCAGGAGGCCAAGATCTCCGGCCCAGCGCGTGTATCGTCCTCGCCGATGAAACCGCCGCGGGGATTCCCGGAAACTCCATTTCTTGAGAAGATGGGGTCGCGATGACGTCGCACGACCCGCATCCCGCCCCGGCCATCCGCAGCGCAGCCTCGCAGGACTGACACCATGGGCCAATTTCTCGAACGCCTCCGTTATTTCAAGCGCCCCCGGACGCCCTTTGCCAACGGCTGGGGTGAGCTCCGCATCGAGGCCCGGCAGTGGGAAGACGGCTACCGCAACCGCTGGTCGCACGACAAGGTGGTGCGCTCGACCCACGGCGTGAACTGCACCGGCGGCTGCAGCTGGCGGATCCACGTCAAGCAGGGCGTGGTCACCTGGGAGATGCAGCAAACGGATTACCCGCGCACGCGCCCGGGCATGCCCAACCACGAGCCGCGCGGCTGCTCGCGCGGCGCCTCGTACTCGTGGTACCTGTACAGCGCCAATCGCCTCAAGTACCCGATGGTGCGCGGCCGCCTGCTGAAGCGCTGGCGCGAGCTGCGCAAGAGCCTGCAACCGGTCGCCGCGTGGGCTGCGCTGATGCACGATCCGCAAGCGAAGGGCTACAAGGCGACGCGCGGCCTCGGCGGCTTCGTGCGCGCCAAGTGGGACGAGGCCCTCGAGCTCACCGCCGCCGCGAACGTGTACACGATCAAGACGTACGGTCCGGATCGCGTGGTCGGCTTCTCGCCGATCCCGGCGATGTCGATGGTGTCCTTCGCCTCCGGCGCCCGCTACCTGAGTCTGATCGGCGGTTCCGTATTGTCGTTCTACGACTGGTACTGCGACCTGCCGCCCTCCAGCCCGCAGACCTGGGGCGAGCAGACCGACGTACCGGAATCGGCCGACTGGTACAACTCGAGTTATCTCGTCGCCTGGGGTTCGAACGTACCGCAGACCCGCACGCCCGACGCGCACTTCTTCGTCGAAGCGCGCTACAACGGCACGCAGATCGTGGCGGTGACCCCGGACTATTCCGAGGTCGCCAAGCTCTCCGACCTGTGGCTGCACCCGAAGCAAGGCACCGATGCGGCGCTCGCCATGGCGATGGGCCACGTGATCCTGAAGGAGTTCTTCCTCGACCGGCAGGTGCCGTACTTCCAGGACTACTGCCGCCGCTACACCGACCTCCCGCTCCTGGTCCGGCTGCGCCGCGACGGGGCGCGCTGGATTCCCGATCGCTACCTGCGCGCGAGCGACTTCGCGGACTCGCTCGGCACGCCCGGGCACGCCGACTGGAAGGTCGTGGGCGTCGACCGCGACGGCAAGCCGGTGGCGCCGCGGGGCTCGATCGGCTTCCGCTGGCCCGGCAAGGACGACCCCGACCACGGCAAGTGGAACCTCGAGCCGAAAACCGCGGACGGGCGCGACATCGAGCTGCAACTCACCCAGATCGACCGCCGCGACGAGGCGCTCGACGTTGCATTCCCCTACTTCGGCGGCATCGCCAACGTGCACTTCGCGGCCAACGACCAGCAGGGCGACGTGCTGAACCGCAAGGTGCCGGCACGCAAGCTTGCGACCAAGGATGGCGAAGCGATGGTCGCGACCGCGTTCGATCTCCTGTGCGCGCACTACGGCCTCGATCGCGGCCTCGGCGGCGCGTGCGCCAAAGGGTACGGAGACAACGTGCCCTACACGCCCGCGTGGCAGGAGGCGATCACCGGCGTGCCGGCCGCGCACGCGATCGGCGTGGCGCGCGGATTCGCGCACAACGCCGAGAAGACCCGCGGCCGCTCGATGGTGATCATCGGCGCCGGCGTGAACCACTGGTTCCACCAGGACATGAACTACCGCAGCATCATCAACTTCCTGATGCTGTGCGGCACCGTGGGCGTGTCCGGCGGCGGCTGGGCCCACTACGTCGGCCAGGAGAAGCTGCGTCCCCAAACCGGCTGGACGGCGCTCACGTTTGCGCTGGACTGGATTCGCCCGCCCCGGCAGATGGCCGGCACGTCGTTCTTCTATACGCACTCGGACCAGTGGCGCTACGAAACCCTCACGGTCGATGCGTTGCTCTCGCCACTGGCCGAACCCTCGCGCTACGGCCGCAGCCTGGTCGACTGCGACGTGCGCGCGCAGCGCATGGGCTGGCTGCCCTCGGCGCCGCAACTGGATCGCAACCCGCTGCAGATCGCACGCGACGCCGCGGCGGCCGGCATGGATCCGAGGGATTACGTAGTCCGTTCGCTGAAATCCGGCGACATCAGGATGTCCTGCGAGGATCCGGACAATCCGGTCAACTTCCCGCGCAACCTGTTCGTGTGGCGATCCAACCTGCTCGGTTCCTCCGGCAAGGGCCACGAATATTTCCTGAAGCACTTCCTCGGCACCCGCTGCGGCCTGCAGGGCAAGGACCTCGGCGAGGAGGGCGGCGCGAAGCCCGAAGAGGCCGAGTGGCGCGACCCGGCGCCGGAAGGCAAGCTGGACCTCGTGGTGACGCTCGACTTCCGGATGTCGACCACCGCCTTGTACTCCGACGTGGTGCTGCCCACGGCCTCGTGGTACGAGAAGAACGACCTCAACACCACCGACATGCACCCGTTCATCCACCCGCTGTCGGCGGCGGTCGATCCGGTGTTCGAGTCCAGGAGCGACTGGGAGATCTTCAAGGCCGTCGCCCAGAAATTCTCCGAGCTGACCGAAGGGGAGCTCGGCGTCGAGAAGGACGTGGTGCTGACGCCTATCATGCACGATACCGCGGGCGAGATCGCGCAACCGTTCGACGTGCGCGACTGGAAGAAGGGCGAGTGCGAGCTGGTGCCGGGCGTCACCGCGCCGAACATCGTCACGGTCGAGCGCGATTACCCGGCGACGTATGCGCGCTACACCTCGCTCGGCCCCCTGATGGACAAGCTCGGCAACGGCGGCAAGGGCATCGCGTGGAATACCGAGCGCGAGGTCGAGGGACTCGCCGAGCTCAACTACACGGTCGCCGACGGTCCGGCCAAGGGCCGCCCGCGCATCGTCAGCGACATCGACGCTGCCGAGACCATCATGTACCTCGCGCCGGAAACCAACGGCGAGGTGGCGGTGAAAGCCTGGGCGGCGCTCTCGAAGATCACCGGTCGCGACCATACCCACCTCGCCCGCGCGCGCCAGGACGAGAAGATCCGCTACCGCGACATCCAGGCGCAGCCGCGCAAGATCATCTCCTCGCCCACCTGGTCAGGGATCGAGAGCGAGCACGTGAGCTACAACGCAGGCTGGACCAACGTCAACGAGCTGATCCCGTGGCGCACGCTCTCCGGCCGCCAGCAGTTCTACCAGGACCACGCCTGGTTCCGCGACTTCGGCGAAGGGTTCGCGCTCTATCGCCCGCCGGTCGATACCCGGACGCTCGCGCCCATGGCCGGCAAGAAGCCGAACGGCCACCCCGAGATCGCGCTGAACTTCATCACCCCGCACCAGAAGTGGGGCATCCACAGCACCTACACCGATAACCTCATCATGCTCACGCTCTCGCGCGGCGGGCCGATCGTGTGGCTCTCGGAAGCGGACGCGCAGAAGGTCGGGATCGAGGACAACGACTGGATCGAGCTCTACAACATCAACGGCGCGCTGACCGCGCGCGCGGTGGTGAGCCAGCGGGTGCAGGAAGGCATGTGCATGATGTACCACGCGCAGGAGAAGATCGTGAACGTGCCCGGCTCTGAAATCACCGGCATGCGCGGCGGGATCCACAATTCGATGACCCGCATCGTGGTCAAGCCGACCCACATGGTGGGCGGCTATGCGCAGTTGAGCTGGGGCATCAATTACTATGGCCCGGTCGGCTCCAACCGCGACGAGTTCGTGCTGGTGCGCAAGCTGGCCAAGGTCGACTGGATGGACCGCGTGCAGCACGCCGCGCGCGAAGAAGAGCTGCACACCAAGCTGGCCTGAGGAGCTCTGATGAAAATCCGCGCGCAAATCGCGATGGTGCTGAACCTCGACAAGTGCATCGGCTGCCACACCTGCTCGGTGACCTGCAAGAACGTCTGGACCTCGCGCAAGGGCATGGAATACGCGTGGTTCAACAACGTCGAAACCAAGCCCGGCATCGGCTACCCCAAGGATTGGGAAAGCCAGGAACGCTGGAACGGCGGCTGGAAGCGCAATCCGGACGGCAAGCTCGCGCCCAAGCAGGGCGGGCGCTGGGGCGTGCTCGCGCGAATCTTCGCCAACCCCAACCTGCCCGAGATCGAGGACTACTACGAGCCCTTCACCTTCGACTACGAGAACCTGCAGACCGCGCCGGAACTGCCGACCGCGCCGGTCGCGCGCCCGATCTCGCTCGTGTCGGGCCGCACCATGGACAAGATCGAATGGGGTCCGAACTGGGAGGAGATCCTGGGCGGCGAGTTCGCCAAGCGCAGCAAGGACTACAACTTCGAGGCGATCCAGAAGGACATCTACGGCCAGTTCGAGAACACCTTCATGATGTACCTGCCGAGGCTGTGCGAGCACTGCCTCAACCCGACCTGCGTGGCGTCGTGCCCGTCCGGATCGATCTACAAGCGGGAGGAGGACGGCATCGTCCTGATCGACCAGGACAAGTGCCGCGGGTGGCGCATGTGTGTGTCCGGCTGCCCGTACAAGAAGATCTACTACAACTGGGTGAGCGGCAAGGCCGAGAAGTGCATCTTCTGCTATCCGCGCATCGAGGCCGGCCTGTCGACCGTGTGCTCGGAGACCTGCGTCGGGCGCATCCGCTACCTCGGCGTGGTGCTGTACGACGCCGACCGCATCGAAGAAGCGGCGAGCACCGAGAACCCGCACGACTTGTACCAGAGGCAGCTCGACATCTTCCTCGACCCGTCCGACCCCGAAATCCAGCGCCAGGCCGCGACGGATGGCGTGTCCGCGGAGTGGATCGAAGCCGCGCAGCGCTCGCCCGCGTACAAGATGGCGGTCGAATGGAAGATCGCATTCCCGCTGCACCCGGAATACCGGACCCTGCCGATGGTGTGGTACGTGCCGCCGCTCTCGCCGATCAGCGCGCACGCCAGCGCAGGCCGCATCGAAAGCGCCGGGAACGGCCTGCCGGACGTCGCGTCGCTGCGCATCCCGGTGCGCTACCTTGCAAATCTGTTGACGGCCGGCTACGAGCCACCCATCGTCAGCGCGCTCGAACGGATGCTGGCGATGCGCGCGTGGTTTCGCGGCAAACAGCTCGGCGAAGCCCAGGATCCGGCGCTGCTCTCCAGCGTGGGTCTGGACGAGGCCACCGCCGGCGAGATGCACCGCTATCTCGCGATTGCCAACTACGAGGACCGCTTCGTGATCCCCACCGCCCACCGCGAGAAAGCGCACAACGCCTACATGATCCGCGGCGGCGGCGGCTTCACCTTCGGCAACGGTTGCGACGGCATCGACGCCAAGGCGGGCCTCTTCGGCGGCAAGATGGGACGGCGCAAGGTGATTCCGATCCGCGCACTCGACGAGGCCGAGTAGCCCGACATGATCGGCGATCCCGCCCGGCTGCTGCGCGCCCTGTCCGCCCTGCTCGGCTACCCCGATGCCGAGTTGCGCGCCGCGCTGCCGGAGATCGCCGACGCGATCCGCGACACGCGCGCGATCGACCGGGAGCCGCGTGACGACCTGATCGCGCTGGCCGTGGAAATCGCGGGCAGCGACGAGCTCGAAGCGGAAGGGCGCTACGTCGACCTGTTCGACCGCGGCCGGCACACTTCGCTCAACCTGTTCGAGCACGTCCACGGCGACGGCCGCGAGCGCGGCCCGGCAATGCTGGAATTGCGCCAGCGGTACCTCGATGCCGGCATGGAACCAATAGGCGACGAGCTGCCCGACCATCTGCCGCTACTGCTCGAATACCTGAGTTGCCGCGACATGGCCGAGACCCGCGACACCATCGGCGAGGTGGCGCACATCCTGCGAAATCTGGGCAATGTCCTGCTGCAACGCGAAAGCCGCTACGCAGCCGTGATGGCGGCCCTGCTCGCCATCGGGAACGAAGAAGGTCTCGACCCGAACGCGGCGCCCGCGCCGTCCGAAGACATCGACCGCGCGTGGGAAGAAAGACCAGCCTTCTCGCCGCCCGACCCGGATCCTGCCGTGGCGCCGAGACTGCACACCCCCTGACATGCTTCATCCTCCCGCCGGAGATGCACGATGACTCTGCCCGCACCGCTCCACGAGTTCCTGTTCGGCATCTACCCTTACATCTGCCTCGCCGTGCTCTTCCTCGGCAGCCTGATCCGCTTCGACCGCGAGCCGTACTCGTGGAAGAGCGACTCCTCGCAGATGCTGCGCCTGGCCGAGCTCGAATTCGGCTCCAACCTCTTCCACTACGGCGTCCTCGTGGTGATCCTGGGCCACTTCATCGGCTTCCTGACGCCGGAGCCGCTGGTGCTGTGGCTGATGAGCCCGACCCAGCACCAGTTGCTCGCAATGGTGGTCGGTGGCATCGCCGGCCTCATCGCGCTCATCGGGGCGAGCGTGCTGGTCCACCGCCGCCTCGCCTACCGTCGCATCCGCGCCAACAGCCGCAGATGGGACATCGCGATCATCGTCATGTTGTGGCTCCAGCTCGCGCTGGGCGTCGCGACCGTGCCGCTATCCGCGCAACACATGGACGGCGCCATGTTCGACCGGCTGGTCGCTTACGTGCAGGGCGTCGTGCTGTTCCGTGGCGACAACGCGGTGCTGGTGCAGGGCACGCCGTGGGTGTACCAGGCCCACATCCTGCTCGGCTTCACGATCTTCCTGGTCTCACCCTTCACCCGCATGGTGCACATCTGGAGCGGCGTCGGCTCGCTCGCCTACCTCGTCCGCCCCTACCAGCTGGTCCGCAAGGACACCCGCTCGGCAAACCCGATGCAATGAGCGCCAACGGCGCCGATCCATGGTGCTCGACCCGGCGGGTCGTCGCGCTCAGCCGCGCCGTTCGACGGCGCGCACGGCGAGCTCGGTGCGGCTGCGCGCGTGCAGCTTCTCCATGATGCGGCTGACGTAGTTCTTCACTGTGCCCTCGGCCAGGAACACCTTGGCGCCGATCTGCTTGTTGCTCATGCCTTCGGCAATCAGCTGCAGGATGCGCTCCTCCTTGCCGGTGAGCGGTTCCTGCAGCGCATCGGGCGACGCGGGCACGGGACGGCTCGAGGTTTCGGACGCTGCCGCCACGGGTTCGGTCGACGCCGGCGACGGCGGCGCCGCCGATGCGGGCGCTGCGGCGTCGAAGCGTCGGAACTGCTCCATCACCTTGCGCGCGACCGACGGCGACAAACGCGATTCTCCGCGCCGCACGGCGCGGATGGTGTCCAGCACCTCGCTCTCCGCCGCGTCCTTGAGCAGGTAGGCGCGCGCGCCAGCCCGGATGGCCTCGAACACGAGCTCGTCGTGGTCGTAGG
The DNA here is from genome assembly GCA_020848075.1 of Burkholderiales bacterium. Taxonomy (GTDB): domain Bacteria; phylum Pseudomonadota; class Gammaproteobacteria; order Burkholderiales; family SG8-39; genus JAABRB01. The sequence continues at coordinate 14,081 of JADLAV010000052.1, forward strand.
TGGTGAGCACGACGATGCCCACCGATGGCAGCTTGGCCGTGATCTCGCGCGTGGCCACCACGCCGCTCGCGCGCGGCATCTGCAGGTCCATGACGATCACGTCCGGGCGCAGCGCGAGCGCCTGCTCGATGGCGTCGGCGCCGTCCACCGCCTGCCCGACGACCTCGATGTCGTCCTCGACGCCCAGCGTCATGGCGAGCGCGCGCCGGATCAGCGGCTGGTCGTCCGCGATCAGAAGTCGCAGCTTGCGCCGGGCCTCGTGCCCGCTCATGTCACTTCTTCGTCGGCGGCTTCGCTGCCTGGCATGCGCTTGCCCAAGCGCTCATGCAGTTCTCCGACCAGCGCGGATGGCAGCCGTGCGGTGAAGAAGCGCAGCATCGCTGCCACCGCGAGGGCAGCCTGTTCGGGCGTCAGCCCGGCCGTGCGGCCAACCGCGAGAATCAGCTCTTCCAGCATGGCAAAATGACTCGTCAGACCTGACTATAGCCGACGCGTCAGCGCGCGCACAGTGACGATCGACACCGTGAAGTCACGTTCTGCAGGGTCTCAGCAAGCCCGCGGGCCGGACGCCCAATCCAGATCATCGACCCTGCTCGCGCGGCTGGATCCGAGGCGGCACCTCGCCGCGGCGATCGGCTGGACGATCCTGGCCGTGGTGCCGCTGGCGTCGCTCGTCGCCGGCCATCTCGCCGCAGCGGGTGCCGAGCGCGCGACACGGCAGGACACCGAACAGCTCATGCTGCAGTACACGACGCAGGTGCAGCACGGCCTGGCCATGAATCTGCAGATCCGGTTGTCGATCGTGGAAACCACCGCGGATCAGATCGCCGCCTCCGGCGACCGCAGCCCGGATGCACTGCGTCGTCACCTCGACGCCGTGCGGGCCCAGTTTCCCGAGTTCGCCTGGGTCGGCGTCGCCGACGCCGGCGGCAAGGTCGTCGCCGCCACTGGAGGCATTGCGCAGGGCGAGAGCGTCGCGCAGCGGCTATGGTTCGCTGCGGCGCACTCGGGTCCATTCCTCGGCGACATCCACCCGGCGGTGCTGCTGGCGGAGCATGTGGCGCGCGTCCCGGATGGTCAGCCCGTGCGCTTCCTCAACGCCGCGGCGCCGATCCGCCAGCCCGACGGCGCCGTCGCGGGCGTGGTGGGCGCGTACCTGTCCGGGGACTGGATCGAGCGGCTGCAGCGCAGTCTGCTGATCTCGCTGGACACGACGCGGCCGCTCGAGGTGCTGCTGCTGCGTCGCGACGGCACCGTGATCGCAGGTCCGCCGGGCTGGCTCGGCCGGGCGGTGGACGCCGACGACGACCTGACGGAAGCCGGCCGCTACATCGTCGGCCGGCACGACGCCGCTGACGTGGCGGACGATGGCCTCGGTTGGTCCGTCGCCGTGCGCCAGCGTACCGAGACCGCGCTCCAACACGTCGAGCGCCTGCGGCGCACGGTGCTGCTGACCGTGCTGGTTGCGGGAATCCTGGCCGCGCTGGCGGCCCTGCTGCTGACGCACTGGCTCACGCGCCGACTGGACGCTCTGGCCGCCCAGGCACAGGCCATGCGACAGGGCCTGCGCAGCGACCTCGAAGCGCCGCCGGGCAACGACGAGGTGAGCCGCATCGGTGCGGCGATGGCGGCGCTGGTCGCGCAGCTGCAGCGCGAAAAGGCGGCGCTCGCCACGCTGAACGCCGAGCTCGACGCGCGTGTGGCCGCGCGCACCGCCCGCATCGAGCGCATGTCGGACGAGGCCAAGCACGCCGCGGTCACGCGCGAGCGGCTGCGCCTCGCGCGCGACCTGCACGACACGCTGGCGCACTCGCTGATGGCTCTGCTGCAACAGATCCGACTCGTGCGCAAGCTTCGGGACCAGATGGCGCCCAAGGAGCTGGCCGCCGAGCTGGGGCGCGCGGAAGACGCCGCCGCCGCCGGCTTGGCCAGGGCGCGCGCCGCGATCACGCAGATGCGCCACGGCACGGTGCGGGAGAGCGGCCTCGCCGCGGCGCTGCGCGACCTGCTGGCGCGTTTCGGCGAACGCACTGGATTGCGGGCATCGCTCGCCGCCGAGGGGCCGGCGGCCGACCTGGCCGACGAGCGGTCCGAGACGCTGTACCGCATCGTCGAAGAATCGCTGCGCAACGTCGAGCGCCACGCCCGGGCTAGTGCCGTCACGGTGACGATCGGTGCCGCCGGTTCGCGCGCGGTGCTCACGGTGTGCGACGACGGCGTCGGCTTCGATCCCGAGGCGCCGTGCGCCGGTCACTACGGGATGCTGGGCATGCGGGAGCAGGCCGCGCTGATCGACGCCACCCTGAGCGTCAGCAGCCGGCCCGGCGCCGGCACGCAGATCCGGCTCGAATTCGAACCCTGAGCGCGATTCGCGGCGCCCGCTCGGGCTAAGACCTGCCGTGGCGCTTGCCGCGCCGGTCGCCGTGGGAGCGCGCGTCGACCACGACATCGATCGTGACGAAGATTTGCGCACTCGGTGACGGCTGGCACTGCCGCCAGCCCGGACCGATCCTTTCAGTGCTCGCGCAGGGCGGCAAGCTCATCAGCGGAAACCAGATTCACGGTTGGCACGCCGCGCCGTGACGCCGGGCGGGCAGGTGGCGCAACTGCGCGAACCCATGACCTGCGCGTGACGACCGGCATGCCGACGTGATGACGACACGCACTGGGCCCGCGGTCGCCTGCTTCTTACAGTACCGGCATGGAGAGCAGGCGCTGCCGACCCTCGCACCGGACCAACGAGTACGTCAGGGAGCGCCGGGATCGCAGTGGCGACGCGGTAGCGTCAGGCGCAGTGAATCCGGCTCGGAACGAAGGTCCTCAATCTCAGGGAGGGTGTCATGGCAGTGGGCAACTCGCAGCCGCATGTCGTCGTGCTCGGTGGCAATTTCGCGGGGCTTGGTTCTGCGCAGAAGGTGCGCGAATACGCGGGCGGCGGCGTGAGGATCACCGTCATCGACCGTAAGGACTACCTGCTGTTCGTCCCAAACATACCGGCGGACATCTTCGAGGACAAGGACCCCGCGCTCAGACAGCGGATGGACCTGCGGCCCACGCTCGCCGCCGATGACATTGAATTCATCCAGGGCGAGGTGGTGGCGCTCGATCCGGATGCCCGGACGGTGGACTTCATCCCCAATGAAAGGCCGGGCGGCGAGAGACAGAGGATCTCGTACGACTATCTGGTGGTGACCCTCGGCAACCGGCTCGCCTTCGATCGCATCGAGGGGTTCGACCGGTATGGCAGCACGGTCGCGGACCTCTATCACGGCAACAAGCTGCGCAGGTATCTGCACGAAGGCGGTTATCGCGGCGGCCCCATCGCGATCGGCTCTGCCCGCTTCAACCAGGGGGATGGCGCCGTCGGACTGCAGCCGTATCCGGGCGGGAAGATTCCCGGCGCAGTGGCGGCCTGCGAAGGCCCGCCCGTCGAAGTGATGCTGTCGATGGCCACCTGGCTCGGCAAGCGCAAGCTCGGTGGGCCCGAGAAGATCACCGTCTTCACGCCGGCGGCGATGATCGCCGAGGATGCCGGCGAGACCGTGGTCAACAAGCTGCTCGGGATCGCCTCCGGGATGGGCTTCCATTACGTGAACAACGGCCAGGATATCCGCCGCATCACGAAAGAGGGCGTCGAACTGGCGAGCGGGAAAACGATCGAAGCCGAGGTCAAGATCGTGTTTCCGGACTGGGTGCCGCACGACTTCCTGAAGGGCCTGCCCATTTCCGACAGCCGCGGCTTCGTCAAGACGAGCCTGCTGATGCGCAACGACAAGTATCCGAATGTCTTCGCGGCCGGCGATGCCGCCGCAGTGACGATGCCCAAGCTCGGAGCCATCGGCCACCAGGAGTGCGAGATCGTCGGACGGCAGATCGCGAAGGACCTCGGCAAGATGAGCGCCGCCGACGCCGACAAGCCGCTGCAACCGATCGTCTATTGCATCGGCGACATGGGCGACGGCAAGGCCTTCTACATCCGCTCCAACACCTGGTACGGCGGCGACACGGCCGTGCTGACGATGGGACGGATGCCGTACTTCCTGAAGATGCGTTACCGCGACCTCTTCTTCAGCCTGCACGGCAAGGTGCCGGGCTGGGGGCTAGGCCTGGCAGAACTGCTCGCCGAAGACCACAGGCCGTCGTCGCGGGCGTGAATCCGCGATGCAGGCGTCGAGGCGCTCTTCCGCCGTGTCACACCATCCGGCCAGCGTGACCGCCGCGCCGATGACCGCCCTCGTGCTGCAGGGCGGCGGCGCGCTTGGGGCCTACCAGGCGGGAGCCTACGAGGCCCTGGCGCAACGGACCGACCTCGAGTGGGTGGCCGGCATCTCAATCGGCGCCATCAACGCGGCGCTCATCGCGGGCAGTCCGGCCGGCCGGCGCGTCGAGCGCCTGCGCGCGTTCTGGGAGCAGGTCAGCCTCGCGCTACCGGTGCGACCGAGTCACGAGGCGATCGCGCCGGTGCGCGGCTGGTGGGACAACGCGATGGCGCTGTGGGGCGCCACCGTGGGGGTGCCGGGCTTCTTCAGGCCGCGGCCGTGGCTCGCCTGGGTGCCGCGTCCGCCAGCGAGCCTGTACGACACCGCCCCGCTGCACAAGACGCTGCTCGAGCTAGTCGATTTCGACCTCCTCAACGACGGCCCGATGCGTTTTTCGGTCGGCGCCGTGGATGTGGAGAGCGGAAATTTCACGTATTTCGACAACCGCTGCGAGCGCATCGGGCCCGAGCACGTGATGGCGAGTGGCGCGCTGCCGCCGGGTTTCGGCGCGGTGCAGATCGGCGAGCGCTGGTATTGGGATGGCGGCCTCGTGTCCAACACGCCTTTGGCCTACGTGATGGAACATCTTCGCGATCCCACCGCGCGCCCGGTGACGGTGTTCCAGATCGATCTGTTCAGCGCGCGTGGCACACTGCCCGAGACGCTGGCCGATGCCGCCGAGCGCGAGAAGGACATCCGCTACTCGAGCCGCACGCGCCTGGTGAGCGATCACGTGCGCGAGCGCCACCACCTCCACCAGCGCCTGCACCGCCTGGCCGCGATGCTGCCCAAGGCCCAGCAAGGCGACGCCGCGGTACGCGAGTTGCTGAAGGACACCGTCGATGCAGCCACCACCCTGGTGCACGTGATCCACCGCCGCCAGTCCTATGAAACGCAGACCAAGGACTACGAGTTCTCGCATCTCTCGATGAGCGAGCACTGGCAGGCTGGCACCACCGACATGCAGGCATCGCTGGAACTGCTGGCACAAAGCCGCGCGCCGCAGCCCGGGGAATTCCGTGTGCTCGATCACCGATCCGACCCGTCGGCCGCACGGGCGGTGCCCGCGCGTCGCAACAAGGAGAAGCAGTCATGTACGTGAACGAGGTGCGCAAGCAGGCCTGGGCGATGCCCCTGACCAGCCCGATCTATCCGCGCGGCCCCTACCGCTTCATCAACCGGGAGTTCCTGGTCATCAGCTACCGCACCGATCCGACGCTGCTCGCCGCGGTGGTACCGGCGCCGCTCGAGCCGGCGCCCGGCGCGATCGTGAAGATGGAGTTCATCCGCATGCCGGACTCGACCGGGTTCGGCGACTACACCGAGTCGGGCCAGGTGACTCCGGTCACTTTCGAGGGCAAGCCCGGCACCTACTCGCACAACATGTTCCTGAACGACGACGCGCCGATCGCCGGCGGCCGCGAGATCTGGGGCTTTCCCAAGAAGCTGGCGGCGCCCAGCCTGCGGGTGGACAAGGACGTACTGGTGGGCACGCTCGACTACGGCGACCTGCGCGTGGCGACCGGCACCATGGGCTACAAGCACCGCCCGTTCGATCACGGCAAGGCGTTGGCCGCGGTCACCGGCGCCAACTACTTGCTGAAGATCATTCCGCACGTCGATTGCACGCCCCGCGTGTGCGAGCTCGTGCGCTATCACTGCCAGGACGTCAGCATCAAGGGAGCGTGGGAAGGACCGGCCGCCCTGCAGCTGTTCGAGCACGCGCTCGCGCCGGTGGCGCGGCTCCCGGTGCTCGAGGTGGTGGGAGCCGTGCACATCCTCACCGACCTCACGCTGGGTCTGGGCGAAGTCGTACACGACTACCTGGCCGACGGCGTGCGCGCCGCGGGCAAGGCCCGCTGAGGTGCCGATCGACGACCGACCATTTCGACTGCGAAAGCATAGGAGAGACATCATGAGTTCACCCGAAGTCCACGCCAGCGCCCGACTCAGTCTCGCGGGCAAGGTGGCGCTGGTCACCGGCGCGGCCAGCGGCATCGGCAAGCGCGTCGCCGAAGTCTTTGCCGACGCAGGCGCCAGCGTCGTCATCGCCGATCTCCAGCCGGCGAGCGCGCAGGCCACCGCGGCCGCCATCGCCAAGACGGGCGTGACGACGCTCGGGCTGGCGATGGACGTCACCGACGAGCACGCCGTCGATACCGGTTTCGGGCAGGTGGAAAAGCAGCTCGGCCCGGTCGACATCCTGGTCAGCAACGCCGGCATCCAGATCGTCGCGCCGATCGAGGAATTCAAGTTCTCCGACTGGAGAAAACTCATCGCGGTGCACCTGGACGGCGGTTTTCTCACCTCGCGCGCCGCGGTGAGGCAGATGATCGCCTCCAAGCGCGGCGGCAGCATCATCTTCATGGGCTCGGTGCACTCCAAGGAGGCCTCCAAGCTCAAGAGCCCCTACGTGGCGGCCAAGCATGGCCTGGAGGGCCTCGCCAAGGTAATTGCCAAGGAGGGCGCCGCGCACAACATCCGCAGCAACGTCATCTGCCCGGGCTTCGTGCGCACGCCGCTGGTGGAAAAGCAGATTCCCGAGCAGGCCCGGGAGCTCGGCATCAGCGAAGACGAGGTGATCCGCAACGTCATGCTCAAGGACACGGTGGACGCCCAGTTCACCACAGTCGACGACGTGGCGCAGGTCGCGCTCACCTTCGCGGCCTGGCCCAGCAATGCGCTGACCGGGCAGTCGCTGGTGGTCAGCCACGGCTGGTTCATGCAATGAGCCGTACGCGTTCTCTTTGCAATTCACTTCAACCGCAACAGGAGAATGTCGTGAGTTCATCCAAGACCAACCCCCCGCCGCTGGGCAACTGCATCGTGCTCGCGTTGTTCGGCACGCACGAGGCGGCCGATGGCGCAGTGCGCAAGCTGGCCGTATCCGGTGTCGCACTACCGGCGATTTCCATCATCGGCAAGAACTACCACAGCGAGGAGCACGCCGCCGGCTACGTGAATGCCGGCGAGCGTGCGTGGTTCTTCGGCAAGTTCGGCGCGTTCTGGGGTGGCCTGGCGGGGCTGCTGCTCGGCGCGGGCTTCTTCTACGTTCCCTTCATCGGGCCCATGGTGGTGCTGGGACCGTTGGCCTCGACGATCGTCGGCGGCATCGAAGGCGCCGTGCTCGCAGGCGGCGCTTCGGCGTTGGCCGGTGCGTTGACTAGCATCGGCATCCCGAAGGATTCAGTCGTTCGCTACGAGACGGCGATCAAGGCCGAGCAGTTCCTGGTGTCTGTGCACTGCTCCGAAGGGGAGGTCGCGCGCACCAAGCAACTGCTGAGCGAGTTGGGTGGCCGCGACGTGCAGGGCCAGCCGCTTGCCGCTGCGCTTGCGGCCTGAGGAAGCTCTGCAGAATCGCGTCATTCCCGCGCAAGCGGGAATCCAGGGGGAGTCCGATCAACGCCTTGCTGGATCCAACTTCGCGGGGATGACTCAACCCGAGATTCCGTGGCGCGGTGCACGCAGGACGATTGAACCTTCGCGCACCACCCAATCCACTTGCGCAGCAGACTGGAACAGTGCGACCCATGTCCACATCGATCGACGCTCCGCTCGCCAAAGTCCCGGAGGTGACGCTCGCGTTCTGGATCATCAAGATCGCCGCCACCACGTTGGGCGAGACCGGTGGCGATGCGGTCTCGATGTCGATGAAGCTCGGCTATCTCGATGCCACCGCCATCTTCGCGTTGCTCTTGCTGGCGGCGGTCACGGCGCAGATCCGGGCCAAGGCCTTTCACCCCTTCCTGTACTGGGCCACCATCATCGCCACCACCACGGTGGGCACAACCATGGCCGACTTCGCCGATCGCTCTCTCGGTATCGGCTACTCCGGGGGCTCGGCTCTCCTGCTGGCCCTGCTGCTGGCGTCGCTGCTGGTCTGGTACCTCAGCCTCGGCTCGGTGGCGGTCGGCAGCGTCAGAGCGCCCAAGGCCGAGGCCTTTTACTGGGTGACGATCATGTTCTCGCAGACCTTGGGCACGGCGCTCGGTGACTGGACGGCCAGCTCCGCCGGCCTGGGCTACACCGGCGCTGCGGTCGTGTTCGTGGGATTGCTCCTGATCGTCGCAGCGGCCTACTGGTGGACGCATGTGCCGCGCACGCTGCTGTTCTGGGCCGCCTTCGTCCTGACCCGCCCGTTGGGCGCCACGCTGGGAGATTTCCTCGACAAACCGTTGGGTGCGGGTGGATTGGCGCTCAGCCGCTACACCGCCTCTGCGGTGCTGGTGGCGTTCATCGTGCTGTGTGTCGCCCTGCTGCCGCAGCGCGCCGCGCGCGAGGCGCATTGAACACCGCATCCTCTGATCGGCAAGGGAACTCGGCAGGCCCGTAACCGCACGAAGCCTCAGAGCATTGGTCCAACCTTCACGCACGCCTTCTTTCGTTCCGATACCATGGCGCACGCCGGGCGCCGGGGCGGCGCCTGTCCCTGGCGTTCCACGGGCCCTCGGCTCGCAGCAGGCGCCGGCCACACGGTGCGATCGGTCCGTCACCGATGCACACGAAAGGGGAGCGCGATCGATGCTGATGCAAGCGTTGCGGATTTGGCTGGCGTCCAGGCGATTGCTGATTTGCGGGGCGCTGGCGTCCGGCTTCGCCATTCCGGCCGCCGTTGCGACGGCGCAGGAGCTGCCGGCATTCCGGAAGGGCATGTGGGAGTTCAATCGGACCATCGACGACGGCGGTGGCGCCGCCAAGTCGGTGACGCTGAAGAAATGCACGAGTCCTACCGACGACATGAGACGGCAGAACGACGCGCTCGCCAAGGCGGGCTGCACGTTCTCCCCCGCCACCCGGAGCGGCTCCCCGTACACGTTCACCGCCCGCTGCAACGTGCAGGGCGCGTCGGTGCAGTCGCGGAGCGTGATCTCCGTGGAGAGCGACAGCGCCTACACCGTCGATGTCGAGTCGCAGCAGGGCGGGCGGGCAAGCAAGGAGCGGTTGGTCGCGAGACGGATCGGCGACTGCTGACCGCCCCGCCAAAACCGGCCCCGCGCAGCACGCGCGAGGTCACCAGGTGCGCGGGCGACCCGTGTCGATGTGCACGAAGTCGGCGTCGCGGTAGTAGCCGACGCCGCCGCGGCCGAGGGCGATCCCCGCGGCGCGCAGGCGCGAAGTGTCGACGCCGGCGAGACGGACGTCGATCGCGCGGCCGTCCATGTGCAGGCTGCGCGTCGCCACGCCGCCGCCACCCGTTTTACGCAGCATCGCGTTCGTCTGCGGCGAGCGGTAGCCGGAGATGATCTCGAACGTGCGGCCGCCGCAGGCGCCGCACAGCGCGTAGAGCGTGTCGAGCAGGGCAGGGTCGATCCGGTGCTCGTCGCCGGTGCGGAAGTCGCGCAGCAGGTGCTCGACCTCCGCGAGCGGGCCGGGCTGGTACGCGCCATCCACGAAGTACACGACGCGCAGCCGCTCGCCGGTGTGCGTGTGAGAGAAGGAGAGCGTGCGCGCCTCGCCCGCGACGGCGGGGTGCGCGAGCCCGCTTCTCACCCCGACTGCGAGCGGCGCGACCGCGAGGCCCTTCAGCAACAGCCGGCGGCGCGGCGCGGCGCGATCGATCGGCATCGACTCCCTCCCCCGAAGTAGCAAGACGGCCCGAGGCCGCATGGTATAACAGGGCGGCCGCCACGCAACACCCCGATGTGCCTCCCGATGGATCCATCACGTGCATTTCGCCGCACCCGCGCGTTCGTGCTCGGCACGGCGCTCGCGCTCGCCGCACCCGGCACGGCATTCGCCGATCCCGGGGTAAGCGATGCGCTGCGCGCGCGTGTCACGGCGCTGCGCGCGGACGCGGATGTCCGCGTCGATGGCGAGGAGATTGCCGCGCGCAGGCTGATCGCGGAGTTCTACGTGCAGCGCGGCTTTCGCCCGGCGTGGGCGCAGCCGGAGCGGGCGCGGGCATTGCTCGCGGCAGTGGAAGAGAGCCGCACGCACGGCCTCGATCCGGCCGACTATCACGTCGAGTTCCTGCGCCGCGCCGCGACCGGTGCCCCGCACGGCGCCGAGGCCGATCGCGAGCTCGTCCTCACCGATGCGCTGGTGCGGCTCGCCTACCACCTGCGCTTCGGCAAGGCGAACCCGCGCGAGCTGTACCCGGACTGGAACTTCTCGCGCACGCTCGGCGCGATCGAGCCGGTGCCCGCGCTCGAGGCGCTCGTGACGAGCGCACGGCTCGAGGAAGCGGTGGAGCGCCTCGCGCCGCAGCTCGTGATCTATCGCGAGCTCCGCGCGGCGCTCGCACGCTACCGCGGGATCGCGGCTGCCGGCGGCTGGCCGCCGGTCCCGCCCGGCCCGACGCTCGACCCCGGCATGCGCGATCCGCGCGTCGCGGCGCTCCGCACGCGCCTCGCTGCCAGCGGCGACCTCGCACGGGCAGAGGCGGCCGAGCCCGACGTCTTCGACGCGGCCCTCGACGCCGCGGTGCGCCGGTTCCAGCAGCGGCATGGGCTCGAGGACGACGGTCGCGTCGGGCGCAAGACGATCGCGGCGCTCGACGTCGGCGTCGGACAGCGCATCGACGAGATCCGGGCGAACCTCGAGCGCCTGCGCTGGGTCGCGCAGGACATCGCGGGCGACTTCCTGGTCGTCGATGTCGCGGGCTTCACGGCATCGCTCTACCTCGACGGCAGCCCCGCGTGGCACGCGCGCGTCGTGGTGGGCCAGCCGTACCGCCGGACGCCGGCGTTCCGCGCAACGATGGATCACCTGGTGCTCAATCCGACGTGGACCGTGCCGCCCACGATCTTCCGGGAGGACGTGCTGCCGAAGCTCGTGCGCGATCCGCGCTATCTCGCGGCCAACCACATGCGAGTGGTGGACCACGCCGGCCGCGCGGTGGATGCCGCGACGATCCGCTGGAGCGAGCAGCTCGCGCGCGGTTTTCCCTATCAGATCGTGCAGGCGCCGGGGGGCAGCAATCCGCTCGGGGAGGTGAAGTTCATGTTCCCGAACTCGCACAGCGTCTATCTGCACGACACGCCCGCGCGCGCGCTCTTCCGCAAGGCGGAGCGCGCCTTCAGCTCGGGGTGCATTCGCATCGAGCGGCCGCTCGAGCTCGCGACGCTGCTGCTCGACGATCCGGCGCGCTGGAGCGCCGAGGCGCTTGCCGCGGCGATCGCCACCGGCGAGACGCGTACTGTGCCGGTCAAGCGGCGAGTCGCGGTGATGCTGCTCTACTTCACCGCGGCCCCGTACGGCCACGGCGACGTCCAGTTTCGCCGGGACCTCTACGGACGCGACGCGCGCGTGCTCGCCGCGCTGGCGCAGCCGTTTCGGTTCAGTCCGGTGGACAGGCGGCGGTGAGCCGCAACCACCCCGCCGGCGTCGCAACCACCCCGCTCACGCCCAGATCATCAGCCCGAGCTCGAGCGGGTGGGTGAGCTGTGCGTGGCACGGGTACGCGCGGATGCGGTAGTCGAGCTGGCCGCAGAGGTCCGGGGTGAGCTCGAGCGCGAAGCGGTGCTCGCCGGTCTCGGGCATCGGGCCGACCGGCACGAGCTCGTAGCGCACGTGCTCGCGGGCGCGCCGCAGCAAGAGCTCGACGATCACGTCGTCGGGCGCGAGGCCGTTCAGCTTGACCGCCACCTGGACCGTGAACGCGTCGCCGAACGTGATGCGCGTCAGGGGCGCGTCGAGCCGCCGCAGGGTGACGCTGCTCCAGGCGGCGCGCACGCGCGTCTTCCACGCCGCCACGGCGCGCGCGTCCTCGAACCGCTCCAGCGCGTACCGGCGCCCCTGCTCCGCGGCGGGCACGTAGAAGCGGGAGATGTACTCGCTCACCATGCGCGTCGCGTTGAAGCGCGGCAGGATGGTCTCGATCGAGCGCTTCGCCATCTTGATCCAGTCGCGCGAGTAGCCAAGATCGCCGCGCGCGTAGTAGAGCGGGATCACCTGGTCCTCCAGGATCTCGTAGAGGGTGCGGCTCTCCTCCCGGTTGCGGCGGTACTCGTCGGCCGAGTCGGTGGCCGGCTTGATCGCCCAGCCGTTGTCGCCCCGGTAGCCCTCGCCCCACCAGCCGTCGAGCACCGAGAGGTTGATGACGCCGTTCATCGCGGCCTTCATCCCCGAGGTGCCGGACGCCTCGAGCGGGTACACCGGGTTGTTCAGCCACACGTCGACGCCGGACACGAGCCGGCGCGCGAGGCGCAGGTCGTGGCCCTCGACGAGCAGGATCTTGCCCTCGAACTCCGGCATCTTCGAGACGTTCGCCACCTGGCGGATCAGGTCCTGCCCCGGCTTGTCGGCCGGATGCGCCTTGCCGGCGAAGATGAACAGCGCCGGGCGGTCGGGCACGCTCACGATCTCGCGCAGCCATTCCAGGTCCTCGAACAGCAGCGTCGCCCGCTTGTAGGTCGCGAAGCGGCGGCCGAAACCGATGGTGAGCACGTTCGGGTTCACCGGGTCGGCGAGCTTGAACAGGCGCTCGAGGTGCGCCTCGCTGCCCTGGTTGCGGAAGTGCGCCTGCGCGATCCGGTAGCGCACCAGGTGCAGCATCCGCGACTTCAAGTACTGATGCACGCTCCAGAAGATGTGGTCGGGGAATTCGTCGATCTTCGCCCACATCGCCTCGTCGTCGAGATGCTGGCTCCAGCCCAGCCCGAGGAAGCGGTCGAACATGTCGGCCCACTCCGGCGACAGGAACGTCGGCACGTGCACGCCGTTGGTCACGTAGCTCACCGGGTTCTCCGCGGCGGGCACCTGCGGCCACAGCCCCTGCAGGAGCTGCGCCGAGACCCCGCGGTGGATCCGCGACACGCCGTTGTGGAAGCGCGAGCCGCGCACCGCGAGCGCGGTCATGTTGAACTCCGTGGTCACCGGGGTCTGGCCGAGCGCAAGCAGTCGCTCGGGCTCCACGTGCAGCTCGCGGCAGTACGCGTCGAAGTAGCGCCGCATCATCTCGTCCGCGAACTGGTCGTGCCCGGCAGCGACCGGGGTGTGCGTGGTGAACACGGTGTTGACCGCGACCGCCTCGAGCGCCGCGGCGAAGTCGAGCCCCTGGCGCATCACGTTGCGCACCCGCTCGAGCAGGAGAAACGCGGCGTGCCCCTCGTTGATGTGCCACACCGTGGGCCGGAGCCCCATCGCGGCGAGCGCCCGCACGCCGCCCATGCCGAGGATGATCTCCTGCTCGATCCGCGTTCCGCGGTCGCCGCCGTAGAGCCGGTAGCAGATCGCGCGGTCGGCCTCGGTGTTCTCGTCGACGTCCGTGTCGAGGAGGTAGAGCGTCACGTGTCCAGCGCGGGTACGCCATACCCGGACGGCCACCGTGCGTTCGGGCATGTCCACCAATACCCGGAGCTCGGCGCCCTTGACGTCGATCACCGGCTCGATCGGCAGGTTCTCGAAGACCGAGTCCGTATAGGACACGTCCTGCACGCCCTCGCGGTCGATCGTTTGCAGGAAGTAACCCTGTCGATAGAGGAGCCCCACTGCGACGAACGGCAGGCGAATGTCGCTCGCCGCCTTGCAGTGGTCGCCGGCGAGAATGCCAAGCCCGCCGGAGTAGATCGGCAGGCTCTCGTGGAAGCCGAACTCGAAACAGAAGTAGGCGACCAGATCGGTTTCCTGCAGGCGGCGCGCGCCGTTCGCGCGCTGCGGCTCGCCGTGATAGGTGTCGTACGCCGACAGCACCCGGTTGAAATTGTTGAGGAACACCGGGTCGGCGGCGGCCTCGACGAGCTTCGACTCGTCGACGCGCCGCAGGAACGCCTTCGGGCTGTGGCCGACCGCGTCCCAGAGCGGCGGATGCAGCCGCGCGAAGAGCTCGCGCGTCGGGCGGTCCCAGCTGTACCAGAGGTCGTCGGCGAGCTCCGCGAGCCGCGCGAGTCGCCGGGGGATCTTCGGATTGACCTCGATCGAATAGCGTGTGCCTGGCTGCATGTGTGTCCGGTCTTGTCCTGCGCCGCGCCCCGCAGTGCGTCGCCGCGCTCTCGGTGCGGAATGTTAACCCAACGTCGTGAACCGGCCTTCCGCGGGCCGCCTTTTGACTTAGCTCAAGCCAGCGGGACGGCCCCGGCCGTAGGGTGAGCGATGAGAGGGTTTGCGCGAGGGCCGTGGTGAACGCGGTGCGCGCGATGCGCGGAAAAGCCATGCCATACGAGCCGATCGTCAAGCTGCCGGGCGCTCTCCGCGTGCCACCGAACCTCGCCGACTACGCGGCGGGTCGCGCGGCGTTCACCTGGGAGGCTGCGCGCGCCGAACTGGACGGGCTGCCGGGCGGACGCGGGCTCAACATCGCGCACGAGGCGGTCGACCGGCACGCGCGGGGCGCGCTCGCCGGCAAAGTCGCGCTCCGCTGGCTCGGCAAGGCCGGCGCGGTGGATGCGCTCACCTTCGCGCGGCTTGCCGCCGAATCGAGCCGCTTCGCGAACGCGCTGCGCGGCCTCGGCATCGGCGCCGGCGACCGCGTGTTCGCGCTGACCGGTCGCATCCCGCAGCTCTACTTCGCGGCGCTCGGCGCCTGGAAGAACCGCAGCGTGCTCTGCACGCTCTTCTCGGCGTTCGGACCGGAGCCGATCAGGATGCGCATGGCGCTCGGCGAGGCGGCGGCGCTCGTCACGACCGAGAGCCTCTACCGCAAGAAAATCGCGCAGATCCGCGGCGAGCTGCCTGCGCTGCGCCACGTGCTGGTGGTGCGCGAAGGCGGCGCGCTCCCCGAGGGCACGCTCGACTTCGACGCCCTCCTCGCCGGGCAGAGCGACGCGTTCGAGATCCCGCCGACCGACCCCGAGGACATGGCGCTCCTCCACTTCACCAGCGGCACGACGGGCACTCCGAAGGGCGCGGTGCACGTGCACGCGGCGGTGATCGCGCACCACGTCACCGGCAAGCTCGCTCTCGACCTGCACCCGGACGACATCTTCTGGTGCACGGCCGATCCCGGCTGGGTGACGGGGACCTCGTACGGCATCATCGCGCCGCTCTCGCTCGGCGTGACCTCGATCGTGGACGAGGCCGACTTCGACCCCGAGCGGTGGTACGAGATCCTCGCCCGAGAGAAGGTGAGCGTCTGGTACACCGCGCCGACCGCGATCCGCATGATGATGAAGGCGGGCGCCGACCTCGCCCGCCGCCAGCCGCTGCCGAGCCTTCGCTTCCTCTCGAGCGTCGGCGAGCCGCTCAACCCGGAGGCAGTGCGCTGGGGTGTCGAGGCGTTCGGGCTGCCGTTTCACGACAACTGGTGGCAGACCGAGACCGGCGGGATCATGGTCGCGAACTTCGCGGCGATGGACATCCGCCCGGGATCGATGGGCAAGCCGCTCCCCGGCATCGAGGCGGCCGTCGTGCAGCAGGACGGGGACGGCGCGCTCACCGTGCTCGAGGCGCCCGGCGTCGAGGGCGAGCTCGCGTTGAAGCGCGGGTGGCCGTCGATCTTCCGCGACTATCTCGGCCAGCCGGAGCGCTACGCGAAGTGCTTCGTCGGCGATTGGTATCTCACGGGCGACCTCGCCAGGCGCGACGCCGACGGCTACTTCTGGTTCGTCGGACGCAAGGACGACGTGATCAAGACCTCCGGGCATCTGATCGGCCCGTTCGAGGTGGAGAGCGTGCTGATGGAGCACCCGGCGGTCGCCGAGGCGGGCGTGATCGGCAAGCCCGACCCGGTCGCATTCGAGGTCGTGAAGGCGTTCGTGTCGCTGCGCGCCGGCCACGAGCCTTCCGAAGCGCTCGCGCGCGAGATCATGGCGCACGCGCGCAGGCGCCTGGGGGCGGTGGTCGCCCCGAAAGAGATCAGCTTCTCGCCGAGCCTGCCGAAGACGCGGAGCGGCAAGATCATGCGCCGGCTCTTGAAGGCGCGCGAGCTCGGGCTGCCCGAGGGCGACATCTCGACGCTGGAGGCCGGCTCGTGACGCTCGAGCGCCTGCCGCCGCACGCCCCGGCGATCGAGCGGGATCACGCGCACCAGCTCTTGCGGCAGATGCTGCTCATCCGGCGCTTCGAGGAGCGCACGGAGGAGCGGTACGCCGCCGGCAAGATCCGCGGCTTCCTGCACGTCTACATCGGCGAGGAGGCGATCGCGGTCGGCGCGATGCGCTCGCTCACCGACGACGACGCGATCGTCGCCACCTACCGCGAGCACGGCCACGCGCTCGCGCGCGGCGTGCCCGCGGGCGCGCTGATGGCCGAGATGTTCGGCAAGGCGAACGGCTGCTCGCGCGGCCGCGGTGGATCGATGCACATGTTCGACGCGAGCCGGCGCTTCTATGGCGGCCACGCGATCGTCGCCGGCGGGATCCCGTTCGCCGTCGGGCTCGCGCTCGCCGACAAGATGCAGGGCCAGAGCCGCGTCACGGCGTGCTTCTTCGGCGACGGCGCCGTGGCCGAGGGCGAGTTCCACGAGTCGATGAACCTCGCCGCGCTGTGGAAGCTGCCGGTGTTGTTCATGTGCGAGAACAACCAGTACGCGATCAGCACGCCGCTCGCGACGTCGCACTCCGAGCCCGACCTGCATCTCAAGGCGCGGGCCTATCGCCTCCCGTCCGAGGCGGTCGACGGCATGGACGTGTGCGCGGTCGAGACCGCCGTGGCACGCGCCGCCGCATCGGTGCGCCGCGGCGACGGCCCCTACTTCCTCGAGTTCCGCACGTATCGCTTCCGCGGCCACTCGATGGGCGACCCGCAGCGTTACCGGGCGAAGGAAGAGGTCGCGCAGTGGGAGAAGCGCGATCCGATCGTGCAGTTCATCGATCGCCTCGCGCGCGAGGGCCTCGTCACCGACGTCGAGATCGCTGCGATGGAGCGGGACGTCGCGAACGAGGTGGCGTGGTCTGTGGAAGAGGCCGAGCAGGGCCCATGGGAGCCGGTCGAGGACCTCGAGAAAGACGTCTACACCCCCACCGATGGCTAAGCTCACGTACAGAGAAGCGGTGCGGGCGGCGATGCGCGAGGCGATGGCCGCCGATCCGCGCGTTTTTCTCATGGGCGAGGACGTCGGCCTCCACGGCGGCGCATTCGCCGTCAGCATGGGACTCTTCGAAGAGTTCGGTCCCGAGCGCATCCGCGACACCCCGCTCATGGAATCGACCTTCGTCGGCGCCGGCATCGGCGCGGCGGTCGGCGGCATGCGCCCGATCGTCGAGGTGATGACGATCAACTTCTCGCTGCTCGCGCTCGACCAGATCGTGAATACCGCCGCGGCGTTGCGGCACATGTCGGGCGGCCAGCTCAGCGTCCCGCTCGTGGTGCGGATGGCCTCCGGCGGCGGCCGCGGGCTCGCCGCGCAGCACTCGCACAGCCTCGAGGGCTGGTACGCGCACGTGCCGGGGATCAAGGTCGCGACGCCCGCCACGGTCGCGGACGCGAAAGGCCTGCTGCTCGCCGCGCTCGCCGACCCCGACCCGGTGCTCGTGTTCGAGCACGCGACGCTCTACCCGATGGAAGGCGAGGACGCGGACGACACGCCGATGACGCTCGGCCGCGCCGCGGTGCGCCGCGCGGGCGACGACGTCACCATCATCGCCTACGGCGGGTCGCTGCCCAAGGCGCTCGCCGCGGCCGACGCGCTCGCCGCCGAGGAGATCGCGGCCGAGGTGCTCGACCTGCGGACGCTCCGCCCGCTCGACGTCGAGGCGATCGTCGCGAGCGTCGCGAAGACGCACCACGCAGTGGTGGTGGACGAGATGTGGCGCACCGGGAGCTTCGCCGGCGAGATCGCGGCGATCATCATGGAGCGGGCGTTCGACGAGCTCGACGCGCCGGTCGCGCGCGTCGCGAGCGCGGAGGTGCCGATGCCGTATTCGAAGCCGCTCGAGGACGCGGCGCTGCCGAGCGCGGAAAAGATCGTGGCAGCCGCGCGCCGGCTGTTTTCCTGACGGCGCCAAGAATGGATCACATCGGCAACGCGGGGGAACTACGAGGGGCTTGCCCCTCGTTCGTTCCGGGATAGACACGGGGGAGTCCCCCCTTGTTCGTGCGACCTCTTTTCCACCCGAGGACGCGCAAGCCGCGTCTTCGGCGGGGCGCCTGAGCCATGGGCGAGTTCGTGCTTCCGAAGCTCGGCGCGGACATGTCGCGCGGGCGGCTCGTCGAATGGGTGAAGAAGCCCGGCGAGCGCGTGGCGCGCGGCGAGGTAATCGCCGTCATCGAGACCGACAAGGCGAACGTCGAGGTGGAAGCCTACGATTCCGGAACGCTCGAGAAGATCCTGGTGGCGCCAGGGAGCGAGTGGCTGCCGGTCGGCACTCCGCTCGCCGTGATCGGCGGCGAGGAGGTGCAGTCCGCACCGGCACCCGAAGTGCCGCGTGCGCCGCCCACGCTACCCGTGTCGGCACCGCGCGACTCGCCTCCCGCGCCGGCGCCCCGCGCGCCCGCCCGCGCACCCGAGGCGCCTCGCCCCCCGGTCCGCCCGCGTGAAGCCCCGCGCGCCGCGCCGGCGCCGCGCGCCGCGGAAGGCGCCCGCCTGCACGTCTCCCCTGCGGCGCGGCGGCGTGCGCAGGCGCTCGGCGTGGACATCGCCACGGTGCGCGGCTCCGGGCCGGACGGGCGCATCGTGCTGGAGGACGTGGAGGCCGCTGCCCGCGGCGCGAGCCTCGCCGCGCCGGTGCCCGCGGCAGACAAGCGAACGCGCATGCGCGAGGCGATCGCCGCCGCAATGGCGCGCTCGAAGCGCGAGATCCCTCACTACTATCTCGCGACCACGATCGATCTCGGCCGCGCGCTCGCATGGCTCGCGTCGTACAACGCCGCGCGCCCGGTCACCGAGCGCATGCTCTACGGCGTGCTGCTCCTGAAGGCGGTCGCGCTCGCGCTGCGCCAGGTGCCGGAGCTGAACGGCTTCTGGATCGAGGGGCACGCGCAGGTTTCCGAGGCGGTGCACCTCGGTGTCGCGATCTCCCTGCGCGGCGGCGGGCTCGTCGCCCCGGCGCTGCACGACGCCGACAAGCTCGCGCTGCCGGAGCTGATGACGCGGCTGCAGGACCTCGTGACGCGCGCGCGCGCGAGCAGCCTGCGCAGCTCCGAGATGACCGACGCCACGATCACGGTGACGAGCCTCGGCGAGCGCGGCGTCGAGGCGGTGTACGGTGTCATCTATCCGCCGCAAGTCGCCCTGGTCGGCTTCGGCAAGGTGGTGACGAGGCCCTGGGCTGTCGACGGCGCGGTGCGCCCGCGCGAGGTGGTTACCGCGACGCTCTCGGGCGACCACCGCGCGAGCGACGGGCACCGCGGCGGGATTTTCCTCGATGCGCTCGACCGGTTGCTGCAGGAGCCCGAAAATCTATGACCAACGACGAGATCAAGGCGAAAGTGCTCGCGGCGCTTGCCGCCGTGGCGCCGGAGCTCGAGCCGGACCAGCTCGCGCCCGGCGCGAACCTGCGCGACGAGCTCGACATCGATTCGATGGATGCGCTCAACTTCCTGGTCGGGCTGTCGAAGGCGTTCGGCATCGACGTGCCGGAGGCCGATTACCGGAAGCTCTCGACGCTGGACGCGATCGTGGGCTACGTGGCCGCGCGGATCGGCAAGCGCTGAGCCGGGCCGAGCAAAAGGAGATTCGGCAGTGATCGAACCGAGCACCTACATCGCATTCGCCCCTCGCGGGCCGGGACTGATGTGCGCCCTCTTCTATTTCGCCGATGGGCGCAGCGTGTACGGCTGGTACACCGGCGCGCGCGGGGCCGAGTTTCCGGCGCGCTTCTTCATGCTGGAGGACTATTTCTCGCCGCACGAGACCCGCTTCTACGCTTCCGCTGCGGGCGACGTGTACTCCGGGTGGACCCGCCGCACGAAAGACGCCGACCTCCCCATCGACCCGCCGCCGCCGGTGCCCGAGCCGCTCCTGCACGAGCTCGAGCGCCTGCAGGACGCGTTCGTGCGCGAGTGGCTCGTCTATGACGGCAACGCGCATGCCGCCGCCGAGGCCAAGGCCTACGCCGCGCGCGAGCTCTCGTTCGGCCCGGTGAACCTCCGCGCCGACAAGCTCGCCAAGCTCCGCACCGATGAGGCGGTGTGGACCTACGCCTCGCCCGATTGCGATCTGAACATCGTGGGCACGCTGCGCCGTCACTGGTCCCTCGACTACGGGCCCTGAGCCATGCGGCCATGCGCCAAGCCGTCCCCACCACGAAGCTTTCCCCCGAGCGCCTGATCGACGCGTTGCGCGATCCGGAGCGCTATCCGCATCCGGTCGAGCGGGTCGAGCGCCTCGAGACCCACATCTCGTGGGTGCTGCTCGCGGGCGAGTATGCCTACAAGATCAAGAAGCCCGTGGATCTCGGCTTTCTCGACTTCACGACGCTCGACGCGCGCAAGCGCTTCTGCGAAGAAGAGCTGCGGCTCAACCGGCGCACTGCGCCCGGGCTCTACCTGGCGGTCGTCGCGATCACGGGATCGGACGCGGACCCGCAGGTGGACGGCGCGGGCGCTGCCGTCGAATACGCCGTGCAGATGCGCAGGTTCGACCAGGCGGGTCTGCTCGACCGCCTAGCCAAGCGCGGGGAACTGACGCCCGGGCTGGTGGATGCGATTGCGCGGGACATCGCGGAATTTCACGCTCGCGTCGCGGTCGCGGCGGCGGGCAGCGCGTTCGGCCGGCCCGCCCAGGTGACCGCGCCGGCGCTCGCCAACTTCGATCACATCGCTCGGCTCCTCGGCGCCGAGGCGGGCGCAAGCGCGGCCGACGCGCGCCGGCGCGAGCGGCTGCGCGCGTGGGCCGAGCGCGAGGGCGAACGCCTCGCGCCGGTGTTCGCCGCGCGCCAGGGCGGCGGCTTCGTGCGCGAGTGCCACGGCGACCTGCACCTCGGCAACATCGCGCTCGTGGACGGCGTGCCGACGGCGTTCGACTGCATCGAGTTCAATCCCGAGCTCCGCTGGATCGACGTGATGAGCGAGCTCGCGTTCCTCGTCATGGATCTCCTCGACCGCCGGATGCCCGGGGCGGCCTACCGGTGCCTGAACGCCTACCTCGAGGCGACCGGCGACTACGACGGGCTCGCCGTGCTGCGCTTCTATCTCGTCTACCGCGCGATGGTGCGCGCGAAGGTGGCGTGCATCCGCGCGTACCAGCCGGGCCTCGCGGCCGATGCCCGGACGGCGACCGAGGCCGAGTATCGCCGCTACTTCGACCTCGCCGAGCGGCTCGCGCGGCCCGGCGCCCCCGCGCTCGTGCTCATGCACGGGCTGTCCGGCTCGGGCAAGACCACGGTCGCCGGGGATCTGCTCGAGCGCATCGGCGCGGTGCGCATCCGTTCGGACGTCGAGCGGAAGCGGTTGCACGGGCTCGCCGCGGACGCCCGCACGCAGAGCGCGGTGGCGGGCGGAATCTACGGGGCGGACGCGACGCGCCGCACCTACGCTCGGCTCGCCGAGGCCGCCGGCAGCGCGCTCCGCGCGGGCTGGCCCGCGATCGTCGATGCGACGTTCCTCCGGCGCGCCGAGCGCGACGCCTTCCGCGCACTCGCGCGCGAGTGCGATGCGCCGTTCGCGATTTTCTCGTGCCAGGCGCCCGAGCCGGTGCTCCGCGAGCGCATCGTCGCGCGCGCGCGCGGCGGCGCCGACGCCTCCGAGGCCGACCTCGCCGTGCTCGCCCGCCAGCTCGCAGTCCAGGAGCCGCTCGACGGCGACGAGCTTCGCGATACCGTCGTGCTCGACGCATCCGCGGGGCCGCGGGCAGCGGCGGACGCCGTCGAGGCCCTCGCGCGGCGGGTCGGCATCGGAGCGCAGCAAGAGTGAGGCACATCGACGTAGCGAACGGCGATGCCGACGGGCTGTGCGCGCTGCACCAGCTGCGGCTAGCGGAGCCCGTGGCCGCCGAGCTCGTCACCGGCGTCAAGCGGGACATCGGGCTGCTCGAGCGCGTCCAGGCGGCGGCCGGCGACCTCGTCACCGTGCTCGATGTCTCGCTCGATCGCAACCGGACGGCGCTCGAGCGGCTGCTCGCGCTAGGCGCGCGCGTGCGCTACTTCGACCATCACTACAGCGGCGAGATCCCGGCACACCCGGGCCTCGAAGCCCACATCGACACGCGCGGCGGCACGTGCACCGCGGCCCTGGTGGACACCTACCTCTCCGGGCGGTTTCGCGCCTGGGCCGTCGTGGCGGCGTTCGGCGACAACCTCGGCGGGATCGGGCGAGCGCTCGCCGCGCCGCTCGGCCTCACCGACGCGAAGCTCGAAGCGCTCGGCGAGCTCGGCGAAGCGCTCAACTACAATGCCTACGGCGAGACGGTCGCGGATCTGCGCGTGCACCCGGCCGAGCTCTATCGCCTGATGCGCCCGCACTCCGACCCGTTCGAGTTCCTCGCGAAGGAGAGCGTGTTCGAGGCGCTGCGCAACGGCTGGCGGGAGGACATGAGCCGCGCGCTCGCGGTCGCGCCGCGATTCGACTCGGCCGCCGCAGTGGTGCACGAGCTGCCCGACGCCGCCTGGAGCCGCCGCGTCACCGGGGCGTTCGCGAACCATCTCGCCACCGCGGATCCCGAGCGCGCGCACGCGGTGCTCGCGCCGAACGCGCGAGGGGGCTACGTCGTGAGCGTGCGCACGGCGCGAGGGTCCCCCAAGAGCGCGGACGGGCTCGCGCGCGAGTACCCGGGCGGCGGCGGCCGCCAGGAGGCCGCCGGCATCGACAACCTGCCGGAGCACGCGCTGCCCGGGTTCCTGCTACGGTTGGAGGATTACTTCGGAAAGGAAGGAAGATGAGCAAGTACGCATTCGGCAAGACCGTCGCCATGAGCTTCGACCAGGCGTGCAAGCGCGTGGCCGAGGAGCTCGCCAAGGAGGGCTTC
The DNA here is from genome assembly GCA_020848075.1 of Burkholderiales bacterium. Lineage (GTDB taxonomy): Bacteria > Pseudomonadota > Gammaproteobacteria > Burkholderiales > SG8-39 > JAABRB01. Next base: position 37,061 of record JADLAV010000052.1, read on the forward strand.
GGCGTCCTCACCGAGATCGACGCCGCCGCCACCATCAAGAAGAAGCTGGGCAAGGAGATGCCGCCCTACAAGATCCTCGGCGCGTGCAACCCGAACTTCGCGCACCAGGCGCTCGAGGCGGAGCCGGAGATCGGGACGCTGCTTCCCTGCAACGTGGTGGTCCGCCAGGACGCCGCCGGCGGGACGCGTGTCGACTTCATGGATCCGCAAGCGGTGCTCGAGCTCGTCCAGCGCAAGGAAGTCGACGCGATCGCGGGCCAGGTGAGAGAGCGGCTGCAGCGGGTGATGAACGCGCTCTGACCGGGCCGTGGCCACGCCCGCGTGCGCCGGAGGCCGGCGGGCTGCGCCCCGCGTCTACATCGGCACGAGCGGCTGGGCCTACGACGCCTGGACGGAGTTCTATGCCGGCGTGCCGCACGCGCGGTGGCTCGCGCACTACGCGCGCCACTTCGACGCGGTCGAGGTGAACGCGACCTTCTACCATCGCCTCAAGCCCGCGGCGTTCGCGCACTGGCGCGAGGGCACGCCGGCGCGCTTCCGCTTCGCGATCAAGGCGAACCGGTATCTCACGCACGTGAAGCGGCTCGCATTCGACGCGCAGTCCTGGCGGCGCCAGCGCGCGCAGGGCACACGGCTCGCCGGGAAGCTCGCCGTGGTGCTCTGGCAGCTCCCGAAGTCGATGAAGCGGGACGCGGCGCGCCTCGCGCGGCTCGCAAAGCGGCTCGATGCGTGGCGCTCGGTGCGCCATGCGATCGAGTTCCGCGATCCGTCGTGGTTCGACGGCGAGGTCGCGGCGCTCCTCGCCGCGCACCGGATCGCGAACGCGCAGTCGGATGCCGCCGACTGGCCGCTGTGGGATGCGGTGACGACCGATCTCGTGTACGTGCGCCTGCACGGGCACGCGGCGACCTACTGGTCGCGCTACGGCGCGCGCGAGCTCGGGACGTGGGCGCGGCGCATCCGGCGCTGGCGGGACGAAGGCCGCACGGTGCACGTCTACTTCGACAACACCGACGCCGGGCACGCCGTGGCGAACGCGCTCGAACTGCGGGCGCGCATCGGGCTCGTGCCGCCGCCGACCGGCCGCCGGCGCTCGCGCGCGCGCGTCGCCGCGACCGGTGCATAGCGACCGCGGGCCGAGACCGACCGCGCGCGTTCAGGACGCGCCTTTCAGGACATCCAGCCTGAGCCGCGTCCCGACGGTGTCGCGCGCCGCTTCGCTCGTTGCCTCGGGCTTGCCGATCGCCACCCGGGCGGGCTCGACGCCGGCCGTCTTGACGAGGGCCTCCGCGACTGCGGTCGCGCGGCGCTTTGCCAGCGCTTCGAGCTCCGCGGCATCGAGGGGATGGAGCGCGACGAGGCGCGCGTAGAGCGCTTCGTAGAACTCGCGGTCCGCGCTGCCCTTACCGATGAGCGCCAGCGCCCGATTGACGCGCGCCGCCTTGCGCCCGACGCGCTGCTCGAACCCCGCCTGGAACTCCGCCATCGCGCGCTCGCCAGCGCGCGCGCCCATCAGCTTCTCCAGCGCGACCTGTGTCTTGGCGGCGTCGAAAGCGACCGGGCCCGGCGCCTCGCCCGGCTCGAGCTTCACCCCTTCGGCCGCCGCCAGCTCGCGACGGACCTTGTCGGCCCGCAGCGCCTCGCCGTCCAGCGCGGCGTCGTAGCGACCCTCGACGATCAGCTTGAGCTGCGGCCGCTTCTGCAATGCTCCGGCGACCTGCTTCAGCTTCTCCAGCTCGGGGGGCAGGACACGGTCGGCACCGGGGTCGAACGCGACGGCATCGAGCTTTTCTGCGTCGCCGCCGAGGAGAGCGCCCAAGGCACGGAACGGCGCGGTGACGATGTTCTTGATCACGGTCACGATGGCCTGCCAGACCAGGTGACCGTAGCTGAACTCCGGATGATCCACGTCGCCGCGCACGGGCACGGCGACGTCGATCCTGCCGTTCGCATCGGTGAGGAGCGCGATCGCGAGATCGAGCGGCAACTGCAGCGCGCCGGGGGCTTCGACCCGCTCGCCCAGGGTGAACTTGTCGAGCAGCACCTTGTTGTCGCCGAGCAGCTGGCCGTTCTCGATCTTGTATCCGAGGTCCAGCGTGAGGCTGCCGGAGGCGATCGTGCGCCCGGCGAAGGTGGCGGTATACGGCGAGAGCGGCGTCATCGCGACGTTGCGGAACTCGGCGCGAAGATCAGTGAATTGCTTGGGCGCGAACGGCCGGATCGCGCCGCTCACTCGCGCGAGGCCGCTCGGCGCCACCTCCCCCTCGAACGCCATCTCGGCGCGGCTCGCGGGATCCGACGAGATGCCCGTCGCGCTGCCGGCGAGATCCGTGATGCGGGCGGCGAACGGCAGGACCAGGCTGAGATCGGCGAAGTCCACCGTTCCGCCCTGCACGCGCACGCGTTCGACCGTCACCGGGAACGTTTCGGCCGGGGCGGCGACCGCCTCCGTCGCGCCCGCGCCCGCCTCGGTCGCGCCCACGCTCGCCTCCGTCGAGCCGGCGCCCTTCCCCGCCGCGCCTGCGCCCGCCTCCGTCGCGCCGGCGCGCGCCTTGACGACCGTCGCGAGGTTCACGCTGCGATCCTTGAACACGACGATCTTGGCCTCGGGCTCGACCAGGCGCACCTCCGCGATCGCCAGCCGATCCGGGGCGAGCTCGAAGCTCGCGCCGTTGACCGAGAGCGTCTTCCACGCCAGGAACCGATCCCCGGTGTCGGCCTCGTTCACCCGGAGTCCGGCAACGCCCAGCGCCCCTTTCGCCTGGAGCCGGGGACCCGATTTCGCCGCCCGGTACTGCAGCGTGGCGCTCGCGGATAGGTTCCCCGACTTGAGCTCGAGTGCCGCAACGCGCGCAACGGCCGGCTGCAAGGGCGCCAGGTTGAGCGCGGCCAGCTTCACTCGCGCCTCGGCGCTCGACCCGTCGGCGGTGAAGCTGCCTGCGCCGGAGAAGCGCCCGCCCTGCGCGACGGCGAGCGCCACATCGAAGGCGACCGGTGCACGCGGATCGCTGCTCAGGTTCTTCAGGGTCGCGGAGACGTCTGTCAGGTCGTAACCGATCGCGGGCTCCACGCTCCGATCGGCGAGCGAGATCCGGAACTCACGGAGGTCGAGCGCATCGAGCCGGAACCGCCAAGGCGCGCCCTCGGCCTTCGTGGCCGCACCGGCTTCTGCGACGGACCTCCGCAGCTTGCCGCGCGTGCTTGCCACCTCGACGAGATCGATGCCGCCTTGCGCGTCCCTCGTGAGCTTCGTCCCGCCGCCGCGAACGGCGAGCTCGCCGAGCACGATCTCGCGCTTCGCCGTGTCGATCGACCTGCCCTGGAGCGCCACGCTCTCCACCGTGGCGAGCGGCTCGCCGCCGGCCAAGCGTGTCAGAGCGATTCCGGAAAGCTCGACGCGCAGCGCGTTCGATACCACGGTGCTCGCGGTGCCGCCGAGCTCGAGCTCGGCCGCCGCATCGATCTTGACCTTCCCGACGTCGAGTGCGAGCGGCGTCGCCCGGCTCTGGTCCGTGGCTCGGAAACCGACATCGGCGACCGCGATGTCCGGGAGCGCGACCCGCCACGGGTTCGCGCTTGCCGGCCGCTCGGGGGACGGGACTGCGGCCGCCTGCTCGCCGCCCACCGCGATCGTCTGCCAGTCGATCGTTCCATCCTCGGCGACGTTCGCGGCGATCTCGCCGTCGCTCAGCGCGAGCTTCGGTACCTTGAGCTCGCGTTTGAGGAGATCGAAGCCGATATCGCTCGCCTCGACCCGCTGCAGCGCGACGAGCGGCTGCTCGGCGCCGGCCAGGCGCAACGACAGCCCCGCGACGCGCAGGCGCGCGCCGCTCAACTGCAGCTCGGGCTTCCCGTCGGCGAAGAGGAAGTGGTAGCGCGTCGTAAAGTCGATCGCGCCATCGGGCGGGGCGAGCCGGACCTCGTCCTGTAGGAATTTCCAGATGCTCTGCGGCCGGAACCCGGTGACGGTCAGCTCACCGTCGGACGCCACCGGCCGGAGCGAGACCTCGCCGCGCCAGCCCACCTCGCCGCCTCCCGGAAGCGTGGCGCGGATCGCGTACGGACCCATGCGCTCGGGAAGCGTGGAGACATCCTCGAGCGCGACGTTGATGGGCGCGACGGTCGCGCTGGCCGGCGCGGGACCGGAACGATCGGTGTAGGTCAGCCTGGCATCGCTCAGCACGACGTGTTGCAGCAGTATCCGAGGCGGTGGCTCGGGCTTCTCGGGCGCCGCCGGCGCGCCCTCGCGAAAGGCCGCGGCAAGCTCGGCGAGGTTCACCCGATCGCCCGGGCCCGTCACGAGGTGCAGATCGAGCCCGTCGACCGCGATGTCCTTGAACGTCCATGCCCAGCGCAGCAGGCTAGACGCCTGGAAGTCGAGAAACAGCCGCCGGACACCGGCGATCGGGCTCCCGTCGCTTTCGGCGAACCGGAGATCGCTGGCCTCGAAGGTGAGCAGGAACGGATTGATCCGCACCTTGCCGACGCTCGCCTGCCGCTTGAGCGTTTCGCGGGCAAATTCCGGCACGTACCGCTCGACGAGGTACGGCAGGAGGAAGAAGCCGCAAGCCGCGTAGACGGCGAGCAGCCCGAGTCCGGTCAGCAAGAGACGGCTGCGCACGATGCGCGCCAGGCGCTGCTTGACGCGGATTGGAGACTCGCGCGCGGTCATCGGCCACTCCGGGAAATCGTCGCGATCCTCAAGAGCGCATTGCCGCCCTCCGCGGCGCACCAGGCCGCCCAGGGAGCTTCGGCACATCACGGAGCCAAGCGCGGCGCGCGCGGCTCCGCCGCGCCGCTACTTCGCTTTCGCCGCCTTCGCCTTGGTCGCCATGCGGCCCTCCGTTTAATTTTTACATTATGCACGCCCCTCGGCCGGCGCACCGGGTCTTGATGCCGGGCGGCGCTCGGCCATCGCGTTCAGCTCCTGCTCTCGGGGGCTCCGATCCTCTCGGTGTTCTCGAACCAGCGCGGGCTCACGAGCACGACGGAGGTCTCGACCTGCCGCGCCGGGACGCGCCAGTACGCCGCGAGCAGGCGATCCTTCTCGCCGGTCGCGACGAGCCGGTAGCCGTGCTTCTCGTAGAAGCGCACGGCCCAGGATGCCGCGGCCCAGGTGCCGATCAGGATGGGCTTCGCGGTCGCGCGCTCGAGGTGCGCGAGCAGCGCGCCGCCGATGCCGGCGCGCCGCCGCGCCGTGTGCACGTACGCGTGGCGGATGAGCGTAACGTCGCCACGGTCCTGGCTGCCCATCACGCCCTGGAGCGCGCCGTCCTCCTCGAACCCCCAGAACGCCACGCCGTCGGCGATCTCGGCGGCGAGCGCCTCGCGGGTCATGTACGGCTCGTGCCAGCGATCGGCGGGGATGATGCCGCGATAGGCCTGCGCCGCGTCATTGATGATCTCCCAGACCGCATCGAAGTCCTGCGCACCGCACCGCCGGATCATGCGCCCCCCGTCCGTTCGCGCCTCGCCGCTCGCACGCGCGCATTGTCATTGTAAGATGCGCCGTCGCATCGGTTTCGAGGAACCGCATCATGGACGCGCCCGCCGCCAGGCCGCTCGGCCACGACACGCACGAAGTGACCAACCAGCCGCCGCCCTATGGCGGGGAGAACGCGTGGACCGGCGACGCCCTGCTGCGGTCGGCGGTGGCGCGCGAAGGCGCCGCCTGGGTGGAAGCGCGCGCGCATGCGCTCGGCGCGCTCGTCGCCGGCGAGCACCTGCAGACGCTCGCGGAGCAGGCGAACCGGCACACGCCCGAGCTGCGGACGCACGATCGCTACGGGCACCGCGTCGACGCGGTCGAGTATCACCCCGCCTACCACGAGCTGATGTCGGCTGCCTTCGGCGCGGGGGTGCACTCGCTTGCGTGGACGGCGGAGCGCGAAGGAGCGTTCGTCGCGCGGGCCGCACTGAACTACCTCTGGAACCAGGGCGAGAACGGCGTGGCCTGCCCGGTGACGATGAGCTTCGCCGCCGTTCACGTGCTGCGGAACGAGCCCGCGCTCGCCCTGGAGTGGGAACCGAAGATCCTCGCCGAGACCTACGATCCGCGGCCGCTCCCGATCATGGAGAAGCGCGCCGCCACGGTGGGCATGGCGATGACCGAGAAGCAGGGCGGCTCCGACCTGCGCGCGAACGCGACGCGCGCGGAGCCGGCGGGCGGCGGGGACTATGTGCTGACCGGCCACAAGTGGTTCTGTTCGGCGCCGATGTCCGACGGTTTCCTCACGCTCGCGCGGACCGGCAAGGACCTTTCCTGCTTCCTGGTGCCGCGCTCGCTGCCCGACGGAACGCGCAACCGCTTCCTGATCCAGCGCCTGAAGGACAAGGTGGGCAACCGCTCGAACGCCTCGGCCGAGATCGAGTACGACGGCACGTGGGCGCACCGCGTGGGCGAGGAAGGGCGCGGCATCCCGACCATCATCGAGATGACGCATCTCACCCGCTTCGACATCGTCGTCGCGAACGCGGGGATGATGCGCGCCGCGCTCGTCCAGGCGCTGCACCACTGCGAGCACCGCAGCGCGTTCGGCCGGCGGCTCGTCGAGCAGCCGCTGATGCGAAACGTGCTCGCCGACCTCGCGCTCGAGTGGGAGGCGGCGACGCTTCTCGCCTTTCGCCTGGCGCGCGCGTTCGATCGCCACGCCGACTCGCGCGAGCGGCTGCTCGGGCGCATCGTCACGCCGGTGGCGAAGTACTGGGTGTGCAAGCGCATCAACGCCTTCGCGGTCGAGGCGATGGAGTGCCTGGGCGGCAGCGGCTACGTCGAGGAGAGCCCGCTCGCCCGCCTGTACCGCGAGGCGCCGGTGAACGGCATCTGGGAGGGCAGCGGCAACGTGATCGCGCTCGACGTGCTGCGCTCGATCGCGAAGGAGCCGGCGTGCGTGGAAGCATTTTTCGCCGAGATCGCCGAAGCGGCGGCCGGCGAACCGCGGCTCGCGCACCTCGTCGATGCGCTGAAGGCCGACCTCGCCGACGCCGGCGCGCTCGAGGTGCGCGCCCGGCGCGTCGTGGAGGAGATGGCGGTCGCGCTGCAGGCTGCGCTGATGACGCGCCACGCCGCGCCCGCCGCCGCCGACGCGTTCATCGCGACGCGGCTCGAGGGGGACTGGGGTGCCTGCTTCGGCACGCTCCCGGCCCGCGTCGACTGCGGCCAACTGATCGACCGGGCGCGGGCGCGCGCCTAGCGCCTCACGGGCGCACCCACGTAGGGCGTCGCGGCGCGCGGGCGCTGCCGCAGGAAGCGGATGTCGCCGTAGTAGCCTCTCGCCTCCTCACCGGTGTTGTCGGAGTCGGTCATGATGCCGACCGAGCGCACTGGTCCGGGCTCCTCGCCGAATGCGCGGCGATAGTCCTCGCGCACGTCGCGCAGGTACTCGGGCCAGCGGCCGACGTTCGCGTCACCGCTCTCGACGACGATCATCTGGATGCGCGACGTGTGCGCGCTCGCGATGACCGTCTCCTTCGGAACGCGGTTCTCCCAGATGTACACGAGCGTCGCGTAGGGCAACTCCTGGCGCGTGATCATGCGAAACTGGTCGAAGCGGATCCGGTCCTCGAACGGGAGCTGCGACTTGTCGCCGTCGAAGGCGACCATGACGCGGACCGGAGAGTCCTCGGTCTGCCTGCGCGTATTGTCGGCCGAGGGAATCAGCGCGGGCACCATCCAGTGCCAGTGCAGGTACGGATGCTCGCGTAGATCCACGCTCACCGGATAGACGAGCCCGGACGCCGACCCGTGCGCGTAGGCGCTCACCACGGCGCGGCCCCCTTGCTCGACGAGACGGTACTCGGTGGGCTTCTTGAAGCCGGCCACCTGCCAGCGGCGCCAGCCGGGCGGCAGCGTGGCGCCGGGCGGCGCGGACGAGAAGGCGCCCACCTGCGGCAGCTCGACGCGCTCATCGGACGGCTCCGGCGCAAGCGCCGTGCAGCCGGCAAGAAGCAGCACGGACGCCACCACAATCCTGCGTCGCACGACCCTGTCTCCTCCGGGATGTGGCACGAGCTTACCCCAGCCGCCCCGGGGCGGATGCGCTTACCCCAGCCGCCCCGAGGCGGATGCCGGGGCGCGAGAAGAGGTGATTTTGACCCGCGTCAAGGTCTGTCCTGCCTGAGCTGGCATGGTCAGTAGCGGATGCCCGGCGGTGCGGGGCGTCACGTGCAAAAGAGGAATGCTCACGGCATGGAGATTCGCGAGATCAGCCTGATCGGGGGCTGCGGCAAGACCGGCGAGCGCGAGCCGGTGGCGCGCCTCGACATGCGCATGGGCGACGTGGTGAGCGTCGTCGGCCCGACCGGATCGGGGAAGACCATGCTCATCAACGACATCGCGCTCTTCGCCGACGCCAACACGCCCTCGCGGCGGCGCGTGCTGGTGAACGGCGCGCCGCCGCCGGCGATCTTCCAGGAGGATCCCTCGCACAACCCGATCGCGCTGATCACCCAGCACACCACCTTCCTCTCCGACCTGCCGGTGCGGGAGTTCCTGCGCATTCACGCGAAGATCCGGCGCGCCGCGCGGCGGGAGTCGGTGGTGGAGGAGACGCTCGCGTTCGCGAACGAGCTCACCGGCGAGCCGATCATCGAGCACGCGGCGATGACCGAGCTCTCCGGCGGCCAGACCCGCGCGCTGCTCGTCGCCGACGCGGTGGTGATCGGGAACTCGCCGATCATCCTGCTCGACGAGATCGAGAACGCCGGCATCGACCGGCTGCGCGCGCTCGAGCTGCTCAAGCGCTACCGGAAGATCTTCATCTTCGTCACGCACGACCTGCGGATCACGCTGCTGTCGGATTACCGGGTGGTGCTGCTGCGCGGCGCGATGCAGGCGGTCGTCCCGCGCGGCGAGGAGGAGCGCCGAGTGGCCGGCCGCATCGGTCTCCTCGACAGCATCATGGTGGGGATGCGCGACCGGCTGCGCGCGGGCGAGCGGGTCGTCGAGCGCGACCTCCTCGGCGAGCTGCGGCAGGCCCTGGAGGCGCCCTCCGCGGAGGCGGTGCGATGAGAGCGGTCATCTGCGCCGGGCCGCCGACCAGCGGCAAGACCACCGTCCTGCGGCATGCCGCACGCAAGCTCGTCGAGCGCGGCCGGAAGCTCGCTTACCTCAAGATCGACGTCCAGTACTGCGACGAGGACGAGACGTTCGCCCGCGAGTTCGGCATTCCCGCGCGCAAGGTCCATTCGGGCGACCTCTGCCCCGACCACTGCAGCGTGCTCGTGCTCGGCGACGCATTCGCATGGGCCGCGCGTGAGTCGGCCGAGTTCCTGCTCGTCGAGACCGCCGGGCTCTGCCTGCGCTGCGCGCCGTACATCGAGGGCGGGCTGGGGATCATCGTGCTCGAGGCGACGAGCGGCATGAACCTGCCGCGCAAGATCGGCGCGATGCTCACGCTCGCCGACCTCGCGGTGGTGACCAAGATCGACCTCGTCTCGCAGGCCGAGAAGGAGGTGTTCCGCGCGAACCTGCTCGATGCGGCCGAGATCCCGGTCGTCGAGACCGACGCGCTGCACGGCATCAACCTCGAGCCGGTGGTGCGCCGGATCGAGGCCACGCCGGAGCTCGTGCAGCCCGCGCGGCTGCGCGGCAGCCCGCCGATGTCGGTGTGCACGATCTGCGCGGGCAAGAAGGAGATCGGATGGGAGCACCATTTCGGCATCGTGCGCGCGCTCGACTCCGACCTCTTCTACCGGGGCCAGTGACCGACCGCCGATGAACGCGGGCCGCATCGACGAAATCGCCGCCACGCTGCCGGGCAAGAACTGCGGCCAGTGCGGCTTCAAGACCTGCGCCGGGCTCGCAGAGATCATCGCGCGGGATCCGCGCGCACGCCGCCGCTGCGTGTACCTCGGACCGGAGTCGCAGGCCGCGCCGCACGCGCCGCCCGTTGCCGAGACCACGTGGCGGGACGCCCTCGGACGCGAGTACGAGATGGTGCTCGAGCCCTTCCCCGAGGACCCCGGGCCGCGCGAGAACATCCTGCCGTTCAATCCGGCACTCGCCGAGCGGCTCGGGCTCAAGCGCGGCGACGTCCTCTTCGGACGTCCGGCGGGGGTCGGCTGTCCGGTCACCCACGTCGGGCGCCTGATGGAGGACCCCGACCCGCTCTCCGGCGCGCTCGAGTGGTGCATCGTCGGTCCGATCGCCGCGCGCGAAGCGCACGCCGTCGAGATCGGCGGCTATCACATCATCGCGTATGAAGGCCTGGTGCGCGCGACGCGCGTCACGCCGCAGGTCGGCGGGCGCTACTTCTTCAAGCCCGCGCTCTGCATGCTGCAGTCGCGCCACTCCGGCGTGGTGAGCGCCGCCGCGCATCGTCCGGACGGCTGGCGCGTGCGCTTCGAGGGCATCACGATCGCCTGAGGCCGTCGCGCGGCGCGCATTGCGCCGGCGGGCTTGAGCCAGATCAGACGCACGGGTGCTGCAGCCCGTAGACTGGGCGTGTGACCGACGCCGCCTATCACGTTGCCGACGCGCATCGGCGCACGTCCGACGAAGTGTGCGCCCTCCTCCAGACGGACCGCACGCGTGGGCTGTCCGCGGCCGAAGCGCAGGCACGGTTCGCCCGCGTGGGTCCGAACGCGCTCGCGGAACCGGAGCCCGTGCGCTGGTGGCGCCGGGTCCTGGAACAGTTCGAGAGTCCGCTCGTCCTGCTGCTCGTGGCGGCGGTCGTCGTGTCCTTCGTCGTCTGGGCGATCGAGGGCGCGCACGGCGTCCCGTACGAGGCGGTCACGATCCTGGTGATCGTGATCCTGAACGCGGTGCTCGGCTACGTCCAGGAGGCGCGCGCGGAGGCGGCCGTGGAGAGCCTGAAGAAGCTCACGGCCGCGCACGCGGTCGTCGTGCGCGACGGCGAGCGCCAGACGATCGCGGCGACCGAGGTCCTCCCCGGCGACCTGCTCGCGATCGACGAGGGCGCCTCGATCCCCGCCGACGCCCGGGTGGTGGAGTCCGTGTCGCTGCACACGATGGAGGCGGCGCTCACCGGCGAGTCGACGCCGGTGGCCAAGACGGTCGAGCCGGTGGCCGCCGACGCGGGCGTCGGCGACCGCTTCGACATGCTCTTCTCGGGCACCGCGGCGAGCTCCGGCCACGGCCTCGCGGTCGTGACCGCGACCGGGATGCAAGCGGAGATCGGCAAGATCGCGCACCTCCTCTCTCAGACCGAATCCGAGCAGACGCCGCTGCAGGCGGAGCTCGATTTCGTCGGCAAGATCCTCAGCGCTGCCGTGATCGCGATCGCCGTCATCGTCGGCGCGACCCTGCTCGCGCTGCAGCAGAGCCTCGTCCCCGCCGTGCTGGTCGCCGTGCTCCTCTACGCCGTCTCCCTGGCGGTCGCGGCGGTGCCCGAGGGGCTCTCGGCAGTGACCACCGTGGTGCTGTCGCTCGGCATGCAGCGCATGGCGAAGCGCAACGTGATCGTGCGCCGGCTAGCAGCGGTCGAGACGCTAGGATCGGCGACCGTAATCCTCTCGGACAAGACCGGGACGCTCACCAAGAACGAGATGACCGTGCGCGTGGTGGCCACGGCGAGCGGGCGGGTGGACGTGACGGGCACCGGCTATGCCCCTGAAGGCGCGCTGCACCACGCCGGCGCGCCGCTCGGCGACGGGCCGCTCCGCCGCGAGGCGGAATGGGCGCTCGCCGCCGGCTACCTCAGCAGCAACGCGACGCTGGAGCGTCGCGACGGCGCCTGGACGGTGGTCGGCGATCCGACCGAAGCAGCGCTCGAGGTGGCGGCGCTGAAGGCGGGCCACGATGCAGCCTCGCTCGAACGGCGCTTCCCCCGCGTCCACGAGGTCCCGTTCTCCTCCGAGCGCAAGCTGATGAGCACCGCGCACCGCGACCCCGAGCGCGACCGCATGCTGCTCTTCGTCAAGGGCGCGCCCGACGTGCTCCTCGCGCGCTGCACGCACGAGCGCATCGACGCGCATGAGCGCCCGCTGGACGAGGGCCGGCGCGCCGAGATCCTCGCGACGGTGGACGCGCTCGCCGGCGAGGCGCTGCGCCTGATCGGCATGGCATTCCGGCAGCTGCCCGCAGGGCTCGTTGCGGAGCTCGACGAGCGCGCGGAGGACGGGCTCACGTGGCTCGGTATGGCGGGCATGATCGATCCGCCGCGCCCGGAGGCGATCGAGGCGGTGCGCGCGGCGCACGGCGCCGGCCTGCGCGTGGTGATGATCACCGGCGACCATCCGGCCGCGGCGTCGGCGATCGCGCGCGAGCTCGGCATCGTCGCGAGCGGGTCAGGCGCCGGTGCACGCGCGATTACCGGCGCCGAGCTCGAGCGCATGCCGGACGGCGAGCTCACCGAGCGCGTGCAAGCCTGCCTGGTCTATGCACGGGTCAGCCCGGAGCACAAGCTGCGCATCGTCCGCGCGCTCAAGCACCATCGCGAGATCGTCGCGATGACGGGCGACGGGGTGAACGACGCCCCGGCGCTGCGCGCGGCGGACATCGGCGTCGCCATGGGCCACGGCGGCACCGACGTCGCGAAGCAGGCCTCCGACATGATCCTCACCGACGACAACTTCGCCTCCATCGTCGCGGCGATCGAGGAAGGGCGGTCGATCTACGCCAACATCCAGAAGTTCCTGCGCTACCTCCTGGCGACCAACCTCGGCGAGGTGCTCGTGCTGTTCTTCGGGGTCGTGCTGGCGGGCGTCCTCGGCATCGCGGCCGGGGAAGGCGAGGTGCTGGTCGTCCCGCTCCTCGCGACCATGATCCTGTGGATCAACCTGGTGACCGACGGCGCGCCGGCGCTTGCCGTCGGCGTCGACCCGGCGAACCCGGCGCTCATGCGCCGCCCCCCGCGCAATCCGCGCGCGCGCGTTGTGACGCCGCGGATGTGGGCCGGGAACGTCGTCGCCGGGGTCGTGATGTGCATCGGCACGCTCGCCCTCCTCGACGCGAGCCTGCCGGGCGGGCTCTTCGAGGGCGATGACAACATCCGGCACGCGCGCACGCTCGCGTTCCACGCGCTCGTCTTCTTCCAGCTCTTCGACGTGTTCTGCATCCGCTCCGACGAGGAGAGCGTCTGGCACGGGCTCTTCTCGAACGCGTGGCTCTGGCTCGCGGTGGCCCTCGCCGTCGCGCTGCAGGGACTGGTGCTGTACGTGCCGTTGCTGCAGGCGGCTTTCGGCACCGTCGCGCTGTCGGCGGCCGACTGGGCGCTCTGCATCGCGGTGGCGAGCTCGGTGGTCGTCGCGCGCGAATCGCTCAAGGCGTACTTCCGCGCGGTCGATCGGCGCGCGGCGGCGGGCGCCCTCCTGCAGCGGTGAGCCGCATGTCCGGCGACGTCGAGCAACTCGACTGGCGGGACGGCCAGCCGTTCTCCCGTCGCTTCGGCGATGTGTACTTTTCGCGCGCATCGGGACCCGGCGAGGCGCGGCACGTCTTTCTCGACGGGAACCGCCTCGCCGAGCGCTGGGCGCGTCTCGCGCGCCGTGCGCGGTTCGCGATCGGCGAGACGGGCTTCGGCACCGGACTCAACTTCTGCGCCGCCTGGGACCTCTGGACGCGCGCCGCGCCCGTCGACGCCATCCTTCACTATGTGAGCGTCGAGCGGTTCCCGCTCGCGCCGGCGGAGCTCGCGCGCGCCCTCGCCGCGTGGCCCGACCTCGCGGCGCTCGCGGCCGAGCTCGCAGCGCAGTACGTCGAGCTCGCGCCGGGCTGGCATCGGTTCCACTTCGCGGGCGGACGCGTCATGCTGACGCTCGGAATCGGCGATGCGGCGGAGCGGCTCGCGGAGCTCGCCGGCCGCTGCGACGCCTGGTTCCTCGACGGGTTCGCGCCGGCGAAGAACCCGGAGATGTGGAGCGATGCAGTGCTCCGCGCGGTCGCCGCGCACTCGTTCGCGGGCGCGACCTTCGCGACCTACACCGCCGCAGGCACCGTGCGCCGCGGCCTCGAGGGCGCCGGTTTCAGCGTGGAGAAGCGCGCAGGCTTCGGACGCAAGCGCGAGATGCTCGCCGGCGCGCTTGCCGTCCCAGCGGCGGAGCGACCGACGGCCGCAGCCGCTCGCCGCGCGGTCGTGGTGGGCGGCGGGCTCGCCGGTGCGGCAAGCGCGTGGAGCCTCGCGCGGCGCGGGTGGCAGGTCATGCTGCTCGAGCGGCACGCTTCGCTCGCGGAAGAAGCCTCGGGAAATCCGCAGGCGGTGCTCTATGCGCGCCTCGCGTCGCGCCCGTCGTCGCTCGGCGACCTCGTGCTCACCGGCTATCAGTACAGCGTGCGCTTGCTGAACATGCTGCTGCCGCAAGGCGACGATGCGTGGCGCGCGTGCGGCGTCCTGCAGCTCGCGCTCGACCCGAAAACCGCTGCGCGCCTCCACGCGGCGATCGCCGCCGGACTGCCGCCGGCGCTCGCACGATCGGTCGACCGCGCGGAGGCGAGCGCGATCGCGGGCATGTCGCTGCCCGCAGGCGGCCTGCACTTCGCCGGCGCAGGCTGGGTGCATCCACCGGCCCTCGTGCGCGCGCTCGCAACCCACCCGGGCGTCGAGGTTCGCACCGGCGTCGACGTCCGGGCGCTCGAGCGCGCGCCGGACGGCGAGTGGCGCATCGTGGTGGACGGCGGCGTGCTCGCGCGCACCCCGGTCGTCGTCCTCGCCGCGTCGGTCGATTGCGCGCGCTTCGCGCCGACGCGGGGCCTGCCGCTTCACGCGGTGCGCGGTCAGCTCTCGCTGCTGCCGGCGACGGAGGCGAGCCTCGCGCTCGCCGCCGTCGTCTGCGGCGAGGCGTCGATCGCGCCCGCGCGCGACGGCGTGCACACGCTCGGCGCGACCTTCGTGCACGAGTTCGACGACCTCGCGGTGCACGCCTCCGAGCACCGGCGCAATCTCGCCGATCTCGCCGCGATGGCGCCCGTGCTCGCGCAGGCGCTCGGCGCCGAGCGCCGCGACCCGGAAACCCTCGCCGGGCGCGCTGCGGTGCGCTGCACGACCCCGGACCACCTGCCGATCGCCGGCACCGTCGTCGACGGCCTTCACGCGAGCACCGCGCACGGCTCGCGCGGCCTGATCAGCCCGCCGCTCTGCGCGGAGGTGATCGCCGCCCGGCTTGACGACGAGCCGGCGCCGGTGGCAGCGCACCTGCTCGCCGCGCTCGACCCGGGACGCTTCAGGCGGAGCGTGTGAAGCGTTGGTGGCGCCCCAGCCCGCGGCGCGCTGCCCAGATCCAACCTGCACGCGCGTCCGGACTGAACGAAACATACGATTGTTCCCACAAGAACAAACAGTTGGACCGATAGGCCGGCATTCCTTATCCTTGTGCCGTCACCGTGACCAGCGAAAATGGAGGTTCACATGGCCAAGAAATCCGTTCCCGCACCCGCCATCGACATCGGCATCGGCGAGAAGGACCGCGCGAAGATCGCCGCAGGGCTGTCGCGGCTGCTCGCCGACACCTACACGCTCTACCTGAAGACCCACAACTTCCACTGGAACGTCACCGGGCCGATGTTCAATACGCTGCACCTGATGTTCGAGCAGCAGTACAACGAGCTCGCGCTCGCGGTCGACGCGGTGGCCGAGCGCATCCGCGCGTTGGGCCACGTGGCACCGGGCTCCTACCAGGCCTACGCGAAGCTCTCCGCGATCGAGGAGGCGGACGAGGTGCCATCCGCCGTGGAGATGATCGCCGAGCTCGTCAAGGGTAACGAGACGGTGGCGAAGACGGCGCGCTCGGTCTTCCCGGCTGCCGAGAAAGCGGCCGACGAGTCCACCGCCGACCTGCTCACGCAGCGGATGCAGGTGCACGAGAAGACCGCCTGGATGCTGCGGAGCATGCTCGAGGGGTGAACCGAGGGTCATCGCGCTCGGGACGTCTTCCGGGCGCTGCCACATCCCGTTGCCGTGCCTCGGGATCGCTCGCCACGGCGTAACCCAGATCACGGATTCGCGCATTGCGCGACCCGCTGCGGGCCGGATGGCTTAGCGTGGCGGTTCGCGCGTGCCCTGCATTCGCCGCCCGCTGCCGCCAGCGGGTGCGCTACACTGTGCCGAACCCGTGCCCGGTCCGGGTGCACCGGGGCCAACCTCGCACGACGATACGGCCGCGCGCCGGTCGGGTGGCGTATCGTCGATGCGATCGGCGGGCGGGATCGAGACCAAGGAGGAGAGAGTCATGTCAGAGCCGGTGAAGTACGTCCTCGACGAATCGCGGATTCCGAAGACCTGGTACAACCTGCAGGCCGACCTGCCGAAGCCGCTGCCGCCCGTGCTGCATCCGGGCACCGGCAAGCCGATCGGGCCCGATGATCTCGCGCCGCTCTTTCCGATGGCGCTCATCATGCAGGAGGTGACCGCCGAGCGCGAGATCGAGATTCCCGAGCCGGTGCGCGACGTGTACCGCCTGTGGCGCCCATCTCCGCTCTACCGCGCGCGCCGGCTCGAGAAGGCGCTCCAGACGCCCGCGAAGATCTACTACAAGTACGAGGGCGTGAGCCCGGCGGGCAGCCACAAGCCGAACACCGCGGTCGCGCAGGCCTTCTTCAACAAGGAAGCGGGCGTGAAGCGCCTCGCCACCGAGACCGGCGCGGGGCAATGGGGCTCCTCGCTCGCGTTCGCCGGAACGCTCTTCGGGCTCGAGGTCCAGGTCTTCATGGTGCGCGTCTCGTACAACCAGAAGCCGTATCGGCGCGCGCTGATGGAAACTTACGGGGCGAAGTGCATCCCCTCGCCCTCGAACGAGACCCAGTCGGGCAAGGCGATCCTCGCCCAGCGCGCCGATCATCCCGGCTCGCTCGGCATCGCGATCTCCGAGGCCGTAGAGGTCGCAGCGCAGCGCGAGGACACGAAGTACGCGCTCGGCTCGGTGCTCAACCACGTGCTCCTGCACCAGACGGTCGTCGGCCAGGAGGCGATGGCGCAGATGGAGATGGCCGGCGACTATCCCGATGTCCTCGTCGGCTGCACCGGCGGCGGCTCGAACTTCGCCGGCCTCGTGTTCCCCTTCCTCGGCGCGCAGTTGCGCGGCGGCAGGAAGGTGCGGATCGTGGCCGTCGAGCCCGCGGCCTGCCCGAGCCTGACGCGCGGCAAGTACGCCTACGACTTCGGCGACACCGGACATCTCACGCCGCTCGTCAAGATGCATACGCTCGGCTCCACCTTCACGCCGCCCGGCTTCCACGCGGGCGGACTGCGCTACCACGGCATGGCGCCGCTCATCAGCCACATCAAGGAGCTCGGCCTGATCGACGCGGTGGCGTACCACCAGACGAAGTGCTTCGATGCCGGCGTGATGTTCGCGCGCGCCGAGGGCATCCTGCCCGCGCCGGAGGCGAACCACGCGGTGAAGGGCGCGGTCGACGAGGCGGTGAAGTGCCGCGAGGAGGGCAAGTCGCGCGTGATCCTCTTCAACCTGTGCGGCCACGGCCACTTCGACATGCAGGCCTACATGGACTACTTCGCGGGCAAGCTGACCGACCAGGAGTACGACGAGAAGGAACTCGCGATGGCGCTCGCCGGACTGCCGTCGGTGAAGGAGGCTGCCTAGCGGGCGAGCGCCTGACTTCGGGGGATCGTACAAGGGGCGCGAGCGCTGCGAATCTTCGCGTCGCACACCACCCCGTCACGCTTCGCGTGACACCCCTTCTCGGAGAGGAGGGGAGAAAACCGAAGCACGCGGACGTGACAAAGCGCACGGCCCGGCCGCGACGATTTCCCACGCCGCGCATAGCGAGGCCCAAAATGCGAGCACTTGTGAGTCGCCGACCGCAAGATGTTGTGGTATCGCGGGCAACACGCGAAAGGAGGACGGACCGCCCTTGGACTCGGGTCTCATCGGCAGCATCGCCGCCCTCGTCTGGGTCTTGCACCGGCACGGAACCGTCGCGATACTGAGCGTGCCCCGGCGCAGCGGGTTGCGCGAGCTACGGCGTTCGGTCCTCGCGGCGACCCGCGCGGGTGTCGCGGCGCTGGGGGCCGCGGTATTCATGGTCGCGGTCGCCTCGATTGCCGGGGCTGCGCTGCCGGACCGCGACGGCCCGATCCTTTACCTCTGCGGCGTCGGCTGCAGCCTGGCAGTGATGCTCGGAATCGAGACGGCGGTCTTCAGGCTTCGCCGTGCGCTCGCCCTGGAGGCCGTGCGCGACGCAGCGAGGCGCAAGCGGCCGCGGTCCGTGCAGACCATGATGCGGCTCGGGCTCGGGCCGCGCAGCGAGCAGCTGCCGTAAAGACCCTCAGCGCGCGGCCACGCCGCGCGGGAGCGACGCCTGTCGTGGGCCGCAGATACTCTCGGGACAGGGAAGCCGGTAGTAGCGCCAGTTCAAGTAGACCGCCACGTCCTCGATCTCCGTCGCCGTCCAGCCGCCGCCCGTGTTGGCGTTCCAGCGGCCGACCTCCGCGAGGATCGCCTCGAAGGTTTGCGCTTTGCGACTCTCGCGGCGGTGCACGCTGGTGTCGTGGCACTCGACGCAGCGCGCCTCGTACAGCGCCCGGCCGCGGTCGCGATCGCCGGCCGCGACGGGCGCCGCCCAGCAAGCCAGGGCGAGGAGCAGCGCGAGCCTCCGCGTGGCGCCCAAGGTGCCCAATCGTCTCATCCGGTCCCTTCCCGGCGATTTCCTCATGGCTCGATGTTCCCGGCGCGAAGGCGGGCAGAACTTGATCCAGGTCAACCGGCGCAGGAGCCCTCCAGATGCGCCCCGTGCCGTGCGGCGGCCGCCCTGGGCAACGTGCGGCCGGAGCCGATTCTACGCGGCCCGCCCGAGCGCCGCGTCCGCGCGCGGCGCCGCACGAAGCTTTTGCATCGGAACCGCAACCGATCTAGAATGAGCGAACGAGTACGAAAGCGGCGCCCGCTCCCGATCGGCCCTCGAGGCCACGCAGCACCGGTTGAGCGAGCACGAGCCGCAGCCGCCGCAGGTCGGCGGGCGCTTTTTCCCGGCAGATGCTCAGTGACCGCGCGTATCGCGGATCGCGGCGCGGTTGAAAGGCAGCACAGCATGACCACGTCTTCCGAACCGCATCGGACGGCGTCGCGGAGCGTTCCGTCTTCGCGACGCACGCCGGTGCGCGCCAGTTGCGGCGCGCGTTTTTGACGCTCCATCGCCCATGCCCGATTTCTCCAGGTTCTACGCTCGCAAAGGCAAGACCCCCGCGACCATCGCCGCGGAGTCGCACTTCAACGAGCCGATCGAGCATGCCGATGGGCGCCCCGCCGGCGAAACCCGGCTGTGGGGCGACGCATCCGAGGACGTGCAGGAGCACGCGATCGAGGCGCTCGTCGCCGCGTCCGCGCTCTTCGGACTCGCGCAGCGCGAGGCGGCCCACGTCATTGCGATCGCCCGCGTCGCGAGCGGCTTCAACCCCGACGCCGCCGACCCGGCGAGCTCCCGTGCGGGGCTCGCGCAGTTCGACGACGCCGCCGCCGAGCGTCTGGAACTCGCCGGCGAGACGCGCTTCGACCTGGAAGCGAACGCCGAGGCGTTGGTACGGGCGTACATCGAGGCGAAGAAGCACGCACAGAAGCGCGGCACCGCCGGGCGCGACCAGGACGTGATGATCTACAAGGTCATCCATGACGGCATCGAGGGCGACCACGGCGGCCTCGAGATCTCGCGTCGCGAGGTCATGCCGCTCGTCGAGTCGATCCACGCGGCGATGCGCGGCGGCAGCCGCAGCGCGGTTGGCGCCAGTGGCGGCGGCGGGCGCGGAGGCGGCGGACGCAGTGGCGGCGCCGGCGGCCGTGGCGCTGGCGAGCCAGCCGCCGGATTCGGCCAGGGCCCGATGCGCTCGGGGACGTGGGGCGCGCCGCCGGGCCAGCAGCACCAGCAGCGCCGGCCGCAGGGAAGCAAGCGCCGCCGGTCCGGGCGCGCCCGCGGCGGGCGCTAGGCAAGCCCGGTAAGATAGCGGTTCCCGCCGACGGAGTCGCGCCATGCGGATCGAAGTCCACGTTCACGGCAACATTCCCCTGCGCCCCGGCGTCACGCTCGCGCAGATCGAAGTCGGGCTGCGCCCGTGGCTCGCCTACATCGACGAAGACGCGCTCGCCGACGTGCACAGCGTCTACGAGGACGAGCCGGGCATCGCGTACGACACGGCACGGCGCCTCCTCGAGGTGTGCTGGACCGGGGACGTCGGGCGCAACTTCCGCGAGATCGTCGAGGAAGCCCTGCAGGGGTTGAACCCCTACACCGAGCGCGCGGCGGAGGTCGAGGTCACCTACTACCACGACGACGGCACCGACGAGTACGGGATCGTCTTCGTCGGCCCGACGCCGGAGGCGATCCGCGAGGCGCAGCGCCAGCGCATGGTGGACGACGTCGCGCACCTGCTCACCCGGCACTTCGGCGACTCCGAGATCGGCGAAGTGGTGGCCCTCGTGAATCAGCTGTTCCAGCGCACCTGGGCCGAGCAGGGCGCCGCCGTGCGTCCGAGCAGCGCGACCCAGGTCCAGCCGGGTACCCTCCCATCGAACCGCAAGCGGCTGCACTGACCGCGCTGACGCCCCGCTTTCTGTCCTCCGACTACCGTCCCGCCCCCCGGCGCATCCAGACGGCGTCCTCCTGCTCGAGCTCCTCGAGGCGGGTTTCCATCTCGGCGACGTCGCGATCGAGCTCCGGCAGGAGCACGTCCTGCAGCGCGCGCGCACGGCGCGAGGCGCGCTTGTACTCGAGGAACAGCCGCTCCAGGTTGCCGCCCATCGCGGCGAGCCCGGCCGCCTGCCGCAGCAGCGTGGCATAGGCTTGCCGGCACAGCTCCGCCTCTGGCGACACGTCGATCGGCGCCTCCGGCGGCAGCGCATCGCCATGGAGCTCGGCGAGCTGCAGCTGAACGCCCATCAGCGACCCGGGCGTGATGCGCAGCTCGACCTCGCCCAGGGTGCCGGGCACGTAGACCTGCAAGCCTTCGAGGCCGTGCTGCGTGATCGCCGCGGCGAGCGCCGCGAGCGCCGCGCGCTGCGCTTCGGCGAAGCGCGCCGCCTTGCCCTCGTACTCGCGCAGCTGGCGCACGATCTCGCCCGCGAGCAGCATCGTCTTCTCGTCGAGGAAGACGTAGCCCTCGTGCATCGCGCGGCGCTCGTCCTTGCGCTCGATCACCGCGCTGCGGGTGGGGGTGGCTTCGCTCACTTCTCGATGTGCTCCGCGATCTGCCGGTCCGAGAGCCGGGTGAGCTCGCTCTTCGGCAGCGCCTTCAGGAGATCCCACCCGGTCGCCATGCTTCGGTCGAGGCTGCGCGCCGAGGACTGGTTGACGAGCGTGCCCTCGAACTCGCCGCCGAAGGCGAGGTACTTGCGATCGGCGGCCGACAGGCCCTCCTCGCCGACCACGCTCGCGAGCACGCGCGTCTGCGCCGCGCGCGCGTAGGCGGCGTAGAGCTGGCTCGACAGCGCGGGGTGATCCGGGTCGGTGTACTTGGCGCCGGTGCCGTCCTTCATCAGCCGGGAGAGGCTCGGCAGGACGTTGATCGGCGGGTACACGCCGCGGCGGTCGAGGTCGCGCGAGAGCACGATCTGCCCTTCGGTGATGTAGCCGGTGAGATCGGGGATCGGATGGCCGATGTCGTCGGCCGGCATGGTGAGGATCGGCAGCTGCGTGAGCGTCCCCGGGTAGCCCTTGATGCAGCCCGCCCGCTCGTAGAGCGTCGCGAGATCCGAGTACATGTAGCCGGGAAAGCCCTTGCGGCTCGGGATCTCGCCCTTGCTCGAGGACACCTCGCGCAGCGCCTCGCAGTAGTTCGTGAGGTCGGTGAGGATCGCGAGCACGTGCTTGCCCTCGACGAACGCGAGATACTCGGCGGCGGTGAGCGCGAAGCGCGGCGTGAGCAGGCGCTGCGTGCTGGAATCGCTCGCGAGGTTGAGGAAGAGCGCCGTGCGCTCCAGCGCGCCGGACTTCTCGAGGCTCGCGCGGAAGAACTCCGCGGTGTCGAACGGCACGCCGATCCCCGCGAACACGATGGCGAAGTCGCCGCCCTTGCCCTTGCGCAGGCGCGCGTGGCCCGCGATCTCGACGGCGATGCGGTCGTGCGGCAGCCCGCCGCCGGAGAAGATCGGCAGCTTCTGTCCGCGCACCAGGCTGTTCATCAGGTCGACCGCGGTGGCGCCGGTCTCGATGAAGTCGTGCGGCGTGGCCCGCGCGAAAGGATTGATCGGCATCCCCTCGATCCGGTAGGTCTCGCGCGCGGCGATGGGCGGGCCGCCGTCGATCACCTGGCCGACGCCGTTGAAGACGCGCCCGAGAATGCCGGGGCCGAGCGGGAAGTTGAGCGGCTCGCCGAAGAAGCGCACGACCGACTCGGCGAGCCCGAGGCCCGCGGTGCTCTCGAGCACCTCGATCGTCATGCGCTCCTCGTCGAGCGCCGCGACCCGCCCGAGCCGCGCGCGGCCGTCGCGTCCGCGCACCTCGACCGCGTCGTTGAGGCCGACCTCGAGCGTCCGCTGCAGGAAGAGCAGCGGACCGTCGAGCTTGCGCGCCGCGCCTTCAACCAGCAGTCGTGGCTGCATTGCGTTTTTCCTTCTCCTGGACGAGCGCCCCGATCTCGCGCTCGACCGCTGCGGCGAGCACCCCGAACCTGTCGAGCGTCTCCTCGCCGATCTCCTCGCCCATGCGCAGCACCTGGCGATAGGAGGGCAGCGCGGCGAGCTCCTCGAGCCGCGCCCCGGCCGCCACCGCCGCTTCGGCGAGCTCGGTATAGCGGCCGATCAGCCGCATCATGGCCGCCTGGCGCGCGGGGCTCGCCGCGCGATCGACCGGCGAGAGCGCCGACTGGCGCAGGAAGGCCTCGTTCACGAGCTCCGCGCAG
This sequence comes from Burkholderiales bacterium, assembly GCA_020848075.1. Classification (GTDB taxonomy): domain Bacteria; phylum Pseudomonadota; class Gammaproteobacteria; order Burkholderiales; family SG8-39; genus JAABRB01. The sequence goes on from JADLAV010000052.1 coordinate 59,803, forward strand.
AAGAGGGTGAGCTGCTGGCGAAGCGGTAGCGCGTCCTTCCCGATGATGCGCGCCATGCGCTCGAGCCGCGCCTGGTCGTCGAGCAGCGTGAGAAACTTGCGGCGCAGCGCGACCCACTCGGCGTTGCCGTTCGCCGCCCACCACTCCGCGAACGCGTGCGCGTCCTCGGCGTACGAGAGGAGCGGATTGATCGCCGGATAGAAGCGCGCCTGCGCCCGCTTGACGTCGAGCGCCCAGAACGCCTTCACGTACCGCTTCGTGTGGCTGGTCACCGGCTCGGAGAAGTCGCCGGACGGCGGGCTGATCGCGCCCATCACCGTCACCGAGCCCGTGGCGCCGGCGAGCGTCTCGACGACCGCGGCGCGCTCGTAGAAATCCGCGAGCCGGCTCGAGAGGTACGCGGGGTAGCCGCCCTCGCCCGGTAGTTCGCCGAAGCGCCCCGACACTTCCCGCAGCGCCTCGGCCCAGCGGCTCGTCGAGTCGGCCATCAGCGCAACGTGCAGGCCCTGATCGCGAAAGTACTCCGCAACGGTCACCGCGCTGTAGATGCTCGCCTCGCGCGCCGCGACCGGCATGTTGGAGGTGTTCGCGATGATGACCGTGCGCTCCATCAGCGGCCGGCCGCTCCGCGGGTCGGTGAGCTCGGGAAACTCTTCCAGCACTCCCGCCATCTCGTTGCCGCGCTCGCCGCACCCGAGGTACACGATCACGTCGGCGTCGCAACCCTTCGCGAGCGCCTCGAGCAGCACCGTCTTGCCGGTGCCGAAGCCGCCCGGGATCGCGGCCGTGCCGCCCTGCGCGACCGGAAACAGACAGTCGAGGATGCGCTGGCTCGTCACGAGCGGCTTGGTGCCCGGCCGGCGCAGCCGCACCGGCCGCGGCACGCGCACGGCCCAGAGATGGCTCATCGCGACCTCGTGCGTCGCGCCTGCGTCGTCCCGCAGGGTGAGCAGCGTGGCCTCTTCGGCGTAGGTGCCCGCCGGAGCGATCGCGATCACTTCGCCCTCGCGGTCGGGCGGCACGAGGCAGCGCTGCGTGCGCCCTCCTGCACCGTCGACCTCGCCGAAGATCGCACCGCGCGCGAGGCGGTTGCCCTTTGCGACCTGCGGCCGGAACGGCAGCATGCCGGTGCGCGCCGGCGCGACACCGGGCGTGACGAACGCGGAACCCGTGCCGGCGAGCGGGCGGAGGAGCCCGTCGAACATGTTGCCGAGCAGGCCCGGGCCGACGCGAATCGCGAGCGGCTGGCCGGTCCCCCGGATCGGCACGCCGGGCTTCAAGCCGGTGGTGTCCTCGTACACCTGGATGATCGCTTCCGCGCCGTCGAGCGACACCACTTCGCCGAGAAGCCGCTGCGGACCGACCTCCACCGCCTCGCGCAGCGCAAAGCGGCCGTCGGTCACCGCACGCAGCACCGGGCCGCTGATCCACCGGATGCGCGCTTCGCTCATCGCGCCGCTCCTTCGGTGAGGCTCAAGAGCTGCGCGCCGATCGCGTCGCGGTCGGAGAGCAGTCCGTCCAGGGTCGCGTCGACGACGTTGTGCCCGGCGTTGATGCGCAGGCCCGCCTGGATCGAGGCGTCCGCGACGAACGCGGGCGGCGCGCCGAGGTCGGCCGCGAGCATGGCAGCGAGCGCCGTACGCTCGGCCTCCTGCCATTCGGCCGGATGCGCGATGCGCCACCCCTCGCGCGGCAGGCGGCCGAGCGCATCGCGCGCGGCGTGCGCCGCCCAGCGCCGCCGCGCCGCCGGATCGCGCCAGCGCTGCGCGAGCGCCGCCGGCAGCGAATGCCACTGGGCGGCGAGGATCTCCGCCGCGCGCTGCTGCCGATGCAGCCGCCGCGCGGTGGCAACGCGCGCCTGCAGCATGACGATGCGCTCCTCGGTACGCAGCCGCGCCTCCAGGAATGCGGCGCGCACGGCGCGCCGCGCGCGCTCGTGCGACTCCTTCAGGACCGCGCGAGCGCGCGCGTCGGCCTCGCCCAGGATCGCGCCCACCTGCTTGCGGCAGCTCGCGTCGACGACCGCCAGGAGCGCGCGCTCGGTGTCCGCAACGTTCATCCTTCCATCCCCAGTTGACCCTTCAGCCGCGTGGCGAGATCCGGCATCGGCGTGCCGCCGACCGGATCGGGCACGACGACGGTGAGCGGCGTCCGCGCCGCGACTGCCGCCGCGAGCTGGCTTTCGGGCAGCTCGGCGGCCACTGCCGCGCTGACGAGCACGAGCGGCGCCTGCGACCGGGCCGTGTCGAGCACTGCCGCAGCCGCGCCCGGCTCGGGCACCCGGACCTCGACGCCGGCGAGGCGGAAGCCGGCGCCGTTCACTTCGTCACCGATGTAGATGGGCGGCTTCATCGCATTCCTACACCAGGCGATTCAGCACCAGGATCGACACGATCAGGCCGTAGATCGCGATCCCTTCGGCGAGGCCCACGAAGATCAGCAGCCGCCCGAAGAGCTCCGGCTTCTCCGCCAGGGCGCCGATCGCCGCGGCGCCGACCTTGCCAACCGCGAAGCCCGCGCCGAGCGACGACAGGCCGGTCGCCAGCGCAGCGCCGACGAGCCCCCAGGCCCACACCGCGCCCTCCAGCTTGATCGCCGCGGCCGACACCGGGCCTTGCGCGAGCGAAGGCGGAACGAGCGCGAGGAAGGCGGTGCCTGCAACGGCCAGCAGCGCCGTGATCGCGAGCAGCGCGGATACGAATCGGGTCCGGACGGTCATCGTGAGCTCTCCTGTGGCACGAACGGGGGGATCGGAAGCGGGCGGAAGGCGCGGCCTTCCGCGACGAGGAACTTGGTGAAGAACTCGAACAGCACGAGGCGCGTGGTCTGGATCGCGACGACCAGCGTCTCGAGGGCGAGCACGATCACGTTGCCGGCGACGAGGACGAGCGAGCGCACGATCACGTTGTCGGCCGAATCCATGAGCGCGACGATCGCCGCCGAGAGGCCGGCGTGCGCGAGCGCGAACGCGCCGACGCGCGCGAACGAGAGGGTGTTCACGAGGAGCTGGATCGTACGCTCGGCAAGCTCGCCGAGCGTGGCGAGGGCGGCGCTCGCGCGCCGCGCGACCACCGCGCCGCCGATGCACGCGCCCGCCAGCGCCACCGCGGCGACGAGGAACCCCAGCGGATGAAAGAACCCCGCCAGGATGCCGAGGTAGCCGACGAGCTGGCCCGCATCCACCGCGGCCCAGTGGCCGAAGCTGCCGCGCCAGTACGCGGCGACGCCCTTGAAGAGCTGTCCCAGCACGAGCAGGCCGGCGCCGAAGCCAAGCGGCACGACGAGGACGACGAGCGGCTGGTGCAGCGGGCTCACCCAGACGGGATGGAAGAGCCCCTCGATGCTGAACACGCTGCCGAAGAGGACACCGAACGCCGCGGCCGTGAGGCCGCCCGCGATGAAGAGCCGCGCGATCGGAAAGCGCTTGCGCAGGAAGAACGCGCCGATCGCGAGGACGAGCCCCTGCCCGACGTCGCCGAACATGTACCCGAACATGAGCGGCACCATGACCGCGAGCAGGACGGTCGGGTCGGTCTCGTGGCGCGCGGGCATCCCGAGCGCGCGGCTGAAGATCTCGAACGGCCGCGCCCACCACGGGTTGACGAGCAGGAGCGGCGCCAGGGCGCCCCGCGGCGGCGGCGGGAAATGCAAGAGCGCGCGCGCGCCGGAGCGATCGAGCGCGGCGACGAGCGCTGCGTCGTCGCGCTCGCTCGTCCAGCCGGTCACCCAGGCAAAGCAGTCGGTGCAGTCGAGCCCGCGCACGTTCCGGATCACCCATTGCAGCCGGTCTGCATCGCCGATCGCCTGGTGCAGGCCGTGCGCGCGATTGAGCGCGTCCAGCCTGTCGTTCAGGCCGCGGCTCTCCGCGCCGATCGCAGCGGCGCGCTCGCCGATGTATGCGAGCGATCCCTGCGCAGTCGGGCGGAGCCACCCGGGCACCTCGTGGATGCGGCCCTTCAGCGCGGCCGCCTGCTGATGGAAGTGCGAAACGTCGGCGGCGACGCCCACCAGGAGCACGTGGACCGCATCCTCGAACACGACGGTGCGCAAGAGACCGGTAGGCGGCGCGGCCGGGATCGCATCGGGCGGGAACACGCCGAGGCGTGCTTCGACCAGCGGGCCGGAGCCCGCGAGACGGGTGAAGTCTATGGCGCTCTGCCCGAGCCGGTCGAGCAGCTTGCGCCAGAGCGCGAGCTCGGTCGCCTCGGCCTCGAGCCGTTGCAACGCCACGACGACCGGCTCGGCGTCCGGCGCCCAGGCGCGGATGCGCTCGATCGTGCGCGCCAGCACCGCGGCAGGCGCCTCCGGAAACGCCGAGGGCTTGAGCCCCGCGCTCGGCCAGTACGCGCGGTACCGGAGCGCGAGGTTGCCGAACTCCACGAGAAGCGGCCGGACGGCCTCCAGCGTTTGCGGCAACCCGGAAGCGCTCTTCGCCTCCAACTCGACCGCCCCCGTTCCCGCGAGCGCCGCAAGGGCGAGCGTCACGTCGTCGCGCGGCGTCAGGATCTCGAACCACCGTGCGGGCTGCGGCCGGATCATGGCAAGGCGAATCTCGGCAAGGCCGCGCGCCGCGCGACCTCGCCACGCAGCCGCAGGAAGTCGAGCGCCGCGAGCGCCAGGAAGGCGAGCCCGGCCGCCGGCGTCAGCGCGGCGCGCCGGAAGAGTCCCTCCAGCCGCGCGTTCAGCGCCTGGCGCATCGCCACCGCCTCGCCGGGATGCGCGGTCACGATCGCGTGCCGGTGCTCGCGAAGCAGGCGGCCGAGCACGTCGAGATGGGTGGCCTCGTCGCCCGTCGCATCGGGGAGCCGCCTGCGCAGGGCAGCGATCCATGCCTCCGCGATCGCGGTGGGCGCGAGGTCGGACGGGAGGACGGGGTCGAGCTCGGCGAGCGGACCGTCTGCGAGCGCCCGCCGCCGCAGCTCGGGCGCCGCATCGGCGAGCGCGCCGAACACCGCATCGCCGCGCATCCACGCATGCGCCGCCCCGCCCCGCAGCAGGTGATCGATCACCGGGAGATCGGGAATGCGAGCAAACCACTCCGCCGCGCGCTGCCACGCGCCCGGCAGCCACCCCGTCACCTCCGCGGCGAGCTCGCGCCAGTGCGCGCGGAGCCCGGCCTCCAGCACGTGCACGCCCTGATCGGGCGCAAGACCTGCGACTAGCGGTCGAAACGCCGTCGAGCGGGCCGCTTCGAAGAGCGCCGGCAGCTCCCGGATGGCCTCGATCCTGCGCCATGCCGCGGCGTCCGGGCGCGCGCCGAAGCGCGCCTGCAGGCGCGCCTGGGCGTACTCGATTGCGTCGGCGTCAATCATGCTCGCCGCCCCGGCGGCCGGCTTGCTCCCCGCCTCGCTCCCCGCTTCGGTCCCCGCTTCGGTCCCCGCTTCGGTCCCCGCTTCGGTCCCCACCGGTGAGCGCGGCAGCAAGCCGTGCCACCGCGTCGACCTCGACGAGGCGGGTCTGCGCGTCGGAAACTTCGGCCCCGGCGAGCGCTGCGATCTCCGCGCCCACCGTCCGCTCCTCGGCGGCGACGCGCCGCTCGAATGCGGACTGGATCCGGCGGATGCGCCGCTCCGCCCGTTTCGCGATCTCGGTCGCCTCCGCGCGCGCCCGCTCGATGCGCTCGGCGGCCTGCCGATGTGCATCGTCGGCGGCAGCGCGCGCCGCGCGCTCGGCCTCGAGCACGCGCATGATGGCGGCTTCGACGGGCTCGCCCATCGACTGAGGATCCGACTGAGCCACGCAGCGCTCCTCCCTTCCCGGCAAGGGGCGCGCACGGCCCTCGCCCCCGGTTTGCGGCCTTCCCCTCAACCCTAGGCGAGCAGCGCGCCGCCTGCTTGATCTACGTCAACCGACCCCGGTCGCAGGCCCGTCACGGCAACACGGTGACGTCTTTCAGCAGGTCGAGCGTGTAGGCCTTCCGGATGTCGAAGCCCGCCTCGACGAGCCCAGCCTCGCGCATGAACTCGAAGGTGCGCTGCCAGCGCGCATCCGACATGGTCATGATGCCGTGCCGCGCCGCGTCGCCGCCGGTGACGATCTTGTGCTCCTTCATCCTGGCGACGCCGAAAGCGATGAGCGCGTCCTCCATCTGCGGATTGTCCTGCTTCACGAGCGCGTTGCCCGGCGCCGGATCGGCGAGGTAGCTCTTCCAGCCTTCCGCACTCGCGACGATGAAGCGCCGCACCGCGTCGCCGCGGGCGCCGAGCGTGCGCCGCGTCACCACGATCGTCTCCGCGTACGGCGGATAGCCGAGATCGGCCAGCAGGAACACCTTGGGCTTCACCCCGGCCTTCTGCACCGAGTAGGGCTCCGAAGTCACGTAGCCCTGCTGCGCCGCCCGCTTGTCGGCGAGGAACGGCTGCACGCTGAACGAGTAGGGGCGCTGCTGCGCATCGGTGAAGCCGTAGCGCACCTTCAGCCAGGGCCAGAACGTCGTGTGGCTCGCCGGGCTGATGAAGATCGGCCGGTCCTTCAGGTCGGCGATTGTCTTCACGTCCGGATGCGCGATGATCACCGCGGGGTCCTTCTGGAACGTCGCCGCGACGGTGACGACGGGCAGGCCCTGCCGCACCGCCTGAACCGTCTGCACGTCGTAGCCCATGAAGAGATCCGTCTGGCCGGCGACGAGAAGCTGGAGCCCGTTCACCTGGGGTCCGCCCATCCGGATCTCGACGTCGAGTCCGTGCTTCCGGTAGATCCCGCGGGCGGCGGCCTGGTAGAACCCGCCGTGCTCGGCCTCCGCGTACCAGTTCGTGGTGAACACGATCCGCTCGAGCGGCTGCGCCGTCGCGGCGACGGCACAGCCGAACCCGAGCGCCGCGACCACGAGCGCCTGCAGCAGCCGTTTGCGGGACATCCAGACTTCTCCTTGGGATTCTCAACGCACGTAGCTTCTCACAGCGCGCAGCGCCCTGCACTCGCTCACTCCTCGTTCGACGGCGCGAGCATGCTCTCGTGCCAGTTGCGTAGCACCGCGTTCGACAGCAGCACCATGGCTGCGAACAGCCCGACCCCGGTGAGGGTCAGCACGATGAGCGCGGCGAAGAGCAGCGGAACGTTGAGCTGCAGCCCGGCCTGCAGGATCTGGTAGGCGAGACCCGCGCCCGCGGCGCCCGTGCCGGCCACGAACTCGGCGACGACCGCCCCGATGAGCGCGAGCCCGACCGAGATGCGCAGCCCGGCGAAGAAGTACGGGGCGGCGCTCGGCACGCGCAGGCGCCACAGGATCTGCCAGCGGCTCGCCTTGTACATGCGCATCAGGTCGAGCAGTCCGGGGTCGACGCTGCGGAGCCCGAGCGTCGTGTTCGAGATCACCGGGAAGATGGCGACGATCACGGCGCACAGCACGAGCGCGGCCTGGGTGTCCCTCACCCAGATGATGATGAGCGGCGCGACCGCGACGATCGGCGTCACCTGCAGGATCACCGCGTACGGGAAGAGGCTCGCCTCCAGCCAGCGGCTCTGCGCGAACAGGAAGGCGACCAGCGTCCCCGCGAGCACCGCGAGCGCGAATGCCGCAAGGGTGATCCGCAGGGTGACGGCGAGCGAGCGCGTGAGGAGCGCCCAGTCGTCCACCAGCGCGTGCAGCACGACGAGCGGCGAGGGCACGATGTACTTCGGCACGTCGTAGGCGACGACGAGCAGCTGCCAGAGGGCGAGCACGACGAGCGCCACGCCCGCGGGCGCCGCGACGCGCAAGAGGCGTGCGCTCCGCCGCAAGTCGCTCATGCCTCGCTCGACGGGTTAGCGCAGCGCATCGGTCCCTGCGGCTTCGGCCGCGCCCGCGGCCGCTTCCACGAGCAGCTCCTGCACGGCGCGCGCCCGATCGGCGAAGCGCTGCGATACGCGGAACGCGTCGCTCCGCGGGTAGGGCTCGTCGACCGCGACCTCGCCGAGCACGCGTCCCGGCCGCGCCGACAGGACGACCACGCGCTGCGAGAGGTACACGGCCTCGTAGATGCTGTGCGTGACGAACACGATGGTGAGGCGCTTGCCGGTGCCCCGGCCCGCCCACAGGCCGAGCAGCTCCGCATCGAGCCGCGCGCGCGTGATCTCGTCGAGCGCGCCGAACGGCTCGTCCATCAGAAGGAGGTCGGGCTCGGTGACGAGCGCCCGTGCGATGGAGGCGCGCATCTGCATGCCGCCGGAGAGCTCGCGCGGATAGCTCGACGCGAATCCCGCGAGGCCGACGCGCGCAAGCGCCTCCTGCACCGCGCGCGTCGCCTCCGCACGCGGCATGCCGACAAGGTCGAGCGGCAGGCACACGTTCGATGCGACCCGCGCCCAGGGCATGAGCGTGGCGCTCTGGAAGACCATCGCGAGCCGATGTCCGGCCGCGCCGATCCGCTCCGGGCCCTCGCCCCACCAGCGGACCGCCCCCGTCGACGGCGCGGTGAGGGCGGCGACGATCCCGAGCAGGGTGCTCTTGCCGCACCCCGAGGGTCCGAGCAGTGTCACGAGCTCGCCTTCGGCGACCGTCAAGGAGACGGGTTCGAGGGCGCGCGTGCCGCTCGCGTAGGTCTTGGTGACGCGGTCGAGGTGAACGACCGCGCGCGGCGCGGCACGAATCACGTTCGGCGAGCCCTCGTCGCGACGGACATGGGCCTCAGCCGATCGTCACGCGCGCTGCCTTGCGCTTGCCGACCTGCAGCACCGCGCTCGTGCCCGGCGGGAGCTTGAGGCCCTTGTCGCTCACGCGCTCGCCGTCGATCTTCACGCCGCCCTGCTCGATCATGCGCAGCGACTCCGAGGTGCTCGCGGTGAGCCCGGCCGCCTTCAGCACCTGGGTGAGGAGCTGCGGCTCCTGGCCTGGGACGCGCACCTCGGCGAGCTCGGCGGGCAGCTCGTGGCGGCGGAACCGCGCCTCGAAGTCGGCGTGCGCCGCCTCGGCCGCGGCGCGGCCGTGGAAGCGCTCGACGATCTCGCGGGCGAAGAGCACCTTGATGTCGCGTGGATTGCGGCCCGCCTCGACCTCGGCGCGCCACTTCCGAACCTCGTCCAGCGGGCGGAACGAGAGCAGCTCGACGTAGCGCCACATGAGCGGATCGGAGATCGACATCAGCTTGCCGAAGACCTCCTGCGGCGGCTCGGTGATGCCGACGTAGTTGCCGAGCGATTTCGACATCTTCTCGGCGCCGGCGATGCCCTCGAGCAGCGGCATCGTCAGGATGCACTGCGGCTCCTGGCCGTGCTCGCGCTGGATCTCGCGGCCCACCAGCAGGTTGAACTTCTGGTCCGTGCCGCCGAGCTCGATGTCGGCGCGCATCATCACCGAGTCGTAGCCTTGCGCGAGCGGATACAGGAACTCGTGGATCGCGATCGGCTGGTGGCTGCGGAAGCGCTTGGCGAAGTCGTCGCGCTCCAGCATCCGCGCGACGGTGTACTTGGCGGCGAGGCGGATCATCCCGGCCGAGCCGAGCGCGTTGCCCCACGTCGAGTTGAACAGGATCTCGGTCTTCCCGGGATCGAGGATCCTGAAGACCTGCGCCTTGTAGGTCTCGGCGTTCGCGGCGATCTGCTCGGGCGAGAGTGGCGGCCGCGTCGCGTTGCGGCCGGTCGGGTCGCCGATCATCCCGGTGAAGTCGCCGATCAGGAACATGACGTGATGCCCCAGATCCTGGAACTGGCGCATCTTGTTGATGAGGACGGTGTGCCCGAGGTGGAGATCGGGGGCGGTAGGGTCGAACCCGGCCTTGACCCGGAGGGGCTTTCCGCGCGCGAGCTTGTGGACGAGCTCGGACTCGATGAGCAACTCGTCACAGCCGCGCTTGATTACTTCAAGTTGATGGGTCAACTCGCTCATTCGAATGTGAATTTTTTCTTGGTGTCCCGCGCAACCTTTGCTACACTGGCCGCGCACCCTGTGAAAAACATGCAAAAAAACAAGGCGTTGATTCTAACGCACAACCCGGGAGGGCGCGCGATGCGGGTGCGCCGGCTCGCGCTCGTCTTCGCGGGATTCTCACTGTTCGGGATGGTGGCCGCGTTCGGGACCGCCCCGGACTCCGCGACCGCGACCGTCCAGCGCACGCGCGTGGTCGAGCCGCTCGCGATCAACCCGGTGCAGATGCCCGCCGACGAGGCGCACGTCTTCTGGCACGAGGAGCGCCTGCAGCGCGGCGACACCCTCGCCGCGATGCTCGCCCGCCTCGGGGTCGACGCGGCGGTCGCGGCGCGGCTGGTGCGCGAGAACGGCGGCGACAAGCCGTTCAGGGTCTTGCGCCCTGGCATGACCGTGCACGCTGCGACCGCCGACCACGGCGATCTGCTCAGCCTGCGGTTCGTCGCCGGGCAGGACACGGTGCTTGGATTCGACCGGTCGGCCGAGGGGTTCAAGGCAGTCGAGGAGCCCGCGAGCTTCTCGCGCGAGGTCCAGTTCAAATTCGGGGAGATCCAGTCCTCGCTCTTCGCGACCGCCGACGACATCAACCTGCCGGACAGCGTCGCGATCCAGCTCGCCGACATCTTCGGCGGCGACATAGACTTCCACCGGGACTTGCGCAAGGGCGACCGGTTCGCGGTCGTCTACGAGACCTTCCGCCACGAAGGTCAGATGCTGAGGGCCGGGCGCATCCTGGCGGCCGAGTTCGTCAACGCCGGAAAATCGTACCGCGCGGTCTGGTTCGGCAGCAACGCGGACGATGGCCGCTACTACACGCCCGACGGGAAGGGCCTGCGCAAGGCGTTTCTGCGCTCGCCGCTCGAGTTCTCGCGCGTGACCTCGGGCTTCAAGATGCGCTTCCATCCGCTGCTCCACGAGTGGCGCCGGCACAACGGCGTGGATTACGGGGCGCCGACGGGCACGCGGGTGCGCGCGACCGGGGATGCCGTCGTCGAGTCGGCCGGGTGGATGAACGGCTACGGGAACGTGGTGATGCTGCGGCACAGCGGCGGAATCCGGACGGTCTATGCGCACCTCTCGCGGTTTGCCAGCGGCATCCACAAGGGCGTGCGGGTCAGACAGGAAGAGGTGATCGGCTATGTCGGCGCGACCGGCTGGGCGACGGGGCCGCACCTGCACTACGAGTTCCGCGTCGGCAACGAGGTTCGCAATCCGCTCACGATGGCGTTTCCGTCGGCGGAACCGGTACCCCAGGCGCGCATGAAGGATTTCGTGGCCGCGACGCAGCCGCTTTCCGGACAGCTCGAGCAGCTGCGCAGCGGCCCGGTCGCGCTGCTGGAGTAGCCGCGAGCGCGATCGCCGTGCCCGAGCTCTACGTTGGGCTCATGTCGGGCACGAGCCTGGACGGCGTCGACGCCGCGCTCGTCGACTTCGAGCAGCGCGCACCCTGGCGTCCGCTCGCGACGCATTCGGTACCCTACCCTCCGCACTTGCGCGCCGACGCGCTCGCCCTGAATGCGCCGGGTCATGACGAGCTCGACCGCGCGGCGCTTTTCGCCAATGCCCATGCCGAGCTCTGCGCCAGCGCCGTGCACGCGCTGCTCGCGCGGACCCCGCACGAGCGGGCCGCAGTCGCTGCGATCGGGTGCCACGGACAGACGGTCAGGCACCGGCCGGATCGCGGCTATACCCTTCAGCTCGTGAACGGCGCATTGCTCGCGGAGCGGACGGGTATGCGCGTCGTGTGCGACTTTCGGAGCCGCGACGTGGCGGCCGGAGGACACGGCGCCCCGCTCGTGCCCGCGTTCCACGCCGCCGCTTTCGGCGCGCCGGGGACGCACCGGGTGATCGTCAATCTGGGCGGCATGGCCAACCTCACCGATCTGTCGCACGGCGCCACCCCCACGGGCTTCGACACCGGCCCGGCCAACGTGCTCCTCGATCTCTGGGCGGAGACACACCTCGGCGCGCCCATCGATCGCGACGGCGCGTGGGCGGCAAGCGGCAGCGTCGACGACGGGCTGCTCGCGCAGATGCTCGCCGAGCCGTACTTCGCGATGGCGCCGCCGAAGAGCACCGGGCGCGAACGCTTCAACCGCGAGTGGCTCGCGCGGCACGCGCCCGAGAGGTTTGCGCCGGCGGATGTCCAGGCGACGCTCGCCGAGCTCACCGCGGTCACCGTCGCGAACGCGATCGAGCGTCACTGCCCCGCGGCCATCGAAATCCTGCTCTGCGGCGGCGGATCGCAGAACGCCGAGCTCGCCCGGCGCCTCGGCGCACGCTTGCGGGGCCGGGCGCTCGCCAACACGGGCGCGCTCGGGCTCGAGCCCAGGTGGGTCGAGGCCACCGCGTTCGCGTGGCTCGCGCGCGAAGCGCTCGCCGCGCGCCCGGGCAACGTGCCCCTGGTGACCGGAGCGCGCGGCCCGCGCGTGCTCGGCGCGGTCTATCCCGCCTGATCCGGGCACGCCGCGCGCTCCGCTTCTATCCCCTCCTCTCCGGGGAGGAGAGTTTCTTTTTCCCCTCCTCTTTGAGGAGGGGGATCTCAAAACGAAGACGGGGGCCGAAGCCCCCGTCTCGATTCACTCGGAATCGCTTATGCCGAGAAGGACGATCCGCACCCGCAGGTGCTCGCCGCATTGGGGTTCTTGATCACGAACTGCGCGCCCTCGATGCTCTCCTGGTAGTCGATCTCGGCGCCGACCAGGTACTGGTAGCTCATCGGGTCGATGAGGAGCGTCACGCCGTTCTTCTCCATCACGGTGTCGTCCTCGTTCGTCACCTCGTCGAAGGTGAAGCCGTACTGGAACCCGGAGCAGCCGCCGCCGCTCACGAACACGCGCAGCTTGAGCTCCGTGTTGCCTTCCTCGTCGATCAGCTGCTTCACCTTGCCGGCCGCGTTGTCGGTGAAGACGATCGGCGCCGGCATTTCCGTCACTGCATTCATCTGGAAGCTCCCGCGGGGCGCCCGGGCCCCGAATAATCCGTTGAGACCGCAGCGGCGCGGCCCCGTTCACCCGCTATTGTTCCTGCGACCAGGGCTCGGGTCAATCGCGACGCAGGTCGTCTCGCCGGTCAATTTCCCTTCGCGAGCTTCAATTCGACCGCCTTGCCCTCGCCAGCGGCCTCGCCGTGCACCAGCCGCCCCTCGACGACCGCGCCGAGATGAATTTCCAGGCTCTTGTAATGGATATCACCCATGACCCGCGATTTGGGCTGAAGCTCCAGGAACTCGCTCACGTGCACCGGGCCCTCGATCGTGCCGTTCACCACCATGTGGGTCACGCGGACCGCGCCCTCGACGCGCGCCTGCTCGCTCACCACCACCGTGCTCGGCTGGCCGGCCGCGGCGGTGACGTCACCCTTGACCTCGCCATCGATGCGCAGGCCGCCGCTGAAGATCACGTTGCCCTCGATGCGCGTGCCGGCGCCGATCAGGCTGTCGATCCGATTCTGAGGCTTGGTGGATTTGGCTCCGAACATGACGTCCTCCCGGTTGCTTGAGGCGATATCGGTTGCGCGATGCGCAGGTCGAGTCTCGTCGCGCGCCTACGACAGGGTGAAGCTCTCGGTCGCGCGCGGCTGCTCGGTGCCCTTCTCGAGCAACCGCACCTGGACCGACCGCACCTTGGCGGCGGGATCGGCGCGAAAGACGCCCTCGGCCCGGTAGAACCGCGTGAACCTGATCTGGTACGCGGCCCCTGGATCCGGCAATTCGTCCGGAATGACCAGAATAGCATCCTTGCCGTCGCGCTGCAGATTGACGATGAACTGCAGCCGCCCATCGAAGCCGCGGGGCCGCGACCCGCCCTGCATGACGAGCACGCGGAAGTGGTATTCCCCCGGCAGCGCGCCGGGCTCGACCTTGAAGCGCGCGATCCGCACCCGTTCGTCGGCCTGGTCGCGCGCGGAGAGATTCTCGAAGTAGGCGATGTCCTCCTTCAGTCGCGCGTTGTCGGCCTCGAGCTGCTTCACCTGGCGCGCGAGATCGCGTTCCGCGGCCTGCTCGATCTTCAGGCGCGCGTCGCTCGAGTCGGCGACGGCGCGCAGCCTGGGGACGTCCGCCTCGAACTCCGCCACGCGCTTTCGCAGCATGGCGAGCTCATCCTGGACCTCGCTCGCGTCGAATCCGGCGAACCGGCGCCCGGCGTCGTACATCCACAGGGCCAGCACGCCCGACACCGAGAGCACGGCGACGATGCGCAGCGCGCGCCAGTACCACGGCACGTGCGGATTGACGGCGAGCCGCGGCGCGGCGATCCCGAAACGACGCCTGATTCGCCGCAGGGCCTTCCGCATCGGGCCGCGTTCAGGGAACGACCGGCAGCTGCGCGAGCCCGGTCGCCTCGTCGATGCCGAACATGATGTTCATGTTCTGCACCGCCTGCCCCGCCGCGCCCTTCACCAGGTTGTCGATCACCGACAGGACGACCAGCGTGTCGCCGCCGTGCGGCCGGTGGACTGCGATCCGGCACAGGTTTGCCGCGCGCACCGATCGCGTGTCCGGGTGATGCCCGGGCGGCAGCACGTCGACGAACGGCTCGGCGCCGAAGCGCGACGCGTAGAGCGCCTGGAAGTCCACCGCGCGCGTGACGCGGGCGTAAAGCGTCGCGTGGATCCCGCGGATCATCGGCGTGAGATGCGGCACGAACGTGAGGCCGATGCTCCGCTTCGCCACCTGCGCGAGGCCTTGGCGGATCTCCGGCCAGTGGCGATGCCCGGAAACGCCGTAGGCCGCGAAGTTGTCCGACGCCTCGGAGAACAGGATGTGCGTCTCCGCCTTGCGGCCGGCGCCGCTCACGCCGGACTTCGCATCCGCGATCAGATGATCCAGGTCGACGACGTTCGCCTCGACCAGCGGCAGGAAACCGAGCTGCACGCAGGTGGGATAGCAGCCCGGATTTGCGACGATGCGCGCCGTGCGGATGGCCGCGCGATTCACTTCCGGCAGTCCGTACACCGCCTCGGCGAGGAGCTCCGGCGCCGCGTGCTTCTGCTGGTACCACTGCTCCCACTCCGCGACGTCGCGAAAGCGGAAGTCGGCGGCGAGGTCGACGATGCGCACGCCGCGCTCCAACAGCGCGCGAGCTTCGCCCATCGCCACGCCGTTCGGCGTGGCGAAGAAGACGATGTCGCAATCGGCGAGTGGCGCGTCCGCGGGGTCGCTGAACGCGAGCTTCACCGCGCCCCGCAGGCTCGGGAAGTGGTCGGCCACCGGCGTGCCGGCTTCCTGGCGCGAGGTGATCGCCATGAGCGCCACGCCGGGATGCTGCGCGAGCAGCCGCAGGAGCTCCACGCCGGTGTATCCGGTCCCGCCGACGATGCCCACCTTGATCATGGCCCTCGCGCTCCAGTGTCGCCCTGCGGCGA
This sequence comes from Burkholderiales bacterium, assembly GCA_020848075.1. Classification (GTDB taxonomy): domain Bacteria; phylum Pseudomonadota; class Gammaproteobacteria; order Burkholderiales; family SG8-39; genus JAABRB01. The sequence continues at coordinate 75,011 of JADLAV010000052.1, forward strand.
CAACGTCGATACAGACAAAAAGGCCGCCTCGCGGGCGGCCTCGTTGCTTCCCCTAGTGCGCCATCAGCGCTTCGAGAACTGCGGCCGCCGCCGCGCCTTGTGCAGGCCGACCTTCTTCCGCTCGACCTCGCGCGCATCGCGCGTGACGAGCCCGGCCCTCGAGAGCGCGGGCTTGAGCGCGGCGTCGTACTCGATGAGCGCCCGCGTGATGCCGTGGCGCACCGCGCCCGCCTGCCCCGACTCGCCGCCGCCGTCCACGTTCACGCGGATGTCGAACGAGGAAAGGTTGTTCGTGAGCGCGAGCGGCTGGCGCGCGATCATGCGGCCGGTCTCGCGCCCGAAGTACTCGTCGACCGGCTTGTCGTTGACGATGAACGCGCCGCGGCCGGGCTTGATGAAGACGCGCGCCACCGCGCTCTTGCGCCGGCCGGTGCCGTAATAGTAGTCGCCGATCATCACTGGATCTCCAGCGTCTTGGGTTGCTGCGCGGCGTGCGGATGCGCATCGCCCGCATACACCTTGAGCTTGCGGAACATCGCGGAGCCGAGCGGCCCCTTCGGCAGCATCCCCTTCACCGCGATCTCGAGCACGCGCTCGGGGAAGCGCCCGTGCAGCTTCGCGTACTGCGTCGCGCGGAGCTCTCCGGGCTTGCCGAGGTGGCGGTAGTAGATCTTCTGCGCCGGTTTGCTTCCGGTCACGCGGAGCTTCGCCGCGTTGATCACCACGATGTAGTCGCCGGTGTCGACGTGGGGCGTGTAGATGGGCTTGTGCTTGCCGCGCAGGCGAAGCGCGATCTGCGCGGCGAGACGCCCGAGCACCTTGTCGGCGGCGTCGACCACGTACCAGTCGTGGCGCGTCTCGCTCGGCTTGGCGGAGAAGGTCTTCATCGTTCTCGGTCGGATTGCGGTCGGATTCCAGGCAGGCGTGCGCGTGTCGCGCACGAGAAAAATGCATGAGAAAGCGAAAGCATGGGATTGTATGTGCGCCCTCCGCACCCTGTCAAATCAGGCGCTTGTTTCCGGCACGGCGGGAAAACGCGCGCAAAAAAAAGCGCAGCTTTTGCGGCTGCGCTGAATCCACCAAAGGAGGAGGGTGGAGGAGACAAATCCTGGAACGATCCGAGATCCCTTGAAACCGTTCCCAACTGGAGCGCAGTATGCCCGCTTCGCCGGCGCGAGGCAAGCAGAATTTGTGCGTCGCGGCAATAGAATTCTTATGCATCCAATCGCGAGCTTTATTTCTTTTCCCAAGATAGAAGATCAAATATAACAATGAATTACAAGCTTATTCTGGCCTTAGTTAAGGCGTGTCGTGAAAAATTCCGAGTCGCTAGAGGATCAGTTCTAATGTCAGCTTTCCGCAAGGCACAATCGCCTGGAGCAGGCGGCGTAGCGCGAACGTCTAGAATCGGCCGATCGGATAGCGGAGAGCCCGCATGGAATGCACGGTGAGGTGGAGTGGAGTGGACGCCGGGATGAGCTTTGTCGCCGAAACCGGCTCGGGGCATGCGTTCGTCATGGATGGCGCGCCCGAAGGCGGCGGTCGCAATCTCGGTCCCAGGCCGATGGAGACCGTGCTCGCGGGAACCGGCGCGTGCACGGCCTACGACGTCGTGCTCATCCTCAAGAAGAGCCGCCAGGACGTCCGCGGCTGCGAAGTGCAGTTGCAGGCCGAGCGCGCCGAGACCGATCCCAAAGTCTTCACGCGCATCCACATGCATTTCGTGGTGCGAGGCCGCGATCTGAAGCCCGAGGCGGTCGCGCGTGCGGTCAAGCTCTCGCACGAGAAGTACTGCTCCGCCTCCGCGATGCTCGCCAAGACGGCGGAGATCACGGTCGACTACACGATCGTCGGGGACTGACCGCGGCCGACGCTTCGCCGAGTGTCGAGGCTCGAGGTTCAAAGCTTCATCCCTGAGCTGCGTCAGGTGCTTGTCAGCCTCGACTTTAGCCTCTGCTAAGTCTTTCGCAATCTCTGTTGTTTTGTCGCAACGCGAAAGGCCTGAACCTTTCTATTTTCGTTGTGGCCGCGCAAGACGCCTCCCTATACTGGGCCGGTGCCGAAACCGGTCGCAGACTTGACGAGCGATCGGGCAGAGGAGACTCGATTGCGGAGACTAAAAAGTGATGACGATCAGGACAAATAAGACAATCGCCGCCCTCGCCGTCGGAGCGGCGTTCGCGGCGACCGGCTCGACTGCACTGGCGAGCGGCTTTCAGATTCAGGAGCAAAGCGCGAGCGGCCTCGGCGTCGCCTACTCGGGCATGGCCGCTGCCGTACAGGACGCGAGCACCGCTTTCTGGAACCCCGCTGGCATGTCCCTCCTGCCGGGCAGACAGGGCGTGGCGGCGCTGCATTACATCATGCCGAGCACCAAGTACACCAACACCGCCTCGACGCTGCCCCTCGCTGCGTTCGGCAACGGCGGGCAAGGCGGCGAGAGCGCGTGGGTTCCGGCGCTGTATGGGACGTGGATGATCAACCCGCAGTGGTCGGTCGGTCTCGCGGTCAATGCGCCCTTCGGCCTCGCGACCGAATGGGACAGCCGCTGGGTGGGCCAGCTTCACGCGATCCGATCCGAGATCGAGACCCTCAACATCAACCCGAGCGTGTCGTTCAAGATCAACCAGATGTTTTCGCTCGGCGCCGGCGTCAGCTATCAGCGACTGAAGGCCGAGTTCACCAACGCGGTCGGCGTCACGCCGCCCACGGTGCCGACGCCGGTCGGCAAAGTCGAGGGCGACGACTGGGCTTGGGGCTTCAACCTCGGCGGGCTCGTCGACTTCGGCCAGGGGACGCGCCTCGGTCTCACGTATCGCTCGCAAATGAGCTACACCGTCGACGGCGACCTTACTTTCAGCGTCCCCCTGCCGGCGCAGCAGGTCAAGGCTGACGTCAAGCTCCCGGACACGTTCTCGATCGGGCTTTCCCACCAGTTCAACCCGCAGACCCGTGTTCTTGCGGATTGGACCTGGACGGGCTGGAACTCGATCCCGGAGCTGCGGATCGTGAGCAAGGCGACGGGCGCGACGATCAGCAACACGGCGCTCAACTTCAACAGTAGCTGGCGCATGGGCGTCGGCGTCGAGTACCAGCTGAACCAGCCCTGGCTGCTGCGGGCCGGGTTGGCCTATGACAAGACACCGGTGCAGGACGCGTTCCGCACGCCGCGGCTGCCCGACGAGGACCGCACGTGGCTTTCGATCGGTGCGCGCTACGTCCCGGCACCGGGCTCGAATGTCTGGGTCGACTTCGGCTACACGTACATCTGGATGAAGAACGCATCGAGCAATCTGCCGTACGCCGGCGCACCGGCCGCGGAAGCCGGGCGCGGCGTTCTGCGCGGCGAGTACAAGGCCAACATCAACATCCTGGCCGCGCAGGTCGGCTTCAAATTCTGATCGGTTAGACAAGGCTGGCGCCGGCGTTTCCGGCGCACAGGGGGGCAAGGAGGGCGCGGCGCGAGCCGCGCCCTTTTTCGTGCGCACGCCGATTCCGGCCGCTCGTGAGAGACCATTGGTAAGCGCGGCGACGGGCCGTCTCCGCGCCGGCGCCAGCTTGATGCTTTGATGTCTTTAGACTATCATCGTGACATCAATACAGCGGATCCCGCCATGCGGACGACCCTTTCTCTGGACGACGACGTGGCCGCGGCGCTCGAGCGGCTCCGCAAGGCGCGCGACGAGAGTTTCAAGGACCTCGTGAACGAGGCGCTGCGGCGCGGGCTGAAGGACATGAAGGTCTCGGCGCGGCGTCGCATGAAGCCCTTCCGGACGCGCGCAGTGTCCCTCGGCCGATGCCGACTCGGCAGCCTCGACAACGTCGCCGAGGCGCTCGCGCTCGCCGAGGGCGAGTCCTATCGCTAGCGCGCCGGCGTGATCCTCGTCGACGCCAACCTCCTCCTCTACGCACACGTCAGCTCGTTCGCCCAGCACGAGCGGGCTCGGGAGTGGCTCGACGCGCGACTGAGCGGCCCGTCGCCGGTCGGGCTGCCGTGGCCGAGCCTGCTCGCCTTCATGCGCCTGGTCACGAACCCGCGGGTGTTCGAGCAGCCCGAGGCCTCGGCCAGCGCGTGGCGCCAGGTCGGCGAATGGCTCGACTGCGAGTGCGCCTGGATCCCCGCCCCGACCGAGCGCCACCGCGAGATCCTCGGCGGGCTCCTTGCCGCGCCGGGGGTGCAGGCGAACCTGATCCCGGACGCCCATCTCGCGGCGCTCGCTATCGAACACGGACTCGCGCTCTGCTCGAGCGACAGCGACTTCGCGCGCTTCGAGGGCCTGCGCTGGCTGAACCCGATCGCCTGAGCGGCGGGCCGGAAACCCGCCGCCGAGGACGGCAAACCTGCTCGTCCCGGAAATTCCGGCCGCTGGCAAGCGCAGGCAGGAGCGGCTGTTCGCTCGCGACGACCGCTCAGAGGCGATATGAAAGCGTCGTCATCACCTTCGCGACCGCCGCCATCAGCCGCTTCACCGGAACGGGCAACTCACGCGCGCCGAGACGCGCAGCCATGTCGGCGTGCCCGGCCTCGTCCACCTTCATCTGCGCGACGATCGCGCGCGTTCTCGCGTCCGCGGGGTCGAGGCGCTCGAGGTGGCCCTCGAGGTGGCGCTCGACCTGCCGCTCGGTCTCCTTGAGGAAGCCGAGGTTCCACGCGTCGCCCGCTCTACCGGCCGCGTAGCCGATCGCGAGCGAGCCCAGGTACCAGAGCGGGTTGAGGAGGCTCGTCGCGCCGTCGAGCTCGCGGATGCGCGTCTCGGTCCAGGCGAGGTGGTCCTCTTCTTCCTGCGCCGCGGCGGCGAGGCGACGATTGAGCTCGGCGTTGCCGGAGGCGAGCGCCTGGCCCTGATAGAGCGCCTGCGCGCACACCTCGCCGCAGTGATTGACGCGCATGAGCCCGGCCGCGTGACGGCGCTCCGGCTCGCCGAGCGCCGCCTCGGGCAGATCCCGCCCGGGCACGCGCCGGCTCGCCGCGTATACGCCGAACACCGTCCGCACGCCCTTGTCGGCCTCGACGATCAGCCGGTCCAACGCGGAAAGCATTTCAGGTCTCCTGGCTCGGTTGGCGCGGAAGCTTGGCGCGATCGGTGTTACCTGAGCGTGCCGCGCGATTCTCGCGCGTCGCGCGTCGCATGCGTCGACATTCTCGATGTTGAGAACGAACTGTTCGACACAGCCATCGCCTCTCGGTTCACCCCGCTTCGCGGACTTTCCTAGCCGTAGATCACTTTCGGGAGCCAGGTCGCGAGCGGCGGATACGCCCACACGATCATCAAGCAGACGAGCTGGATGCCGACGTATGGCACGACTCCGCGGTAGATGTCCGCGGTCGTGACGCTCGGCGGCGCGACCCCCTTGAGGAAAAACAGCGAGAATCCGAACGGCGGCGTCAAGTAGCTGGTCTGCAGGTTCACGCCGATCAAGACCGCAAACCAGATCGGGTCGACGTCCATCATGAAAAGTACGGGCCCGACGATCGGGACCACGACGAAGATGATCTCGAACGGATCGAGAAAGAAGCCGAGCACGAACATCACGGCCATGACGACGAACAGCGCCCCGTTTGCGCCGCCGGGCATCGTTGACAGGAATTGATGCACCAGAAGTTCGCCGCCAAGGCGTGTGAACGCGACCGAGAAGACACTGGCGCCCATGAACATCACGAACACCATCGTCGTGATCACAAGGCTCGAGCGACTGACTTCGTCCACGATCCCGTAGAACTTGCGTCGCAATTCAGGGATGAGCGTGGCCATCGTCACGCCACCGACCAGGGCCACGGTCGCGAGCGTCAGAACACCGAGGCCGCCGTATAACCAGGCGAGCAGCATCGTCACCGCGAAGAAGGCAAGCCAGAAATAGAACAGGCCGCGCTGCACCGCTTGCTGTGGCAGGTGCCGAGCAAAATATTCCGACAGCAGCTTGACCAGGGTGAGTATGACAGCGCCGATCGCGCCGACGGCAGCCGATTCGGTCGGCGTCGCGACACCCGCGATGATCGAGCCGAGCACTGCCGCGATGAGCATGAATGGCGGCATGAGTGCGATCACCACCCGGCTGCCAAGATTCTTCTTCTGCTCCGGCTTGATCACAAGCGCGGGCGCGCTGTGCGGCCGGAACACGGCGTTGAGGCTGACCCACACGATGTAAAGGACCGGCAAAAGCAGGCCGGGCAGAAAAGCGCCCGCGAACAAGTCGCCGACGGAGAGCGTCGCCGGCGTATAGATCCCCTTCGCCATCTGGGCTTGACTGTTCGCGCTCTGCAGGATGACCGCCAGGAACACCAGGATGGTCGACGGCGGGACGATCTGGCAGAGCGTGCCGGACGCGCAGAGCAGTCCGGACGCCAGGCGCTTGTCGTATCCAGCCTTGACCATCGCCGGGAGGCTGATCAGACCCATGGTGACGACGGTAGCGCCGACAATGCCGGTCGAGGCCGCGAGCAGCGTCGCCACCACGACCGCGGAAATTCCCAGACCGCCGCGCAGCGATCCGAACAGCTCGCCCATGGTGGTGAGAAGCAGTTCGGCGAGTCGAGAGCGCTCCAGCATTACGCCCATGAACACGAACAGCGGAATCGCGATCAGCACCTCGTTTGTGTTCACACCCCAATATCGAAGGGGCAGTGCATTGAAATACGAGAGATCGAAGGCGCCGAAAGCCCAGCCGATCAATGCGAATATCAGTGCCGTGCCAGGCAGCGTGAACGCGATTGGAAAGCCGAGCAACAGCGCCCCGATCAGGCCGAAAAGCAGGCCGATCGAAAGGACTTCGCCGATCAGGGCTGGTTCTATGTCGCCCCCGCGCTCTTGGTCAGGTCAGACTTCGTACACGGCGGGTCTGGCCGGCCGCTCGTAGCCGAGTAGCGTCAACACGCAACGCAGGGCGATCGCAACGACCTGAATGCCGAGCAGGAGGACGAAAAAGAGCAGGGTCCCTTTCAGCACGTAGGTCGCCGGCAAACCGCTATCGTAGGCAGACCGTTCTCCCATGCGCCAGGAAGCTGCGAAGAACGCCCAGCCCGAGGCGGCAGCCATCCACAGGAAAGGTCCCGCGAAGAAGATCGACCCGAACAGGTCGACCCATGCTTTGTTGCGGCTGCTCATGCGGTTGTAGAAGATGTCGACGCGAACGAAGCCCCCCTGCAGGAGAGCGAAGGACGACCCGAACATGATCGTGAGGACGTGTGTCCAGATGTACGCCTCCTGCAACCACACGTATCCGACATCGAACGAGTAGCGCAGGTACACGTTGGCAAAGCAGACTAGGACGGTCGCGATGATCAGATAGGCGACCCGCCGCCCAACGGCGAACGTGATTGCGTCGAGACGGCCGGCCGTCGCGGCGAGAAAACCGCCCGAAGTCACGCTCACGGCGCGTTATGCCGGGTACTTGAACTTGAGGTTGCGCGCGTTGAACAGCTCGCGATCGCCCAGGTTGGACATCGCCATCAGGTCGCTTCGGGCCTTGAAATACGCTTCCCAGATCTTCTTCCCGAGCGGGTCGAGCTTGTCGCGCTCCTCGAACAGGATCTCTCCGGCGACATTACCGAACGCCTCGAGAATGTCGTTCGGCAGGCTCAGGACGTTGACCTTATACCCCTTCAGCGCTTGTATCGCCTTCGCATTGATCCAGTTGTACTCGGCGAGCATGTCCAAGTGCGCCGCCTGGCATGCGACTGTCACGACCTCCTTGAGGTCGTTCGGGAGGGCGTCGAACTTCTGCTTGCTGATGATCACCTGCTGGATCGCGCCCGGTTTCTGGATGCACGGGAAGTAGAGATACTTGCAGACCTGGTGGAACCCGAGCGCCATGTCGTTGGCCGGCCCGGTGAAATCGGTCGCGTCGAGGGTGCCGGCCTGCAGCGCCGGGAACAGGTCGCCCGGCGCCATCAGGGTCGGCACCGCGCCGAGGCGGCGAATCATCTCGCTCCCGATGCCGGGCATGCGCATCTTGATGCCCTTCAGGTCGGCCGCCGACTTGAGCTCTTTCTTGAACCAGCCGAACGACGGCGTGCCGATGTTGCCGATCGCGAAGCTCTTGAGGCCGAATTGCGCGGACAGCTCGTCCCACAGCGCCTGGCCACCGCCGTGGTGCAGCCACGCCACATGCTCCTGGAACGCCATGCCAAACGGCGGCCCGAAGAAGTACGCGAAGGCGCGATGTTTGCCAAGGTGGAACCCGGGCGTGTCATGGCCCATCTCGGCGGTACCGTTTTGAACGGCTTCGAAAGTCTGCAGGCCGGGAACCAGTTCGCCGGCCGCAAACACGCGCACCGTCAGCCGCCCGCCCGACATCGTCGTGATGCGCTTGCCGAGCAGTTCCGCGCCGGTACCCAGGCCGGGCAGTCCCTTCGGCCACGCGGTCACCATGCGCCATTCCTGCTTGCCCTGGCTGATCGCAGGTGGCGGAAACGCTGACGCCGCGACGGCCGCGACGGCCGCCTTCTTGATGAAACCCCGACGACCCCTCATGACGAACCTCCTCCTAGTTTTTTTGCCGCTTCAACCGGCCTCTATGGTGCTCGCCCACAGCGGCCTGCCGCTCCCGGAGAGAGCCGTACCTCTCGCCGTCGAGATCTGTCGCTGTTCGCGGACGATCCGCCCCGCTAGCCGGCGGTGCTTGTGACCCGCGGTTGCTCGAGTACCGTAACGGTGCCCTTCTCGTTGTCGGTGACGGCGAAGGCGGTGTAGTACTCGATGTCAGGCTTCACGCCGTAGCGATCGACGATGCCTTGCAGCCATGGCCCGCCATAGAACGCCTTCGCTTCCTCGAGCGTCTTCCAGTGGTAGACGCCGCCGGCGATCCCGTTTTCGCCCCAGAAAAAATGCTTGCTGATGAGTCCCTTCGCCTCGCGGAAGCCCGGCGCGATCTTGATGAAGTGCGCGAGGCATGCGTTATAGTCAATCGAGGGGGGGAGCTTGTAGCGCACGATGGCGATGATCATGGATTCCTCCGATTCCGTCGGCGGCAAATACCTGCAGCTGAGCAATTTCTTGCCGACTCAGATCGGCGATTATATATAAAATTTGTTTTTTGGCTAATTGAATTTGGTTCAGATCGGTGGCGCTGGATCGACCGATAGCTAGCTTTTTGAAAAGGGCTCTAGATTCAGTGTCATATTTGATCCGAACTCTTTGCGTTCTCCTTGTAGACTACCCGCGAAATCCAATGAGAAATTTAATATACTAAATAATGGACAACGGAAATATCTCCGTTCGAACATCCGGCCCGGCCGCCGACAAGATCGGTACGTCCTTGCGTCGCGCGATCCTTCGCGGCGAGATGCAAGCCGGCACGCGGCTTCGCCAGGACGCTATCGCGCAGCAGTTCGCCGTCAGCCACATTCCGGTGCGCGAGGCACTGCGCCAACTCGCCGCCGAAGGGCTGGTCACGATCCGCCCGAACCGCGGCGCGATCGTTAGCCGTCTCTCATCGGCGGAGGCGAGGGAGCTTCTCGAGATCCGTTGCGCGATAGAAACCCAGGCCGTGCGCTGGGCCCTGCCCCACGCGGATGCCGACGTGCTAGCGCGGGCCGAAGCCGCGTTGATGGAGTCCGAATGCACCGAAGACGTGGCGCGCTGGATGGAGATCAACTGGCGTTTCCATTTCACGTTGTATGAGCGTGCCGGCCGGCCGCGAGCACTCAGCCTGATCGAATCCCTCGACCTGCAGATCGACCGATTCATCCGCGTGCTGTTCACTGCGTCCGATTACCGCAAGCAGGCTCAAGAAGAGCATCGCGCCATCCTCGCAGCCTATCGCGTGGGCAATGCCGCCGCCGTCACCAGCCTCCTCGAGCAGCACATCACCGAGACATCCCGTCTGCTCACCGAGCTCCTCGAGCGCTACCAGGACGAATAGGCCGTCCTGTACACGGGCGATCGCGGCGCTCGAGGTAGCCCTCGATCGAGGTGGCGCGCGACCTGCCCCTGCGGCCGGCGGGCCGGCGGCGTCCACGTCGGAACCACCCCGCCGGGCTTCGCCCAGCACCCCTTGAAAAGGAGGGGAGGAAGAAGGCCCCCTCCTCGATGAGGAGGGGAGGAAGAAGGTCCCCTCCTCGATGAGGAGGGGTGGCCGCGGGAGCGGCCGGGGTGGTGCGGGGTCGCGCCCGCAGGACAACCACCCTGCTGCGCTGCGCGTCAACCACCCCGCCGCCTTTCGGCGGCACCCCTCCTTGAGAAGGAGGGGAGGAAGAAGGTCACCTCCGCGATGAGGAGGGGAAGAGGCTGCGGCGCGAGATCCGAAGCGAGCGCCCAAAAAAAACGGGCGCCGAAGCGCCCGTTGCATGAGGAAATTTCTTGTTGTTCGATCAGAACGCGTGGAACAGGCCGAGCGCGAAGACCTTGGGGTCCGCGCCATAGGGTGTGTTCGCTGATCCTGCCACCGCGGGGACGTCGCCAGGCGTGACCGAGGTCATAGAAGCGCCGGCGTAGTCCGAAAAGCCGTTGGATTTGTTGGAGACCTGGTTGTAGGTGAGGTACAGCCAGGTGCGCTTCGACATGAAGTAGCGGCCCCCGATCACGTAGCCCTTGGCGCTCGAGTCGCCGCACGCGCGCACCGGATTGAGACCGCAGTCCTTCACATCGCCCGTCTGGCCGTAGGACGCCAGCGCTTGGAACTGTCCGAAGGTGTGCTCCCAGAAGAGAGTCCAACCGTCCTGACGTGCCTTCGGGTGGATCGCGGGGTTGACCGTATTCCCGATCGTCGGATTGCCGTCGTCGTACGCGCGAACGTACGTGCCGCCGAAGCGCGCCCCCGGCATGTAGCCCCAACTCAGGCCGAGCTTGTGCGCCGTGTTCTGGCGCTGGAACCCCGTCGCCTTGATCGTGTTGAAATCACGATTCATGTAGTCGTATTGGGCGTAGATCCCCCCCCAGGTCCCGCGCAGCGTAGCAGCCCAGATCCTGCCGTCGGTATCGACTGCACCTGCTCCGCCTTGGTTTTGCACGCCCTCCTGATCGCTCGGAGAGTAGCTGAACGTGCCGTTGATACCGGCAAAGGTCGGCGAGGTGTAGGCCACCACGTTCGGCTGCCGCGCCACCGTCGAGCCCAAGCGGCTCATGACGGTGCCGTTCTCCCAGGGAATCTCCAAGTTGATGTAGTTCGCCTGGAACTGCCCGTTCAGGCCGTTCGCCCAGTAGATCGACTGCTTGCCGAAGGTCACCTGGCCCCAGTTGCCGGCAAGGCCGGCGTACGAGTCGCGCGACGTCCAGAAGCCCGACGATCCGTTCACCGCGCCAGATTGGCCGGTATTGCTGCCGTTGTCGACGTTGACACCGGACTCAAACTGGAAGATCGCCTTCAGCCCGCCGCCGAGATCCTCGGTGCCGCGCAGGCCGACCCGCGAAGCGTTGTCGAAGATCCGCACGCGGCTCTCGCGGTCCAAGTTCGGGTTCGTGCCGCCCGTAGCCCTGTAGTTGTCTATGCCGATGTTCGCCCGGCCGTAGAGCTCGACGTTGCTCGACTGCGCGAACGCAGCCGGCGCGGTGAGCACCCCGGCGACGGCGACTGCCATCAGTTTCTTGTTCATCAAAGACTTCTCCTCTTGACGTTTGATGAGAGTTGATTTCAGGCGCCGAGTGATCCAGCGTCCCTCGCTCCTCCGAGCGCATCGGGAAGCTGGGGCCATTCTGCCGAATTCGCCTCGCGCGGCGCAAGAAAAGACACGCAAAGAAGCCTTTCTGATCGCGTTTTTGTTGTGATTTCACAACATGGCGACCGTTCAGAAAAAAAAACGTTATTTCAATGAATTGGAAACATGAGTTGCAAAGCCTCTCCAGGGTCGACCGCCCGCATGAATGCCTCGCCCACTAGGAAGATGTTCACCCCCGCGCCGCGCATGCGGGCGACGTCGGCGGCGCCGAGGATGCCGCTCTCCGTCACGAGGAGACGATCCTTCGGGACTCCGGACAAAAGACCGAGCGTCGTCTCGAGCCGAGTCTCGAAGGTGCGCAGGCTGCGGTTGTTGATGCCGAGGAGCGGTGTGCGCAGCTGCAGCGCCTGCTCGAGCTCGGCCGCGTCGTGGATTTCGACCAGCACTGCCATGCCGAGCGCGGTCGCCGCCGCCTCGAGCGAGCGCATCCGCGGCAGCTCGAGCGCCGCGACGATGAGGAGGATGCAGTCCGCGCCCAGCGCGCGCGCCTCGTGCACTTGGTATTCGTCGATCACGAAATCCTTGCGCAGCACCGGCAGGCCCGAGGCTTCGCGCGCGATCGCGAGGTGCTCAGGCGCGCCGCCGAAGAACTGCGCATCGGTGAGGACCGAGAGACAGGCCGCGCCGTGCGCGGCGTAGCTCCGCGCGATCGCCGCCGGGTCGAAATCCTCTCGCAGCACGCCCCGGCTCGGGCTCGCCCGCTTGATCTCGGCGATGACCGCCGGCCGGCCGGCGGCGATCTTCGCGCGCAGTGCGTCCACGAAATCGCGAGCGGGCGGAGCAGCCGCAGCCGCCGCCCGCATCTCGGCCAGCGGGCGCGCGCGTGCCGCGGCCGCGACCTCTTCGCGCTTCACCGCCAGGATCCGCTCGAGGATGTCTGCCAAGTGCGCGGCCCCCCGGGGGATTTACGCCTTCGCGAACTGCTGGCTGAACTTGACGAAGGCGTCGAGCCTCGCGCGCGCCGCGCCGCTCGCGATCACCTCCCGCGCCCGCTCGACGCCGTCGGCCATCGCCGGCGCCTTGCCCGCGACGTAGATCGCCGCGCCCGCGTTCAGCGCCACGATGTCGCGCGCCGAGCTCGCCTTGTTCTCGAGCGAGCGCAGCACCATCTCGCGCGAAGCCTCGACGGTCGCGACCTGCAGCGTGCGTGGATCGTGCACCGGCAATCCGAAGTCCTCCGGGTGGACCGTGTACTCGCTGATCTTGCCGTCCTTCAGCTCGCCGACCATCGTCTGGCCGGAGATCGAGATCTCGTCGAGGTTCTCCAGCCCCCACACCGTCATGGCGTGGCGCGCGCCGAGGCGCTGCAGCACGCGGATCTGGATGCCGACGAGGTCCGGATGGAACACGCCCATCACCTGGGTCGGCGCGCCCGCCGGGTTGGTGAGCGGGCCGAGGATGTTGAAGATGGTGCGCACGCCGAGCTCGCGGCGCACCGGGGCGGCGTGCTTCATCGCGGCATGGTGCGCCGGGGCGAACATGAAGCCCACACCGACCTCGTCGATCGAGCGGGCGACCTCTTCGGGCGTGACGTCGATGTTCGCGCCGAGCGCTTCCAGCACGTCGGCGGCGCCGGACTTGCTCGACACCGCGCGGCCCATGTGCTTCGCCACGCGCGCGCCGGCCGCGGCGCAGACGAAGCTCGCCGCAGTGGAGATGTTGAACGTGTGCGCGCTGTCGCCGCCCGTGCCGACGATGTCGACGAGATTCTCCGGGTCCTTGACCGCTACCTTGGTGGCGAGTTCGCGCATCACCTGCGCGGCGGCGGCGATCTCGCCGATCGTCTCCTTCTTGACGCGCAGCCCCATGGTGATCGCGGCGATCAGCACCGGCGACATCTCGCCGCTCATGATCTGGCGCATGAGGTCGAGCATCTCGTCGTGGAAGATCTCGCGGTGCTCGATGCAGCGGGTGAGCGCCTCCTGGGTGGTGATGCTCATGTGGTGACTCCTTTCGGTCTGTCGGGCGTTACCGATGCGCTCGGCGCGGCGGCTTCGGCGCACGTGAGAAAGCGGCCCTCGTACGAACAAGGGGGAGACCCCCTTGTTTATCCCCCTGGGTGGAACAAGGGGCAAGCCCCTTGTTGGATCCCCTCTTGCACAACGGGCGCGACTTGTTGCTGGGCTCCCCACCACGCATGCGTCAACCGGAGACGAAATTGGCCAGCAGCGCGTGCCCGTGCTCGGTGAGCACGGACTCCGGGTGGAACTGCACGCCCTCGACGGGGTGGTCGCGATGACGGACGCCCATGATCTCGCCGTCCTCGGTCTCGGCGGTGATCTCGAGGCAGCCGGGCAGGCTCGCGCGCTCGATCGCGAGCGAGTGGTAGCGGATCGCTGAGAACCCGTCGGGCAGCCCGTGAAACACGCCCTCGCCGTGGTGATGGATCGGGGAGGTCTTGCCGTGCATCACGTGCCGCGCGTGGACAATGCGCCCGCCGAACGCCTGCCCGACCGCCTGATGGCCGAGGCACACGCCGAGGATCGGAATCCGGCCGGCGAACGCCTGCACGAGGGGGACCGAGATGCCGGCCTCGCCCGGCGTGCAAGGGCCCGGCGAGATGACGATGCGCGCCGGGCGCATCCGCTCGATGTCGGCGAGCGTGACGGCGTCGTTCCGCACCACCTGCACGTCCTCGCCGAGCTCGCCGAGGTACTGGACCAGGTTGTACGTGAACGAATCGTAGTTGTCGATCATCAACAGCATGGTGGGACTCGCCTCTCGCCGAGCAAGGTCATCTGTGCGCGGATGCCTCGAATGGCCCGTTCGCATCATCGCGCAGGAAACCTGCTGCGCGGTGGGCGCGAGCCGAGCGGGAAATCGGAATGGGGTCTAGGGGCGAGCGGGAGCCCGCCACCAGCGATGCGGCCAGCCGGGCGCGGCGCCGGGCGCACGCGCGAGATCGAGAGGGGCGGTCGGCATCGGAAGCTGTCGGTGACGGTCTTTTGCTCGGCCAAGGCTATCAGATCCCGCGGCGCCCGGGTAGCCCCGCGAGCGCGTCGCCCGCGCGGAGCGCCGTGCCACGGTAACATCATGGCCGCCAATGCGCCCCCCGGGGCATGGAACCAGGGCGAGCCGCACCGCCAGGAACCCGATGAGCAGACGCCGGATCGGCTGCACCGCCCGCACGCATCGCGACCAGCGCTGCGAGCCCGAATGAGCCTTGCCGCGCGGGAGCGCGCATGGCTGCTCGCGGGCTGGGTTGCCGCGGCGATGGGCGCGTCCATCCCCGTCTCGGTCGCAACCGACAACGCGCTGCTCGGCCTGCTCGTCGCCCTCTGGCTCATCGGCGGCGGACTGCGCCGGAGCTGGCAGGCTGTGCGGGAGCACCGCGCGGCGCAGATCGCGCTCGGCCTCTTCGCGCTCCTGGGGCTCGGCGTGCTGTATGCGGATGCGCCGCTCGGCGAGCGCCTGTCGTATCTCTCGAAGTACCGGGAGCTCGCGCTCCTCGCGGTGCTGCTGCCGGTGTTCGCCGAGGCGGATGTGCGGCGACGCGGGCTCGTCGTGCTCTGCGCGGTGGTGTCGCTGGCGGTGCTGCTCAGCTACCTCCTCCGCCTGGGGTTGGTGCCGAGCGGCGTGCCGGGCGAAGGCCTGTTCAAGGGCGTGTCCGGCGACGCGTACGTGTTCAAGCTGCGGATCACCTACAGCTTTCTCGCCGCGTTTGCCGCCTACGTCATGGCGGCGGGGGCGCTCCGCGCGCCGCGGACCTGGCAGAAGGTCATCCTCGGTCTCTGGGCGCTCGCGTGCGCGCTGAACGTACTCCTCCTGGTGCAGGGGCGCACGGGCTATCTCGTCCTCGGAGCGCTTGTCGTCTACGGAACCGTGGTGCGCCTCGGCCCCAAGGGCGCGATCGCCGGGGCCGCGCTGGCCGCCGCGATGGGCGTTGCGGCGTTCTACGGATCGAGCGCGTTCCACGCGCGCATCGCCCAGACGCTGCAGGAGCTCCGGCAGGGCGCCGGCGACGAGGCGACGGCGACGTCGACCGGCCTGAGGCTCCAGTTCCTCCGCAACAGCGTCGCCATCATCCGCGACCACCCGCTCACCGGCGTCGGCACCGGCGGCTTTGCCACGGCTTACGCGGAGAAAGTGCGCGGCACGGCGCAGGTGCAGACGACCAATCCGCACAGCGAGTACCTGCTGCTCGGAGCCCAGATCGGGCTCGCCGGGCCGCTGCTGCTGCTGGCGCTCTTCTGGGCGCTCTGGCGCGCGCACGCGCGGCTGCCGAAGTGCTCACTCGAACGCGAGATCGGGCAGGCGATGGTGGTCGCGATGGCGCTCGGCTGCGTCTTCAATTCGTTCCTGCTCGATCACACCGAGGGGCTCGTGTTCGCGTGGGTGAGCGCGCTTGCGCTCGGCGCTTCGCTGAATCGCGACACGACGCCTGCTTCAGCCATCCCCGCGGCAGGTGAATCAGCTGCTGCAGTCGTCCCCGCGGAAGCGGGGATCCAGCCGGCTGTCGATCCAGCGCGTCCTGGATTCCCGCTTTCGCGGGAATGACGAACGATCGCTTCAGAGGTCCAGAACCTCGCCCACCACCCCGGCGATCCAATCCATGTCGGCCGGGTCGATCACATAGGGCGGCATGAGATAGACGGTCTCGCCGAGCGGCCGCAGGAGGAGGCCGCGCGCGAGCGCCGCATCGAACACGCGGCGCGGGAAATCGGGGGGCGCATCGCGAAAGTCGAACGCCCAGATCATGCCGCGGTGGCGGAAGTGGCGAACGCGCGGATGCGCGGCCACCGGAGCAAGCGCCGCCGTGAACCGCGCCGCCTTCGTGGCGTTCGACTCGAGCACGCGCTCCTCGGCGAAGAGATCGAGCACAGCCAGCGCCGCGCGGCAGGCAAGCGGGTTGCCCGTGTAGGAGTGCGAGTGCAGGAAGCCGCGCGTCACCTCTTCGTCGTAGAACGCGCCGAACACGCCGTCGGTCGCGAGCACCGCGGAGAGCGGCAGGTAGCCGCCGGTGAGGCCCTTGGAGAGGCAGATCAGGTCCGGCGCGACGCCCGCCTGCTCGCAGGCGAAGAGCGTTCCTGTGCGGCCGAAGCCGACCATGATCTCGTCGGCGACGAGGAGGACCTCGAAGCGGTCGCAGAGCTCGCGCGCAAGCCGCAGGTACTCGGGGTCGTGCATGACCATGCCCGAGGCCCCCTGCACGAGTGGCTCCACGATGAGCGCGGCGGTGCGCGCGTGATGCTCGGCGAGATGCTGCTCGAGCGCGTGCGCCGCGCGCCGCGCGACATCGGCGGCAGACTCGCCGGGCCCGGCGTTCCGTGTATCGGGCGTGGGCACGGTGCGGCAGCGCGCGAGGAGTGGTGCGTACGTGTCGCGATAGAGCGCGACGTCGGTGACCGCCAGCGCGCCGAGCGTCTCGCCGTGGTAGCTCCCCGCGAGCGCGACGAACTCGCTCTTCTCCGGCCGGCCGCTGTTGCGCCAGAAGTGAAAGCTCATCTTGAGGGCGATCTCGACCGCAGACGAGCCGTCGCTCGCGTAGAAGCAGTGACCGAGCCGCCCGGGCACGAGCGCCGCGAGCCGCTCGGCAAGCTCCACCGCCGGCGCATGCGTGAACC
This sequence comes from Burkholderiales bacterium, assembly GCA_020848075.1. Taxonomy (GTDB): domain Bacteria; phylum Pseudomonadota; class Gammaproteobacteria; order Burkholderiales; family SG8-39; genus JAABRB01. The sequence continues at coordinate 92,228 of JADLAV010000052.1, forward strand.
CGGCGAGCATCACGTGCTCGAGCCGGCCGAGCTGGTCGGCGAGCGCCGCATTGATGCGCGGATGGCAGTGGCCGAAGAGGTTCGTCCACCAGGAGCTGATGGCGTCGAAGATGCGCCGGCCGTCGTGGTCGATCAGCCACGGTCCTTCGCCGCGCGCCACCGGCACGAGCGGCAGGCGCTCCTGCAGACGCATCTGCGTGCACGGATGCCAGACGGCACGCAGGCTGCGCGAACGCAGTTCGTCGTTGCTCATGCGGGTGCGATCGTGTCGAGGAGCGCCCTGACGTCGAGCATCGGGGCCATCGTCTCGAACCGCGGCTGGGCGAGATTCGGCACGATCCCGAGGCGTCGCGCGTCGAGCCGCGCCTGCAGCGTCTCGACGTTCTGCTCGAAGTGCGCCATGGTCGCGTCGATCCGGTTCGCGACCCAGCCGGCGAGCGTGAGCCCGCGCGCAGCGACCGCCTCGGCGGTGAGGAGCGCGTGGTTGATGCACCCGAGCCGCATGCCGACCACCAGCACCACTGGAACGTTCAGCGCCTGCGCGAGGTCCCCGCCGTCGAGCCCGTCGCCGAGCGGGACGCGGAAACCGCCGGCGCCTTCCACGACCACCGCGTCGGACATCGCTCGCAGCTCGGCGAATGCCCGCATAATCCGGGCGAGCGCGATGCGGGCACCCTCGCGCCGCGCGGCGAGGTCGGGCGCGGCCGCCTCGCGCAATGCGTACGGGTTGACGAGCGCGCGGGGCGCTTGCACCGATGCCGCGCGCATCAGCGCCTCCGCGTCCTCGCTCACCCACGCGTCGCCACGCCGCATCAGTCCCGCAGCGACCGGCTTCATGCCCACGCACCGCAGCCCGGCGGCCGCGAGCCCCGCGAGGAGCGCCGCCGCGACGAGCGTCTTGCCGACGCCGGTGTCGGTCCCGATGACGAGCAGGTCCGCGCGCCGCATCACGCTCGCGCCGCCTCCGCCGCGGCCGCCTCGCGCAGCGCCGCCACGAGGGTGTCGACGTCCTCGAGCGAGTGCGCGGCCGAGAGCGAGATGCGCAGCCGCGCGGTGCCCGGCAGGACCGTCGGCGGCCGGATCGCCGGCACCAGCACGCCCCGCGCGCGCAGCGCGTCGGAGAGCGCGAGGGCGGCTGCGTTCTCGCCCACGATCAACGGCTGGATGGGTGTCTCCGACGCGGGCAGGCGCCAAGGCAGGCCCGCGACGCCACTGCGCAGGCGCGCGACCAGTGCGGCGAGGCGGGCTCTGCGCCACTCGTCGCGCGCGATGATCTCGAGGCTCGCGGCGAGCGCGTGCGCGAGCGCCGGCGGAAAGGCCGTGCTGAAGATGTGCGTGCGCGCGCCTTGCAGGACCACCTCGACCGCGTCCCGCGGCCCCGCCACGAACGCGCCCGCGACGCCGGCCGCCTTGCCGAGCGTGCCGACGTAGACGAGCCGCTCCGACGCGATCCCGAAGTGCGCGAGGCTGCCGCGCCCCTCGCGCCCGAGCACGCCGAAGCCGTGCGCATCGTCGGCGACGAGCCATGCGCCGTAGCGCTCGCAGAGCGACACCAGCGCGGGCAGCGGCGCCAGGTCGCCGTCCATGCTGAACACGAGGTCGGTGACGACGAAGCGATTGGCGGCCGGCGTCCCGGCGAGCAGTCGCTCGAGCGCGGCCAGGTCGAGGTGCGGGTAGCGATGCACGGACGCGCGCGAGAGCCGGCACCCGTCGATCAGCGACGCGTGGTTCAGCGCGTCGGAGAAGATCGCGTCGCCGGGCGCCGCGAGCGCGGTGATCGCGCCCACGTTCGCGAGATAGCCCGAGGAGAAGAGGAGCGCGCGCGGGAGGCCGACGAAGCGCGCGAGCGCCTCGGTGAGCGCCTCGTGGACCTCCATGTGCCCGGTGACGAGCGCCGAGGAGCCGGCGCCGACGCCGTAGCGCGCAAGGCCCGCGGTCGCAGCCGCGACGAGGTCGGGATGGTTGGCGAGGCCGAGATAGTCGTTGCTGCAGAAGGCGAGGAGGTCCGCGCCGTTCATGCGCACGCGCGTCCCGGTCGGCCCGGCGACGATCCGGTGCCGGCGCAGGAGCGACTCGCGCTCGAGCGCCTGTAAGCGCGCGGCGAACGGGCTCTCGCTCATCGCGGCGAAGCCCTCATGCCTCCAGTCGCGTGTCGAGGCCCGCCGCGGCGATCTCCGCCGCCCGCTGCAGCGCGCGCGCCTTGTTGCACGTCTCCTGCCACTCCGCCTCGGGCACGGAGTCGGCCACGATGCCCGCGCCGGCCTGGACGTGGAGCAGCCTGTCCTTCAGCACCGCGGTGCGGATGGCGATCGCGAGATCCATGTCGCCGTTGAAGCCGAGGTAGCCGACCGCGCCGGCGTAGATGCCGCGCGCCTCGGGCTCGAGCTCGTCGATGATCTCCATCGCGCGGAGCTTCGGCGCGCCGCTCACGGTGCCGGCGGGGAACGTCGCCGCGAGCACGTCGAGCGCGTCGAGCCCCGGCTTCAGCCGCCCCTCGACGTTGGAGACGATGTGCATCACGTGCGAGTAGCGCTCGATGGTCATCGTCTCGGTGACCTTGACCGAGCCGATCGCCGCCACGCGCCCGACGTCGTTGCGGCCGAGGTCCACCAGCATCACGTGCTCGGCGCGCTCCTTGGGATCGGCCAGGAGCTCGGCGGCAAGGCGCGCATCCTCGTCGGCTTCGGCGCCGCGCCGCCGCGTTCCCGCGATGGGGCGCACGGTCACGGCATCGCCCTCGAGCCGCACCAGGATCTCGGGCGAGGCGCCGACCACGTGGAACTCGCCGAAGTCGAAGTAGAACATGTACGGCGAAGGATTGAGGGCGCGCAGCGCGCGGTAGAGCGCGAGCGGCGGCGCATCGAAGCGCTGCGTCATGCGCTGCGAGAGCACCACCTGCATGATGTCGCCGTCGTAGATGTAGCGCTTGGCGCGCTCGACCGCGCCCTGGAACGCCTGGGCGCCGACGTTGGATTCGGGGGCGCTCGGCGCCGCCGGTTCCTGGGCATTCAGCGGCAGCGGCAGTCGCAACGCGCCGAGCAGCTCGCGCAGCCGCGCCTGCGCATCCTGGTAGGCGCCGGCCTTCGCCGGGTCGGCGAACACGACGAGATAGAGCTTGCCGGACAGGTTGTCGACGACCGCGATCTCCTCGGAGAGACAGAAGAGCGCGTCCGGGCAGCCGATCGCGTCCGGCTTGCGCGCGCGCGCGCCGAGCCGCGGCTCGAGCCAGCGCGCGGTCTCGTACCCGAAGTAGCCGACGAGGCCACCGCAGAATCGCGGCAGCCCCGGACGCGAATACGCCCGGAAACGCTGCAGGTAGGCACGCACGAACGCCAGCGGATCGTCCGTCTCGACGCGCTCGGTCTCGGCGCCGCCGTGGAGCACGCTCACGGCATGGCCGAGCACGCGCAGCCGCACCGGCGCGGCGAGCCCGATGAAGGAGTAGCGCCCGAACCGCTCGCCGCCGACCACCGACTCGAGGAGGAACGTGTTGGTCCGGTTCGCGAGCTTGAGGTAGATGGAGAGCGGCGTGTCGAGGTCGGCGAAGGTCTCGAGCACGAGCGGGACCCGGTTGTATCCCTGCTCGGCGAGCCGCTTGAATTCGGCTTCGGTCATGGACTGCTCCTGGGATGACGCACTTCGGGGGACTGCGGGTGCGCGCCGGCGGGGCGCGCGGCGGCCGGGCCTACGGGCGCCAGCGGCGCCAGTCCCACCGGGGGGCGAGGGCTTCGATCCCGAAGTGCTTGGAGCGCATGCGAAGGTGGCTTCGGATGGGAGCGGACGGATGCGACGGAAGGGACTATAGCACCCGCCCGCGCGACGGGACAGCGGCGCCCGGGCGGGCGCACACGCGGCGCCGCGCCGTCAGGCGTGCTCGAGCAGTCGGGCGGCCTCGGCGAGCGACGCGACCACGTGGTCGCAGTCGAGCGTGTCGATCGGGCGACCCTCGTTGTAGCCGTACGGCACGCACCACACCTCGCACCCGGCCGCGCGCGCGGCCTGGACGTCGTTCGACGAATCGCCGATCACCAGCGCCGCGCCGGGCGGCGTGCCGAGGCGCTCGCACGCGAAGAGGAGCGGCAGCGGATCGGGCTTCTTCGCCGCCAGCGTGTCGCCGCACACGGCGAGATCGAACGCGTCGCCGAACCCGGTGGCGCGCAGCAGATCGAACGTGAAGCGCTCGCGCTTGTTCGTCACGCACGCGAGCAGGAGCCCGAGCGCCCGCATGCGCGCAAGCCCTTCCGCCGCGCCGGGATAGGGGCGCGACCGGCGGCCTGACTCCTCCGCGTAATGGCGCTCGAAGATGGGCAGCGCACGTGCGTGGAGCGCATCGTCGACCGCACCCTCGAGCGAGCCGGCGAGCGCGCGGCGCACCAGCGTCGGAATGCCCTTGCCGACGAAGTTCGCGAGGAGCGCGGGATCGCGCTCGGGCAGCCCGACGTCGGCGAGCATGCGGTTCGCCGCCGCGGCGAGGTCCGCGGCCGTGTCGAGAACTGTCCCGTCGAGGTCGAGCAGCACCGCGCGGACGGCGCGCGCCGGTCCACGCGCCGCCTCGGGCGTCACTTCACCTTCCCGAGCTCGGCGCGCATGGCGGCGATGGTGGCCTTGTAGTCCCGCGAGCCGAAGATCGCGGATCCGGCGACGAAGGTGTCGGCGCCCGCGCGCCCGATCTCGGCGATGTTGTCCACCTTCACGCCGCCGTCGATCTCGAGCATGACCTCGCGGCCCGTCTGCGCGCGGTGCGCATCGATCGCCTTGCGCGCGGCGCGCAGCTTCTCGAGGGAATGCGGGATGAACTTCTGCCCGCCGAATCCCGGGTTCACCGACATGATGAGGACGAGGTCGATCGCGTGCAGCGTGTCGTCGAGCCAGGAGAGCGGCGTCGCCGGATTGAACACCAGGCCGGGCCGGCAGCCGCTCTCGCGGATCAGCCCGATCGTGCGGTCGACGTGCTCGCTCGCCTCGGGATGGAAGCTGATGATGTTCGCCCCGGCCTTCGCGAAGTCCGGCACGATGCGGTCGGCCGGCTTCACCATGAGGTGGACGTCGATCGTCGCTCCGGTGAGCGGCCGGATCGCCTCGCACACCAGCGGGCCCACCGTCAGGTTCGGAACGTAATGGTTGTCCATCACGTCGAAGTGGATGAAGTCGGCGCCGGCCGCGACGACCGCGCGGATCTCCTCGCCGAGCCGCGCGAAGTCGGCCGAGAGGATGCTCGGGGCGATGCGGTAGGTTCGATCCGTCATGGGAACCGTCGGATGCGGGGCGATTCTAATCGCAAACCGCGCCGGGCGGCCGCGCTTGTGCGATCGGAAGATTTGCTGTGGAATGAACGGAATCTGATGCCCGGTGGCAACCCATGTCCCCAACCAGCAAGTACGACATTAGCGTCTCCGCCCAGACCCGGTACCTCGCCGACCAGTCCGACGAGGAGGCCGGGCGCTACGTCTTCGCCTACACGATCACGATCCGCAATTCCGGCGATGTCGCGGCGCAGCTCGTCAGCCGGCACTGGATCATCACCGACGGGCAGAACCAGGTGCAGGAGGTGCGCGGGCTCGGGGTCGTCGGCGAGCAGCCGCGGATCAAGCCGGGCGAGGCATTCGAGTACACGAGCGGCGCGGCCATCGCGACGCCGGTCGGCACCATGCGTGGCGCCTACCAGATGGTTGCCGAGGACGGCACCCAGTTCGACGCGCCGATCCCGGAATTCACGCTCTCCATCCCGCGCGTGCTGCATTGAGCCGGCGGGCGGCCGCTGCGGACGGCGCCTCCGGCAGCGGCGTCGCATGAGCCTGCGCGCGAGCTACACGCTGTTCGCGCCGCTCTACGACGCCGCGGTGCGGCGCGCCTCGCGCAAGCTGCGTGCGGACAGCTTGGCAACGCTCAGCGTGCCGCGCGGCGCGCCGGTGCTCATTCCCGGCATCGGAACCGGCCTCGACGTTCCGCTCCTGCCGCGCGGCCCCCGGTATGTCGGTCTGGACCTCACGCGCGCGATGCTCGCCCGCGTGCCGCGCGCCGGCGCGGGCCTCACGCTCGTGCAGGGCGATGCCATGCGCCTCCCGTTCCGCGATGCGAGCTTCGACGCGGTTGTGTTGCACCTCATCGTCGCGGTGGTGCCCGATCCGCGACGCTGCCTCGCCGAGGCGGCGCGCGTCACCCGGCCGGGCGGGCAGCTCCTGGTGCTCGACAAGTTCCTGCGCCCGGGCGAGCGCGCTCCGGTGCGGCGCACGCTGAATGCGCTCACGCGCCGGCTCGCGACGCGGCTCGACGTGGTGTTCGAATCGCTGCTCGCCGAGGTCGGCGGGCTCGAGATCGAGCGCGACACACCGGCGCTCGCCGGCGGCTGGATCCGCTCGCTGGTGCTGCGAAAGCTCGGATGACCGCGCACGCGCCAGGCGCGGCGTGCGCTAACGCCGTTCGTCGTCGCGCTCGCTCTTCGGCCACACCCACCAGACGATCAGGATGCCGATGAGGAGCGCGACCGCGGCTTCGAGGAGAAGGATCCACATTGCGTCGCTTATACTGCCTGGTCCATGCGAGACCGAGCGAAGACGATGATACGCGATGCGCGCGCGGCGGCAGCGGCGCTCGCTCTGCTCGCCGCGCTTCTGCTCGGCGCCTGTGCGAGCCCGCCGAAGGAGACGCAGCCGCGGCTCGCATGCCCGGCGGCAACGTGCCCGGCGTGCCCCTTCTGTCCCGCGGCGAAGCCGGAAGTGCCGCCCGCGCCGCCGCTCGCGCCCGCGTCCTACCAGGACCTGCCCGGATGGGCGCAAGACGACCTCACCCAGGTGTGGGAAGCGTTCCTGCGCAGCTGCCGCGCGCTGCGCATGCGCGATTCGTGGGTGGCCGCGTGCGGCAAGGCGGCGGAGATCGGGACGCCGACGAGCGCGTCGATCCGCGCGTACCTCGAGGCGAACTTCACGCCCTACCGGGTCACGAATCCCGACGGCACCACGGAGGGGCGCATCACCGGCTACTACGAGCCGCTCCTGAACGGCAGCCGCGAGCGCCGCCCGCCGTTCATCTACCCGCTCTACGCGCCACCCGATGATCTCCTCGTCATCGATCTCGCCAGCGTCGCGCCCGACACGCGCGGCATGCGGTTGCGCGGCCGGCTGGAAGGCCGGCGCGTCGTCCCGTATTACTCGCGCGCCGAGATCGAGCGCGGCCTCGCGCCGGTGACCGGCAAGGAGATCGTCTTCGTCGACGATCCGATCGAGGCGTTCTTCCTGCAGATCCAGGGCTCCGGGCGCGTGCGCCTGCCGACGGGCGAGATGCTGCGCATCGGATACGCGGACCAGAACGGCCACCCGTACGCCTCGATCGGACGCTATCTCGTCGACGAGGGCGAGCTGCCGCTCGCGCAGGCGTCGATGCAGGGCATTCAAGCCTGGGCGCGCGCGAACCCCGGCCGCGTGGCGGAGCTGCTGGCCCAGAATCCGAGCTACGTCTTCTTCCGCGAGCTGCCGCCCGGCAGCGCGGACGAAGGCGTGAACGGCCTCACCGCGGAGCGCGGCCCGCCGGGCGCGCTTGGCGTGCCGCTCACCGCGGAGCGCTCGATCGCGGTGGACCGGCGGTTCGTTCCGCTCGGCGCACCGGTGTACCTCGCGACGACGCGACCGAGCTCGGAGGAGCCGCTCGAGCGGCTCGTGATGGCGCAGGACACGGGCGGCGCCATCCGCGGCGCGGTGCGTGCGGACTTCTTCTGGGGCACCGGTCCCGACGCCGGAAGGCTCGCCGGCCGCATGCGCCAGACAGGCAGGATGTGGGTGCTGCTGCCGAACGGCTATCCCCTGCCGGCGAACGGCGGGCGGTAGAGCACCGCGGAAGAATCCTTCAGTCCCGCGGCGTCACTTCGTCTTCGCGGCCGCCAGGATCTGCTCGAGCTGCTCGCCGGGAATCGCACCGCTCACGCGCTGCCCGTTCTCGAAGAACATGGTCGGCGTGCCGTTCACGCGCAATTGCTGCCCGAGCGCGAGATTCTTGTCGACAGGCGTCGCGCAGCTCCCGTCCGCGGTCGGGCGGATTCCTTTCACCATCATGTCGACCCAGGTCTTCGCGCGGTCCTTCGAGCACCACACGGATTTCGCCTTCGCCACGGAATCCGGCGAGAGAATCGGATACAGGAAGACGTGGATCGTCACGTCATCGAGCTTGACGAGCTCCTGGTCGAGCCGCTTGCAGTAGGGGCAGTTGGGGTCGGAGAAATAGGCGAACCGGCGCGTGCCCTTGCCCCGCACGATCTTGAACGACTGGTCGAGCGGGAGGTTCGCGAAGGGCACCGCGTTCAGCTTGGCGAGCCGCTCCTCGGCCAAGTCGCGGTCCGCCTTGGTGTCGAGCACCCCGAGGTCGCGCCCGAAGATGAGGTAGTTTGCGTTCACGTCCGTGTAGACGAGCTGCCAGCCGCCGGGCGTCTCGAACGCGACTTCGTACAGGTCGGCGTTCGGGAGCTTGGTGATTGAGGCGACCTTGACGCCGTTCAGCTTCGACTCGACCACGCGGCGCACCGTCGCCTCGTCGGCGAGCGTTGGCGCGGGCAGCAGGGCAATGAACGCCGCGCTGAGCGCGAGCGTGGCGACAACGGCGATTCTTCCGATCATGATCTGTCCGCTCCGTGGGAAGTAGAGGCTAACCGAGCGCCTGGCGCACGAGCAACGTCTTCAAGACCGGTACTCGGTCGGCAAAGTTCAATCCGGTGTTCCGGATGGCGGAAATAAGCGTGCTTTTCGCGCCGAAGAGATGGTGCAGGCCGTCGGTCACGGTCCGCATGGCGGCCACCGGCTCGGCCCGCGCGCGCGCATAGCGGCGCAGGAGGGCTGGATCGGCGCACTCGCGGAAGGGCTCGCGGCCGGCGATCGCCTCGGCGAGCGCGCGCGCGTCGCCGAATCCGAGATTCACCCCTTGGCCGGCGAGCGGGTGCACGACGTGCGCCGCATCGCCGATCAATGCGAGGCGCCGATCCGTCGTGCGCTCGGCGTCGAGGAGCTGCAGCGGAAACGCCGCCGGCGGCGTGAGCAGCGCGAGCGCGCCGAGCGCGTGGCGTCCCGCCTCGGCCACTCGCGCGCACAGCGCGTCCGCCGCGAGCTCGAGGAGCGCGGCGGCGTCATCATCGGGCGTCGACCACACCATCGACATGCGATTGCCGGGCAACGGCAAATACGCGAGCACGCCGTCCGGCCGGAAGAACTGGTGCGCGGTGCCCTGGTGCGAACGCTCGCACGCGAAGTTCGCCACGACGCCGCGTTGCCCGTAGCTCTTTGCCGCGGCTTCGAGTCCGGCCGCTTGCCGCACCCACGACGCAGCGCCGTCCGCGCCGACGACGAGGCGCGCGCGAATGCGCTCGCCGTCCGCCAGCGTGAGCGTGGCGGCGCGCTCATCGCGGTCGAGCGCGGCGCAGCGGGCCGGGCACAGCCGCGTGAGGTTCGCCTGCGTCGAGAGTCCGTCCCACAGCGCGCGCTGCAGTCGCCCGGACTCGACGATGTGCGCGAGCTCGCCGACGCCGGCGTCGTACGCGCTGAACGTGATCCCTGCGCCGGGCGCATCGCCCGACACCGCCATGCGGCGCACGGGCTGCACGCGCGACGCGTCGAGCCCCGCCCAGGCACCGATATCGCGCAGGAAGGCGATGCTCGCGGGGCTGAGCGCGTAGATGCGGCTGTCCCAGCGTTCCGCCGGCACCGGGGGCGGCGCCGCCTCGACCAGGGCGAGCCGCAGGCCCGATCCGTCGAGCGCGCGCGCGAAGCTCGCCCCGACGAGCCCTGCGCCGACGATGGCGACGTCGACTTCCGTGTCCCTCATCGCGCCGATTGTACGGTCACCTTGCCGGGTTGCGCGCGACACGGTTCACGGAGCGAGGCGCGCTTCGCGCGAACCACCCCGCCGCCTTCGGCGGCACCCCTCCTTGAAAAGGACGGGACTCTCTTTTTCCCCTCCTCCTTGAGGAGGGGTGGCCGCGCGAGCGGCCGGGGTGGTGCTGCGAAGCAGCCGGGGTGGCCGCGCGAGCGGCCGGGGTGGTGCTGCGAAGCAGCCGGGGTGGCCGCGCGAGCGGCCGGGGTGGTGCTGCGAAGCAGCCGGGGTGGTGCTGCGAAGCAGCCGGGGTGGTGCTGCGAAGCAGCCGGGGTGGTGCTGCGAAGCAGCCGGGGGGGTGCAGGATAGGCGCGGCACGCGAAGCGCGACGGGGTGGTGCCCCGGCGCCAGGTCTTCACCCGAGGAACGGATGCGCGCGCACGAAGACCTTTTCCTCGCGGATGGTGCGCGAGAGCAGCTTGGTGAGCGCGTACACCGCGTCGATGTGGGGGGTGGGCGTGCTGGTGACGCGGCCGAGTTCGATCACCGCGCCCACCAGCGCATCCACCTCGGGGTCGCGGCCGGCTTCCACGTCCTGCAGCATCGAAGTCTTGTGCTTGCCGACTTTCTCCGCGCCGGCGATGCGCTTCTCGAGCGTGACGCGGAACGTGATGCCGAGCCGGTTGGCCACCGCCTCCGCCTCGCGCATCATGTCGGCGGCGAGCGCGCGTGTGAGCGGATACTGGCAGATGTCCACGAGCGTCGAGTGCGTGAGCGCGCTGATCGGGTTGAAGGTCAGGTTGCCCCACAGCTTGAGCCAGATCTCGGCCCGGATGTTGTCGAGCACCGGCGACTTGAGGCCCGCCTTGACGAACGCGGCGGCGATGCGGCTCACGCGCTCGGTGGCGACGCCGTCCAACTCGCCGAGCGGGAACCGGTCGCCTTCGATGTGCCGCACCACGCCGGGCGCGGTGAGCTCGCAGGCCGGGTAGACGACGCAGCCGATGATCCGCTGCGGATCGATCGACGCGGCGAGGACGCCGTTCGGATCGACGGTTTCCACGCGGCGACCCTCGAACTCGCCGCCGTGGCGCTGGAAGTACCACCAGGGAATGCCGTTCTGCATCGGGATGATCACGGTCTCCGGGTGCAGCAGCTTGGGCAACTCACTCGCCACCGCCTCGACCTGGTGCGCCTTCATGCCGAGGATCACGAGGTCCTGCGGCCCCGCGACCTCGTACTGGCCGGTCGCGCGGATGTCGGGCGCGACCACCTCCGTGCCGTCGTGCATCGTCACCCGCATCCCGCGCGTGCGAATCGCCTCCAGATTGGCGCCGCGCGCAATCAGCGTGACGTCCTCGCCCGCCGCGGCGAGCTTGACCCCGACGAATCCGCCGATGGAACCGGCACCCACGACACAGATCTTCATGCTTCGCTCCCCGCCTTCGTGCTTCTCGCTTCTTGCGCCCCGCTTCTCACTCGCCGCTACTCGCGCGCCGCTGCTTGCACCCCACTTGTCGCGCTGGGTCTCCCCCGCCACGTCCCGCGCACGTCCATCGGGTGCGCATCTCACGCCTTGGACGATGCCATGCCTTGCGTGCGGCCGCAGCCTGATGGCTCGATTAAAGCGGCTTATTTTACAATGGGTTACTGCGATGCAGCATTGATGAGCATCAAACGAAGCCTGCGGCCCGGCGCTCGCTTGACGGCGAAGGCGTGCGACAGGAATAATGCGCGCCCCGCGTGGCGAGTTAGCTCAGTGGTTAGAGCAGCGGAATCATAATCCGTGGGTCCGGGGTTCAAATCCCTGACTCGCCACCACTTTTCCCAAGGTGCAGGCGTCGGGCCCCGGGCAAAGGGCCGCACACGATGGCCCGGGCAGGCGCGCCGGCGCGTGCGAACGGCCCGCGCGCGGCCCGGAGAAAATCTCCTAGAATACGAGGCGCCTCCCGCTTGCGCCCCCTCAAGAAATTGCGATGAAACAGGCAGTAACCTCGATGCTTGCCGCGCTGGTCGCGATCTTCGCCGCACACGCGGTCGCCCAGTTGCGCACGATCCCGAAGGACGCCCTCCGGGGTCAGTTCACGCATATCACCGAGACCATCATCACCATCGACGGCAGGACGATGCGGCTCGCCCCCGGGGCGCAGATCCGCTCGCAGAAGAATCTGATCGTCGTCCCGTCGGCCGTGCCACCCGGTACGCTGGTCGAGTACACGCTCGACCGCGACGCTCAACTCGACCGGGTCTGGATCCTGACCTCCGAGGAGGCGGCGCGGCCGAACCCGAACTCGTCCAGTCGATGGATCGACGGCCAGCCCGCCGGCACGCCGATACAGCGGGTGCTTCCGAAGTACCCGGCGCCGGACAACCCGCAGCATAAATGACGGGACGGGTTCCACGCCGGGGCGCGGATCGCGTCCCGCAGCGGGTCTACATCAAGACCTTCGGCTGCCAGATGAACGAGTACGACTCGGCCAAGATGGCCGACGTGCTCGCGGCCGCCGAGGGGATCGAGCGGGCCGACCGCCCCGAGGACGCCGACCTGATCCTCTTCAACACCTGCTCGGTGCGCGAGAAGGCGCAGGAGAAGGTGTTCTCCGATCTCGGCACGGTGCAGCGCCTCAAGCGCGCCAAGCCCGGCCTGCTGATCGGCGTCGGCGGTTGCGTCGCGAGCCAGGAGGGCGCCGCCATCGTCGCGCGCGCGCCCTACGTGGACATCGTGTTCGGCCCGCAGACGCTGCATCGCCTGCCCGACCTGATCCGCGCGCGCCGCAGCGCCGGCGCGCCGCAGGTCGACGTGTCGTTTCCCGAGATCGAGAAGTTCGACCGCCTGCCCGCCCCGCGCGCCGAAGGCGCGACCGCATTCGTCTCGATCATGGAGGGCTGCAGCAAGTACTGCAGCTTCTGCGTCGTGCCCTACACGCGCGGCGAGGAGATCTCGCGCCCGTTCGAGGACGTGATCGCCGAGATCGCGGAGCTCGCCGAGGTCGGAGTGAAGGAGGTGACGCTCCTCGGGCAGAACGTGAACGCGTATCGCGGCCGATTGCCGGAGGACGGCACGGCGGGCGGCAGCAAGGCCGATCTCGCGCTGCTGCTCGAGTACGTCGCCGAGATCCCGGGCATCGAGCGCATCCGCTTCACGACCTCACATCCCAAGGAGTTCACCCAGCGGCTGATCGATGCCTACGCCCGGCTCGACAGGCTCGTCTCCCACGTGCACCTGCCGGTGCAGTCGGGCGCCGACCGGGTGCTCGCCGCGATGAAGCGCGGCTACACCAGCCTCGAGTACCGGTCGATCGTGCGACGGCTGCGCGCGGCGCGCCCGGACGTCTCGATCTCCTCGGACTTCATCGTCGGCTTTCCGGGCGAGACCGAGGCCGATTTCGCGCGGACGCTCGCGCTGGTCGAGGAAGTCGGCTTCGATGCGTCCTACAGCTTCCTCTACAGCCCGCGGCCCGGCACACCCGCGGCCGAGCTCGCCGACACCACGCCACGCGCGGCGAAGCGCGAGCGTCTCGCGCGCCTGCAGGCGGCGCTCGAAGCACAGGCGCGCCGGATCAGCGCGGCGATGGTCGGCTCGTCGCAGCGCGTGCTGGTCGAGGGGGCGTCGCGGAAGGACGCGGCGGAGCTCGCGGGGCGCACCGCCAACAACCGCGTGGTGAACTTTCCGGGCGACGGTGGGCTCGTCGGCAGCTTCGTCGACGTTCGCATCGAAGCGGCGGCTCCGCACAGCCTGCGGGGGCGGCTCGCGCCTTGAAGCCGAAGCCCGTCGAAGTCCTGCTCGCGCCGGCCGACAACCAGCGCCTGGCAAACCTCTGCGGCGCGCTGGACGAGAACATCCGGCAGATCGAGACCGCGTTCGACGTGTCGATCGCGCGCCGCGGCGAGCGCTTCATGCTGCGCGGCGAGCCCGAGCAGACCTCGCGCGCCGCCGATCTGCTGCAGAAGTTCTACGCGGCGGCGAAGCGCGAGCTCACTATCGACGACATCCAGCTCGGCCTGGTCGAGGCGCAGCAGCCCGCGCTGCGGCACGACGACGGGGCGCCGGCGCTGCTCACGCGGCGCGCGGATCTGCACGGGCGCACGCCGCGCCAGCGCGACTATCTGCGGCACATCCTCGAGAACGACGTCACTTTCGCGATCGGGCCGGCGGGCACGGGCAAGACGTATCTCGCGGTGGCCTGCGCGGTCGACGCCCTGGAGCGCGATGCGGTGAAGCGGATCGTGCTCGTGCGGCCGGCCGTCGAGGCGGGCGAGCGCCTCGGCTTCCTGCCGGGCGACCTCGCGCAGAAGGTCGATCCCTATCTGCGCCCGCTGTACGATGCGCTCTACGACCTGATGGGCTTCGACAAGGTCGGGCGGATGTTCGAGCGGGGCGCGATCGAGCTCGCGCCGCTCGCCTACATGCGCGGTCGCACGCTGAACCACTCGTTCATCATCCTGGACGAGGCGCAGAACACCACGCCCGAGCAGATGAAGATGTTCCTCACGCGCATCGGCTTCGGCACGAAAGCGGTGGTCACGGGCGACGTCACCCAGATCGACCTCGCGCGCGGCCAGAAGAGCGGGCTCGTGGAGGCGCGCAGCATCCTCGCCGGCGTGCGCGGCATCGCCTTCACCCAGTTCGAGTCGAGCGACGTCGTGCGCCATCCGCTGGTGGCGCGGATCGTGGACGCCTACGAGCGGCATGAGACCGGGCGCGAGTAGCGGCGAAGGCGCGAGACCTCGCCGCTCCCGCCGCCCGCGGGCCGAGCGCCACCGCAACGGGGCGCGGGGAGGAGGAGTACGATTGGCCGTGCAGTACGCGGTGTCGCGCGCCGGCCTGCCGGGCCGGGTGAGCATCGAGCGGTGGGCGAGCGCCGCAGTCGGCGGACGCCGGGCGGCGGTGACGGTGCGCTTTGCCGGCGCAGCCGAAGCGCGCGCGCTGAACCGCGCATACCGCGGGGAGGATCACGCCACGAATGTGCTCGCTTTCCCGTATCCCGGAGCAGCGCCCGGCCTGGCAGGCGACATCGTGCTCTGCGCGCCGATGGTCGCGCGCGAGGCGCGCGCTCAGGGCAAGGCGGTGCACGCGCACTACGCGCACCTGCTCGTGCATGGCCTCCTGCACCTCCGGGGCTATGATCACTTGCGGCCCAGGGACGCAGCCGTCATGGAGGCTTGCGAGACCCGGATCCTGCGGCGGCTGGGATTTCCGGATCCGTATCGGTGACGATGGACGAGGGCAGTAGCAACAACCAGAAGCCGGGCTGGCTCGAGCGCGTGAGCGCGTTCCTCGTGCGCGCGCCCGAGGACCGCGAGCAGCTGATCCGCCTCCTGCACTCCGCCTACGAGCGGCACCTGCTCGACGCCGATGCGCTCTCGATGATCGAGGGTGCGCTCTCGGTCTCGGAGCTCAAGGTGCGCGACGTGATGGTGCCGCGCGCGCAGATGGACGTGCTCGACATCAACGACACGCCGGACCGGTTCGTGCCCCACGTCATCGCCACGGCGCACTCGCGCTTCCCGGTGATCGACCGCAACCGCGACCACGTCATCGGCATCCTGCTCGCGAAGGATCTCCTGCGCTATTACGCCGGCGAAGAGGAGTTCAACGTCCGCGAGATGCTCCGCCCGGCGGTGTTCGTCCCGGAATCGAAGCCGCTGAACGCGCTCCTGCGGGACTTCCGGGCGACCCGCAACCACATCGCGATCGTGGTGGACGAGTACGGCGGCGTCGCCGGTCTCGTCACGATCGAGGACGTGCTCGAGCAGATCGTGGGCGAGATCGAGGACGAGTACGACTTCGACGAGGTCGAGGACAACATCGTGCGCGAGAAGAGCGGCCGCTGGCGGGTGAAGGCGCAGACCGAGATCGCCGACTTCAACACAAACTTCGGCACGCGCTTCCCGGACGAGGAGCACGACACGATCGGCGGGCTGGTGATCAGCCAGTTCGGCCGCCTGCCGAAGCGCGGCGAGACGGTGGTCGCGGGGGGGCTGCGGTTCCAGGTGCTGCGCGCGGACTCGCGCCGGCTCTACGCGCTGCGGGTCGAGCGCGTATCGGAGCCCGCGTCGGCTTGAGGACGCGCGGCGCACGCGCTCGCGCGCTCGTGGCGGCTGCGGCCGGCGCGGCCGCAGTGGCCGGCTTCGGCGACTGGCCGCTCTTCTATCTGCCGATCGCCTCGGTCGCGGTGCTCGTCTGGCTGTGGCTGCGCGCGGAGCGGCCCCGCGAGGCCGCGGCGCTCGGGTTCGCGTACGGCGCCGGGCTCTTTCTCGTCGGCGTGAGCTGGGTCTACGTCAGCCTGCACGACTTCGGCATGATGCCGGCGCCGCTCGCGGCGCTCGCGACCGTCTTCTTCTGCGGCTATCTCGCGCTCTTTCCGGCGGCGGTCGGCTATGCGCAGGCGCGGATCGGCGGGAAGCCCGGGCCGCGCGCGCTGCTCCTCATCCCCGGGCTGTGGACGCTCGCGGAGTGGGTGCGCGCCTGGCTCCTCACCGGGTTCCCGTGGCTCACGCTCGGCTACTCGCAGCTCGACGGGCCGCTCGCGGGCTTCGCCCCGGCGCTCGGCGTGTTCGGCATGTCGTTCGCGGCGGCGATCGCGGCCGGCGCCGTCGCCCTGCTCGCATCGCGCGGCGCGCGGCGCGGCGTGGCGCTCGGCGCATTGCTCGCCGTCGGGCTCGCGGGCGCGTGGCTCGAACGCGAAACCTGGACGCACCCGGTCGGCGAGCCGGTGACGGTCAGCCTGCTGCAGGGAAACATCCCGCAGTCGCTCAAGTTCGTGCCCGGACGCTACGAGAGCACGCTCGCCACCTATGCGGCGCTCGCCGACGCGAGCGAAGCGAAGCTCGTGGTGATGCCCGAGACGGCGATCCCGCGCTTTCTGGATCTCGTCGCGCCGGCCTACATCGAGCGCCTGCGCTCGGCGGCGGCCAGCCGCCACGCAGACGTCCTCGTCGGCGTGCCGCTGCGCGCGCCGCCCGACCGGTACTACAACGCGGTGGTGAGCCTGGGTGCATCGCCCGAGCAGACCTACGCGAAGTCGCACCTCGTGCCGTTCGGCGAGTTCATTCCGCCGGGCTTCGGCTGGATTCCTTCGGTCCTCCATATCCCGCTCGCCGACTTCTCGCGCGGCGGCCCGGACCAACGCCCGCTCGCTGTCGCCGGGCAGCGCGTCGCGATGAACGTGTGCTACGAGGATGCGTTCGGCGCGGAGATCATCCGCCAGCTCCCCGAGGCGACGCTGCTCGCCAACGTGAGCAACGTCGCCTGGTTCGGCGACTCGCTCGCGCCCGCCCAGCACCTGCGCATCTCGCGCACGCGGGCGCTCGAGACCGGGCGCGTGATGCTCCGCGCCACCAACACCGGCGTGACCGCGATCATCGGCGCGCGCGGCGAGGTGGAGGCACGACTGCCGTCCTTCACCGAAGGCCGGCTCGATGGGCAGGTCCAGGGATACGCCGGCGCGACACCCTACGTGCGGACCGGAAATCCTCCGGTCGTCCTCCTCGCTCTCGCATCGGCGGCGGCCGCGGCGTGGGGCGCGCGGCGCGCCGCGCGCCGCGCCGCGGGCGACCGAGCGCGCGCGGGCCTGTAGAATTGCGGGGCGTTCGCAGTAAGCCGGACGCGAGAGAGTAGCGCTCCGCGCGATGCCGACCTTCCAGGACATCATCCTCCGGCTCCAGACGTTCTGGAGCGAGCGCGGCTGCGTGTTGCTGCAGCCCTACGACATGGAGGTCGGGGCCGGAACGTTCCACACCGCCACGTTCCTGCGCGCGATCGGGCCGGAGCCCTGGAACGCGGCCTACGTACAGCCGTCGCGCAGGCCGAAGGACGGCCGCTACGGCGACAACCCCAACCGGCTGCAGCACTATTACCAGTACCAGGTGGTGCTGAAGCCCTCGCCGGACGACATCCAGGAGCGGTACCTCGACTCGCTCCGCGCGCTCGGCATCGACACCGCGACCCACGACATCCGCTTCGTCGAAGACGACTGGGAGTCGCCGACGCTCGGCGCATGGGGCCTCGGCTGGGAGGTGTGGCTCGACGGCATGGAGGTGACGCAGTTCACCTACTTCCAGGAGGTCGGCAGCCTGCCGTGCCGCCCCGTGCTCGGCGAGATCACCTACGGGCTCGAGCGCCTCGCCATGTACCTGCAGGGCGTGGAGAACGTGTTCGATCTCGTGTGGACGCCGGGCGTGACCTACGGCGACGTCTTTCACCAGAACGAGGTGGAGCAGTCGAAGTACAACTTCGAGCTCGCGAACGCGCCGTGGCTGCTCGAGCTCTTCGGCGCGCTCGAGTCCGAAGCGAAGCGGCTGCTCGGGGCCGGCCTGGCGCTGCCCGGATACGAGATGGTCATGAAGTGCTCGCACACCTTCAACCTGCTCGACGCGCGCGGCGCGATCTCCACCACCGAGCGCGCCGCCTACATCGGGCGGATGCGTGCGCTCGCGCGCGAGGTCGCGCAGGCGTACTACGCTTCGCGCGAAGCGCTCGGGTTTCCGCTGGTGAAATGACCGCCGCCCTCCTCGTCGAGCTCCTCACCGAGGAGCTCCCGCCGAAGGCGCTGCGAAGCCTCTCGGGCGCGTTCGCCGAGACGCTCGCCAGAGCACTGCGAAACGACGGCTTCGCGCCGGCCGACGCGGCGGTCGCCGCTTTCGCCACGCCGCGCCGGCTCGCGGTGCTGATCGAGCGGGTGGCGTCGCGGGCCCCGGACACGCCCCAGACCATGCTCGGGCCGGCGGTGAGCGCAGGCCTCGATCAAAACGGCGCGCCGACACCGGCGCTGCTCGGCTTCGCGAGGAAGCAGGGGGTCGCGGTCGGGGAGCTCGTGCGGGTGCAGGGCGCGAAGGGCGAGCAGTTCGCGCACCGGACGGTCGTGGCGGGCGGAATTCTCGACGACGCGCTCGGCCGCCAGGTCGCCGACGCCCTGCGCAAGCTGCCGGCGCCGAAGATCATGCGCTGGGGCGCGGGCGAGGCGGAGTTCGTGCGTCCGGCGCACGGGCTCGTCATACTGCACGGCGAGCGTGTCGTTCCCGGCGAGGTGCTCGGGCTCGAGAGCGGTCGCACGACGCGCGGACACCGGTTTCTTGCCGCCGGCGAGATCGCGATTCGCCGCGCCGAGGACTATGAACGCGATCTGGAGGACAAGGGCCGCGTGATCGCGAGCTTCGAGCGCCGCCGCGCCCGGATCGAGGCGCTCCTGCGCGAGCACGCCGGCGGCGCGAGCGTCGCTGCGGACGGCGCCCTCGTCGACGAGGTCACCGCGCTCGTCGAATGGCCGGCCGTGTACGATGGCCACTTCGCGAAGGCCTTCCTGGAGGTGCCCCAGGAATGCCTGATGCTCACCATGCGGCAGAACCAGAAGTACTTCCCGCTGATCGACGGCCAGGGGCGGCTCCTCAACCGCTTCCTGCTCGTATCGAACATGGAAACGCCGCAACCGCATCACATCATCCGCGGCAACGAGCGCGTCCTGCGCGCGCGGCTCGCGGACGCGAAGTTCTTCTACGACCAGGACCGCCGGCAACGCCTCGAGGACCGCGTGCCACGGCTCGCGTCAGTGGTCTACCACCACAAGCTCGGGAGCCAGCTCGCGCGCGTCGAGCGGCTCGAGCGGCTGGCGGGCGCGATTGCGTTGAAGCTCGGCGCGGAAGCCGGGCTCGCCGGCCGCGCGGCGCGGCTCGCGAAAGCGGATCTCCTCACCGGGATGGTCGGGGAGTTTCCGGAGCTGCAGGGAGTCATGGGCATGCACTACGCGCGCCACGACGGCGAGCCGGAGGCGGTGGCGCGCGCAATCGAGGCGCATTACCGCCCGCGCTTCGCCGGCGATGCGCTGCCCGACGACGCGATCGGCGACGCGGTGGCGCTTGCCGACAAGCTCGACACGCTCGCCGGCATCTGGGGCATCGGGCTGCAGCCCACCGGCGACAAGGACCCGTTCGCGCTGCGCCGCGCCGCGCTCGGCCTGCTGCGGATCCTGGTCGAGCACGTGCGGCCGCTCGACTGCGTGGCGCTGCTCGCCCTCGCGCGCGGCGGCTACGGCGCGACGCGGCTCGCCGGCGACACGGTCGAGCGCCTGCACGACTTCATCCTCGACCGCTTGCGCTCCTACCTGCGCGAGCGCGAGTTCGCGCCCGACGAGATCGAGGCGGTGGTCGGGCAGCGCCCGAACCGCATGGATCTCGTCCTGCCGCGCCTCGAAGCCGTGCGCGCGTTCCGCCGCCTGCCGGAGGCGGAGAGCCTCGCCGCGGCCAACAAGCGGATCCGGAACATCCTGACGAAGTCGCCGCCGCCGAGCGGGGATCGGTTCGACGACCGGCTGCTCCGCGAGAGCGCGGAGCGATCGCTGCACGAGGCCTCGGAGAAGGTGGAGGCAATCGCCCGCGGCCATCGCGAGCGCGGCGAGTACGCCGCGGCGCTGATCGCTCTCGCGGCGCTCAAGGATCCGGTCGATGCCTTCTTCGACAAGGTCCTGGTGAACGCCCCGCAGGCGGAGCTCCGCAACAACCGCCTGCTGCTCCTGATGCGCCTCGACGGGGCGATGAACGAGGTGGCGGACATCTCCAAGCTCGCGCCCGCCTAGCGCGCGCAAGCCCGGCGAGCGAAACGCGAGAAACGAAGCGCGAGAAGCGAAACGTGAAGCTGATCATTCTCGACCGCGACGGCGTGATCAATCACGACAGCGCGCAGTTCGTGAAGACGCCGGACGAGTGGCGCCCGATTCCCGGCGCGCTGGAGGCGATCGCGCGGCTGACGCAGGCGGGCTACCGCGTGGTGATCGCGACCAACCAGTCCGGGATCGGTCGCGGGCTCTTCGACATGGCCGCGCTGAACGCGATCAACAACAAGATGGTCAAGGCGGTGACCCAGGCGGGCGGGCGGATCGAGGCGATCTTCTACTGCCCCGATACCGCCGAATCGAGCTCCCGGTTCAGGAAGCCGGCGCCGGGAATGCTGGTCGAGATCGGGGAGCGCTTCAACACTTCGCTCGAGAACGTGCCGGCGGTCGGGGACAGTCTTCGCGACCTGCAGGCGGCCGACGCGGTTGGCGCCGAGCCGATCCTGGTGCTGAGCGGCAAGGGTGCCGCCACCCGTCAAGCGGGCGGCCTGCCGCAGCGCACGCGCGTTTTCGACGATCTCGCAGCAGTGGCGCAGGAGCTCGTCCGATGATGGTCGCCGTCCGCTCGGCACTCTATCTCCTCATCCTGCTCGCCGTGGTGATTCCCTATTCCGGGCTGGTCCTCGCGACCGCTCCCCTGCCCCGCCACGCCCGGTGGCAGGTGATCGCAGGATGGCCGCGCTTCGCCCTCTGGCTCGCCGAGCGGCTGCTGCGCATCCGCTACGAGGTGCGCGGGCGCGAGCACATCCCCGCCGCGCCGGCGGTGATTCTCTCCAAGCATCAGTCGGCCTGGGAGACGATCGCCTATACGTCGATCTTCCCGCCGCACGTCTACGTCCTGAAGCGCGAGCTGCTGTGGCTGCCGTTTCTCGGCTGGGGGCTCGCGCTGATGAGCCCGATCGCCATCAATCGCGCGCACGGCAAGCAGGCGATGCGGCGCATGATCGAGGTCGGCGGCGAGCGGCTGCGGCAGGGCTTCTCCATCATGGTGTATCCCGAGGGCACGCGGACCCCGGTGGGCCGGCGCGGGGCGTACAAGCTGGGCGGCGCAGTCGTAGCCGCGCAGAACGGCGCACTGGCCGTGCCGGTCGCGCACAACGCCGGGCTTCTCTGGCCGCGCAACTCCTTCCTCAAGCATCCCGGCACGGTCACCGTGGTGATCGGCGAGCCGATCGTCACGACCGGGCTCGCGCCCGAGGAGGTGATGCGCCGGGCCGAGGAGTGGATCGAAAGCGAGGTATCGAAGCTCACGCTGGCGGCGGGCGGCCGCGAAGCACATGCAGCTCGAACTGCCGTTCCTGGTTGACCCGCCCGCGCGCGCGGACCGACGCACCCGGCACGTCCAGCTCGGCGGACGCGTCGTTCCCTACCGCTTCCGGCGAGCGCGGCGCCGCACGATCGGCATCGCCGTCGACGAGGAAGGCCTGCAAGCCGCCGCACCCCGCTGGGCCACGATCGCCGAGGTCGAGGCCTTCATCCGCGAGAAGCAGGCATGGGTGCTGCGCAAGCTCGAGGAGGCGCGCGCGTCGCGACGCCCCACGCTCGTCTGGGGCGAAGGCGTTCGCATTGCGTATCTCGGCGGCGAAGTCGCGGTCTTCGGCGCCGCGCCCGGCGAGGCCTCACGACTCGCCGGCACGCATCTGCTGCTCGCGACCCCCGGCGCCGCGCACGCCGCATGCTTGCGCGAGGCGGCGCTCGGCTGGCTGCGCGGCGCGGCGCTCGCGCTCTTTCGCAGCCGCGTCGCGAGCATCGCGCCGGAAATCGGGGTCGAGGCGAGGCGCGTCTCCCTTTCCAACGCGCGCACGCAGTGGGGCTCATGCTCGGCGGATGGCCGGATGCGCCTCTCCTGGCGACTGATTCACGTTCGCCCCGCGCTGATCGACTACGTCGTGGTGCACGAGCTCGCGCACCTGCGCCATATGAACCACTCGGAGCGCTTCTGGCGCGTCGTGGAGGCAGCCTGTCCGGATTACCTCACCGCGCGCCGCGAGCTGCGCGACCTCTCCCACGCACTTCCCGAACTTTGAGCGAGATCGCCATGCGCCTCTTACACACGATGCTGCGAGTCGGAGACCTCGACCGGTCGGTCAGGTTCTATACCGAGGTGCTCGGCATGCGGCTGCTGCGCAGGACCGACCGCCCCGAGCAGAAGTATTCCCTCGCCTTCGTCGGCTACGACGACGAGGACAAGACCGCGGTGCTGGAGCTCACCTACAACTACGGCGTAGGCAGCTACGAGATGGGCACCGCCTACGGCCACATCGCGATCGCGGTGCCCGATGCCTACCGGGCCTGCGAGGGGGTGAAGCTGCGCGGCGGCACGGTGACCCGCGAGGCCGGGCCGGTCAAGGGCGGCACGACGGTGATCGCGTTCGTCGAGGACCCAGACGGCTACAAGATCGAGCTCATCCAGCGCGACTGACCCCGCGGCCGCAACCGGAGCCGTCCGCGCCGCGCACGGCGACCGCGTTCGCGATTCCGACGTAATCCGCCACCGCGAGGTTCTCCGGCCGCAGTTGCGGGTCGATGCCCAGCGCTTCGAGCCCGGCCGCATCCGCGATCCCGGCGAGTGCGTTCCGCAGGGTCTTGCGGCGCTTCGTAAAGGCGGCGGTGACCACGGCGGAGAGCACGGTGGCATCGCGCGCACCGAGCGCGTGCTGCGGGCGCGGGATCATCCTCACCACCGCCGATTCGACCTTCGGCGCCGGATGGAACGCGCCGGGTCGCACCCGTGCGATCCGTTCCATCGCAAACCGGTATTGCAGCATCACCGACAGGCGCCCGTACGCGGCGGTCGAAGGCGCGGCCACCATGCGCTCGACCACCTCAAGTTGCAGCATGAAGTGCGCGTCCCGGATGCGCGCGGCGAATGGGATCAGCCGGAAGAGGAGTGGCGTCGAGATGTTGTACGGCAGATTGCCGACGAGCCGCAGGGGCGATGGCAGCAACGCGAAATCGAACGCGAGGGCATCGCCGGTGTGCACGGTGACGCGCTCGGGCGGGAAGCGCGCGGCGAGCGACTGCGCCAGATCCCGATCGATCTCGATCACATGGAGATGCCGGAGCCGCTCGGCGAGCGGTCCGGTCAGCGCGCCCCGCCCGGGGCCGATCTCGACGACGATGTCGTCCGGCTGCGGCGCGACCGCCGCGATGATCCGATCGATGACGGTGCGGTCGGTCAGAAAGTGCTGGCCGAAGCGCTTGCGGGGGCGCATGGCGAGCGGCGCCGGGTTAGCGCTCCTCGAGGCGGTTCTCCACGTACGCGCGGTCGCGGAGCTGTCGCACCCATTCCTGGTACGCCTCGTCCGCCCGCCGCTCGCCCAGCACGCGGCGGGCCTGCAGCCGCTTGCGCTCGTCCGGCAGATCCGCCATGCGACGCTCGAGGACCTGGATCAGATGGTAGCCGAAGGGCGTGCGCACCGGCTCGCTCACCTCCCCGATCTTGAGCGCGTTCATCGCGTGCTCGAATGTGGGTTCGAGGTCGCCCCCCGTCACCCAGCCGAGATCGCCACCGCGCGCGGCGGACGCATCGTCCGAGTTGAGCCGTGCGAGCTCGCCGAAATCGGCGCCCTGGCGGATCCGCTCGCGCAGGATGTTGAGCTTGCGCAGCGCGTCGCTCTCGGACACGAGCTCGTTCGTCCGCACCAGGATGTGGCGCACGTGGGACTGCGGGACGGCGGCCGCTGCCGCGCCGCCGCGCCGATCGTTCATCCGCAGGATGTGGAAGCCCGCAGGGCTCCGCAGGATTTCGCTCACTTCCCCTGGACGCATCGAAGCAAGCGTGTTGACGAAGATCTCGGGCAGGCGGTCCGCAGAGCGCCAGCCCATCCCCCCGCCCTGCAGCGCGTCCGGCGCGTCCGAGTAGGTCACGGCGACCTGCCGGAAGTCCACGCCGCCGCGGATCTGCGCGAGGGCTTCCTCCGCGCGGCGACGGCGCGCCTCGATCTGCTCGGGGCCTGCCTGCTCCGGCACGCGCACGAGAATGTGCGACAGATCGTACTCCGGCGACGCGTCCGGACCCGCGCGGTTATCCTCCAGGAAGGCGTCGACCTCGCCGTCGGACACTTGGATCTTGCTATCGACCTCGCGCTCGCGGAGCCGCGAGATCAGCATCTCGGACCGGATGTCGTCGCGGAACCTCGCCCAGTCCATGCCCTCGCGCTCGACCGCCTGCCGGAATGCGGCAGGTGCGAGGTTGTTCTGCTGCGCGATGCGGGCCAGGGTGCGATCGAGGTCGGCCTCGCTGATCGAGACGCCGGACTCCTTGGCGAATTGCACCTGGACGAGGTCCGTGATC
Source organism: Burkholderiales bacterium (assembly GCA_020848075.1). GTDB lineage: Bacteria > Pseudomonadota > Gammaproteobacteria > Burkholderiales > SG8-39 > JAABRB01. The sequence goes on from JADLAV010000052.1 coordinate 116,921, forward strand.
ATGCGCTCGAGCACCTGTCGCTGCAACACGTCCGCGGGCGGCAGCGGCGCCCCCTGCCGGCGGAGCTGCAGCGACACCCGCTCGGTGCGCTCCTGGAGCTCCTGCATCGTGATCACGTCCTTGTTGACGATCGCCACGATCCGGTCGGCGAGGACGACGCGCCCCGCGGGCTCGGCCGGGCGCGCCAGCTGCGCGACGGCGGGACCGCAGGTCGCCAGGAAGGCAACGAGAGCAAGCGCATTGGACCAGAATCGGCGCGTCATTTTCGGCTGGGCGAAGTCTCGCTATCAGTACTGCCCGAACGGGCCCGTCGTCTCGCCCCGACCCGGAAAGACATCGGTCGAGGTCGTCGTCGAAGGCGCGTTGGTGGGCATATACCCCGGGATGTTGCGCCGGAGGGCCTCCAGCGGATCGGTGCCGATCCGCGCCAGACCGTTCAGCTCGAGCTGCACGAAGAACTGGTACGTGCGCTTCTCGGACGAGCTGACGAAGCTCTGGACGACTGCGCGAACGATCCAGCAATCGGCATTATATTCGATCCCCGCGAGGCTTTCGACCAGCTGTCTGCCGAAAAAATCGTAGTTCACGCGCGCGAGCCCGTACAGGCCGCGCCAGAGCGGCCACTGCGCCGCGACGTCGATCTGGCGGATCTCCGGCTGCGCCGTGGTCTGCCTGGCATAGCGATACGCGGCGGTCACGACCTTGGCGAATTGCGGCGAGTACCGCGCGCCGATGTTGAAGCGGTCGAACTCCGCGCCGCTCCACGAGTACTGCGCGGCGGCCTCGGCGCGCCAGTGCGGCGCGATCTGCCCGCTGAGGCCGCCGATGATCGGCGCGGTGTTGGCGGTCCGCGTCGGCGTCGACGAGTTGAGCCCCACGCGCTGATCGGCGAAGTAGTAGCGCTGGCCGACGAACGCGCGCACCGCCTCCTCGCCGCTCGCCGGTCGCAGGAGTCGCGACACCGCGGCGATCGTGAGCTGGTTCGCGTCGCTGATGCGGTCGCCGCCCACGTAGTAGTTCTCCGAAAAGAGCTGTGCGTAGCTCAGATCGGCGATCGCGGTGTCGAACAGCGGAATCTGGCTCTGGTCGCGGTACGGCACGCGCAGGTAGTAGGCGCGCGGCTCGAGCGTCTGGAGAAAATCACGGTTGAACCATTGCACGTCCCGCTCGAAGTACAGGCCCGAATCGACCGAGGCGATCGGCAGCACCCGCGACTGGGAGGTCGGGGTGAGCGGATCGGCATTGCGCAGGTTGTAGTAGGTCGCGCTCACGCCGATCTTCGGCCGCACGAAGCCGTAGGACTTCATCAGGGGCCAGGCGAGGTACGGATAGACGGTCGAGCGCTCTCCTTGCACCAGCGTCGAATGGTCGAACGCGACCACCTCGGCGCCCGCGCCGACGTCGAATCCGGCACGGGTCGATCGCAGCGCGGTGAGCGTGAGCTGCGGCAGCCGTGCGTAAGGGGTGGTCACCGGATTGAGCGGGTCCTGCAGGGTCTGGTAGCGCTGCAAGCGAAGGGTGGAAGACCACCATCCGCCGCCGTAGGACACCGATCCCTCCTGCGGCAGGAAGAGCTGCGTCGCCACGGCGAGGCGCCCCGACAGATCACGGAAGTACTGGTCGTCGGAAACGCGCGAGTAGTTGATGTTGCTCGACCAGCCGCCGGGAAACACGGAAGTGTCCCGGAGCGACACGCCCCAGCGCGACTCGTTGGTCGCCTTGTCGTCGGGCAGAATCTCCATGCGCGCCTCGCCCACCGACGTGGGCAGCAGGTACCGGAACTGCGTGAGCAGCTGCAATCCGCGGCGCCTCATGTAGCGCGGCGCGATCGTGGCATCGTAGTTGGGTGCGATGTTCCAGTAGTACGGCGCGACGACCTCCCACCCGCGCGAGTTGCTCATGGCGAACGTAGGTGCGAGGAACCCGCTCTTGCGCCGGTTGTTGAGCGGAAAGTCGAGCGCCGGCAGCGCAGGCGTCGTCATGCCTAGGAATGTGAGCCGCGCCTGCCGCGCCGTACCGACCTCGCGGTCGAGATCGAGGTCGAGCTCGCCGGCCGAGATGTACCAGTCGTCCTGTCCGGGCTTGCACGTCGTGAACGTGCCGTCGGTCACGCGGAGGCTGTCGCGCCCGTCGAAGCGCGCCGCCTTCGCCGAGCCGCGCGCGCCGGTCGGCGCAGCCGCGCGACCGGTGATGCCATGCTCGCGCGGCACGATCGCGTAGGTGGGCTCGTCGATGACGCCGGCGTTGTCGGTCACGCGCAGGCGCAGCCGCGGGCCCGTCAGCTCGTCCTCGCCCAAGCGGATGCGGACATGGCCGACCGCCTCGGCCTCGTCGAACTCGCTCACGTAGCGGATGCGATCGGCAAACAGCGTCGTGGCGCCGCGATGCAGCTCGGCGTTGCCGACCGCCTCCACCTCCACGCCGGCCACACCCTCGATGCGGTCGGCGATCACGAACGCCGGCACGTCCTCGCCCGATTGCGGCGCCGGACCGAGCGGCGTCCGGTGCAACTGCAGTCCCTGGCCCTCGGCCGTCGCGCCTCGGCAAAGCCCAAGCGCGAGCACGAGCGCCGCGACGATGCGCGCGAGAACGGCCGGCCTCGTCCGGGCGCGACCGCCGTTGCGGATGGGGTTCGAGCGCTGCGCCACTTGGTTTCCGTCGGTAGTGTGGCGTGCCGGCAAGGGGCGAAGGGAAGGGGAACGGTCACGCCGCTTCCCCGAAGCCGCCTCCTCCATCCCCGCCCGCGCTCGCCCGTTCCGCGATGATCGTTCTTCTGATTGCTAAAATCGCACAATTCCCGACACCAGGCAACGATACAATGCAACGTCTCGCAGAGCTCGAGACCTGGCTCGCCACGCGCTATCCGGCGGGGACGTTCCGCCTCACGCGCGCGTCCGAGGACGCGAGCTTCCGCCGCTACTTTCGCGTGCATCTCGCAGACGGACCCGTGCCGAGCGTGATCGCGATGGACGCGCCGCCCGAGCGCGAGGACTGCCGTCCCTTCGTTCACGTGGCGCGCCTGCTGGCGGCCGCCGGCTTGAACGCCCCGCGGATTCTCGCGGAGGACCTCGCGCGCGGCTATCTGCTCCTCACCGATCTCGGCACGACGACCTACCTCGCGGCGCTCGACGAGTCGAACGCGGATCGGCTTTTCGGGGATGCGATCGATGCGCTCGTCAAATGGCAGCTCGCGAGCCGGCCGGGCGAGCTCCCGCCCTATGACGAGGCGCTGCTGCGGCGCGAGCTCGAGCTCTTCCCCGAGTGGTACCTGGCGCGCCATCTCGGCGTGACGCTCGACCCCGGCGCTCGGGAAGCGCTCGAGTCCGTGTTCGCGCTCGTCCTGGCGAGTAATCTCGCCCAGCCCAGGGTCTACGTGCACCGCGACTTCATGCCCCGCAACCTGATGGTGAGCGACCCCAATCCCGGCATCCTCGACTTCCAGGACGCCGTGTTCGGCCCGGTCACCTACGACGTCGCATCGCTCTTTCGCGACGCGTTCGTGAGCTGGCCCGAGGCGCGCGTGCTCGACTGGACGGTCCGATACTGGGAGAAGGCGAAGCGCGCCGGACTTCCCGTCGATCCGGACTTCGGCGCGTTCTACCGCGATCTCGAGTGGATGGGGCTACAGCGCCATCTCAAGGTCGCCGGCATCTTCGCGCGCCTGTGGTATCGCGACGCGAAGCGCGGCTACCTCGAGGACACGCCGCGCTTCATGGGCTACATCCGCGCCGTCTGCGAGCGGTACGGCGCGCTCGCGCCGCTGCTGCGCCTGCTCGACGCCATCGAGGGACGCACGCCGCAAGTGCGGTATACCTTTTAGATGAAGGCCATGATTCTTGCGGCGGGGCGCGGCGAGCGCATGCGCCCGCTCACCGACCGCGTGCCGAAGCCCCTGCTCGAGGTGGGCGGCAAGGCGCTCGTCGTGTGGTTGATCGAGCGGCTGCGCGCCGGCGGGTTGCGCGACCTCGTCCTGAACCATGCGCATCTCGGCGCGATGATCGAGTCCGCGCTCGGCGACGGCGCCGCGCTCGGCGTCTCGATCCGCTACTCGCCCGAGGCGACGGCGCTCGGAACGGCCGGCGGCATCGCGCAGGCGCTGCCGCTGCTCGGCGCGGGGCCGTTCGTGGCAGCGAACGGCGACGTCTTCTGCGACTTCGCGTTCGACCGCCTGCGCAGCGAGCCGCGCGGCGCGGCGCTCGCCCACCTGGTGCTCATCGACAACCCGCCGCACCATCCGGCGGGGGACTTCACCCTGTCGGGCGGGCGAGTGGGAAACGGTGCGGCCGGCGACGCCGCGGCGGAGCGGCTCACGTTCGCGGGCATCGGCGCCTACTCGCCCGCGCTCTTCGACAGTGTGCGGCGCGGCGAGCGCGCCGAGCTCGCACCGCTCTTGCGGCAGGCTGCCGAGGCCGGACGCGTGACCGGCGAGCGTTTCACCGGCCGGTGGGTGGACGTGGGGACACCCGAGCGGCTCGCCGAGCTCGACCGCGCGCTGCGGGTGCGATGAGCACGTTCGACCGCGACGAGACGCAGCGCGCGCTTGCGCTCGACCCGGCGTGGGCCGAGCGGGTGCGCGCCGCCTGGCTCGAGATGATCGGCCTTGCGGTGTTCGGCGACCTCAAGGCAGCGCGGATCGGGGCGGTGCCGCGCCTGCGCAAGAAGGCTCTGGACTGCGGCGAGAGGCTGCGCGCCGCGCTCGCTGACCGGGGCTGGATCCCGCAACCGCGCGACCAGGTCAAGAATGCACTCGCCACGACGCTCGCCTTGCGGGACGTGCTGGCCGAGCTGGAGCGCGATGCTCGCGAGCTCGACGGTGGCGCCGATCGCGACGTCTTCGGTGCCGCGGTCGCCGCGCTCGCTGCAGTCGCCTTGGACGAACTCGGCCCCCGCGCGAACACGTGGGCCGCGCTCCTTGATCGGCGGGACGAAGGCGACGACAATCGTTGACTCCAGGGACACACATGCGTCACATCGAGCCACACAAGGCGAGGCGCGCCCGGCTGCTCGCTCTCATGCAGGACGGCATCGCCGTGGTGCCGACCGCGCCCGAGCGCCTGCGCAGCCGCGACAGCGACTACCCGTACCGGTTCGACAGCTACTTCTACTACCTGACCGGCTTTCCGGAACCGGAGGCCGTGCTGGTGCTCCTCGCCGGCGAGACGCCGCGCTCCATCCTCTTCTGCCGCGAAAAGAGTCTCGAGCGCGAGCTCTGGGACGGGTACCGGTTCGGCGTCGATGCGGCGCGCGAGGCGTTCGGATTCGACGAGGCACACCCGATCTCCGGCATCGACGAGAAGCTGCCGCAGCTCATCGCCAACCGGCCGGCGCTCTTCTTCGCGCCCGGCATGGATCCGGCGTGGGATTCCCGCGTCATGGGCTGGTTGAACCAGGTGCGGGCCCAGGCGCGCACGGGCGTCGTCGCGCCCGCGGACATCCGCGACGTCCGCTCGATCCTGGACGAGCTGCGCCTGGTGAAGGACCCGCACGAGATCGCGGCGATGCGCCGCGCCGGTACGGTGACCGCGGGCGCGCACTTGCGTGCCATGCGGGCGACGCGGCCCGGCGCGATGGAATACGAGATCGAAGCCGAGCTCCTGCACGAGTTCCGGCGCCACGGCTCGCAGTTCCCCGCGTACTGGCCGATCGTCGCGAGCGGGCCGAACGCATGCGTGCTGCACTACCGCGAGAACGATCGCCAGATGCACGAGGGCGATCTGCTGCTCATCGACGCGGGATGCGAGATCGACGGGTACGCGGCCGACGTCACGCGGACCTTTCCGGTGAGCGGCCGCTTCGCGGGCCCGCAGCGCGACGTCTACGAGATCGTGCTGGCAGCGCAGGCGGCCGCGGCGGCCGAGGTAAAACCCGGCGCCCGGTGGGACGCGCCGCACGAGGCCGCGGTCAGGATCACCGCGCAGGGCCTGGTCGACCTCGGCCTGTGCTCCGGCACGACGGACGCGGTCATCGAATCGGGCGATTACAAGCGCTTCTACATGCATCGGACCGGCCATTGGCTGGGCCTGGACGTGCACGATGCCGGGGACTACAAGCAGGCCGGCGAATGGCGCCCTCTCGTGCAGGGCATGACGCTGACGGTGGAACCGGGGTGCTACATCCGGCCGGCCGAGAACGTCCCCGAGCGGTTCTGGAACATCGGCGTCCGCATCGAGGACGACGCGCTCGTCACGGAGACCGGCTGCGAGCTGCTCACCGCCGCCGCGCCCAAGCGGGTCGACGACATCGAGGCGCTGATGCGCGATGCCCGATAAGGTCGACGTTCTCGTCGCCGGGGGCGGGCCGGTCGGCGCGGTGCTTGCGCGAGCGTTGCGCGAGGGCGGCCTCGTCACGGTGCTCGCCGAGTCCGGCGAACCGCGCGCTGCGGGCGCGGCGCCGCGAGGCGCAACCCACCCGTCTGCCGAGACGCCTTCTCGCCCGCCTTTCCGCCCGCCTTTTCGGCCGCCGTTTCGCCCCATCGCGCTTTCGCACGGAAGCACGGTGCTGCTCGGAGCGACCGGCGTGCTCGGCGCGCTCACGCTCACGCCGATCCGCTCCATCCACGTCTCGCAGGCAGCCGGATTCGGCAGGGTGCTGATCAAGGCGCAGGACCTCGGGGCGGCCGCGCTCGGATGGGTGACCGATCTCGCGTCGCTCGCCGATGCATTGCTGCACGCGGCGAGCGACGTGCGCATTGCCGCGCGCGTCACGCGCTGGGAAGCGACGGCGGACGCCGTGCGGGTCTGCCTCGATGGTGGACGCGAGATCGATACGCAATTGCTCGTGCTCGCCGATGGCGGGCAAACGTCGGGCGACGATCTCTCGGTGCGCGACTACGGCCAGGCGGCGATCGTCGCCACGGTCTGCGCTGCGCGACCGCAGGAGGGCGCCGCCTGGGAGCGCTTCACGGACGAGGGGCCGCTCGCCCTCCTGCCTTTCGGCGACCGCCATGCACTGGTCTGGAGCGTTCGCGCCACGCGTGCACCGTCCCTGCTCGCGGCCGCCGACGCAACGTTTCTTGCCGATCTCGGCCGGAGCTTCGGCCGGCGCCTCGGCGAGTTCACCGAAGTGGGCGCTCGCGTAGGCTTTCCGCTTGCGCTGCGGTTCCGGCGCGCAACCGCAGTCGCGCCGCGCGTCGTCGCCATCGGAAATGCAGCCCAGACGCTGCACCCGGTGGCAGGCCAGGGGCTAAACCTCGGATTGCGCGATGCATTCGAGCTCGCCGCGCTCATCGGGCGCGCGGGTAGCGCCGCGCTCGCGCGCGGCGGCATCGCCACGGCCTTTGCTGCGCAACGACGCGCAGATCGTTACGCAAGTATCGGAATTACCGACGGCTTGATCCGCGCCTTCGGGATCGATCACCCGCTCGCAGCGGCGGCGCGCGGCGCCGGTCTTGCCACCCTGGATCTCGTGCCGGCCGCGCGACGATTCCTCGCGCGGCGGTTCGTCTTCGGGCTGCGCGCGATTCCCTGACGCGCGTCGCGCGGCGCTTCACGCGTCGCCATGCGCTTCGTCGCACCATGATGCGGCGCGTCGCAACGAAGCGACACTGCAATAAAACTTTTCGACGTAAGAAAATTTAACGCGGCGTCGCCCGGATGATTCCCACGACTCACCGACTGCGGGTACAATCCGCTCCCGCTGTTCTTCCGCCCGACCCGTTCCGAGTTCAAGATGCAGATCGGCCCGCACGCGCTGCGGAACAATCTTTTCGTCGCGCCGATGGCGGGCGTCAGCGATCGGCCGTTCCGCAAGCTCTGCCGGCGCTTCGGCGCAGGGCTCGCGGTTTCGGAGATGGTGAGCGCGAGGCCGGAGCTCCGGCAGTCCGCGAAGACGCAACGCCGGCTCGACCACGAAGGCGAGCCCGCGCCGCTCGCCGTCCAGATCGCCGGCGCGGATCCGCAGATGATGGCCGACGCGGCGCGGTACGGCGCAGCGCGAGGCGCGCAGATCATCGACATCAACATGGGTTGCCCGGCGAAGAAGGTATGCAGCGCCGCGGCGGGGTCCGCGTTGCTGCGCGACGAGGCGCTCGTCGGCCGGATCCTCGAGGCGGTCGTGCGGGCGACCGACGTCCCGGTGACGCTCAAGTTCAGGACCGGTTGGGACGCCGGGAACCGCAACGCCCTCCGCGTGGCGCGAATCGCCGAAGATGCCGGCATCCGGATGCTGACGCTGCACGGCCGCACCCGCGCGTGCGGTTTCGCCGGCCGCGCCGAGTACGACACGATCCGCGAGGTCAAGCGCGCCTCGCGCCTGCCGGTCGTGGCGAACGGCGACATCCGCTCGCCGGAGCAGGCGCGGCGCGTGCTCGAGTACACCGGCGCCGACGGCGTCATGATCGGCCGGGCGGCGCACGGCCGTCCGTGGATCTTCCGCGAGATCGCCCATTACCTCGCGACCGGCCGCAGGCATCCCGGGCCGCTCGTGCGCGAGGCGCACGATGCCGTCTTGCAGCATCTGCACGAGCTGTACTCCCTGCACGGAAGCGACGCCGGCGTGAAGGTCGCGCGCAAGCACGTCCATTGGTATACGAGCGGCCTCGCGGGCGCGGCCGGGTTCCGCCAGGAGCTCAACGGGCTGGAGACCTGCGAGGCGCAGCTCGCCGCCGTGGACCGGTTCTTCGAGAGACTCGCGCAGTCGGGGGACCGCCTGCGCCAAGAGGAGGAGCTGCCGGAATGAAACAGACCAGCGAGATCGCGGACTGCGTGCGCAAGTCCCTCGACCGTTACTTCAGCGACCTCGACGGGGCGAAGCCGCGCTCGATCTACGACATGGTGCTGAAGAACGTCGAGAAGCCGATGCTGGAGGCCGTGCTCAAACGGGCCGAAGGCAACCAGACCATCGCCGCCCAGATGCTCGGCATCAACCGCAACACGCTGCGCAAGAAGATGGCCCAGCACAAGATCAAGACCTGACCGGCGCGGATGCGCATTCCCGTCAAGCAGGCGCTCGTCAGCGTCTCCGACAAGTCTGGCCTCGCCGAGCTCGCGCGCGCGCTCGCGGCGCTCGGCGTGCGGATCCTCTCCACCGGCGGGACCGCGAAGCTGCTGCAGGAGGCCGGCGTCGCCGTGACCGAGGTGGGCGACTACACCGGCTTCCCCGAGATGCTCGACGGCCGCGTGAAGACGCTGCACCCGAAGATACACGGCGGCGTGCTCGCGCGCCGGGACGTGCCCGCGCACATGCAGGCCATCGAACGGGCCGGCATCGTCCCGATCGATCTCGTCGTGGTGAACCTCTACCCCTTCGCGCAAACCGTCGCGAAGCCCGGCTGCACGCTCGACGAGGCGGTCGAGAACATCGACATCGGCGGGCCGACGATGGTGCGCGCCGCCGCCAAGAACCACACCGGCGTCGCCGTGGTGACCGACCCCGGCGACTACGGCGGCCTGATCGACGAGCTGCGGGCGAGCGGCGGCACGCTCTCGGCCGCGACGCGCTTCGCCCTCGCAAAGAAAGCATTCGCCCACACCGCGGCCTACGACGCGGCGGTCGCGAACTACCTCACCAGCCTGGATGCCGACAACCGCCCCGGCGCGTTCCCGGACCGCCTCTCGCTGCAGTGGGAAAAGGTGCAGGAGATGCGCTACGGCGAGAACCCGCACCAGCAGGCGGCGTTCTACCGCGACCCCGTGCCGGCGGCGGGCAGCCTCGCGCAGTACACGCAGTTGCAGGGCAAGGAGCTCTCCTACAACAACATCGCCGACGCCGACGCGGCGTGGGAGTGCGCCAAGACCTTCGAGCGCCCGGCCTGCGTGATCGTCAAGCACGCCAATCCCTGCGGCGTCGCGGAGGCCGCGGACTGCATGAGGGCCTACGAGCTCGCCTTCGCCACCGACCCGACCTCGGCGTTCGGCGGCATCATTGCCTTCAACCGCGCGCTCGACGGGAAGACCGCCGAGGCGGTCGCCAAGCAGTTCGTCGAAGTCGTGATCGCGCCGGAGCTCAGTGCCGAGGCGCGCGCAGCCTTCGCGGGGAAGACCAACGTCCGCGTGCTCGCCGTGCCGCTCGGCCGCGAGGTGCAGCGCTACGACTTCAAGCGGGTCGGCGGCGGCCTCCTCGTGCAGACGCCCGATGCCCGTAACATCGAGCGCGCCGACCTGCGCGTGGTGACCAGGCGCGCGCCGACCGAATCCGAGCTCGCGGACCTGCTCTTCGCGTGGCGGGTCGCAAAGTACGTGAAGTCGAATGCCATCGTCTTCTGCGGCGGCGGGCGCACGCTCGGCGTCGGCGCCGGCCAGATGAGCCGGGTGGATTCGGCGCGCATCGCCGCGATCAAGGCGGGCAACGCCGGGATCTCGCTCGCCGGCTCGGCCGTCGCTTCCGACGCGTTCTTCCCGTTCCGCGACGGCGTCGACGTCGTCGCGCAGGCCGGAGCAAGAGCGATCATCCAGCCGGGCGGCAGCGTGCGCGACGACGAGGTGATCGCGGCCGCCGACGAGCTCGGCATCGCGATGGTCTTCACCGGCGTGCGGCATTTCCGGCACTAGTCGCCATCTCGAAAATGCCGGTGGCGATTCTGGGGGCCAAAAGCTGGTCGCACGAACAAGGGGGGCCGGGGGGAATGGAAGGGGCCCCCTCCCCCCTTCCCGCCCCTTGTATATCCCCGAGGGAACACGGGGCGCGTCCCTTGTATATCCCCCGCTCTGCTGTGGCAGCGAGTTCTAGGAAGCGCCCCTGGCGGTGAAGATTCTAGTCATTGGCAGCGGCGGACGGGAGCACGCGCTCGCCTGGAAGCTCGCGCGCAGCCCGCGCGTGCAGAAGGTCCTCGTCGCCCCCGGCAACGCGGGCACCGCGCGGGAGGAAGGCGTTGAGAACGTCCCGGTCACCGGGCTCGAGGCGCTCGCCGAGTTCGCGCGCCGCGAGGAGATTCATCTCACCGTGGTCGGCCCGGAGGCGCCGCTCGCGGACGGCATCGTCGATCTTTTTCGCGAGCAGGGGCTGCGGATCTTCGGCCCGCCCCGCGCGGCCGCGCAGCTCGAGAGCTCGAAGGCGTTCGCCAAGCGGTTCCTGGCGAGGCACGGCATTCCGACCGGCGCGTACGCGAGCTTCACCGCCGCCGCCGACGCGCACGCCTACGTCGAGGCGCACGGCGCGCCGATCGTCGTGAAGGCGGACGGGCTCGCGGCCGGCAAGGGCGTGGTGGTCGCCGCCTCGCCGGCGGAAGCGCACGCGGCGATCGACGGCATGCTGCTCGAGCGCCGCCTGGGCGACGCGGGGGCCCGGATCGTCATCGAGGAATTCCTCGCCGGCGAGGAGGCGAGCTTCATCGTCCTCGCCGACGGCCGCAACGTGCTGCCGCTCGCCACCAGCCAGGATCACAAGCGGCTGAAGGACGGCGACGAAGGCCCCAACACCGGCGGCATGGGCGCCTACTCGCCGGCGCCGGTGGTGACGCCCGCGCTGCACGCGCGCGTCGTACGCGAGATCATCCTGCCGACGGTGCGCGGCATGGCCGCCGACGGCATGCCCTACTCGGGCTTTCTCTACGCCGGGCTCATGATCGACGCCGCGGGCAATCCGAAGGTGCTGGAGTTCAATTGCCGCATGGGCGATCCCGAGACCCAGCCGATCATGCTGCGCCTGCGCTCCGATCTCTTCGAGTTGATCGAGGGCGCGCTCGACGGCAAGCTCGACCGCATGGAGGCCGAATGGGACCACCGCGCCGCGCTCGGCGTGGTCCTCGCCGCGGCGAACTACCCCGAAACTCCGCGCAAGGGCGACCCGATCACCGGCCTCGCGGCGCCGGCCGAAGACGCCCACGTATTCCATGCCGGGACCGCGCTCGCGGACGGCAAGGTCGTCACCGCCGGCGGGCGCGTGCTCTGCGTGACCGCGCTCGGCGAGTCGCTCAAGATGGCGCGCGCACGCGCCTACCAGATCGTGGATGCGATCCGTTTCGAGGGCATGCAGTACCGCACCGACATCGGACACCGTGCGCTCGCGGCGCGCGCGGCCTCCCGCGCAAACCGGGCGAACGCGCCCGGGAGCAGCGCGACCAGGACGAGCAAGGGGTGAGCGGACGCGCATGACCGTCGACACGGCAGCGGTCACCGCGTACCTGCGCGGGCTGCAGGACCGCATCGTGGCGGCGCTCGAGCAGCTCGATGGAAGCAGCTTCCGCGCGGACGCGTGGCGCGGAGCCGAAGGCGGCGGCATCAGCCGGATCATCGAGGAGGGCGGACTCTTCGAGCGCGGCGGCGTGAACTTCTCACACGTCCAGGGGGCGAGCCTGCCGGCCTCCGCGAGCGCCGGGCGGCCCGAGGTCGCGGGACGCGGCTTCGAGGCGATGGGCGTGTCGCTCGTGCTGCACCCGCGCAACCCCTACGTGCCGACGGTGCACATGAACGTGCGGAGCTTCGTGGCGACCAAGGCGGGGGCCGAGCCGATCTGGTGGTTCGGCGGCGGGATGGACCTCACGCCGTACTACGCGTTCGAGGAGGACGTACGGCACTTCCACAGCATCTGCCGGGCGGCGCTCGAGCCGTTCGGCGCGCAGTATCACCCTTACTTCAAGAAATGGTGCGACGAGTACTTCTATCTGCGGCACCGGCGCGAGCCGCGCGGTGTGGGCGGCATCTTCTTCGACGACCTGAACGCGGGGGGCTTCGACCACTGCTTCGCGCTCACGAGGAGCGTCGGCGACCATTTCCTGCCGGCGTACGCGCCGATCGCCGAGCGCCGCCGGGCCTCGGACTACGGCGAGCGCGAGCGCGACTTCCAGTTCTATCGGCGCGGACGCTACGTCGAGTTCAACCTCGTCTACGATCGCGGCACCGTGTTCGGACTGCAGTCGGGCGGCCGGAGCGAGTCGATCCTGATGTCGCTGCCGCCGGTCGTGCGCTGGCGCTACGACTGGCGGCCGGCGCCCGGCAGCCCGGAAGAGCAGCTCTACACGGAATTTCTCAAGCCGCGGGACTGGGTGTAGATCGACAGCTCAGTTGCTGCACGCGGTCTACGAAATCCTCGGCGTTTAGGTCGACGCGCCGCTCCGGCGCATCGTACTTCCTCGCCGGATCGCCGAATTCGAGCGAGCGTGCGCGCAGAAAGTGCTGCGCAGGCCTCCCCGTTCGGGGCGGGCACCACGAAGAGCTTCGGGGTGCTGGGATTTCAATCCTCGCCCGGCGCGAACGCCGGGCGCAACCTGAGGATCTCTATCAGACCGTCATTGCGGTCGAGGTTTCAATCCTCGCCCGGCGCGAACGCCGGGCGCAACGCGACGCCTCAAGGAGCTCGCCTCCACACAGAACGTTTCAATCCTCGCCCGGCGCGAACGCCGGGCGCAACCATCAGCGGTACTTTCGACTTCACCGATACCATTGTTTCAATCCTCGCCCGGCGCGAACGCCGGGCGCAACACGGTGTGCCGTGTGAATGGGTTGCGGCCTATCTGTTTCAATCCTCGCCCGGCGCGAACGCCGGGCGCAACCGGTCTGGCCCGCCCCAGCGAAGAGGGCTACCTGGTTTCAATCCTCGCCCGGCGCGAACGCCGGGCGCAACCACCTAGATTGGTTCAGATAGGTGGCCGGGTGTGGTTTCAATCCTCGCCCGGCGCGAACGCCGGGCGCAACCCAAGGAGGATGGGCGCTCGATTGCCGATGGAATGTTTCAATCCTCGCCCGGCGCGAACGCCCGGCGCAACTGCTCACTTCCAATGCATTGAACGGACTGATGTTCTGGATCAGTCTGCGCGAACCGACCCCATATGCGAGGCGAATCCGCGCCAACACGGACGTCCCTCTTGCAAAACTGCGCCAGTACAGGAGCTTGCGCCCTGCGCGAACCGCACCGGTGCATCCGCATCGCTGGAGGTTCGCGCCCCCGGCGCCTACAGCACCAGCGGCTTCTCGAAGTCCGTGGATCTGAATACGCCATGCTCTCTCAGGTTGAGCTGATCCGCGTTCGTCAATCGGTACAGGCGAAGGTTGTCTTGCTTGAGATCGATCTCGGCCAACAGGCGGCGTTCGAGCTCTTCATAGCGCATCGCGTCGACCTGGCACTCGAAGACCGATTTCTGCACGCGCTGCCCGACGCTCTCGCATACCCGCGCGACGCGGCGGAGCCGGCGCCGGCCCGCTGCCGATTCGGTCGAGACATCGTAGGTCACGATCACCAACATGCCCCACCCGCCAAGAGATTTCGCGTCACGGCCGATCACCGGGCGAGAAAGGGTACATAGGCAGCCGTCTCACCGCGGATCGCACGCGCCAGAAGCCTCGATTGCAGCAGCGGAACCAAGGCGAGCGGCGTCTCTTGCGCGAGAAGCGGATGGCCGACCTCCTCGCGCTTGCGCTCCTGATACGCGACCACGACCGCTCGTCGCGCCTCGTCGGCCAGCGATACGGCGCCGCCTTCCCGCAAGGCGAACTCCTTCGCTTTCAACTGGCCCCGGTTGACGAGGGTGAGCGCAAGGCGGTCGGCGACGACCGCGCGCAGCTCCTCCATCAGATCCAAGGCGAGCGCTGCTCGTCCGGGTCGGACCGCGTGCAGGAATCCGAGCTGCGGGTCCAGTCCCGCGGCTTCGACCGCCGAACGGCAGTCATTCATAAGCATGGAGTACAGGAACGAAAGCAGTGCATTCATGCGGTCGCGCGGTGGGCGGCGCGTCCTTCCTTGCGGGGAGAAATCGGCGCGCCGATCGGGGCGCACGAGATGCGGGAATACCTGAAAGTAAGCCCGCGCCGTCTCACCCTCGATTCCGCGCAGCGTGTCCAGATCCGACGCATGCTCGATGCGCGCGAGCGCACGCCCGATTCCGTCCGCAGCCGCATCCAAGGGCTCCTCATCCTCGCGGGACCCGGCATCACGCGCACCGCGCATCAACACATGTCGCGCGTTGCGCAGCTTTCCCGCCACTACCGCCCGTGCCACGCCCAGGGTAAAGACCGCGTCGCCGGCGACGCGGTGCTGGGCCTGTCGCAACAGGATGTTGCCGCTCACCGGCCCTTCGAGCCTCGCCTTGAATCGCCCGCTCTCATCCAGGAACACGAGAGACTTGCCATCCTCCGCAAGGCGATGAATGAGGGCCGGGGAAACCAGCGCACTCCCGAAGCACACGACCGTCCCAATGTGGTGGAGCGGCACCCGCAGCTTCTCCTCGCGCTCGACGTCGACGCGCACGGCGTCGTTCTCGAGGCGCAGATACGCCTGCGGCACGGTCACGTAGAGCGTGTTGAGAAGCGTCCTCAAGATCGGCTCCTCGGCGCGGGGTCGGCGTGCAGAGCCGGCCAAGCTTCGACGTCCGGATCGAAGAGGGTATGCGCCAGGGCGGTCAGACGATCGCCAGCCGAGACGATCTCCGGCTGGCAGATCTCCCGCAGGGAGCATTCCTTGCAGCGCGAATCGTTGACCGGCGGAGGAAGCCGCCCTTCCTCCAGCATGTCTCTCACGGCGGCGACCGTGCCTTCCATGCGCGCCCGGAGCGGCGCAACGAGATCCACCGGATCGGCCGCAGCACGTCGATGCGTTGCATCCGCCAACGCATGGCCGGCTTCCACAAGATCGCCTCGAAAATCGCCCGAGCGGCTGACGGCGTGATCACGTCGTACGATACGCGCTCGACCTTCATCTCGGGCCGGGTGAAGCAGGCGAAGTCGCCGCGCACTTCCAGGCAGTAGGTTTTCATGCCACGGACCTCTCAAAGCACGAGCGAGCCGGCGGGCGGGTCCGGCATCGAAGTCAACAGCCCGACGGCCGAATCGTAGAGCGCACCGGAAGTCTGCGCAAAGATGCCGGGCGAAAGCTCGGTCACGTCTCCGGAGCGCAGCAGCGCATGGAGCTCCTGCGAGCGGATGCTCACGCAGTACCGCTGGAGCTTGCGCATGAGCCAGCGTTCGGGCCCCGTCGCGCGCAGCACGTCCAGCCACCGTCCGCCCTCCCCGTAGCGAACGAACACCGGTTGCTGCTCGCGGTCGTCGATGAGCCGGAACCGGGAAGAGGCCGTTCTGAACGCGACTTCCGCCTCGCCGGCGCCCGCCGTGAGGAGATCGACGATGCCGTGCTTGTCTGGCTCGATGCGCGCATACAGACCGGCAAAGTACCGTGGAAAGGCGTCGTGCGAAAGCGGGTCCACGCCGCCTCCCGCCAAGATGCCAACGGCGGTTTGCTCGGCCTTCCGGAGGATTCCCGCCGGCGAGGGTGCGGGCGGTACGAATACCACCATTTGTCCCCGCGAGAGGCGTCCCTCGCGGTTACAGCGACCGGCCGCCTGCGCGATCGCATCGAGCCCGGCGAGAGCGCGATACACGACCGGGAAATCCACATCGACGCCCGCCTCGACGAGCTGCGTGCTGACGACGCGCACCGGTTCGCCGCGGCGCAGCATCTGCTTCAGTCGGGCGATCACCTCCGCGCGGTGCTGTCCGCACATGAGGGCCGAGAGATGGATCGTTCCGGCAGGCATCAGACGATGAAGCTCGCGACACTCGCGGCGCGAGTTGACGATGCAAAGCACCGACTCGTGCCGGCCGAGCGCGTTAGCGATCTCCGGCCAGGAGACCCGCTTCGTCAGGTCTTCCGGCATGTTCACGTCGACGCGCCGCAACTGCGCGTAAAGCACCGCCGGAGCCTCGATCAGTTCGCGAACGCCGTCCAATCCGCGGATGCCACCACCGAACCAGCGCGTCGATGCGAGCGCAGGCTGCGTGGCAGTGGAAAGCACGAATGTGACGCCGTAGTGACGTGCGAGACCGTTGATCGCATCGAGGAGCGGCTGCAGGAAGTCCGGCGGGAGCAATTGGGTTTCGTCGAGAATGACGACGCCGTCGACGATGCTGTGCAGCTTGCGCGTGCGGCTCGTGCGCGCGGAGAACAGGGACTCGAAGAGCTGCACGTTGGTGGTGACGACGATAGGAGCATCCCAGTTCTCGCACGCGAGGCGCGTCCGGTGATCCTCGCGCGACTCGTCGACCTCGGCCGCGCTGTGGTGCTCGACGATTGCGTCGTCTCCGAAGATCTCCCGAAAGACGTCTGCGGTCTGTTCTATGATGCTGGTGTACGGGATCGCGTAGACGATGCGACGCTTGCCGTGCAACGCTGCATGATGGAGCGCGAATGCGAGGCTCGCCAGGGTCTTGCCGCCGCCCGTCGGCACGGTGAGCGAGAAGACCCCCGGCGCGTCCGCCGCGCGTGCCCGACACCGCTGCAGGACATCCGCCCGCACTCTGTTCACCGATGTCGGCGGTGCCGTGGCTTCGAGCACCTGCATGTGCGCTTCGAGCTGGTCGCGGAGGCGACCGATCTCCGGAAAACCCCGGCGGGCGGCGGCGCGCTCCGACGACATGAATGCCTCGGTGTCGAGGAAGTCGGCGTCCACGAGGCACGAGAACAGCATTCGAACCCACAGCGCGAAGCCGGCACGGCCGCCCAGGGGCGGCGTCGCAGGCAACCGTACGTCGAGCAGACCCGATGGAAGCGACTGCGCCCGGACTTCCTCGAAGAGGTGCCTATTCTGAGCGGCGAGCCGCGCTGTCAGCGCCGCTCCGCCCGTCTCGTCGGAGTGCCAGTCGGGCAGGCCTGCATGGTGTCCCGCGATCAGATAAGCCAGGATCCTGCCACGCGGATCGGTGCCGAAACGTTCGATCGCGTGCAGCGCGCCGGCGGTCGAATGATCGACTCGGCCGGGGGTGGTCTCGATGTGCGCATCGGTCTGGCTGCCGCTCACGGTGCGGATGTACCGCTGGAAGGCAGGCCGGTATTTGCCAAGGTCGTGCCAAAGGCCCGCGACGCGCGCCCAGTCCCCGCTGCCGAATCGTGATGCGAACTCCGAGGCCAATGCGGATACAGCTTCGAGATGCGCCTCGAGATCATGCTCGGCCCAAACCGTTTCCGAAACGGCGCGGATATGCGCGATCGCGGGCTGCAAGACTGGCATAGACCCCTCGTTGTCACCTCGGCCCAATTCTCGCCGTTCGAGTGGCTCATGTGGTGCGCCACTATGCAAGCTTCTGCGGCGTCCGCTTCAATCCTTGCACGTCCCGTATGACCTCGGCGAGAGGCGCGTGAGCGTCCGCGCGGAGGAATCGTCAAAATCGGTCATTGGGTGCGCAGGGAGAATCACCCGGCCGTACCGCACGCCGGGGGCCGCGGACGCTGCAACTCACAGCTCCCGCCAACTTACGCGGGAAGGAAGAGCGCCAGCAGATCGTTGAGATAGCGCCGTCCCAGCGCGGTCGGCCGGATGCGTTCGTGATCGCGCTCCAGCAATGCGCGCGCCTCGGCCTGCGCCAGCGCGCGCTCGGCCGCGACGATCGGCAGCCCGGTACGCTCGGAGAACATCGACACCGGGAAGCCCTCGGCCAGCCGCAGCGCGTTCATCATGAACTCGAGCGGAAGGTCGCGCCGCGCGAGCTCGCGCCGCTCGACGATGTGCGTTCCGGCAGCGACGCGTTGCATGTACTCCGAGGGCGTGCGCGCACGCGCTTCGCGCACGATGCGGTCGGCGGACGAGATCTTGGCGTGCGCGCCGGCGCCGATGCCCAGATAGTCGCCGAAGCGCCAGTAGTTGAGGTTGTGGCGGCACGCCGCGCCGGGCCGCGCGTACGCCGAGGTCTCGTAGTGCTCGTAGCCCGCCGCGAGCAGGCGTCGCTCGACCAGGTCCCCGATCTCGGCCGAGCTGTCCTCGTCGGGCAGCGGCGGCGGGCGCGTGAAGAACACCGTGTTCGGCTCGATGGCGAGGTGGTAGAAGGAGAGATGCGGTGCGCGCGCAGCGAGCGCGGCGCCCACGTCGCGCTCGGCGTCCGCCACCGTCTGCTCCGGCAGCGCGTACATCAGGTCCAGGTTGAAATTGTCGAAGTGCGCGTGCGCGATCTCCACGGCGCGCTGCGCCTCGCGCTCGTCATGGATGCGGCCAAGCGCGCGCAGGTGCTTCGGATCGAAGCTCTGGACGCCGATGGAGAGGCGGTTCACGCCGGCGGCGCGGAATTCGCGGAACTTGTCTGCTTCGAAGGTGCCCGGATTCGCCTCCAGCGTCACCTCGGCGTCGGGCTCGAGCGGCAGGCGTGCGCGAAGCGCAGCGAGCAGGCGGTCGATCGCGCGCGCCGAGAAGAGGCTCGGCGTCCCGCCGCCGAAGAACACGCTCTGGACGCGCCGGCCCCAGACGTGCGGCAGCGCCGACTCGAGGTCGGCGATGAGCGCGGCGACGTAATCGTCCTCCGGCAGCGCGCCGCGCGCCTCGTGCGAATTGAAATCGCAGTAGGGGCACTTGCGCACGCACCAGGGAAGGTGCACGTAGAGAGCGAGCGGCGGGAGCGCCGCCAGGCGAAACCCGCCGACACTCTCCGCCGCGACCCGCGCGATCGCGCCCGCCGGCACGTCGATCACTCTTCCTCGCGCAGGAGCGCGAGCAGTCGCCGCAGGGCCTTGCCGCGGTGGCTGATCGCGTTCTTCTGCCGCGGATCGAGCTCGGCCGCACGCAGGCCGAGCTCGGTCACATGGAAGTACGGGTCGTAGCCGAACCCGCCGCTGCCGCGCGGCGTGTCCGCGACCTCGCCCTGCCAGCGACCCTCGGCGATCAGCGGCTCGGGATCCTCCGCGTGCCGCACCAGCACGACCACGCAGTAGAAGTGCGCGCGGCGGTCGGCCTCGCCCCGGAGCAGGGCGACCAGGCGCTCATTGTTCCGCTCGTCGGACCGCGGATCGCCGGCGAAGCGTGCCGAGTGCACGCCCGGCTCGCCGCCCAGCGCGGCCGCGCAGATGCCGGAGTCATCCGCGAGCGCCGGCAGGCGCGCATGCCGGCTCGCGTTGCGCGCTTTCGCGAGCGCGTTCTCCACGAACGTCACGTGCGGCTCGTCGGCCTCGGGCACGCCGAGCCGCGCTTGCGGAACGACCTCGATGCCGAGCGGCGCGAGGAGCGCCTCGAACTCCCTCAGCTTGCCCGGGTTGGATGACGCGAGGACGAGCTGCTTCACGGGGGGATGCGCGTTGCAAGCGCAGCGGTCCGCCGGAGCTTTTCAGACCGCACGCAGCGCAGTGCGCTGCCGCGCGATCAGCTCGCGGATACCGCGCTCGGCCAGGTCGACGAGCCCGTCCATGTCGGTGCGCGTGAAGGGACGGCCCTCCGCGGTGCCCTGGACCTCGACGAACGCGCCGCTTCCGGTCATCACCACGTTCATGTCGACGTCGCACGCGGCGTCCTCGGCGTAGTCGAGGTCGAGCATGGCGATGCCGCCGTGCATGCCGACCGAGACGGCGGCGACGTAGTCGAGGATCGGCGATTCGGCGATCGTCCGGCCGAGCAGCAGCCGCGATACCGCGTCGTGCAGGGCGATGAAGGCGCCGGTGATCGCGGCGGTGCGCGTGCCGCCGTCGGCCTGGATCACGTCGCAGTCGATCTGGATCGTGCGCGCGCCGAGCCGCGCGAGATCGGTCACCGCCCGCAGGCTGCGCCCGATGAGCCGCTGGATCTCCTGCGTGCGCCCGGTCTGCTTCCCGCGGGCCGCCTCCCGATCGGTCCGCGTGCTGGTGGCGCGCGGCAGCATCCCGTACTCGGCGGTCACCCAGCCCTGGTTGCGGTCCTTGAGGAAGGCCGGCACCTTCTCTTCCACGCTCGCGGTGCACAGCACGCGCGTGTCGCCGAACTCGACCAGCACGCTCCCCTCGGCGTGCTTCGTGTAGCCGCGCTGGATGCGCACCGCGCGCAGCTCGTCGGACCGCCTGCCGCCTCGACGTTCCACCGCTCAGCTCCGGAACGCGGGCAGGAGGGTCCTGCCGGAGGGGCGCGGCGACGCAGATGCTCCTCTACGCACTCCTTGCTCCCCGCTCACTTGGAGTGCTTCTTGATCGCGAGGCGGATCTCCTCGATCGCGCGCTCGATCTCGTCGTCGGTCAGGTAGCCCGGGGCGGCCGGCGGGGTCGTCTTCTGGAACTGCTGCACGGTGCTCTTGTACTCGCGCTCGTGCATCGTCACGGTCGAGATCGAGGTCGGGGCATCGCCGGCGAGCTCGTTCACCCACGTCATCGCGACCACGGACAGGTTGTCGCCCTCGCGTCCCGCCCGCGTCTCGGCCATGTCCATCAGCTTCGGCATCGCCGCCGCGGCGTCGGAGCGCAGGAGCTCCTCGCAGATCAACTTCGAGCTGAGCGCACCCCAGAACCCGTCGGTGCAGAGGATGAGGACGTCGCCGTGATTCAGCCCGACGCGGCGCGAGAGATCGACCTTGGGTACCGACATCTGCCCGAGGCAGTTGAAGATCTTGTTGCGGTCCGGATGCGCGGCCACCGCCTCCTCGCGGATGCGGCCGGTGTCGACCAGCATCTGCACCCGCGAATGGTCCTTGGTCTGGTTCTCGACGCGGCCCTCGCGCACGTGATAGAGCCGCGAGTCGCCGACGTGCGCCCAGTGCGCGATCCCGTCCTGCACGATGCACGCTACGCAGGTCGTGCGCGGCGTCTCGAGCAGGTTGCGCTGGTTCGCGTAATCGATGATCGCGTGGTGCGCGCTCGTGATCGAGCCGAGCAGGAAGCGGAACGGGTCCTCGAGCCGCGGCGTCGCCTCGCGCTGGAAGGCCTCGACGATGAACTGGGTGGCGATCTGCGCCGCCACCTCCCCGTGCAGGTGGCCGCCCATGCCGTCGGCCACGATCATGGCCAGGCAGTCCCGGGTGTACACGTGCGCGATCCGGTCCTGGTTCATCTTGCGCGGACCCTGCCGGCTGTCCTGATAAATCGAGAATCTCATCGCGCTCCGCCCCCAGTGGCGCCGCTCAGGCGGCCGACTTGCGCGCGAGCTTGAGCAGCGTCCCGCGCAGCGAGGATACGAACGACTTGCGGCGCGGCGTCTCCGGATCGCGCTCGCGCAGCAGCACCTTCTGCAGCGCGAGCACGCTCTGCGGCCGCTTCATGTGGTCGAGCTGCAGGCACCAGTCGATGGTCTCGAGCAGCTGGTCGGAATACCTGCTGCCGAAGAGCTTCGTCGCCGAAACGTAGCGATCCTTGTCCACGCGCAGATCGGCCGCCTGCGGCGCCGCGCCGGCGATGCACGCGAAGATGCTCGCGCCGACCGAGTAGATGTCGGTCCACGGCCCGAGCAGCTCGCGGTTCTTGTAGTGCTCCGGCGAGGCGAAGCCGGGCGTGTACATCGGATTCAGCTTGAAGCCCTCGGCCGTGAGCGTCTGGCGCGCCGCGCCGAAGTCGATCAGCACCGGCGTGCCGTCGTTGCGCACGTAGATGTTCGCCGGCTTGATGTCGAGATGCAGCAGCTTGTTGAGATGGACCTCGCGCAGCCCGTTCAAGAGCAGCGTGAAGATCCGGCGGATGAAGTTCTCCTTGATCGCGCCGCGGCGCGCCTGGATGTGCTCCTGCAGCGTTCTGCCGCGCTCGTAGCGCATCACGAGGTAGACCGTCTCGTTCGCCCGGAAGAAGTTGAGCACTCGCACCAGGTTCGGATGCGACAGCCGCGCGAGCGCCCGCCCCTCCTCGAAGAAGCACTTCATGCCGTAGCGAAAGGTGGCGAGGTTGTCCTCGGCGATCGAGGGCAGCACGTCGCCCTCGCGCCGCAGCGCGAGCGAGCTCGGCAGGTACTCCTTGATCGCCACCGGCTGATCGGCCTCGTCGTGCGCGAGATAGACGATCGAGAAGCCGCCGCACGAGAGCATCTTGGTGATGCGGTAGCTCTGCAGCTGGTAGCCGTCGGGCAGCGGAACGTTCGCCTGGTTCGCCATCGCGCGGGCTCACCAGAGCGTGGTCTGGCGGGCGGGCCCGGGCTGGCTGCCGCGATCGACCGCGCTGCCCGAGTCCCGGAGCGCACCCGGCAGCGAGCGCGCCCCCGGCGACACCCGGGCAGGCGATCGGACGGACGGGGGTGTGACCAAGCGCGTGGACCGGCGCATGGACAAGCCGGCCTCGCAGGATATCCGGGCTAGAATAGTGGCCTCCGCGGCGGATTGTCTGAGTTTGACACGCCGATGTAAAGCGGAGCGACCGCGCTTCCGACAACACCTCCACGCGCACCATGATCAAGAGCATGACGGGCTACGCAGCGGTGACCCGGGAGCTCGCCCGCGGCGTGCTGCAGCTCGAGCTGAAGAGCGTGAACGGCCGCTACCTCGACATCCAGTTCCGGATGGCCGAGGACCTGCGCGCCGCCGAGCCGCAGCTGCGCGAGCTCGTCTCCGCTTCCGTGTCCCGCGGGAAAGTCGACTGCCGCGCGTCGTTCGCCGGCGCGCCGCTCGCGGGCGGCGGCGCCAGCCTGGACGCCGAACAGCTCGCCCGCCTGGGACGGCTCGCGCAAGAGGTGCGCGCCGCGATCCCGGATGCGCAGCCGCTGCGGGTGTCGGAGGTGCTGCACTGGCCCGGCGTGCTCAGCGAGGACGGCAGCGCGGCGACCGAGCTGCGCGACGCCACGCTCGCCGCGACGCGGGACGCGCTCGCCGAGCTCGACGCATCGCGCGCCCGCGAGGGCGCGAAGCTCGCCAGGATGATCCGGGAGCGCGTCGCGCGCATCCGCGGACGCCTCGGCGAGATCGGGCCGCTCGTGCCCCAGGCGATCGCCGCCTACGAGGAGAAGCTCGCCGCGAAGCTGCGCGAGGCGCTGGCGAGCGCCGACGAGGAGCGCATCCGGCAGGAGATCGCCGTCTTCGGCGTGCGCATCGACGTCGCCGAGGAGCTGTCGCGCCTCGCGGCCCATCTGGACGAGGTGGACCGCACGCTGTCCGCCGGCAGCCCGGCGGGCAAGCGGCTCGACTTCCTGATGCAGGAGCTCAACCGCGAGGCGAACACCCTCGGCTCGAAGTCGGTGTCGCGCGAGCTGTCCGCCGCGGCGCTCGACTTCAAGCTCGCCATCGAGCAGATGCGCGAGCAGGTGCAGAACCTCGAGTAATGCGCGATCCGCGACGCGCGCGCCGCGGATAGTGAATAATCCGCAGCACGGGCATCGTGCGTAGGGCACGATTCGCGATCGACGATTCACGCTTCCACGCCATGCAAGGCCTGCTCTTCATCGTCTCGGCGCCATCGGGCGCGGGCAAGTCCTCGCTCGTGAACGCCGGCCTCGCCGACGACCCGAACCTCGTCCTGTCGATTTCGTACACGACGCGTGCGCCACGGCCTGGTGAGCAGGAGGGCCGCGAGTACCACTTCGTGGGCCGCGCCGCGTTCATGCGGATGCTGGAGGCGGGCGAGTTCCTGGAGAGCGCCGAGGTCCACGGCAACCTGTACGCGACCTCGCAGAAGCAGATCGAGAACGCGCGCGCAGCGGGCCGCGACGTCGTGCTGGAAATCGACTGGCAGGGCGCGCAGCAGGTGCGCCGGGCCTTCCCGGATGCGGTGAGCATCTTCATCGTCGCCCCGTCGATGCAGGAACTGCGCCGGCGGCTGGTCGGCCGCGGCCAGGACCCGCCGGAGGTCATCCAGCGCCGGCTGAGCGCGGCCACGGACGAGATGAGCCATGCGGCCGAGTTCGATTATGTTATTATTAACAATAACTTCGACGAGGCGCGCCGAGAGCTGGCGGCAATCGTGCGGGCCTCGCGGCTGCGCATGGCGAGGCAGTGCGCGCTGCACCCCGAGATCTTCGACTCACGCGAATAGGACCCGACATGGCACGCATCACCGTGGACGATTGCCTGAAGAGAATCCCGAACCGCTTCCAGCTCACGCTCGCGGCAACCTACCGCGCGCGCCAGCTCGCGCAGGGCGGCACGCCGATGATCGAGACCTCGCGCGACAAGCCCACGGTGATCGCGCTGCGCGAGGTGGCCGCGGGCAAGGTGGGCCTGGAGATGCTGAACCGCGTCAACGTGAGCTGAGCATGCGTCCGGCCGGCGTCGGTCCGCGTCCGCGCTCGGCATGAGCGCCCGCGTCGCGCGGAGCTGTCCACGTGGCCCTGGCCGGCAAAGGAAGCATCCACCGCCTGCGCCGGGCGGTTTCGCTCTTCGGCGGATCACGGCGCTCGGCTGAGCGCGATCGCCGGCGGGTCGCCGAGGCGTCCGCGCCACCGGCCGAGCACCGCGCGGGCGGGCTCGCCGAGCTGAAGTCCTCGGTTTCGAGCTACCTCAAGCAGGCGGATCTCGCCCGGCTGGAGGAGGCCTACAACTTCAGCGACCACGCGCATCGGGGCCAGTTCCGCAAGAGCGGCGAGCCGTACATCCAGCATCCGGTCGCCGTCGCGGAGATCCTGTCGCACTGGCAGCTCGACTCGCAGACGCTCGTCGCCGCCCTCCTGCACGACGTCCTCGAGGACACCGAGGTCGCGAAGGACGACATCGCGCAGCGGTTCGGCAAGCCGGTCGCTGACCTCGTCGACGGCGTCTCGAAGCTCGACCGCATCGAGTTCCAGTCGGCGCAGGACGCGCAGGCCGAGAACTTCCGCAAGATGTTCCTCGCCATGGCGCGCGACGTGCGCGTCATCCTGATCAAGCTCGCCGACCGCCTCCACAACATGCGCACGCTGGACGCGGTGTCGCCCGCGCAGCGCCGGCGCGTCGCGCGCGAGACGCTCGACATCTACGCGCCGATCGCCAACCGGCTCGGTCTGGACGGGCTCTACCGCGAGCTGCAGGAGCTCGCGTTCAGGTACCTCTATCCCCTGCGCTACGCCACGCTCGCCAAGGCGGTCAAGGCCGCGCGCGGCAACCGCCGCGAGGTGGTCGGCAAGATCATGGAGGCGATCCGGCAGAAGCTCGCCGGCTCCGACATCGAAGCCACCGTCACCGGCCGCGAGAAGCACATCTTCTCCATCTACAAGAAGATGGTCGAGAAGCGCCTGTCGTTCAGCGAGGTGCTGGACATCTACGGCTACCGCGTCGTGGTGAACGACATCCCGTCCTGCTACCTCGCGCTCGGCGCCTTGCACGCTCTCTACAAGCCCGTGCCCGGCAAGTTCAAGGACTACATCGCCATTCCCAAGATGAACGGCTACCAGTCCCTGCACACGTCGGTCATCGGGCCGTTCGGCATGCCGCTCGAGGTGCAGATTCGCACGTGGGACATGCACCGGATCGCTGAGACCGGAGTCGCGTCGCACTGGGTGTACAAGGACGATCAGGCGACGCTCTTCGAGGTGCAGCAGCGCACGCACCGGTGGCTGCAATCGCTGGTCGAGATCCAGAACGCGAGCGGCGACCCCGCCGAGTTCCTCGAGCACATCAAGGTCGATCTGTTTCCGGAGGAAGTCTACGTCTTCACCCCGCGGGGCGAGATCAAGTCGCTGCCGCGCGGCGCGACGCCGGTCGACTTCGCCTACGCCGTGCATACCGATGTCGGAAACCGCACGGTCGCGGCCAAAGTGAATTACGAGCTCGTCCCGCTGCGCACGGAGCTCAAGAACGGCGACCAGGTCGAGGTCATCACCGCAGCGCACGCCAACCCGAATCCGGCGTGGCTCTCCTACGTGAAGACCGGCAAGGCCCGCTCGCAGATCCGGCATTTCCTGAAGACGATGCAGTTCGAGGAATCGGCCGCGCTCGGCGAGCGCCTGCTCAACCAGGCGCTGCGCGGGCTGGGGACGGAGCCGGTCGGCATCGGGCCGGAGCGCTGGGACAGACTCGTGCGCGAAACGGGCGCCCGCTCGCGCCAGGAGATCCTCGCCGACCTCGGGCTCGGCAAGCGCCTGCCGGCGATCGTCGCGCGCGAACTCCTCGCGCTCGCGGCCGAGTCGGAGGAGGGGCGGCCCGCCGGATCGATCGTGATCCGCGGATCCGAAGGCATGGCGGTGCAGTTCGCCAAGTGCTGCCGCCCGATCCCGGGCGACCCGATCATCGGCTTCATCAAGAAGGGCCAGGGGCTGGTCGTGCACACGCACGACTGCCCGATCGCGGCCAAGTCGCGAACCGACCCCGAGAAGTGGATCGACGTCGAGTGGGATCCCGAGACCGACAAGATGTTCGACGTCGCGGTC
Source organism: Burkholderiales bacterium (assembly GCA_020848075.1). Lineage (GTDB taxonomy): Bacteria > Pseudomonadota > Gammaproteobacteria > Burkholderiales > SG8-39 > JAABRB01. Next base: position 143,751 of record JADLAV010000052.1, read on the forward strand.
AAGGTCACCGCCGCCAACCAGCGCGGCGTGCTCGCCAAGATCGCGGCGGCGATCGCGGAGGCAGGCTCGAACATCGACAACGTCAGCATGGACGAAGAGCGCGGCATGTACACCACGATGCAGTTCACCATCCAGGTGACGCGCCGCCAGCATCTCGCCCAGGTCATGCGCAGCCTGCGGCGCGTTCCCGAGGTCGTGCGCGTCGCGCGGCAACGGGACTGAATGCGCCGCCGGGGCGCGCGCGCATCGCCGGCGTCGTGGAGGGGGGGAATGAAAATCATCGCCAACGGCAACCGCGTCAACTACGAGGTCGAGGGGAGCGGTCCCTGGATCACGCTGTCCCACTCGCTCGCCTGCAACCTGCACATGTGGGACGAGCAGGCGGCGATTCTCGCGCGGCAGTTCAAGGTGCTGCGCTTCGACACGCGCGGCCACGGCGGCAGCGACGCCCCCGCCGGCGCGTACTCCCTCGAGATGCTCGCCGACGATCTGAAGGGCCTCTTCGATGCGCTCGGCGTCGAGCGCTCCCACTTCGTCGGCCTGTCGATGGGCGGCATGATCGGCCAGGCGTTCGCGCTCAGATACCCCGGGGCGCTGCAAACGCTGGTGCTCGCGGACACGTCGAGCCGGTATCCGGCCGAGGCGGTCGCGGTGTGGGCCGACCGCATTCGAATCGCCGAGACGAAGGGCTTGGAGCCGCTCGTGCAGCCGACCCTCGAGCGATGGTTCACCGGGCCGTTCCGCAAGGCGAATCCGGGCAGGGTGCAGCGGGTCGCGGACATGATCCGCACGACGCCGGTCGCCGGGTACGTCGGCTGCTCGCAGTTCATCCCGAAGATCAACCTCTCGGCGCGGCTGCGCGAGATCGCCGCGCCAGGGCTCGTCATCGTCGGCGCGGAGGACACGGGCACGCCGGTGGCGATGGCGCGCGAGATCCACGAGAGCTATCCGGGCTCGGGATTGGTCGTGATCCCGGCGGCCGCGCATCTCGCCAACATCGAGCAGCCCGAGGCGTTCAACGCCGCGCTCGCGGACTTCCTCGCGAGGCACCGCTGAGCCGCGCGCCGGTCGGCGGCGGCATCTGATTCTTTGAGACTACCATCTTCACCCCGGAGGGACTTGATCGCATGTCTCCACTCCATCGTTTCTTCGCCTCCGGAGAGCGGCCGTGACCGCGCTCGGCGGACATCACGCAGTCGTGACCGGCGGCGCACGTGGCATAGGGGCGGCGATCGCCGCTGCGCTCGTTCGAGCCGGAGCCACGGTCACGCTGCTCGGGCGCGACGCCGCGCGGCTCGCGGAGCAGGTCGATGCGCTGGGCGGATCCGCGGTCGCGGACGCCGAGAGCTGCGACGTCGCCGACGAGCAGTCGGTCCAAGGCGCGTTCACCACGATCCGCGCACGGCATCCGAGCATCGACATCCTGGTGAACAACGCCGGGCAGGCGGGCAGCGCGCCGCTCGCCAAGACCGATCTTGCGCTCTGGAACCGGATGCTCGCCGTGAATCTGACCGGCACGTTCCTCTGCGCGCGCGAGGCCGTCCCCGCGATGGTCAAGCGCGGGCGAGGCCGGGTGGTGAACGTCGCGAGCACGGCCGGGCTCGTCGGCTACGGCTACGTCGCCGCCTATTGTGCGGCCAAGCACGGTGTGGTCGGGTTCACCCGCGCCCTCGCGCTCGAGACGGCGAAGACCGGCGTGACGGTGAATGCCGTCTGTCCGGGATACACGGAAACCGACATCGTCCGGGAAGCCGTGGCGAACATCATGCGCAAGACCGGCAAGACCGAGACCGAGGCGCGCGCTGCGCTCACCAGCCACAATCCGCAGGCCCGCCTCGTGCAGCCGGAGGAAGTGGCGAACGCGGTGCTCTGGCTGTGCCTGCCGGGCACCGGCGCGATCACCGGCCAGGCCATTGCCGTGGCAGGGGGAGAGGTCATGTGAGTACCGGGAATGCATCCGCGATCCTGCGCATGGACGTGACGCGGCAGGCGCGAGCGGAGCATCCCGCCGTCGGTGCGCGCTGCGCCTTCGCAGGCGCCGCGGGTGGGGGCCAGAACTCGACGAGGAGGAGTGCATGACCGGCGACACGGCGCACGTCGACACGTTCGCTCGCGACAACCTGCCGCCGGCCGACCGAATGCCCGAGATTCGCCTCGACCTGCCGGAACTCCAGTATCCCGCGCGCATGAACTGCGCGACCGAGCTCCTCGACCGGATGGTCGCGGCGGGGCACGGCGGCCGGCCGGTGATCCACGCGATGATCGACGGCAGGAAGTACGCATGCACCTACCGGCAGCTGCAGGTGCGCGCCAACCAGATCGCGCACGTGCTGCGCGAAGACCTGAAGCTCGTGCCCGGCAGCCGCGTGCTGCTGCGAGGACCGAACAACCCGATGATGGCCGCGTGCTGGTTCGGCGCGATGAAGGCGGGCTGCATCACGGTCGCGACGATGCCGCTCCTGCGCGCGAAGGAGCTCGAGCAGATCGTCGACAAGGCGCAATGCGCAGCGGCCCTGTGCGACGTGCGACTGGGAGAGGAGATGGAGCTGGCCGCCGCCAAGTGTCCGGGGCTGCGGCAGGTGCTCTACTTCAACGACGATCAGCCGGGATCGCTCGAGGCGCGTCTCGCAAGCAAGCCCGCGGAGTTCTCGAACGTCGACACCGCAGCCGAGGACATCGCGCTCATCGCGTTCACCTCGGGCACCACCGGACAGCCGAAGGGCTGCATGCACTACCACCGCGACGTGGTCGCGATGTGCGATCTCTTCCCGCGCTCCTGCCTCAAGCCCGGCCGCCGCGCCGACGTCTTCTGCGGGACGCCGCCGATCGCGTTCACGTTCGGGCTGGGAGGCATGCTCTGCTTCCCGATGCGCGCCGGGGCGTCCACCGTGCTCGTCGAGCGGCTGACGCCGGAGCTCCTGCTGCAGACGATCCAGGACTTCCGCGCGACCGTCTGCTTCACCGCGCCGACGTTCTTCCGCCAGATGGCGCCGCTCGCGAAGAACTACGACCTCGCGAGCCTGAAGAAGTGCGTGTCTGCGGGCGAGGCGCTGCCCGATCCGACCCGCCAGCTCTTCAAGTCGGCGACCGGCATCGAGATCATCGACGGACTGGGCTCCACCGAGATGATCCACATCTTCGTCTCGCATACGCCCGAGCGCGTGCGCCGTGGCGCGACCGGCTACGCCATCCCGGGCTACCAGGCGACGGTGCTGGACGAGGCCGGCAATCCGTGCCCGCCGGGGGTCGTGGGCCGGCTCGCGGTCAAGGGCGCGACCGGGTGCAAGTACCTCGCCGACGAGCGGCAGACGGTGTACGTCCAGAACGGCTGGAACGTGACGGGGGACGCCTACGCGATGGACGCGGACGGCTACTTCTACTACCAGGCGCGCACCGACGACATGATCATCTCGGCCGGCTACAACATCGCGGGGCCGGAGGTCGAGGCCGCCATGCTTGCGCACGAAGCGGTCGCCGAGTGCGGCGTGGTCGGCGCGCCCGACGAAGAGCGCGGCATGATCGTGAAGGCGTACGTCGTGCTCAAGCCCGGCCGCACCGGCGACGCCGGGATGACGAAAGCGCTGCAGGAGCACGTGAAAGCGTCCATCGCGCCCTACAAGTATCCACGCGCAATCGAGTTCGTCGCGTCGCTGCCGCGCACCGAGACCGGCAAGCTGCAGCGCTTCAAGCTGCGCGAGTTCGCCGCCCGGTAGGGCGCGCGCGGCGTGTCGCTCTCCCCTCCTCTCCGAGATCCTATGCAGGGCTGGTCAGTTGGGGTCTCTGCGACTAAAAAGGGTTTTCCACAACCTATTTTTTGGAGGCAGAGATGGAACCCAAACTGGCAGCCCTGCAGGAAGTCA
>JADLAV010000053.1 GCA_020848075.1 Burkholderiales bacterium
GATGGTCACCGCAGTCGTGTCGGCGAGCACGTTGTTGGCGCCGAGCGCAAGCGTGCCGGCGTTGATGTCGGTCGCGCCGGTGTACGTGTTCGCCCGCGAGAGCGTTAGCGTGCCCGTGCCCTGCTTCACGAGCGAAGTCGCGGCCTGCAGGGTCGTCCCCGCGGCCTGCGTCACGTTGCCCGGCGCATTGACGGTCAGGGTGCCGCCGTTGAGGCTCATGTTGTTCAGGGTGATGGTCCCCGCGCCGCCAAGCCCAGCGTTCAGATTCACGTCGAGCGTACTCGCGTTGGACGTGATGCCGGCGTTCAAGGCGATGTTCTGCTGGGCATTGAGCGTCAGGGCGGCCCCGGTCCCGGCGCTCTTCGTGATTGCGAACGCGAGGGTGATGTTTCCGGGCTGCGTGCCGCCCGGGGTCGTGTTGATGGTGACGCTGGTTCCGGCGTTGAGGGCGTTCTGGAGCGTCGTGACGTTTGCCACCGCGGTGTTGGCGGTGGTATTGAAGATGTTCGGGCTGCCGCCGCTGTAGGTCCCGTTCGCGGTCGCCGCCCCGGAGATCGTCACGTTCGACGGATCGAGCAGCCACTCGCCCGCGCGTCCGAGCGGCGCGGCCGCGTCGACCGCCCCGAGCGCTTGGAGGATGTCCTGGCTCGAGGTTTCGACGAAGCCGCCGTTCCCGCCTGCCGCACCGCCGCGCGCGCTGATCGTCCCGTAGAATCCGGTGTACTCGTCCGACCACACGATCACGCGCCCGCCGTCGCCGCGCTCGGTCGCGTCGGCTGCGATCCTCGCGTCGGGCGTGAGCACGACGCGTGCGGCGTTCTGGATCTCGGGGTTCCGGCCCTGGTAGTCCCCGCCGACGAGCACCGTCCCGCCGCCCGTTGCGCCCGACGCATCGACGCTTGCGCCGCCCACGAGCCCGACCTGCGTGCCGAGCAGCTTGACCTCGCCGCCCTTCTCCACCGCGCCCTTCGCCTCGATGCGCCCGTCCGCGAGCAGCGTGCCGCCCTCCGCCTGCACGTGCACCGCGCCGCCCTGCGCGCCGTTCGCGCTGACGACGCTCGTCGCCTCGAGCGTCACGTCGCGCGACGCCTTGAGCACGACGTTGCCGGCCGCGTTGACGCCCGCGCTGTCCGCGCTCACCGTGCCGGCGTTGCGGATCGCCGCGCCGTAGATGCCCGCGAAGCCGGACTCGGCGATGAGCCGCCCGACGTTCACCGCCTCGCCGCCCGCCTGCAACTGCACGCGCAGGTGCGGGCTCGCGGCAGCAACGAGCTCCACGCTCTTGCCCGCCGCGAGGATGATGTCGCCGTTCGGTGCGGTGATGACGCCGTGGTTCTCGATCGTCGGCGCGATGAGATAGACCGGGCCGCCCGAGCGGGCGTTGATCGTTCCGGCGTTCGTCACCTTGCCCGCGCTCCCCGGGTCGGTGAAACGGAACCGGCCCGCGAGGAAGTCCTCGTTCGAGAGGCTCAGACTCGAGGCCACGAAGCCGGCGGTGTCGATCCGCGCGCCCGCGCCGACGACCACGCCGTTCGGGTTGATGAGGAACACCCGGCCGTTCGACAGGAGCTGGCCGAGAATCGCGGAGGGGTCGCCGCCGGTCACGCGGTTCAGCACGGCACTCGCCGCGCCGCTCTGGATGAAGCGGGTCACCTCATCCGGTCGGATGGAGAACTGCTGCCAGTTGATGATCGTGCCCGGGGTGTTGGTCACGGTGAGCGCGTTGCCGCTCGCGGCGAAGCTCGCCGACCCGCTCGCGACGGCGGGCCCGGTAGGATTGGCGTGAACTGCGCCCGCAAAGCAGGCGGCCACGGCGAGGCCGATCAGGGGGCGACTGAATACGTTCTTCTTCGTCATGGTGTCTTCTGGCGCGCGGCACGGTTGTTGCTGTTCGATGAATGGGACATGCAAATGGCGTGCCACGATCTTGCGGCCGCGGAACTTTATCACGGCAATCTGCCGGAACCGACGAAATCCTGCCGAACGGTTTGCGGGAAATCCGCCGAACGGCGCCCTGGGGGAGCGCCGGCTCGCCCGGCTTTCGCAACTGGCTTAGAAGAAGCGCGTGGCAAGCGCGCGCAGCAGTGCGAGACGCGATGCGATCCTCGAGCCTAAGGCGGCCGAACCCGGGGCCTGTCCCCGGTCAGAAGTTGACGCCGAGCCAGGCTCTCACCTGCTCGTGCAGGTTGCCTGCGAAATCGGAGCGCCGTCCCTGCGCGGTCACTTCGCCGAGCGAGAGCACGTAGATGTACTCCGCCATGTTCACGACGCGACGCACGTTGTGATCGACGAGCAGGATGCCCATGCCGCCGGCGGAGAAGAGACGGATCCACTGATAGACCTCGCCCGCGATCTTCGGCGCGAGCCCGATCGAAGGTTCGTCGATGAGGCAAAGCCGCGGGCGCACGACATGCGCCTTCGCGAACTCGAGCATCTTCTGCTGCCCGCCGGACAGATCGCCGGCGGGCGACTTCAGCTTCGCGCCGAGCGCGGGAAACTCTTCGAGCGCTTCGTCGAGCCGCCGTGCGGCTTCCGCGCGCGGGAGACCGGGGCGTGCGTGCACCAGCGCTTCGAGCGGGAGCCTGAGGTTGTGCTCCACGCTCAAGTACGGAAACAGGCTCGACTCCTGGGGGATGCACGAGATGCCGCGGCGGATCAGCGCGTGCGGCTCGATGCCGGTGATGTCCGCGCCGTCGAAGCGGATCGCTCCCGTCTTGGGGCGGAGAAACCCGCAGATCGTCTTCATGAGGGTCGACTTGCCGGCGCCGTTCAATCCGATGAGCCCGGTGATCTTCCCGGCCGGCACCGTGAGCGAGAGGTTGCGCAGGACATCGATGTCCGCGGCGTAGCCCGCCGTCACGCGTTCCAGGCAGAGAAGATCGCTCATGCCGCCTCGCCCCCGAGATAGGCTTCGATCACCTGGTGGTTCGCGAGCACTTCGCGCGTCTCGCCAGCCGCGAGGACGACACCGGCATTCATGCAGATCGCGCTCCGGCAGAGCTCGACGATGACCGGCATGTCGTGGCTCACGACGAGGACGGTCTGGCCCGCGGCGTGACGGCGGCGGATGAACTCCGCCATGATCTCCTTCATGGTCGGATGGACGGCAGCGAAGGGCTCGTCGAGCAGCGCGATCTTCGGCGGCACCATGAAGCAGCAGCCGAACTCGAGGAGCTTCTGCTGTCCGCCCGAGAGGTTTCCCGCGTCGAGGGTCGCCACGTGCTCGAGCCTGAGCTCCTCCACGAGCTCGCGCGCTCTCGCCTGCGCCGCGCCGAATTCGAGCCCGAGCGCGCAGCCCGCAGTGACGAGGTTGTCGAGCGCGCTCATGCGGCGGAAGACGCGCGTCAGCTGGAACATGCGCAGAATGCCGCTGTGCGCGGCGCGCACGGGCGTCATCCCGTGCATCGGCTTTCCGTCGAGCAGGATCTCGCCGGCATCGGGCACGAGATGCCCCGAGAGGATGTTGAGGAGCGTCGTCTTCCCCGATCCGTTCGGGCCGATCAGGCCGACGAGCTCGCCGTAGTCGATCGCGAAGGTGACGCCGTCCAGGGCCTTGCGGCCGCCGAAGGATTTCGCGATGCCGCGTGCCGCGAGCGCGTTCATGGCGCGGGCCGCTCGAGCAGGCGCCGCGCGAGACCCCACAGCCCCTCGCGGAAGAAGCGCGCGATGAGGATCACGAGGAGCGCGAACACGATCAGCTGGACGCCGCCGGCCTCGCGCAGCGCTTCGGAGGCGAGATAGACGAGAAAGGCGCCGAACACCGGGCCGACGAGGCTCGCGATGCCGCCGATGAAGACCATGCAGATGACGAGGCCGGTCTGCAGGATGAGGCCGAGCTCGGGGCTCACGAGGCTGCTGAAATGCGCGTAGAGGACGCCCGCGAGCCCCGCGAGCGCCGTGCTCAGCGTGAAGGCGGCCGTCTTCCAGAAGGCGGTGTTGATCCCGCGGCTGGCCGCGCCGATTTCATCGTCGCGGATCGCCATGAGGTAGAGACCGGCGCGCGACCTGAGCAGCGCGTAGAGCGCGAGCTGCATGAGCACGACGGTCGCGACGAACACGTAGTACCACACGAGGCGGTTGTTGGTGAGCGCCGGGACGCTCAAGCCGAGGTCGCCGCGCGTGAAATCGTACGAGTTGCCGATCACGATGCGCATGATCTCGGCGAAGGAGAGCGTGGTGAGCGCAAGATACGGTCCGCGTAGTCGCATCACGATGCGCCCGAGCGTCATGCCGATGAGTGCGGCCGCGAGAATGCCCGCCGGGATGCTCGCCCATGCCGGGACCTGCCAGTGATAGGCGAGCAGCCCCGTGCCGTAGGCGCCGAGCATGGCGAAGGTCGCCGGCGCGAGCGAGAACTGGCCGGCGTAGCCCGCGAGGAGATTCCACCCGCCGGCGAGGAAGACGAAGTACATGGAGACGATCAGCACGCCGAGCCAGTAGTCGTTCGTCACGGCGAGCGGCACGGCCGCGACCGCCGCCATGAGGGCGAGCGAGGCGACGAGCTCGTCGCGCAGACGCTGCTGGGAGGAGCGCGTCACACCTCGCGTCCTTTCTCGCCGAAGAGGCCCTGGGGGCGCAAGAGCAGCACGAGGATCAGGATCGCCAGGCCGAAGGCGTCGCGGTAGTCGTAGGAGATGTACACGGCGCCGAAGCTCTCCAGCACGCCGAGGAGGAGGCTTGCGACGATGCTGCCCGGGATCGAGCCCATGCCGCCCAGCACGACGATCACGTACGACTTGATCGCGGGGAAGCTGCCGACGTCGGGCGTCGTGTTGATGATGGGCGCGAGCAGCGCCCCGGACAGCGCAGCGAGCGCACCGGAGAGCGTGAAGATGATGCTGCTCGTCTTCGTCGCGTCGATGCCCGCGAGCGACGCGCCGAGGCGGTTCTGCGCGACGGCCCGGATCTGGCGTCCCCACAGCGAATAGCGGATGAACAACGCGGTCGCGATGATCATCGCGAATGCGACGATCGTGGCGATCAGCTTGTGGCCGGTCAGCATGACCGGCCCTAGCGCGATGCGCGGGATGTCGACGAGCCCCGGGCCGCGCACCGCGTACGGGCCGATCACCTTGTCCACGAGATTGATGAGCAGCAGCGAGAGCGCGAAGGTCACGACGACCGCATATTCGTCCTTCATGAGGCCCCACGACGCGTAGCCCGCGTAGAGCGGGCGCATGAGCGTGCGCTCGGTGAGCCAGCCCACGATCCCGCCGACCGCGAAAGCGACCGGCAGCCCGAGCCAGACCGAGAGACCGAGCTTCAGCGCGGCGAGCGTGTACGCGTACGCGCCGATCATGTAGAACTCGCCGTGCGCGAAATTGACGATCCGCAGCAACCCGAAGATGAGGGTGAGGCCGATCGCCATCAGCGCGTAGAACGAGCCCATGATGAGCCCGTTCACGAAAAGGTCGATGTTGAGCACGCGTTGCCCAGGCAAAAAAAGCCCTCCCCGCGAGGCGGGGAGGGTCACGAGCCGCTACCGAGCTTTCGGCAGTCCCTCGACGCTCGACCCCCTCGTCCCCGCCCCTCCTCCCGCGGGGAGAAGGGAGGCTTGCGCGCGGAATCCGCCGTCAGCCGTTCCGCGCACCGCCGACGAGAGCTACTTCGCCGGCTTCTTGAGCTGCTTCACGTCGAGCGGCACGCCCGGGCCCTCGATCAGCGTCGTCTGCCCGATGGGCTGCCCCACTGCCGTGATCTGATACGTGACCGTCGGCACGTCCATCATCTGGTGGAAGGTGTTGCCGGGCTTGCTCGAGATCGTGAAGGTGCCGCGCGTGCCGGTGAACTTCATGCTCTCCATCGCCTTCACCATCGCGGCGGGATCGGTGCTCTTCGCCTGCTTGATCGCATCGACGATGAAGAGGAGCGAGTCGGCAGCCTGGAAGATGAGGCGGTTCGGCTCGTTCTTGGTGCGCTGCTTGTAGGCCTGCGCCACCTCGCTCGCAAGCGGCGGCTGCTTCATCCCGGGGTGGTAGAGCGCGAAGTTGAGCATGTCGACGGCGGCTTCCTTCACGTTCTGCCAGAAGTCGGGGTAGTCGGCCACGCCCGAGGTGTCGTAGAGCCAGGTCTTCGCGCTCGGCGCGACACCCTGCTCGTAGAGCTGGTTCATCACGGTGTAGGCCGGAGGCGGCAGCATGACCATGAGCACGGCGTCCGGAGGATCCGCGCGGAGCGGCAGGATCGCCGGCGTGAAGTCCTTGCCGGCGCGATCGAGCGTTTCGTACCGGTAGGTGACGCCCGGCATCTTCTTCAACGCTTCGCCGATCGCCTTCGCCTGGCCGATGCCGTAGTCCGTGTTCTCGGCGAAGGCGACGATGCGCTTCGCCCCGAGCTTGCCGAGCGTCTCGGCGACCGATTCGGCGACGCGCGAGCTGTAGATCGGTGCGCTGAAGACGTTCGCGTAGCCCTTCGCCCGCACGGCGTCGGCCCAGCAGTTCGTGTTGACGTACGGAGTGTTGTAGCGCGCCGCCACTTCGATCGCGGCGAGGCAGACCGAGCTCTGGTGCCCGCCCGTGATCGCGACGACCTTGTCGCGCGTGATGAGCTTCTCCGCCGCCGCGCGTCCTTTTTCGGGGATGCCCTGGTCGTCCTCGTACACGAGCTCGATCGGCCGCCCCAGCACGCCGCCCGCCTTGTTCACCATGTCCTTCACGATCTCGACCCCGTCTTTCACCTGGGTGCCCTGCACCACCGATCCGGGGGGAGACTGAGTGATGCTGATGCCGATCTTGATCGGTTCCGCAGCGAAAACGGCGCTCATGGCGAGCGCTGCGCCGCATGCCACAAGGATTCTTGATTTCGCGGTCGTGCCCATGACGACTCCTTTCTGTTGTACGCCTCGTGGAAAGGCCGGCCTATAGTAGCAAAACGCCCGCGCGCGGGCGCGGCCGGCGCCGGGGAGGAGCGCCGCGCGCCCTCAGGCGAGGATCTCCACCTTCGTGCCGGGCGGAACACGCTCGAACAGCTCGACGATGTCGGCGTTCCTCATGCGGACGCAGCCGATCGAGCCCGGTCGTCCCATGGGCACCGAATCGGGGGCGCCGTGGATGTAGATGTAGCGGCGCATGGTGTCCACATCGCCCAGCCGGTTGAAGCCCACTTCGCACCCGGAGAGCCACAGGATCCGCGTGAGAATCCAGTCCCGCTTGGGAAATCGTGCGGCAAGCTCGGGCGCGTAGCGCTCGCCGGTCGGCCGCCGTCCGACGAAGACCGCGTCGACCGGCTGGCCGGTGCCGATCTTCGCGCGGACGATGTGCAGCCCGCGCGGCGTGCAGTGGCTGTCGCGACGCTCGCCCGGCCCGTTCGCCGCGGTCGAGACGCTGTATTCGCGCGCCACCCTGCCCTGATCGTCGAAGAGGGTGAGCGTCTGCCGCGGGATGGAGATGCTAATCCGCGGCATCGTCCGGCTCCCTTCCGGCGCGGCGGCGCGCGACGAAGAACTCGGTGAGCAACGCACCTGCCTCGGCGGCGAGCACGCCGGCGGTGACCGCGGTGTGATGATTGATGCGGCGGTCGGCGAAGAGGTCCACGATGCTGCCGCAGGCGCCGGTCTTGGGATCGCGCGCGCCGTACACCACGCGCGCGATGCGCGCGTGCATGATCGCGCCCGCGCACATCGCGCACGGCTCGATCGTGACGTACAGCTCGCAATCGGCGAGCCGGTAATTCCCGACCCTGCCAGCCGCCTCGCGCAGCGCGACGATCTCGGCGTGCGCGGTCGGATCGTGCGCGGAGATCGGCCGGTTGTAGCCGCGGCCGACGATCACGCCTGCGCACACGACCACCGCGCCCACCGGCACCTCGCCCGCCTGCGCGGCCTCGGCCGCCAAGGCGAGCGCCTCGCGTATGAACGCCTCATCGGTGGCGCTGCTCATCGGCTGCTGGCCATCAGCTGTCCGCGATTCCGAAGGAGCGGCACGGAGCCGCGCATCGGCGCCGGCGGTGATTGCGTGCGTGGCGCCCCTGCCCGCGCGGAGCGCTGCCTCGCGACGCCCGGTCGTGGCGGTCCAGACTTTCTCTGCCTACCCGAGGTACGCGACGCAGTCGATCTCGACGTTCACGCCGGCGCGGTGGGGCGTGCCGCCGACGCAGGTGCGCGTCACTTTCTCGCCGGCCATGAACTCGCGGAAGGTCTCGTTGAAAGCGGCGAAGTCCGCGGTGTTCCGCAGGCACACGCGCATGTTGACCACGTTCGCGAGCGTCGCGCCGCCGGCGCTCAGGATCGCCACGAGGTTCTTCAGCGTCTGTCGCGTCTGTTCGCGGATGTCCGGGGAGACGACCTCCTTCGTCTGCGGGTCGAGCGGCCCCTGCCCGGACACGTAGAGGAAATCCCCCGCGCGGATCGCCTGCGCGAGCGGCGAGGGCGCGCTCTTGTCGGTGAAGCCGGTGACCGGCGCGGCCGCGGACTGTACGAGGATCTTCGGCATCGCTGCTCCTAGACGGTGTCGGGCGCCGGCATCACGTGGCCGCACTTCCCGCAGGTGCGGAAAGCCTCGCTCTCGAAGAAGTTCCGGTAGGCGAGCGACACCGGGTCCGCCTTGTAGTCGTGCACCACGAAGGTCTCCTCGTGCAGGAAGTTGTCGCACTTGGGACAGTACCAGTGGAAGCGGTCGATCTCGCCCGGGCGCCGCTTGCGCTCGACGATGAGCGCGTAAGCGTCCGGCGGGAAGCGCGGGGAGTGGGGCACGCCCGCGGGCGTGTAGATCACCGAGCCCTGGCGGAGCACGGCGACCTCCTCCTTCCCCTCGGGGGTGCGGTAGTGAAGGCGCATCTCGCCCTTGATCTGGTACATCAACTCGTCGCTCGGGTTGATGTGGAACTCGCTGCGGTATTCCCGCCCGCGGGCGACGAAGGCGAGCGACTCGGGCTCCTGCCACAGCACGCTGACGCGCTTGCCCGCCGCGCCGAGCGTGCGCGCCGTCTCGAACAGGTCGACGATCGGCATCTGGACCATCTGTACCGCTCCTCTCGGAAGATTGTTGGACGGCCGGCGCCGATCCCTTCGAGCGTCCCGGCGCGCCCCGGCACGGGCTGCACGGCCGGCCGGTGCGCTCGCGGAGCTGGCTTACGCTGTCAGCGACTGTAGCATCCGCCCGCTCGGGCATCAACCGAGCGGTCCACCTCGGAGATTTCGCTGCGACGATTTCTCGCGCGCGCCAGAGTTTCTCGCGCGCGCCAGCGCGACGTCTCTGCGCGCATGCGTTGGCCGGCGCCGGCGGAGCTCACTTTGGCCGGCTGAGGGTCGTGATCCAGGGTCCGAGCAATTCCCGTAGCTCGCTGCTGAGGATCAGGCCCAGCGCACCGGCTGCGGCCACGGCCAGCATGGAAAGCGCGAGCCGCCGGGTGAGCCCGCGGTGGCGCGCCCGCAGCACGAAAGACAGGCTGAAGGCGATGCTCGTCAGCGAGGCGAGCACGGCGCCATTGCCCGCCACCACCGGGGAGATCTCCCCTTGCGAGGCCATGGTGGCCGCCGCCGCCACGGCGCTCGCGCTCGACAACAGACCGCCGACCAGGGTCACCGAGTAGAAGCCGGCGGCGCCGTACTCGCGCTGCATCAGGATGCCGACCATGTGCAGCACGAGAAACAGCGCACCGTATTTCAGCGCGACCGCGAGCGAGAACGGCAGCGCCAGCTTGATGTCGGCCGTCTCGCGCGCGTTGGCGCCGCTCGCGCGCAGATGGCTCGTCAGCACCAGCGCGGCGCTCGCCGCGAGCATCAGGGTGAAGGCGCCAGTCGCCTCGAGCAGGGCGAGCGGCGCGAGGAGAAGCAGCAGCGTCGCGTTGCGCACCACCATGGCGGAGGTCGCGATCAGGATGCCGCGATAGGCCGGGTCGGCGAAGCGGCCCTGCGACTCGCGCACGCGCGTCACCATCTCGATCACGGTGAAATTGCTGTTGACGAGGCCGCCGAAGAAGCCCGACAGCTCGGTGCCGCGCGCGCCGTACAGCTTCCACAGGACGTAGTTCACGAAGCCGATGCTCGCGATCAGGATCACCGTGATCCAGGCGGCGCGCGGCTCGAAGATTTGCCACGGACCGATGGCGCCGGTCGGCAGCGCCGGGTAGATCACGATCGCCAGGATCGCGAGCAGCAGCGCCGAGCGCAGCTCGCCTTCGGTCAGGCCCATCGAGAATCCCGCCAGCCTTTCCTTCCAGGCGAGCAGCGCGGTGGAGATGACCATCACCGCGGCCGGCGTGATCGTGTGGCCCTGCCCGCACAGAATTCCGGCCATGCAGGTGACCAGCATCGCCGCCGAGGTGGTGAGCTCGGTGCCTTCGCCTGCGCGCAGGGTCTGGATGTTCAGCAGGACCGCCAGCATGCCGGTGAGCACGAACGCGAGCAGCGCGAAGCTCTCGCCCAGCGAGCCGCCCAGCGCCCCGAGCAAGGCGATGAAGCCGAACGTGCGCAGCCCCGCTTCCTTGCCGCGGCGCTCGCGCTCCAGGCCGAGCAGCAGGCCGAGCGCGAGCGCGAGCGCGAGCCGGATCAGGATGACGAGGTAGGGCCACTGTGCGCTCGGCAGCGGAGTGATCTCGCTCGGCACGGTCCTCAGCCTTTCCGGTCCGGCCGCCCTGCCAGCAATCCCGCGAGCTCATTGCCGGCGATAAGGCGCACGACGTCGCTCGCCCCGCCGACCAGCACTCCCCGCACGAACACCATGGGGAAGGTCGGCCAGCCGGTCCACATCTTGAGCGCGTTTCGCCTGCGCCACTGGCTCGCATAACTGCCGTATTCTAGGTAGCGGTGGGAAACCCCTGCCGCGTCGAGCGCGCGTCGTGCACGCCCCACGTGCGGGTTGTGCCGCATGCCGACGACGACGACGTCGTTTTCCGCGATCGCTTGTTGCACTTCGCGCACGATGTCCGCGTGCAGCTTCGCCACCTTCTCGCGGATGGCGGGGTGAATATGCGCTTCGTCGAGGATGGATCGCGGCACGTCCGGGGAGTCCTGGATGTCCGTTGCAATCCGGTCGTCAGGCATCGGCGCGGAGCCCGCCGCGCGCTACCATGCGGCGACGCCTCCGTCGGAGCGCGGATCGCTGCCGCCGCGCAGGACGCCGCTCTCGTCGCGCAGGACCGCGCCGGCGTGGCCCACCACCTCATCGTACGCGCCGACGATCTCCACCGCGTGCCCGCGCAGCCGCAGGTCTTCGACGACCGCAGGGTCGAAGCGCGCCTCGAGCTTCAGCGTGTCGCTCGTGTCGCCCCAGGTCCGGCCAAGCAGCCAGCGCGGCGCCGAAATCGCCGCTTGCGGGTTCATGCCGAACACCGCGCAGCGGGTGAAGACGGCGCTTTGCGTCTGCGGCTGACCGTCGCCCCCCATGGTCCCGTACACCATCGTCGTGCCGCCGTCGAGCAGCGCAAGCGCAGGATTGAGGGTGTGGAAGGGTTTGCGCCCCGGGCGCAGCACGTTGAGCGCGCGCTCGTCGAGGGAGAAGCTGCATCCGCGGTTCTGCCAGTTGACGCCCGACTCGCGCAGCACGATGCCGGCGCCGTACTCGTGGTAGAGGCTCTGGATGAAGCTCACCGCGCGTCCCGCGCCGTCGATGACGCCCATCCAGACGGTGTCCGCGGGCCCCTTGCCCGCGCCCCATGGCGCCGCACGGCGCCGGTCGATGTTCGCGGCGAGACCGCGCAGGCGCTCGGGGGCGAGGAGACTCTGCGCCTCGACGGTCATGTAGGCCGGATCGGTGATGTGGCGGTCGCGCACGCCGAACGCCTGCTTCACCGCCTCGACGCAAAGATGCACGTAATCGGCCCCGAAAGGCTCGGTCGTCCCGACCTCGAGCGCATCGAGGATGCCGAGGATCATCAGCGAGACGGCGCCCTGGGTCGGGGGCGTCATGTTGTAGACGGTGCCGCGCGAATGCGCGAGGGCGAGCGGCTTACGCCAGCCCGCGCGATGCTGGCGCAGGTCATCGATCGTGAGCGGGCTGCCGGCCGCCGCCAGATCGCGCGCGATCGTTCGGGCAAGGTCGCCGCGGTAGAAGTCTTCGAGGCCTGCGCTCGCGAGCTGTTGCAGCGTCGCGGCGAGGCGCGGCTGCAGGAACAGGCTTCCCTCGGCCGGCACCGCGCCGCTCCCCAGGAACGTCTCATCGAAGCCCGGCTGGCCCCGCAGCCCCGCGAGCTTCGCCGTCGTCACCGCGTGCTGGCTGCGGGTGACCGAAATCCCGTTGCGCGCATAGTGGATCGCGTCGGCGAGCAGGCGCGACAGCGGCAGCCTGCCGCCGAGCGCCTCGCGGCTGTAGTCGAGCGCCAGCGCCCAGCCGGAGAGCGTGCCCGCCACGGTGTTGGCCGCGACGCCGCCGCGAAACGGGATGGCATCGAGCCCCTGCTCCCGATAGAACGCCGGCGTTGCGCGCGCCGCGGCTGCGCCGCATGCGTCGATCGCGCGCGGCGCTTCGCCCGGCGCGTGGATCAGCCAGAACGCATCGCCGCCGATCGAGTTCATGTGCGGATAGACGACGGCGATCGACGCGGCCGCCGCCACCATCGCCTCGATCGCGTTGCCGCCGTCCCGGAGCACGGCGATCGCCGATTGCGCCGCGAGCGAGTGCGGCGCGGCTGCCATGCCGCGCACACCCCACGCGGCGGTGTCAGTCCTCATGGTTCCGATCGCTCCGATTGCAGTGCATGAGCATGCGGGAAGTGTAGCGGATCCGCGGGCGTGACGCCCCGGGCCGGCGTTGCCTTTTCGGTGAGGATCGTGGAAACTAGCGCGCCCGATACCACCGCCTGGGATCCTGGACGAGGATGAGAGCGCTCCTTCGCATCGCCTTTGCCATCGACCGGATGAACGAGCGGATCGGCAGGCTCGCGGCGTGGTTCGGGCTCGCCGCCGTCATCGTCTGCACGGCCAATGCGGTCGCCCGCTACGCGTTCAACGTCGGCTCGAACGCGTGGCTCGAGTTGCAGTGGTATCTCAACTCGGCCGTGTTCCTGCTGGTCGCGGGCTACACGCTGAAGCGCAACGAGCACGTCAGGATCGACGTCATCAACGGCCGGCTCTCCCCGCGCGCGCAGGCCTGGATCGACATCCTGGGCGGCATCTTCATGCTGCTGCCGACCGCCATCATCATCGGCTGGTATAGCTGGCCCTCGCTCGTCAATTCCTTCGAGATCGGGGAGTACTCCTCCGATCCCGGCGGGCTCATCCGCTGGCCGGTCCGGCTGCTGATCCCGGTCGCGTTCGGGCTGCTCGGGCTGCAGGGCGTCTCCGAGATCGTCAAGCGCGCCGCCTTCCTGAAGGGGCTGCTCCCCGCGAGCGAATTCGACAAGCGGGGGCACGCCACTTGATCAGCTTCGACCTGATGGCCCCGCTCATGTTCGGGGGCCTCGTCGTCTTCCTGCTGCTCGGTTATCCGGTCGCCTTCTCGCTCGCCGCGAACGGACTCCTGTTCGGCCTGATCGGCATCCTGCACGGCAACATCGAGGTCGCGCTCCTGCAGGCGCTGCCCGAGCGCGTACTCGGGATCATGGCGAACTCGACGCTGCTCGCCATCCCGTTCTTCACGTTCATGGGGCTCGTGCTCGAACGCAGCGGCATGGCCGAGGACCTCCTCGACACCGTGGGACAGCTCTTCGGGACGGTCCGTGGCGGGATCGCGTATGCGGTCGTGTTCGTGGGCGCGCTGCTCGCAGCGACCACGGGCGTCGTCGCCGCGTCGGTTCTCGCGATGGGCCTCATCTCGCTGCCAGTGATGATGCGCTACGGCTACGCGAACTGGCTCTCGAGCGGCGTCATCGCCGCATCGGGTACGCTCGCGCAGATCATTCCGCCGAGCCTCGTCCTGATCGTGCTCGCCGACCAGATGGGCGCCTCGGTGGGCGACTTCTACCAGGGCGCGCTCATCCCGGGGCTCGCGCTCGCGGGCCTCTACGGGGTCTGGGTGGCGATCGTGTCGCTCGTGAAGCCGGCCGCGGCGCCCGGCTGCCCGCCCGAGGCGCGCACGCTCTTCGGCGCGAAGCTCGTCGCCAAGGTCTTCACCGCGATGATCCCGCCGCTCGTGCTGATCTTCCTCGTGCTCGGCACGATCTTCCTGGGCGTGGCGACGCCGACCGAGGGCGGCGCCATGGGGGCGAGCGGCGCGATCATCATGGCGCTCGCAAAGCGCAAGCTCTCCTTCACCGTGCTCAAGCAGGCGATCGAGTCGACGGCGATGATGACGAGCTTCGTCATGTTCATCCTGGTCGGCTCGACCGTCTTCAGCCTGGTGTTCCGCGGCATGGACGGCGACCTCTGGGTCGAGCATCTCCTGACCAGCGTCCCCGGCGGCCCGCTCGGCTTCCTGATCGTCGTGAACGTGATGATCTTCCTGCTCGCGTTCTTCCTCGACTACTTCGAGATTGCGTTCATCATGGTGCCGCTGCTCGCGCCGGTGGCGCAGAAGCTCGGCATCGATCTCGTGTGGTTCGGCGTGCTGCTCGCCGTCAACATGCAGACGTCGTTCCTGCACCCGCCGTTCGGCTTCGCGCTGTTCTATCTGCGCAGCGTGGCGCCGAAGAGCGTGCGTACCTCCGAGATCTACTGGGGCGCGATTCCGTTCGTCGGCATCCAGATCCTGATGGTCGCGGCGGTGATCGCGTTCCCGGGCATGGTCACAGGCAACATCTCGGCCGCGGCCGGCGCGCTCAAGGGGTCGGGCGCGGAGGAGCTGCGGCAGCAGATCGAGGGTGGTTCCAAGCCGCAGGCGCCCGGCACCGAGGACACGGGCGCCGAGCTCGAGCGGCTGCTGAAGGGGAAATAGGCCCGCCCGGCGAAACTGGCGCCGGGCAAGCCGCGGGCGGTGCTCTGCGCGGGGCTATTTCCCGAGCGGGTGGCTGTAGGCAAAGCTCTCGTAGGTGAACTCGGCCGCGCGGTGCCAGAGAAACACCTCGCTGCGGAAAGCTTTCCACGGCTCGTAGATCTTCTTCCACGCCGGATTCTTGCTTGACTCTTCGTCGTAGAGCTCGTTCGATGCCGCGAGCGCCGCGCGCATGATCTCGTCGGAGAACGCGTGCAGCTTGACGCCGTTCTTCACCAGCCTTTGCAGCGCCGCCGGGTTCTTGAAGTCGTACTTCGCCATCATGTCAGTGTTGGCCTCGTACGCGGCCGCCTCGATCGCCGCCTGGTATTCCTTCGGCAGCTTGTCCCATTCCTTCGTGTTGACGTAGAACGAGTACATGGAGTTGCTTTCCCACCAGCCGGGAAAGTAGTAGTGGGGCGCAACCTTGTAGAAGCCGAGCTTCTCGTCGTCGTAGGGGCCGACCCACTCCGCGGAGTCGATCGCGCCGCGCTCGAGCGCGGGATAGATGTCGCCGCCGGCGATCTGCTGGGGCACCGCGCCGAGCCGCGCCATCACTTCGCCGCCGAGCCCGGCGATGCGCATCTTCACCCCCTTCAGGTCCGCGACGGTCTTCACTTCCTTGCGCCACCAGCCGCCCATCTGGACGCCGGTGTTGCCCGCCGGGAACGAGATGATGCTGAAGTCGCGCAGGAACGCGCGGACCAGCTCGAGCCCGCCGCCGTAATACATCCACGCGTTCTGCTGCCGCTGGTTCATGCCGAACGGCAGCGTCGTATCGAATGCGAAGGCCTTGTTCTTGCCGACGAAGTAATAGCTCGCCGTGTGCGCGCACTCGACCGTCCCCTGCTGGATCGCGTCGACGACGCCGAACGCAGGCACGATCTCGCCCGCCGCGAACACGCGGATCTGGAACTTCCCGCCGGTGATCTGCTCGACCCGCTTCGCCAGCACTTCCGCGCCGCCGTAGATCGTGTCGAGGCTCTTCGGGAAGCTCGACGCGCAGCGCCAGCGAATCGACGGCAGCGAAGGCGTTTGCGCGATCGCGGACTTCACCGCCGCCGCACCACCTGCGGCAAGCGTCCCACGCACCAGGAACTTGCGTCGGTCCATGCACTCCTCCTTGTTGTCGTTCCCCTCCCCAGGGGCCGGCGCGAGTCTAGCTCAAAACGCGGCGGGCCGAGCGACTACCTGGGCCTGATCGCGATCATGTCGAGCTCGACCCTCGCCCCGGGCGTGCTGAGCGAGTTGATGCAGATGGTCGTGCTGGCAGGCTTCCAGTCGCCGAAATACGTCGCCATCACGGCGACCATGCCGTCCATGTCGCGCATGTCGGTGACGTACTTGGTCACTTTGACGACGTGGCGCCAGGTGAGCCCCTGCTTGTCGAGCACCATCTTGATGCTCGCCATCGCGCGGTGCGTCTGCGCCTCGATGTCGACCGGGTGGTTGTGCTCCTCGCGCACGTGCGGATGCTTGTGGTAGAGCGGCGAGGGCGTGGCACCGGAAATGAACAGGATGTCGGCCGGGCCTGCCACGTTCACCGCCGGGGCGTAGGGCATTTCCGCCTCGCGCTCGGGGATGGGCTGGACGACGGTCGCGACCTTTTCGATCGGTCGCTCGGATGATGCAACCATTGGCGTACTCCTCGATTCGGTTCAGGAGGGATTCCGGTCGTCGCTCAGCGCGCGACGTCCGCCCATTTTGGGCAGGTGCGCTTTTCCATCGGCACGTCCCACGGGCCGAGATTGCTGCGGTCGATCACGATGCCCTGCAGGATGATCTCGGAGGGCACCGGCTCCTTTCTCAGGTAGCGCAGCGCCGCTTCGGTGGCCACGCAGCCGATCTTGAATCCGTCGAACTCGCCGGTGGCGAGGAGCCTGCCCGCCTTGATCGCCTGGATCGCCTCGGGCACGCCGTTGATGCCGACCACCTTGGTGTTCTTGCGTCCGGCGGCCTCGAGCGCCTCGATCGCGCCGAGCGCCATGGCGTCGGCCGCGGCGAGCACCGCGTCGATGCGCGGATGCCCCTGGATGAGGTTCTCCATCACCTGCAGCGCGGGCAGCCGCTGGAAATTCGCCGGCTGCGAGGCGAGCAGCTTCACCTTCGGGAACTCCTCGAGCGCCTTCCTGAATCCCGCCACGCGCTGGTCGCTCGTGGTCGATCCCTTGACGCCCTCGATGATGACCACCCCGCCCTCGCCGCCGATCGCCTTCAGCGCATAGCGGCCCGTGTCCAGGCCCAGCTTGAAGTCGTCGGCCCCGACGTAGCTCACGAACTTGCCGCCGGCCACGCGGTCGTTGTAGTTCACGATCGGGATCCCCGCCGCGTTGACCTTCTCGATCGCGGGCACCACGCCGCGAGGGTCGACCGCCATGAACAGGATCGCGTCCGGGCGCTTCACGGTCACGTCCTCGATCTGGCTCAACTGCTCGGCGAGGTTGTTCGGCCGCGTCGGCGCGTAATTCGTCACCGGCCCTGCGCCCATCTGCTTCGCCATGGCCTCGACACCGCCGCGCACCAGGGCGAAGTGCGGGTCGACCTGGTTCTTGTAGAACGCCGCGAGGCGCTCGTTGGCCGCCTGCGCGGGCAGCGCGCCGGCGAGCAGCGGCGCGGCGATCGCGGCGGCGATCGCGGTCATGCGTAGGGTCTTCAGGGCTTCCATCTCCGATCCTCCTTAGTCAAGCACGGTCAAGAAATCATCCGATGCGCTCCCGCCGGCCGCGGCTCGCCAGGTCGGCGAGCACCGCGACAAGCAGGACCGCGCCCACCACTAGCGGCTGCCACGTCGAGCGCACGTTGAGCAGGTTCATCCCGTTGATCACCAGCGACAGGATGATCGCCCCCGCCACGGTGCCGAGCAGGCTGCCCACGCCGCCGAAGAGCGAGGTCCCACCGATCAGAATCGCGGCGATCACCGGGAGCAGCAGCGGTTCGCCGATGCCCGAGTCGGCCGAATTCACGCGCGCAAGGTACACCAGAGCGGCCACGCCCGCCATGAGCCCGCTCAGGGTGTAGACGAGCAGCTGCCGGCGGCGCACCGGAATCCCGGAGAGGCGCGCGGCCACCGGGTTGGCGCCGATGGCGTAGATCTCGTAGCCGATGTTGAGCTTTCTCGTGAGGAGCGTTCCCAGCACCAGCACCATCGCCATCAGGTAGACGGGCACGGGCACGCCCCACAGGAAGCCCGTGCCCAGCTGCCGGAAGCCCGCCGGAAACCCGTAGATCTCGTTGCCGCCCATGTACTGGAACGCAAGACCCTGCAGGATCCACAGCGTGCCGTAGGTGGCGAGGAAGGGCGGCAGCCGCAGGAGCGTCACCGCCAGCCCGTTCGCGATGCCGGCGACGGTGCTGCAGCCGAGCGCGGTGAGCGCGCCGAACGTGGGCGATCCGGTCGCCTGCATCACGCCCGCGGCGAGGCA
Source organism: Burkholderiales bacterium (assembly GCA_020848075.1). Lineage (GTDB taxonomy): Bacteria > Pseudomonadota > Gammaproteobacteria > Burkholderiales > SG8-39 > JAABRB01. The sequence goes on from JADLAV010000053.1 coordinate 18,206, forward strand.
GGCTGCGAGGGTGAGGTTGGATGCGACCGACAGGTCGAACCCGCCGGCGAGCAGGACCAGCGTGAGCCCGGAGGCGAGGAGGAAGATGAGGCTTGCCTGCCGCAGGACGTTGAGGATGTTCGCCGCCGAGAGAAAGCCCTCGGTGAACACCGCGAGGGCGACACCGACCGCCGCGATGAGGAGAAGCCGCAGCGCGAACGCGACGGCCTCGTCGCCGAACCGGTCGCGCAGGGCAGTCATGGCGCCGCCCTCCCCTTCTCCTTGCGCCAGCTGTCGAGCAGGATCACCAGGAGCACGAGCACGCCGATCGACACCACCTGCATCGACGATTCGATGCCGAGCAGGTTGAGGGCGTTGCGCACGATCCCGATGGTGGCGACGCCGAACACGGTGCCGTAGAGCCTGCCGTCGCCGCGCTCGAACGCCGTGCCGCCGAGCACCACCGCGGCGATGGCGTCGAATTCCATGCCGATCGCGACCGTCGGGTGCCCGGAGTTCATGCGCCCGACCAGGAGCAGCGCCGTGATCCCGACCACCGCGCCCATGATGGCGTAGACGCCGATGTGGTAGCGGTGCGCCGGCGCCCCCGCCAGCACCAGCGCGTCGCGGTTGCCGCCGATCGCGAACACGCCGTTGCCGAAGCGCGTGTGGTAGAGGAGAACGTGCGTGATGGCCCACATCGCGAGCGCGATGACGAGCGAGATCGGGATGGCGAGCGGGGCGAGCGCGTAGAACGATGCCGCGGCGGGACCGATGCCCGTCACGGCGTTCCCGTCGGTGACCACGAGCGCCGCCCCCTGCGCGATTCCGAGCGTGCCCAGCGTCACCACGAACGGCGGCAGCGTCAGCACCGACACCAGCACGCCGTTGAAGATCCCGAACGCGAACCCGACGGCGACCGACGCGAGGAGCGCGAGCGGCAGGCCGCTGCCGGCAACGAGCAGCTTGGCGAGCACGACCCCGCAGAGCGACAGCAGCGCTCCCGCGGAGAGGTCGAGCCCCTCGCTCATGATCACGAGGGTCATCGGCATCGAGAGCATGAGCAGGATGGCGGTCTGCTGCCCCACGTTGGTCAGGTTCGGCCCCGTGGTGAAACCCGGGACGGCAAGCGATGCGGCGACGGCGAAGAGCGCCGTGATCGCCACGATCGACGGCAGCGGGCGCTGCCTGCGGACCACCGCTCCCGGCGCGCGGCTCATGCGCGTCGCTTCCCCTGATTCACGCCGGCTCCGCTTTGCTCTCGCCGTGCATGGCGAGCCGCAGGATCTTCTGCTCGCTCAGCTCGTCGCGCGGCAGCTCGCCCGCGATGCGGCCCTCGCGCATGACGTAGGCCCGGTCGCAGACGTGCACGATCTCCGTGAGCTCCGAGCTGATCAGGAGCACCGCCGCGCCCTTCTCCATGAGCGCCTCCATGAGCGCGAACACCTCCGACTTGGCGCCGACGTCGATGCCCCGCGTCGGCTCGTCGAAGATGAACAGCCGGCATCCGGCCGCGAGCCACTTGCCGATGACGATCTTCTGCTGGTTGCCGCCGCTCAGCATGCGCACCCGGCGGTCCGCGTCCGGCGTGGCGATGCGCAGGGCGTCGATCATTTCCTTGGCTTTCCGGCGCGCCACGGGCGCGCGGAACCATCCGCTCGGGAACAGTCTCCACAGGCTCGCGGCGAGGAGGTTGTCGCGCACCGAGCGGAGCAAGGCGAGGCCCTCCTGCTTGCGGTTTTCGGGGATGAGGCCGACGCCGTGCCGTGCCGCGCGCTCCGGGCCGCCCCGCACGTGCTCGCCGAAGATCCGCACCTCGCCGCCGGTGACCGGGTCGGCGCCGAACACCGCGCGCGCGACCTCGGTGCGGCCGGCGCCCACCAGACCGGACAGCCCGACGATCTCTCCCGAGCGGACGACGAGGTCCACACCCTTGACGCCGGTGCCGGTCGTGAGCCTCCTGACCTCGAGCGCCACGTCGCCGACCGCCGGGAATCGCTGCCGCTCGTACACGGTGCCGACCGTGCGGCCGACCATCATGCCGATGAGCGCGTCGGGTGTCGTCTCCCGCGCCCCCATCGAGGCGACCCGCCGCCCGTCCCGCAGCACGGTGATGCGATCGCCGAGCGCGAACACTTCCTTCATCCGGTGGGAGATGTAGACGATCGCGACGCCGGCTGCGCGCAGGCGGCCGATCACCCGGAACAGCGCATCGGCCTCGCGGTCGGAGATCGACGCGGTGGGCTCGTCCATCACCAGGATGCGCGCGTCCTGCGACAGCGCCTTGGCGATCTCCACCATCTGCTGCTGCGCGATGCCCAGGTCGCTCGCGAGCGTGCGCGTATCGTAGTCCAGCTCGAGCGCGGCGAGCTTCTCGCGCGCATCGGCGTGCATGCGGGCGCGATCGACCAGGCGCGTGAGCGCGCGCCTGGGCTCGCGGCCGAGGTAGATGTTCTGCGCAATGTCGAGGAACGGCACCAGCGAGAACTCCTGGAAGATGACCGCGATGCCGAGCCGCCGCGCGTCCGCGGGTTCCCGGATCTCGACCGGCCGGCCCTCGCAGACGATCTCGCCCGAGTCGGCCGAGTAGGCGCCGTAGAGGACCTTGATCAGCGACGATTTCCCCGCGCCGTTCTCGCCGAGCAGCATGTGCACTTCCCCGGGGAAGATCTGCATGCTCACGTCGTCGAGCGCACGCACGCCGGGGAACGTCTTGCTCACCCCGCGCAGCTCGAGCAGCGGCTGCGCGGAAGCGGTGGGATGGGCGGCCGCGTTGGCGGAGGGTGGCATGCGATGACGCGCTGGGGAGGCTGCTGCTGAAGCTCTACGGTGAATGCGCGCCGGCGAAGCGTGACGGCGCTCAAAGCTTCGATGATCGCACGCCTTCTGCAGGATCGTCACCCGCCGCGAGCACGGTAGCTCCGATCAGGCGGACCGCAACCGGAAGGCGAAATGCGGCGGTGTCAGGCCGGGGGAATTCCCGGCGGCCGATGCGCGGCCATGAAGGCCGGGGTGACGACCTTCACACCCTCGCGCCGCGCGTGTTCCTCGAGCCGGCCGCGGATGTGCTCGCGCAGGAACGCCGGGATGCGCTGCAGCCGCGCCTCGGCCGCCGCCGCCCACGCGATCGCCGAGGACGGAGCGGGCTGCGGCGATGGTTCGGGTTCGGCTTGCGCCGCCGTGACGTAGCGGCAGTTCGGATCCTCGCCCATCATGTCGCCGTGCCGGGCGAAGGCGCGGGCGCGGCAGCCGCCGCAGCTGTAGCGGAAGTCGCACGCGCCGCACTTGCCCTGCGGCAGCTCGCTCCGCAACCGCAGCAGCGCCGGGCTCGTATTCCAAATCGCCTGCAGCGGCTCGCGCCCGAGCTCGCCTGCGATCTCGGGGAGGTATGGGCAGGGCGTCACCACGCCCTGCGGCGTGATGCGCAGGTAGCGCCGCCCCGCGAGGCACGCGCTCGACCAGTCGGCGAATTCGTCGCCAGCCTGCGCGGCCCGCACGCCGAGCACGCGTCGAAGGTACGGCGCGCAGCGCGCGCGTACTTTCATCGCCGGATGCTCGTGCTGGAGGCGCACGATCTCCGCGAGCGTTTCCTCGTACGCTGCGGGGGAAAGGTCGGTCTGCGTCGCGCCGCGCCCGGTGCAGACCAGGAAGAACACGTTGAACGCGATCGCGCCGTGTGAGGCCGCGATGGCGGCGATGCCCGCCAGCTCGCGCCGGTTCTCTTCGAAGGCAGTCGTCTGGACGAGGAGCCCGAGGCCCGCGGCGCGTGCCGCCCGCATGCCGCGCAGCGCGTCGCGCCATGCGCCCGCCTTCCCGCGCAGGCGGTCGTGAAACGCCGCGTCCGCCGAATCGAGGCTGATGCCGGCGCCCCGCGCCCCGGCAGCCTTCAGACCGGCCGCGCGCCGCTCGCCGAGCAACGTGCCGTTGGTGCCGACCACCGGCATGAGCCCGAGCGACGACGCTTCGCGCACCAGCTCGCAAAGATCGCCGCGGAGCAGCGGCTCGCCGCCGGTGAACACCAGCATCGCGCCGGGCGCGAGCGCGGCGAGCTCGCCGATCGCCGCCCGCGCTGCGGCGGTGCCGAGCTCGTCTCGCGCCTGCGACTTGCGCTGCACGGCGTCGAGGTAGCAGTGCGCGCACGCGAGGTTGCAGCTCCGCGTGAGGTTCCAGGAGACGAGATACGGCGGGGCCGCGTTCACGACACCCCCCGATGAGGAGGCTCAATCCCGGTGCGCGGCGCCTCGCCGGCGCAGCCGGCGGAGCGCCGCTATCTGCGCCGCGAACACGCCCGCCACCACGGCGACCGGCGCGAGATAGGTCGCGACACCCGTCGGCTGCTCGAGGCTGAGGAAGTACCACGTCGAGACCGACTTCTCGCCGCCTCTCTCGTGCTTTTCGCCGTTCCAGGCGGCGAACGCGATCGGGAACGTCTTGCCGCGCTCGAAGCTGAACGCGTCCTGCGCGCGCGGAATGCTGACCACCGCTTTCCAGACGCCGTCTTTCCAGAGCGCCTTCGACTCGGCGTCCTGGTTGTCCGGCGCGACCGCCTCGAGCGTGCCAAAGCCGTGCGCGACGAGCTTCTCCACCGCGCGCTTGGTCTGCAGGGCGGGATCCATGAGCGGATTGCCCGCCCACCAGCTCGGAACGAACGCCTTGTCGCCGCCCGGTTTGCCATAGTCGGCAGCCTCGGCGATCTCGCTCGCGGCGCGGGCGGAGAACGGATACCAGTCCACCACCATGTGCGGATATTTCGCGTCGACGTCGGGCGGCGCGGCTGCCGCCCAGTCCGCCTTCCACTGGTAGATCAGCACCGGGCGCTCGCGCTCGCCCATGCCGAAGAAGGGCATGCCTTTCGCCGGGTCGTACGGGAACTCGATCGCCACGGCGTCGCGAAACGCCTGCGCGCCGCCCTCCATCGCGTCGCGCTCGGCGTCGCGCCACTCGAGCCGCAGGCCGAGACGATCTTCGGTGTAGAGCGCGCGCACTTCCAGCGCCTTCACGCCGGTCTCGTAGCGCCGCGGCTTCACCACCGCCTGCGGCGCGAGCGGCACTTCGAGCGCATCGGACTCGCGCCACGCCTGTGCGTCGGGGTCGTCCGGGATCCTGTCCACGGGCCGCGCGAGGAGGCTCGCCTTCTCGGCAGCCTGCGCGCGGCGGGCGGGCAGCGCGAGCCATGCGCCGAACGCGGCGAGCGGCACGGCGAGCCACGAGCGGCGTTCACGGTTCACGTCAGGTGCGCTCATGGACCACCTCGACTCGACTGGCGGCGGCAGGCCCGCCGCATCGCGCCCCACAGGCGTCGTCCGGCGCCTCCGGTGCTTCGTTCAACCTGCCGCCCGCGGCCGGCCGCACGCCGAGCTGCGCCGTCTCGGCGGCGAGAAACGCTTCGAGCAGCTGTGCGAGCGCCGCGTAGAGCCCCTCGCCCGCGACCCCGCGCAGCCGCCGCGCGAAGGCGCACGCCCACACGCCCAGATGCCGCTCGAGGAATTTCGCCTGCGACGTGCGGCAATGCGCGACCCGCTCGGGCGTCTCGCCGCGCCCGGCGGCGTGCGCTTCCTTGAGGCAGAGGAACTGCATGAATTCGAGCTCGATGCCGATGTGGTCGGCGCGCTCGTGCAACGCGGGGGCGGTTTCCAGGCCGAAAGCGCGGTAGAAGCCGGCGATGTCGGCGAGCGTCTGCGTCTGCTGGAACAGATTTGCCTGGTCGTACTCCGCCTCGTAGGGCGGACACTCCTTGGAAATCGCGTAGCCGAAGCAGCGCACGTGGGCCGCACGCCATCGCGCGAGCGACATCCGCGCGACGATCGCGCGCGCAGCATGCGCCTGCGCTCCGCTCGCCGCGTCGCCGAGCGCGCGCAGACTTTCCTCGGACACGGCCAGCGCCCGCCGCAGCTCGTGCAGCACCGCCGGGTCCGGGTCCGAGAACGCGAGCGACAGCGCCCCGTAGACGCGGCTCCTGCAAAGCGGGGCCGGCGCGTTCATATCGAGTTGTAGTGCTTGTCGGCGCGCACGACCTTCGGCTCTTCCACCGTCACGCGCGCGACCTCCTTGCCGGAGCGTGAGAAACCGACGACCGTGTCGTTGTACATCTCCCACTTGCGGCCTCCGATGGTGGTCTCGAATACTTTCGGCCCCGGCAGGAGCTTGTAGCGGAACACCATGGTCTGGCTGGCGCGAAACAACTGCAGCACCGCGAGCAGCTCGCGCGAGGGCCGCGTGTAGCGCTCGATCGCCTCGTCCACGCCGGGGCCGAACATCTGGTGCAGATACGGCCGCGGCACCCAGCGCGGCGGGATGTAGTAGCCGTTCGGCTCGGTGCCGAACTGCGGGTAGAGCGGCAACGCCACCTTCTCGACCTTGATCAGGAAGTAGAGCGGGTGGTCGCGTTGCTCGACCCAGGCGCCGTCCGCGCCGACCTCGACGAGCCCCTGCATCCGGATCTTGCCCACGCAGGCGGCCATGCAGCGCGTCTCCATCGGCTCGCCCTCGGTGAGCGCGTCCTTGCCCTCGATCCGCGGAAAGCAGGCGATGCACTTTTCCGAGACGCGCGTGGTGGCGCGGAACATCGGCTTCTTGTACGGGCAGGCCGCGACGCACTTGCGGTAGCCGCGGCAACGCTTCTGGTCGATCAGCACGATGCCGTCTTCGGGACGCTTGTAGATCGCACGCCGCGGGCAGGCGGCCAGGCACGCCGGATAGGTGCAGTGGTTGCACAGCCGTTGCAGGTAGAAAAACCAGGTCTCGTGCTCGGGGAGCGTCGCCGGCTTGAGGTTGAGCGAGGCGCGCTGATCCTGCGAGCCGGTCGCGGTGTCCTCATAGATGTTCGGAAAACGCCATTCCTGATCGGTCGGCTCGTAGCCGAGCGCGACCGCGTCGCGCCGGTCGGCCGCGCGCGCCACCTCGAAGACCGTCATCCCGTCGTAGACGCCGTACGGCTTCTTCGCGTCGCGCTGCGCGGCATCCCACGCCGCCTCGCGCCCGGTCTTCTGGTGCGCGCCGTCGAGAAGCTCGAGCAGTTTCGCGTCCCAGAACTGCGGGTAGCCTCCGTAGGGCTTGGTTTCGACGTTGTTCCACCACATGTATTCCTGGCCCTTGGAGAAGGTCCAGGTCGACTTGCACGCCATCGTGCAGGTCTGGCACGCGATGCAGCGGTTGATGTTGAAGACGAACGCGAACTGCTCCTTGGGATGCGCTTCGCGGTGCGGGTACTCCATCGGCCGCCCGAGCTGCCAGTTGTAGACTTTAGGCATCGGTGCCGACTCCCTCCGGGTCGCCGCTCCCGGCCCATTGCCCGAGCGCTTCCCCGATCAACGCGCGGATCCGCTCCTCGCCGAGCGCCTGGTAAAGACCGTGGGTCGCGCGATAGCAGGGGCGCGTGAACAGGAGGGCGATGCGCTGCTCGTCCCAGCCGAGCAGCAGATACTCCTCGATCAGGCAGCGCGCCATGATCGCCGGGTCGCCTGCCGGCAAGCCTATGCCGACGAGCTCCATCGGATCGGTATGCTCCGCAGGTTTCATCATCCCCCGCCTTTCACCTTGATGACCCCGCCCTTGAGGTAGCGCGCCGTGAAGTCGCTCTCGTGCGCCGGCGAGTGGCCGCTCGTGGCCGGCTCCCAGACGCCCTTGCCGCCGAGCCCCCCCGGCTCGGCCTTCTGGATGCGGACCAGCGTCTCCTTCGGTACCGTGTTGACCGCATGGTTGTCGCCGTCGAAGCCGAACACGAAGCCCATGCTGCCGACCTTCTTGTGGAACAGGCTGTCGGTCTGGTGCATGGGGGGCGCCCAGCCGCGCGTCACGCTCTGGTGCGATCCGTAGCGGAAGCTCGACTGGTACCCGGTGTCGCTCGCGAGCGCGCGCTTGTCGGGCCGGGTCTCGTGCGCCTTCACCGTGCGCTCGCTCGCGATCCACGCACTGTGCTTGGTCATCACGACGTGGTAGGGATAGGCCGGGTTGTACTTCACGCGCGTCAGCAGCCGGAACGCCTTGTAGCGCGGATCGGAGTCCTTCCAGCCGGCGTACGGCCGATCGACGGGATTGGCGTCGACGTAGATGTAGTCGCCGTCCTCGATGCCGAGATCCTTCGCGGCCTGCGGGTTCATGTGGACCTGCCAGTCGCCGACGCCGGGCTGACGGATGTCCATGCGGTAGGGATCGCCGAAGTTGGTGCTCCAGATCCAGTTCCAGTCCACCGTCGCCCACGACGAGTGCGTGGTGTGCCGGCTCTTCGGCGTCATGCAGTAGAAGCGATAGCCCTCCTCCCATAGCGGGTTCTTCGTCTTCTTCACGTCCTTCCACGCGAGCTTGTTGTTCGCCACCGCCCGCAGGTCCGCATCCAGCGCCTTCGCCTGCAGCATCTGCGGCGTGATGCCGAAGTTGTTCGGCCGCACGAACGGGCTCGACGACACGATCACTCCCGGCAGGTACGGCGTCGCCTCGGGCGCCTCGCGGTGCACGACCAGGTTCTCGCCGTATTCGATCGCCTCCGGGATGTCGGTATAGGCGTTGAGCCGCCCGGTGTCGGTATAGAACGGCACGCTGTCGTGGACCTGCTCGTAGAACGCGACCCGCGGATAGGTGCGGAACAGCATCAGCGCCGCACCCGGCTCGCCGTACTTGCCGGCGAGGATGTCGCTCACCTGGTAGCCCTGCGTGGTGCAGGACGCGTCGAGCACGCGCTGGATGTAGACCTCGGGCTTGCCCTCGAGCATGAACTTCCAGTAGTCGCGGAAGCGCGTCTCGCCGGTGAGCTTGGCGAGCTTCTCCGCGACGAGCGCGAAGATCATGCCGTCGTCCTTCGAGTCGTACAGCGGCTTGATGCCGTCGCCGCCCCAGAGCTGCAGGAACGGGTTCGAGCACGAGCCGCCGCACTCGCGCGTCTGGAACTCGAGCCAGGTGTTGGCCGGCAGAACGACGTCGGCGTATTCGGCGGAGCCGGTCCACTCCACCTGCTGATCGATGATGAGATCGATCTTGGGGTTGACGTTCACCAGGAGGTGGTAGATCCACTTCGCCTGGTTCATCAGGTTCGCGTTGTTGTACCACATCACCTTGGTCGGGGTCGGCAGGTGGGTCTTGCCGGTGAAGTTCTTCCGGCCGGCCGGCGTGTCGACGATGAACGGCCGGTCGCCGAACCCCCAGTAGCTCACTTCCTCGCCGTGCAGCAGCTCGCGCAGGTTCCCCTCGGCGAGCCGGCCCTTCGGATCCAGCACCGGCCTGAACGGATCCTCCCTCACGTAAACGCCGACCCCCGGCCCCGACCAGGACGTGCCCTGAAAGAGCGCGCCCTTGTAGTTGCCTGCCCAGGTGTGCGCGCCCGAGCCGGGGATGCCGATGCTGCCCACCAGCATGAGCGGAAGGCACACCGCACGGTTGTGCAGCGTGGCGTGGAAGTAGTGGTTGATGCCCTCGCCGTAGTGGATCGCGATCGGATAGGTCTCGCGCGGCTTGCCCTTGAAGTCGGGGTCCCAGAAGCGCCGGCCGAAGTCCTTCGCCAGGCGCTCGAGGAGGTCCTTCGGCGCGCCGCAGATCTCGTGCACCGTGTCGATGTCGTAGTCGCGCAGGTGCAGCCGGTACATCTCCCACACCGTCATCGCCTCGACTTCCTTGCCGTCCGCGAGGCGCACGGTGCCCTTCCAGTCGAGCTGCGGGTCCACGCCCTGCTCCGCGAGGTGCGTACCGACGTCGTCGCGGCTGATCGGCTTGACGCCGCCCGACTTGCGGTCGAAGACCACGAAGTCGCCGATCCGCTCGCGCTGCTCGGCGGTGAGTCCGTGGATCCTGACGCCGGGCCCCTTCGAGATGTCCTTGTTGCGGTAGCCGGCGACGATCTCCCCCGGCTTCAGGCGCTTCAGCGTGTCGGTGCGCACGAGGAGCGGAAAGTCCGTGAACTGCTTGACGAACGCCTCGTCGTACCAGCCTTGCTCCATCAGGTGGCGCGCGACGTAGAGGAAGATCGTGGTGTCCGAGAGGCCCGGCCGCACCGAGATCCAGTAGTCGGCCTTGCTCGCCGACGGGTTGTATTCGGGCGCGATCACCGCGATGTGCCCGCCGCGCTCCATGATCTCGTTCAGCCAGTGCGCCTCGGGCATCTTGTTCTCGATCAGGTTCTTGCCCACCTGCACGGTGAACTTGGTGAAGCGCAGGTCGTTCAGATCGATGTCCGAGGTCTGCAGCCCGTGGACGAACGGCTGGCCCGGCGCCTGGTCGCCGCGCCAGGTGTATTCGGACCAGTCGCGCCCGCCCTTCGCCTGCTCCGGACCGACCTTGCGCACCTGCGCGTCGACGAGCCCGAGCATGTTGGCGAAGCGGAAGATGCCGAACTTGCCGATCACGCCGTGCGGCGGCAGCGAGCTGCCGAGCTTCATGGTGCGCGTGCCCGCCCCGCCCCAGTGCTCGAGCATCTCCGGCACATAGCCGTCGTTCTTCACCAGGCGCCGCCGGCCCTCCTCGCCGCTATAGGTGCGGGCGATCGCGATGAGCGCCTTCGCGACGTAGGTCGTCGCCTCGTCCCAGGATACGCGCTCGAACGTGTCGCTGCCGCGCGCGTCGAAGCGGTACTGGCTGCGCAGCTTCGGGTTGTCCGAGAGCGAAGGGAAGTTCGCGTCCGCCCACTGCTTCCAGCCGCTGCGGAGCATCGGCCCCTTGGTGCGATACGGTCCGTAGACGCGCCGGTGCATGGTGAAGCCCTTCAGGCACATGCGCGGATTCCAGGCGGGCGTCGCCGCATTGCCGTAGAGATCCTTGTAGCGCTGATGATCGTAGTTTTGCTCGAGCCGCGTGACCACCCCGTTGCGGACGAACGCGCGCACCCGGCACATGTGGGTGTCGTTGGGCGCGCAGATGAAGGTGAAGCTGCGCTCGTAGGCGTACTGGTTGCGGTAGACCTCCTCCCAGTCGCGGTCGGGGTAGTGCTCGAGCGGGTTGTCGATCCCCGGCGCCGCGACGAGCGTGCGGGCGGCAAAGGCGCGCTCTGCCGCCGTCATGCCCGCGAAGAGCCCGCCGGCGGCCGGGATGCGTTTCAGGAACTGCCTGCGCGTGAGCTTGCCCATGATCGGCTATTCCCGGCGCGGCTCGAAGCCGCTCCCACGGTAGATGTAGAGGATCACCTTCCACGCCTCGTCGGAGGTCAGGTCGTTCGAATGCAGCGTCGAGGCGTCAGGCTCGGCATCGCTCGCCGTCCACTTCGGCATCGCGCTGTTGAACTGATTCTGGATGCCGCCCACCGTGAGCCGCCAGTACACGTAGGGGAGCGTCAGCTGCGCGATCGTGCCGGCATCGGTGAAGTTCGCCGGGCGGATCGGGTAGCGGAATCCCTCGGCGGCCGGCCCCTGGCCGTCGAGCTTCTCGCCATGACACACGGCGCAGTTGGCCTCGTAGAGGCGCTTGCCTACGGCGACGTCCTCCGCCCGCCACTTCGCCGGGTCGGCGGCCCACGCTGGCACGGTGACGCGCTTCAGCACCTCCTCGCCCACCGTCGGGTGGCGCTGGAAGATCTCCACCGGCGGTGCGTACTTGGGGCGCAGCGCGTCGTACACCCACCAGCCGAGCACCAGCGGGATCACCGCGAGCAGCGCCCAGCGCTGCGCGCGGATCGCGCGCGGCTCGCGCCCGGACACCTCGACGAAGAAATCGAGGAAGCGGCGGATGCGCGCGTCGTCGAGCGTGACGTGGATCGTCGCGCCCGCGATGACGAATCCCATGTAGAGCAGGATCACGCTGCCGGGGATCACCGGGCGCACGAGCTTGAGCGCGACATAGATCGCCGCGACGATCAGCACCACCGAGGTGGGCAGCGGGACATGCGTGCGCCAGGCGTCGCGCAACCGTGTCATGACTTCCCCCCCGCGAGATAGTCGATCAGCGAGCGCAGCTGCGCCGCGGTGAGCTTCGTCCCGTAGTCCTGCGGCATCACCCCGGAGGGAAACTCCTTCGATTCGTAGGCCTTCGGATCGACGATCGATTCGGCGATGAACGCTTCCACGCTCATCTTGCGCGCCGCGGCGGTCTCGCGCAGCCCGGCCGCCGCGAGGCTCGGCCCGAGCACCTTCTTGCCGGGCTCGAGACTGTGGCACCCGGCGCACCCCTGCGATTCGAACAGCGCCTTCGGATCGGTCGTCGCGGCAGCGGCCGGCGCGGCCGCCGCAGCAGCTGCGCCGGACGGACGCGGGATGTCCCCGATCTTCACCGACGGCTTGCCACCGAGCGATTCCAGATAATTCACGACCGCGACCACCTCCTCGTAGGTGAGCTTGGCCGGTGCGCCAGTCGATGCCGGCATGATGTTCATGAAGCCCTCGACCACGTACGCCGAGGGCTCGTAGAGCGACTGCACGAGGTACTCGACGAGGCTTCCGGGGCCGCCCGTCACGCCGCGCGCGCGGCGCACCGCGACATCGGCGAGGTTCGGCCCGCGGCCACCGCCCTTCACGCCCGCGCCGGGCTCGATCGTGTGGCAGGCCATGCAGCCGCGCTCGCGCACGAGCGTCGCGCCGAGCGCCGCGAGCTCGGCGGGCGTCATCGACTCGGTGATCGCGAGCTTCTGCGGCGGCTGCCAGCGCGTCTGCGGAATCCAGTTGGCGAACCAGACGAAGAACCCGACGACGACGACTGCCGGCAGCGCCGGCGCCGCGTACGCGGTGATGCCCCTCACTGCGGCTCTCCCTGCGGACTGAGCTCGACGAGCGCGCGCTCGTCGGTGCCGCGCGCCATGCCGGCGACCGCGAACGCCACCGCGAGCAGCGCGAAGAAGATCGCCGTGATCAGCGTGATGACGAGCGCCGCTTCGCCGAGCGAGGGCAGGCCCGCGTTCGGCGAGGTGTCTTCCATGATCCCGAAGACGTGCCAGTTCAGGCGCGCGCCGCTCCGCGCGTAACCCATGAGACCCATCAGCCAGACGATCACCACGGCGAGGAGGACCAGGACGTACTGCCCGCGGCGCGGCATCGTTCCCCAGCGCACCGCGGCGACGGTCTTCGCCCCGCGCAGGAGCGCCTGATCGAGGAAGAACGTGGCCGCGATCCCGCCGATCAGCACGTAGATCTGCCAAATCGAGGTCTTGATGCGGATGTGCGCCGGCGCGAAATAGCCGAAGATGCCGAGCGCGGCGATCGTGACCGCCATCAGCCCGACCAGTCCCCACTCGACCGTCGTTCCGGTGCGCGCCCAGCCGACCGTCGGCACGCGGCCCGCCCGGCGATAGAGCAGGTAGCTCGCGTAGAGCACCACCAGCACCAGCGTCACCGCGATCATCTTCGGCGCCATCACGCCGAGCGCGCCGAGCACGGGATGGAAGCCTCCGGTCGACTCCTCGATGCTCGCGGCCATCGTATGCGGCGTCGCCCACACGGCGAAGCCGGCGATGAGCAGCACGTTGAAGACGGGGCTCCAGCGCTGCTGGGCCTCCGAGCCCGGGATGCGCAGCAGCCCGAGCCAGGAGTAGTAGGCGGCGCCGATGAACAGCACGGCGATCACGATCGCCTGGATGATGAAGAGCCACGACAGCACGCCGCCCATCAGGGTGACGCCGTAGGTGGCCGAGAATGCGAAGAGCTCGAAGCCGAAGTAGTAGCCGGCGAACGGCAGAAAGAGCATGGTGAAGAGCGCGATCAGGTTGCCCGTGTAGCCCATCCAGTCGTAGAGCGCGCGCTCGCGCGCGTCGTCGCTCAGCAGCAGGCGGTACGCGGCGTAGGCCGAGCAGAGCAGTGCGCCGAACGTGACGTTGGCGACCAGCCGGTGGATGTTGAGCGGCATCCAGCCCGGATTCCACACCGCGTCGTACAGGCTCACCAGCGCGCCCTGCTCGGTCACGCCGGCCGGCGTCATCATGTAGGTGGCCCACGCATCCGCGATGAACATCACGATCGTGCCGAAGACGTTGAGCGCGAGCCCGAGCAGGAGGTGGAACCACTTCTTGTCGCCCTGCCAGCGGTGCCAGCCGTAGTACCAGAAGTACAGGCACAGGGTCTCCGCGACGAAGAAGAGCGGATAGACGATGAACGTCGGACCGAACACGCCGGTGAGGTGGTGCATGAACTTCGGGTACGCGGTGAAGAGCAGGAAGCCGAGCAGCGCGCCGGTGATCGCGGTGAGCGAGTAGGCGACCGGCAGCAGGCTCGCCATCTCGTGCGCGAGCCAGTCGTGGCGGCGCGCGGCGACGCGGTCGGTCTTCTCGGCGCGCCAGCCCAGGAATTCGATGAACACCGCGAACATCGGCACCGCGAGCACGAACGCGGCGAACATCAGATGGAGCTGCGCGGCGATCCACACCGCGAGCCGGCTGTTGATGCCGGCGATCGTGGGGTAATCGCCCGGGTCGGATCCCTGCGCCCACGCTGCGGTGCAAAAGAGACTCGCGACGAGGCACGCCGCGCGGAGCGTGCCGCGCCACCGGGATCGATTCGCGCTGTCAGCCGCCATTCCGACACGCCAGTTCGTGATGTGGTCCGAGCAGCCCGGAGCAACAATCGGACCAAGCGTTTGCGAAGGGGATTGCCTCGCGTGCACTGCACGAAATCGAACGAAACGTCCAAACGGGATCCAGGCCGGCGCGCGCGATTGAACACTTCGTGCAATTCCGGGATGGCGGCGCCGCTCGGTCAGCACGGCAAGACGCGCGATCGGCTGGCATGTTTTCTGCGTCAGAGGCGCGGACCGATATCCATAGGGTCGAGCGCCCATGAACATTTCCGATGCAGGTCGATTCGCCGCCGCCCCTGCCGGGGCCGCAGCCGGCGAGACCCTCGAAGAATCGGAGTACCGCGCCATTCTCGCGGCGCTGGACGGCTCCGACCGCTCGGATCGCGCCCTCGCCGAGGCGCTCGACCTCGGGAGCGCGTGCGGCGCGCGGCTCACCGCGGTGCACGTGTACGCGGCGCGGCTGCACGACCAGCGCTTCCGCCAGATGGAGGGCGGGCTGCCGGAGCCGTATCGCGAGGAAGAGCGGCTCCTCGAGCAACGCGCGGTTCACAACGAGCTCATCGAGCGCGGGCTCAAGCTGATCTCCGACTCGTACCTGGAGGCGGCCGCTCGCGGTTGCGCCGAGCGCGGGGTCGCGTTCGCGCCGCTCAGCCTCGAGGGCAAGAACTATCGCGCGCTGCTCGCCGAGGCCAACTCCGGGCGCCACGATCTGGTGGTGCTCGGCGCGAGCGGCCTCGGCGCAACGTCCGAGCGCGAGCTGGGAACCGTCTGCGAGCGCATCGCGCGGCGCGCCGCGATCGATTGCCTGGTGATCAAGGACCCGGAGCGCCCGCTCGGGGGCGGCCCGATCCTGGTCGCGCTCGACGGCTCGGCGCAGGCCTCGGGCGGACTGCTGCGCGCGCTCGCGCTCGCGCGGCATCTTCGCTCGCCGGTGCACGTGGTCGCGGCCTTCGATCCGCACTTCCACTACACGGCCTTTCGCCGCCTGAACGGCATCCTGTCGGAGGAGGCGCGCGGGCTGTTTCGCTTCGAGGCGCAGGAGCGGTTGCACGAGGAGATCATCGACAGCGGGCTCGCCCGCATCTATCAGGGGCACCTGACGGTGGCCGAGGCGATCGCCCGCGAGCACGGCGTCGCGATCCGCACTCGGCTGCTCGAAGGCAAGCCGTGGACGGCGATCGCGGCGTGCGTTCGCGAACTGCGGCCGGCGCTGCTCGTTCTCGGCAGGCTGGGGGTGCACGCCGATGCCGGGCTCGACATCGGCGGCAATGCCGAGCGCTTGCTGCGCGAGGTCGACTGCGCGGTGCTCCTCGGTGCGCAGAAGCACCGGCCCCGGGCCGAACTGCTGGCCGAGGCGACGATCGGCTGGACCGCGGAGGCCGAAGCGCGGCTCGCCCGCGTCCCCGAGTTCGTTCGCCCGATGGCGCGGCTCGCGATCCTGCGCTTCGCCCAGGAGCGCGGGCACACCGTGATCACCGGAGACCTCGTGCTCGAGGCAGTGACGAGCCTGTGCCCGCACGGCCGGCCCGCCGCGCCGGCTGCCGGCGGCCCACGCGGCGAGGGCGATGCATGGACGCCGACGTCCTGATCGTCGGTGGCGGGGTTTCGGGCCTCTCGGTCGCCTGGTGGCTCGCGCAACGCGGCGTGCGGGTGGAGGTCTGGGAGCGGGGAACCGCGCCGGGCGGGCTCGTCGGCACGCGCCGGGCGGACGGCTACGCGATGGAAACCGGCGCGTCGCTGATGCTGAACTTCCGCCCCGAGGTCACTTCGTTTCTCGCGCGCTCGGGGCTGGAGCCGAAGAAGCAGGCGCTGCCGCGCGGCTTGCCGCGCCTGGTGGTGCAACATGGCGCGCTCACCCGCGTCCCGATGCGCCTCGGCGCGCTGGCGATGGCGTCGTTCTGGAGCACCCCCGGACGATTGAGGCTCCTCGCCGAGCCGCTCGTTCCGCGTGGCCACGACGAGCATGAAACGGCGAGCGCGTTCGTCGCCCGCCGCCTGGGGCGCGAGGCGCTCGAGAAGCTCTTCGAGCCGCTGCTCGCGAGCACGTTCGGCTGCGATCCAGATCTCGCGCAAGCGCACGCGGTCCTGCCGCGCCTCAAGGCGCTCGAGCAGCGCTACGGCAGCATCGCGCTCGGCGTGTGCATGCGCAAGCTGCGGCGCCAGGCCGCTCCGGCGATGGAGCTCTTCTCCTTCGGGGGCGGGATGCAGGCGCTGGTCGACGCGCTCGCGTCGGCACCGGGCGTGCGGATGCGCACGCAATGCGCCGCCATCCGGCTCGCGCACGAGCCGCCCGGATGGCGCGTTCTGGGCCGCGGCACGCAAGGCGAGCACAGCGTGCGCGCGCGCCACCTCGTGCTCAGCGTCCCCGCCGCGGAAGCGGCGGCGGTGCTCGATTCGGGAGACGCGGCACTCGCCGCCTTGATCGCGGGCATCGAATACGCGCCGCTCGCGGTGGCGCATTTCGGCTTCGATCGGGCGGCCATCGCCGGCCGGCTCGAGGGCATGGGCTTTCTCGCCCCGCGCGCAGAACGCGGCACGCTGCTCGGCTGCCAGTGGACGAGCGCGGTCCTCGGCGGCCGGGCGCCTCCCGGAAAAGTGCTCCTCAGTGCGTACCTCGGCGGCGCCCGCGCGGCGCACGTCGCCGACTGGGACGAGGCGATGCTCGCCGACGCCGCCCTGCGGGAACTCAGGCCATTGCTCGGCTTGCGTGGCGCACCGGAGACGGAGCACGTGGTGCACCATCGGTGCGGGTTGCCGCTCTATCATGGCGCCCACCTGCAGCGCGTGCGGCGCATTCGCGACCGGCTGCGGCTCTGGCCCGGCCTGCACCTCGCGGCGAATTATCTGGACGGAGTCTCGACCCGCGACCGCCTGGTCGGCGGTTACGCCGCCGCGGGCGAGATCTGCGCGCAGATGCAGGAGCGCGGCGCCGCGACGCGGGCCTCCCGCCCCGCGCCCAGGGTCGCGGCGCCCCCGGCGTACGGTTTGAAGACTACAATTTGACCGGTTGCCACCGCTGAGAGCGGCTATGCCACTGGCGTCCGGCCTCTCCATTCCCGAACGGCAAGGCTCGGCAGCGCTCGCCCTGCCGGCGGGCGAGGCTGCACCGGCGGCGCGCCTCTTCGCGTCGCGCTGGCTCGCGTGGTTGATCGGGTTGACGGTGAGCGCGGCGACCCTCGGGCTGTGGGCCGCGCTGCTCGCGCAGGAGCGGGCGCAGCTCGCTCGCGCCGCCGCCATGCAGCTCGAAAGCGTGCGCAACGAAATCGCCGTGCGCATGGAATCGCGCATGCTCGCGCAGCTGCGCATGGCGCGGCGCTGGGAGATGCAGGGCGAGCCGCCGCGCGCGGAGTGGGAAGCCGATGCCGCGCAGTACATGCGCCACTACGGCGGGCTGCTGAGCTTCGCCTGGGTGGATGCGGACTTCCGGGTGCGATGGGAGGTCGGGGCGTCCGCACCGCCGGGCACGGGGATCGATCCGCGTTCCGCCGCGGTGCAGCTCGCCTGGCGCTCCGCGCTCGGGCGCGGGCAGATCGCGCTCTCGCGCGTCGTCGCGCGCGCCCCGGGCGAGAACGTCTTCTCGGTCAACGTGCCGATCTTCGGACCGAGCGGTTTCGCCGGGCTGATCGTCGCGACGTACAGCGTGCAATCCCTCCTCGACGAGATCCTGCGCCGCGACATCGCGCACGGCTACGGCATCCGGGTCATGGAGAACGGCGCGACGATCTACCTGCGCGGAGCGACTTCGGACGAAGGCGATCCGCGGTTCAAGCAGGAGGCCGGCATCCGCCTGGCCGACACCGACTGGCTGGTGCACGTCTGGCCGCCGCCCCCGGCGTTGGCCGCGATGCGCTCGTCGCTGCCCCAAGCGGTGCTCGCCGGAGGCCTGACGCTCGCGCTCCTGCTCGCGTTCGCGGCGCGCCTCGCGCAGGTGGCGCGCCTGCGAGCGCTGGAGACCGAGTCCGCCAACCGCGACTTGCAGCGCGAGATCGCGGAGCGCCGGCGGGCGCAGGAGCGCTTGCGCAAGCTCTCGCGCGCGGTCGAGCAGAGTCCGACCATGGTGCTCATCACCGACGCCTCGGGCGCGATCGAGTACGTCAACCCCAAGTTCACCCAGGTCACGGGCTACGGGCTCGACGAAGCGCGGGGGCGCAATCCGCGCATCCTGAAGAGCGGCCGGACGCCGCCGGCAACCTACGCGCAGTTGTGGGCGAAGATCCTCGCGGGCGCGGAGTGGCGGGGCGAGCTGTGCAACCGCAAGAAGAACGGCGACATCTACCTCGAGCACCTCGCCATTTCGCCGATCCGCGACGAGCGCGGCGCGGTCACGCATTTCCTCGCCGAGGCGGAGGACATCACCGAGCGCAGGCGATTGCAGGAGGAAGTCGCCGCGCGCAACCGCGAGCGCGCTGAAAACCGGGCGCTTGCGGCGATGGGCCAGGCCGCGAGCATGATCGCGCACGATCTGCGCAACCCGCTCTCGACGATCAAGATGAGCCTCGGCATCCTCGGCAAGCGCGCCGACAGCCCGCTCACCGAGGCCGAGCACGAGATCAACCGCATCGCCCTCGAGCAGGTGCGCTACATGGAGGAGGTGCTCTCCGATCTCCTGAGCTACGCGCGCCCCGACGCGCTGCAGCCCGCATGGATCGACCTCGGCAAGCTGCTCGATGCCTCCGTGGTGCTGGCGCAGCGCGAGATCGAGGAGCGCGGCGTCCGGGTCGAGACGCGCTACGAACCCGGGCTGCCCACGCTGCACGGCGATCCCAACAAGCTGCGGCAGGCGTTCTCCAACCTGATCCTGAACGCGGTGCAGGCGACCGAGGGCGTCTCGAACAGGGCGCCCGAAGTCGTCGTATGCGCCCGCATGCTGCTCGGGCCGCAGCCGCCGCAGATCCGCGTGGAGATCCTCGACAACGGATGCGGGCTGCCAGCCGAGCTGGGCGAGCGCATTTTCGAGCCGTTCTGCACGAGCCGCGCTCGGGGCACCGGTCTCGGGCTCTCGATCGCCAAGCGCATCGTCGATCAGCACGGCGGCCAGCTTGGCCTGGGGGCCGCGCCGGGCGGCGGGACCTGTGCAGCAGTCGTCCTGTCCACCGGCCCCGTGAGGCAGGCCCAGTGAGCGCGATCCTGATCGTCGATGACGACCTGGCGAGCTGCCGGACGCTGCAGCTGCATCTGCGCGGCCGGGGGCACGCGGTGGAAGTCGCGCACAGCGCCGAAGAGGGGCTCGCTGCCGCGGTGGCACGGTGCCCGGACCTGCTGATTCTCGACATTCGCATGCCTGGGCGCTCCGGCCTGCAGGCGCTGCCCGAGTTCAAGCGCTGCTGTCCCGCCGCGCACGTTTTCGTGATCACGGCCTTCCACGACATGGACAGCACCATCCAGGCCATGCAGGGAGGTGCGACCGATTACATCCAGAAGCCGATCGACATCGACGAGCTGGACGCTGCGGTCGCCAGGGCGCTGCGCCATCGCGAGGCGGAAGAAGGCAGCGTGCTCGAGGTCCCCGCGCCGCCGGGCGCGCGACCCGGCGGCGAGATCATGGTGGGGCACAGCCGCGCCATGAAGGAAGTCTTCAAGACCATCGGCCTCGCCGCGCAGACCGGGGTCACGGTGCTGATCACCGGCGAGTCGGGCACCGGCAAGGAGCTCGTCGCGCGCGCCATCCATCGCGTCGGGTCGAATCCCACGGGGCCGTTCGTCGCGGTCAACTGCGCCGCGCTGGTCGACACCCTCATCGAATCGGACATGTTCGGGCACGAGCGCGGTGCCTTCACCGGCGCCACCGAGCGGCACGTCGGCAAGTTTGCCATGGCGAACAACGGCACGATCTTCCTCGACGAGGTGAGCGAGCTCTCGCCCGCCGTCCAGGCGAAGCTCCTCCGGGTGCTCCAGGAGCGGGAATTCGTGCCCGTGGGCGGCAAGACCTCGCAGACGACGAATGCGCGCGTCATCGCGGCGACCAACGTGGAGCTGCGCGAGCGCGTTGCGCAGGGCGCGTTTCGCGAGGACCTCTATTACCGCCTGCAGGTGGTGACCATCCACCTGCCGCCGCTGCGCGAGCGGCGCGAGGACATCCCCGACCTGGTCCAGGCGCTCCTCGCGAGAATCAACCGCGAGATGCGGCACGGCGTGGCGCGGATGCACCGCGAAGCCCTGCACTGCTTCCAGGCGTACGACTGGCCGGGCAACGTGCGCGAGCTCGAAAACGTGCTGATGAAGACCGTCGCCCTCTCCTCTTCCGGCGTCATCACCTGCGAGATGCTTCCCCCGCATCTGTGCGTGCACCCGGAGCGCGCCAAGGGCGAGATGGAGCACGTCGCGCAGCACAGCCTGCGCGACATCGAGAAAGCGCACGTGCTGCGCGTGCTGGACGCGACCGGCTGGCACCGCGGGCAAGCGTGCGAAGTCCTCGGCATCTCCCGCCCGAGGCTGCGGCGCATGATCAGGCAGTACGGGCTCGTCGCGCCCGCGGGCGCGCCGCGGGACGACGGCGAGCCGCAGCAGGAATCCACTTAGGCACGATCTGGGGGCGCCGCCTCGAAGCCCCGGCGCGGCACGCGCTGGCCGCACCGAAGCTTCAAAGAGCAGGTGCTGCTACTTCGCCCCCTGCTGCCTGCCGGCCTGTACGCCCGCGTCGAAGGCACGCTGCTCGGCCGCGGCCCGCTGGTTGCGCTGCTGTTGCGTCAGGTAGCCGGCGCCGGCGCCGATCGCCGCACCGCCCGCGGCCCAGCCCCACTGGCCGGTAATCGCGCCCACCGCCGCGCCGGCCGCGGTGCCGATGGCGGCGCCGGACAGCGTGGCCTGCTGCGTATCGGTCATGTTGGCACAGCCGGCCGTCGCCAGCGCGAGGGCGAGCACGCCGCCGGAGATCAGTCGAGTATTCATATCGGATGTCCTTCGTTCGCGTTCAGTGTTTGCAGGGGTAGGTTTCGGCCGCGTAGCGGAACAGCGCGTCGATGGCGCCGTCGTTGCCGTACTGCGGCCGATCCTTCAACCACGCCACGAAGCCGTTCGCCACCTGCGTGCGTGTCGGCGCGGGCTGCGGCGGGCAGACGAAACGGTCGGCGGCAGGCGTGCTCGCCAGGAAGTAACCGTAGGCGCCGGCGAGCACGCCGTGGCAGAAAGCCACGCTCGTGGCTGCGTTCTTGTCGTCCGCCGACGGCGAGCAGACGCGCGCGAGGTCGCTCGCGCTCTGCAGTCGGTAGTACTCCTGCGCGAGGGCCGGCGCCGACAGCGCCAGGGCCAGGCTCGCGCCGGCAAGTGCGATTCGCATGAGAAATTCCTTTGTCGGGTTGAAATTCACTGGGGAAGGTCTGACGCAGTCGTCCCCGCGAACGCGGGGATTCGGCAAGTCGCCGATCGCGCTCGATTTTCACCCCCGTTGCGAGCACTCGGGGGTGACGACCTTGCGCGGGAATGACGGACTATTGCAGAGCTTCGTGGCGATCATAACACTGGATGCCGAGCTCGTTCCTGACGGCGGCCTGAACATTCCCGCCCCGTCGCCAACGACCTCGAGACCGCGCGGGGAACCCGCCAAGGCCCGGCACTGGCGCGGGGTTCCGGGCGCTCCGACCGGCCGCTACCCTTCGGTATCGATCGCCGACCGACCTCGGTCCCTGCCCGCAGGCTGTGACCGGCGCCCTCTTGCACGACACACCCTTCTTTGCGTTCGTGCAATTTCTCCCACAAAATACGCGCGACAAGGATCCTTCGGGCGCCGCCACGAACGCGGGCGAGATGATGCAACTGCTGGTTTTCGGATGACATGGCTGGAACCGCTTTCGATCATCGCGCCGGCGGCGCGCTCATGCGCGCGCTGATCACCGGCGTCGCGGTGGCCGTGATCGGCCTGGGTACCTTCTGGTCGCACGCGCGGGCCGATGCGCCAGCCGCACCTACTCTCACGGCCGACGCGCAGTCGGCCCTCGCGACGCTCACCCCCGGTGCGTCGCCACGCGACACCGTGAATGCCATCGATAGTGCGATCGCCCTGATGCCGGCGGTTGGGCGGCAGGCCGCGCCACGTCCGTTCAGTCAGCCCGAACCGATCCGGCAGGAACTGCGCTTCGGGATGGCGTCGCGGCTGATTCGCGAATTGCAGATCCGGCTGCGTCACGCGAAGTACCTTGCGATTCTCGATGCCGACAACAGGTTCGGCATGCAGACCCGGGCGGCGGTCGTCAAATTCCAGCAGGAGAACGGCATACGGGCCACCGGGATCGTCGATCAGAAGACATGGGATGCGCTGCTGCCCAAGTCTCACCACCCGACCGAGGCGGAGCTCAGCAACATCGACGTCGGTCCATGGTTCACGGGGCCGAAGCACCGGGGGTACATGATGGAGCTGCAGCACCGCCTCAACCAGATCGGGCTCTACCAAGGCCCGGTCGACGGCGCATTCGATGCGCCCACCCGAGAGGCCATCGGAGCCTTCCGCGCGAGGATCGGCCTGCCGGCCGCCGAGATCATGGACGAGCGGACGTGGGCGAACCTGATCCGCGTCACTCGCAATCCCCGCTACGCCGAATTGTTCGACGCGCCTCCGGCGAGCGCCCTGACGCAAGAGCTCGATCCGCGCTGCGCAGCCGGCCGGGTGGTCTGCATCTCCAAGGAGCAGAGAAGGATGTCGTACGTGGTCGACGGCAAGGTGCGTTTCACCCGCGAGGCACGGTTCTCCCGGCCCGGCTACGACAGCCCCGTTGGCGCCTTCCGCGTCTGGTACATGAACCGCGATACCATTTCGACGATCTTCGGTGAGCGCACCCCGATGCCGTACGCCATCTTCTACACCGGCAACGTCGCGATCCATTTCTCCGACGACTTCGCCGAGAAGGGCTACGAGAGCGGCTCCCACGGCTGCAGCCAGCTGAAGGACTACCAAGTCGCCATGTGGCTCTACGAGCAGATCAAGGTCGGGGACCGGGTCGTGGTCTATTAGCCCTGACGCAGGTCTGGTTCGGTCATCCCCGCGCAAGCGGCGGCGCCGGGACGATCAGTACTCGATGCGCCGCACCTCGACCTCGGGCAGTGACGTGCTCACCAGCACGCGCGCCGTGCGAACGCTCGGCCAGCGTCTCGCCCGTATCCCGGTCGCGCCTCAGTTCCTCGACAACATCCTGGATCGCCGCCGAATGGCGGCGTCGCCGCACGTAGCCGGCGACGCGCTTGGCGGCTGCCCAGGAACTGGAGCGCGCTCGCGCTCGACGGTGCCGCACGGCTTGCGGTGGATCCGCCGAATCTCGAACTCCAGTTACTCGCGCTGATCGTCGCAACCTGCTGCCCGCCCCGCGGCGCGAGTACCCTGCCTGCGGCGTGAATGCCGCGTCCGCCGCCGCCCCGGGCTGGCGCCATCAGGACGGCTGGCCTACCATGAATGGCGGTCGCCCCCCTGCGACCGCGCCGTGTGTCAATGCTCTGCTCGAAAGGAGAGTTCGAATGTCCAATGGTGATCCTCTGCGCGTCGGGATGACGCAGCCGCCCGACAACCGAGCGACTTCTGCAACCATGCTGGTCCACAACGGCAGCCCCTTCGGCACGCAGACCAGCGCGTTCTGGGTACAGCGCTTGGGCGCGCCGGCCGGCAGCGCGGCGATCCGAGGCGACAATTTTTCGACCGGTCTTGACTCGACCGGGACGAAAGCTGGCGTACTGGGCATGGCGCCGGCCTCTCCGCAGGCGGTTGGCGTGCTCGGGGCAACGAGCGGACCACCGAATCTGTTCTGGGGCGAAACAGGCGTCCTGGGTGTCACGAATTCGTTCGGTGTTGTCGGCCGAGCGCTGACCGGCGTGATCCTCGACGACGACAATCAATTCGTGAGCGCCACCGGCGTGGTCGGCCAATGCAACGACGGGGTCGGGGTGCATGGCGTCGCCACGACGGGCTGGGGTGTCATCGGGCAGAGCAACTCGCGCACGGGCGTTGCAGGCCGCTCGGCGTCGGGCGCGGGTGTCGAGGCCCGCTCTCAGCAGGGCGATGCCCTTGTGGCGTCCACGCAAACCGGGGTCGGTGTGCTGGCCGATTCGGTGCGCAACAGCGCAGTGCTGGGTCGCTCGCGTGATGCAACGGCCATTGAAGGCGTCACCAAGCAAGGGCTGGCCGGTGTGCATGGGCAAGCGGACCGGATGTATGGGGTGTGGGGTACCTCCGTCCAGGGTATCGGCGTAATGGGCGTCTCGCCGACGAACGCGCTCGTGGGCCGCTCTACGGGCAGCGCCGGCGCTGCGATCGGCGTGGTGGGCAGCTGCGACGCCGGGCAAGGCGTAATGGGCGACTCGGTCTCGGGCATTGGCGTCGGCGGCCGATCGCTGCGCGGCTGGGCCGGCTACTTCGGAGGCAACGTGGTCGTGCGCGGCGGCTTCTATGTCGTCGGAGGCCCCAAGGCCGCAGCGGTCAAACACGCCGACGGCACCCTCCGTTCGCTGTTTTGCGTCGAAAGCCCCGAGAGTTACTTCGAGGATTTTGGTGAGATCACCTTCGCGAAGGCATCCGTCACCGTCAAGCTCGACAAGGACTTCGCGTCCCTGATCAAGCGCAACCGCTACCAGGTCTTCCTCTCGTGCTACGGCCCCGAATCGCTGTACGTGCGCAGGCGCGGTCCCGACAGCTTCGAGATCGCGCGTGTCGACGAGCGTGCCGGCGCGATGCTGCGCAAGGTGCGCGTCGGGTACCGGATCGTCGCGCGGCGTGCCGATGTGAAGGCCGAGCGTTTGCCTAGGATCAAGGTCGCGCCGATGGTCGCGGCGGTCACGAAGCTCGAGCCACCCAAAATTAAACAGGTGAAAAGTGGCAAGAATGCCGTCGCGGTGAGCGCGCCGGAAGTGCTGCCGAGAGCGCCCAAGATCCCGTCGGTGGACCTGAAGGCACTGGCGCAGGCGAGACCGAAGGGCGCGGCGGCGAAGCGCAAACGCTGATCGGCCGAGACGGAGGTTTCCAGCCGCCCTGCTTTGGACTTTGCCAAGCTACCCCGCTACTGCTGCGAGAGGCGGATTGACTGTTCACGCCCGAGCGGCTGCTCGGCTGTCTGCCGGCCGACTGTCGGGGGTGCGGAAGAGCGTCGGTCGGATGAACAGGACTGGCAGATTTTTCTGCGGACCATTTCCTCCAGCGCGTCGCGTGCATCTGCTAGCATGACGTCGCCAGACGAGCGGCAGTCTCGACTCGGTGAGGCGGGACTGCGGGAATTCATTGCGAGCGGGAAACCGATGGCCGGCCAGCGAGCGAGGGCGCATCGATGGTCGTCATTTTCGACTGAATCGTCACCAACGATAGGAGAGATTGCCATGCCAGAAACGAAGACCACGTTTGGTTCGCTCACCCTGCATAAAGACACCATCGTTCGGCTCGATTCGCGTGACAACGAGGCAAGGCCCCAGAAGGACACGAAGGGTCAGTGCCCGGCCACGACCCAGAGCAAGGTAACGGCGCACTGCTGCTGACCGATATGCCTGGCCGCTTCGGCGGCCAGGCGAGTAGCCGGTTGCAACGACCGGTTCGGGATTCGTCCGTCGTTGTGAGGCAGGGGTTTAGGCTTCCAGATTCTCGGGAGTGAAGTGCCCAGGCTGCGGGCGCGGAAGGACCGGGTCCGCACCGTGGCGTCGGGGGTAACGAGCGCCTGCGCCACCTCCTCCACGCCCATTTCCCCGACCGCGCGCGCCGAACGGCCGAGACAGACAGGGCGAACGCGCGGACGCCGGTGCGGCGTCCGCGGCACTCACTCGCCGCAGAGCAGCCGCATCCGCCGTTCGGCGATAGCGAATTCCTCGTCGGTGTTCGCCGCGAGCACCTGTTCCTTGGCCTGCTCGCAGGCATTGGCCTGCCGCGTGTCGGCGGGTCGCGCTGCCGGCGGCGGTGCGGCCTTGGCGGGCGCGGCCTGCGCGCGCGGCGCGCAGCGGCTGTCGGGCACCAGCCGGATGTTCGCGAACTGTCCCTGCTCGACGGCGACGCAGTCGCCGACGCGCTTGCCGGCCTGGTCGGAAACGATGCGGACCGTGGTCATGCCGTCGACCAGCACCGTGTACTCGAAGGCCTGCGACCGCCCGGCCAACGTGCCCACGCCGCGGCCGGCGGCCGCGCCGCCGATCCCGCGCAGCGCGCGGTTGCTTCCCGACTGTCCGCTGCCCGAGAGGACGCCAATGCCACCACCGACGAGCGTGCCGACATTTCTCGCGGTGCTGTCGGTGACAGTGGCCATCTGCACGTTGGTGATACGCCCGTACTGCACGCGGACTTGCGCGTGTGCGGCCTCGGCAAGGCCAAGCACGGCAGCAACTGCCAGCGCAACACCTCCAAACCTTCGAATCATCGCCTTTCTCCTATCGGGTCGAGCCCAAGACCTGCGAGCCGGTCGGGCGACATCGGCACACGGTGCCGATCTGTAACGAGACCCCGCCCGGTGAGGGGCGCTACTTTACCACGCCCTTTTTCCTCGCGTCGACGATCACGTCGGCGAACCGAATCGGCACTTGCGCCCACCTCGTCCTCGAAGACCCACGCAGCAGGCGGATCGGCAATCTCTGCTCTGCCAACCCTTGGTGCTGAGGCCGTCGGCGCTGGCCCGCGACAGCACGCTCGCGACGATGCGGTCGCAGCGTGCGCCGTCGAAGGCGAAGCCATCGCCCAGCGCGGCATCGACGTGGCTGGCAAGGCCCTCGTGCAGACTCGAAATTCCCGCGCCCGCGGATAACATGGTTCCTTCCCGATGGACGCCACGGCAGGAGGCGCTCGATGAACGCGACGGCAAGTTTCATGCAAGCACGCGAGTTCCTGCTCGCGAACCGCGAGGACTACGCTGCCGCTCACGCGGGGTTCCGCTGGCCGCAGCTCGCC
>JADLAV010000054.1 GCA_020848075.1 Burkholderiales bacterium
AGCTCCTGGCAGGCGGTCGTAATGCCGCCGGGCGGAGCCCCGCAGCTCCCGGTCCCGTGCTTGCGAGGCACGACAGCGGGCGCCGCTCCCGATCCGCACCACAGGTCGCACCGGTAGCGCCCCTCGTAAGGATCAGGACGCGAATAGTTTAAGGCCGCCGCATAGGAGGGGGCGTAACTTTTTTCGCGGAGATAGAATGCTGCGCGTGTTCAGACGCTTGCGCGCGAATAGACGGGAATAAGCGATTTAACTTTTGTCATTCCGGGACGCCGCGAAGCGGCGGACCCGGAATCCATACCGAACTTGCAGCGCAGGTGGCGATGCCGATGGATTCCGGGCTCGCCCGCCCTCCTCCCGCTTTCGCGGGAGTTCGGCGGGCGCCCCGGAATGACGAATAGTTGGTCAGCGCGCGGCGCGAACCGCCGGCTTGTCGAAGCGGGCGCGGTCGTGCGGCGCGGCGAAATCGAGCTCGGGGCCGAGCGGCACGATGCCGGTCGGATTGATCTTGCGATGGCTCGCGTAATAGTGGGTCTTGATGTGCGCGAGGTTCACGGTCCCGGCGACGCCCGGCACCTGATAGAGGTCGCGCAGGTAGTTCGACAGGTTCGGATAGTCGGCGATGCGGCGCAGGTTGCATTTGAAGTGGCCGAAATAGACGGCGTCGAAGCGGATCAGCGTCGTGAACAGCCGCCAGTCGGCTTCGGTGAGGCGATTGTCGACGAGATAGCGTTGCCGCGACAGCCGCTCCTCCAGCTTGTCGAGCGTGGCGAAGAGATTGCGGAACGCTTCCTCGTAGGCTTCCTGGGTCGTGGCGAAGCCCGTGCGATAGACGCCGTTGTTCACCGTCTCGTAAACGAGCGTGTTGATCTCGTCGATCTCCGGCCGCAGCTCCTTCGGGCAGTAGTCCGTGCGCGCGGGCGTGAGGGCGTCGAACGCCGAATTGAGCATGCGGATGATCTCGGACGATTCGTTGTTCACGATCGTCTTCTTCTGCTTGTCCCAGAGCACAGGCACGGTGACGCGGCCGGTGTATTTGGGGTCGGTGAGCAGATAGATCTCCGAGAGGCGCTCTTTGCCCTCGACGGTGTCGGGAATGGCGCCGGGCGCATGGGAGAACGCCCAGCCCTCAGCGCCCATGACCGGGTCGACGATCGAGACGGAGATGAGGTCGTCGAGCTTCTTCAGTTTGCGGAAGATGAGGGTGCGGTGCGCCCAGGGACAGGCGAGCGAGACATAGAGGTGATAGCGGCCGGGCTCGGCCTTGAAGCCCGCCTCGCCGGTCGGGCCGGCAGCCCCGTCCGGGGTTATCCAGCTATGGAAGCGGGTGGCCTGGCGGACGAAGCGGCCGCGCTCGTCGTGATCGAAGAAATCCTCGCGCCAGACGCCGTCGAGCAGGTGTCCCATGATCCACCTCGGATGTTCCAATCCAGCGCCTCATCCTGAGGAGCCCTGTCACCTCATCCTTCGAGACGCCGTGCTACACACGGCTCCTCAGGATGAGGTGACAGGGCGTCTCGAAGGATGAGGCGCTCATTTCCCTATATGGGCTATTCCTATGTGGGTCGTTTATCGGCGATCGCCAGTCATCCCGGCCTTTCGCAATTCATGGATTCCTTAAAGACGGCGTGATATCCCGCGCGGGCTTGGGAGCGCCTGCGTGACCGACCTTTCCCTGCTGATCTTGCCCGAACAGCCCGACGACGGCCCGGCCATCGAGCGGCTCTATGAGCGCACGTTCGGGCCCGGCCGTTTTGCGCGCACGGCCTACCGCCTGCGCGAGAGCGCGCCGCACAGGCCGGAGCTTTCGTTCACGGCGCGGATCGGGACGCTGCTCGTGGGCTCGGTGCGGCTCACGCCGATCCGGATCGGCGAGGCGGCCGCGTTGCTGCTCGGGCCGCTCACCATCGAGCCGCCGTTCCGCAGCCGCGGCATCGGCCGCGCGCTGATCGAGGCTTCGCTCAAGGCAGCGCGCGAGAGCGGCGCGACGCTCGTCCTGCTCGTGGGCGACGAGCCCTATTACGGGCGGCTGGGATTCAAGAAGGTGCCGCACAAGCGCGTGGAGCTGCCGGGACCGGTCGATCCCGACCGGGTGCTGATCGCGGAGCTTGCGCCCGGCGCGTTCGAGGGCGTGTCCGGCGCGGTGCGGCCGGATTTCGGCGTCGAGCAAAATCGATAGCAAGAGACCCGCGGGGCGATTGCCACCGCCGCTCATTCCCGCGCAAGCGGGAATCCAGCGACCGGCGTGAAGCACAGATTTTTGGGCTCTGGGTCCCCGCTTTCGCGGGGACGAGCGGAGAAAGCTTACCTTCCTTCTCTCGCCCAGGCGGCGGCGACGGCGGCGAGCAGGATCAGGAGACCCGTCAGGCCCGCGAACAGCGGGAACAGCGAGAGCCCGCGCACGACGCTCGCATCGCGCAGGTGCAGGCCGATCCAGTCCGGCCCCGCGAAACGCTCGCCCGAGCGCACGCCGACGATGCGCGGCGCGGACTGGCCGAGGTCGGCGAGCCGCAGCACGCCGCCGCCGGTCGCCGCGGCGAGCGGCGCGAGCACGTCTTTCGTGCTCGTCACTTCGGCGTATTCGCGCGGATTGATCGGGCCGACATTGACGAGCGCCGTCAGCTCGCCGTCGGTCGCGCGCCAGAGGCCGAATTCATTCGCCTCGGTGCCGGCGCGGAAGATACCGGGCTCGGCGGACTGAAGCTCCACGGTGCGCGCCGTGCCGGACGGCGGCGTCACCGTCACCGGGCGCGCGGAGTCCTGCATGGTGCGGCGCTCGACCACGAGCTCGCGGCCCTGCACCTGCAATACGAGGCGCTCCTCCTCGAGCTCGGGCTGCTTCATCAGCCAGTGCGACAGCTTGCGCAGGAGATCGAGGTGCGGGCCGCCGCCCTGGAAGCCGCGCGCCCACAGCCAGATGTGATCGGAGAGGAGCAGCGCGACGCGGCCGTCGCCCTCGCGGCCGAGCACGAGGAGCGGCGCGTCGTTCGGGCCGCTCAGGATCGCGGTGCCGTTGCTGTCGACGTTGGCGTTGACCGCGCGGAACCAGGTGCTCCATTGCGGCGGATCGGACTCGGAGCCGGGCAGCGCGCGGGTGACCGGGTGGCGCTTGCCCTGCTCCGTCAGCTTCGCGCGATAGCCGCCCTCGGCGACGTTGCCGGTCGGCTGCGCAGGGAGGATCGCTTCGAGCGGCGAGCGGTAGATCGAGCTGGTGCCGGCGTATTCGGCGCCGGCGGCGACGAGCAAGGCGCCGCCTTCGCGCACGTAACGGACGATGTTGTCGAAATAGATGAGCGGCAGCACGCCCTGCTGCGCGTAGCGGTCGAAGATGATCAGGTTGAAGTCCTTGATCCTCTGCTGAAAGAGCTCGCGCGTCGGGAATGCGATCAGCGACAGCTCGTTGATCGGTGTGCCGTCCTGCTTCTCCGGCGGACGCAGAATAGTGAAATGGATGAGATCGACGTTGGCGTCGGACTTGAGCAGGTTGCGCCAGGTGCGCTCGCCGGAATGCGGTTCGCCGGAGACGAGGAGCACGCGCAGCTTCTCGCGCACGCCTTCGATGGTGAGCGCGGCGCGGTTGTTGAGCGGCGTCAGCTCGCCGTCGAGCGGCGACGCCTCGATCTCGACGATGTTCGGGCCCGCATGGGTGATCTCGACCGGCACTTCGGTCGGCGTGCCGGCGATCACGGTCGCGCGCGTCACCACTTCGCCGTCGCGGCGGACGGTGACCTCGACCGGCGCCCGCGGCGGCGCGCCTTCGTCCTCGATGCGGTAGCCGACGGTCTGGCGCTGGCCGACGATGCCGAAGCGCGGGGTCGCCGTGAGCACGACGCGGCGGTCGCGCTCGCCGTCGCGGCCGGTGATCAGCGCGTGCACCGGCGCCTTGAAGCCGAGGAGGGAAGGGGCGGGCACGTCATGCACGCGGCCGTCGGTGACCAGCACCGCGCCGGCCACGCGATCCGGCGGGACGTCCGCGAGTGCCGCGCCGAGCGCCGAGAAAAGGCGGGTGCCGTCGCCTTCGTTGTCGCCCGCGCTTTCGACGACACGCAATTCGAGACCGGGGATGCGCCCGATCCGCTCGACCAGCGCGGCGCGGGCGGCGTCGGTCGCCGGCGTGCGGTCGCCGAAGCGCTGGCTCGCGCTGCGGTCGAGCACGACGGCGGCGACCATGGGCAGCGGCTCGCGGTCCTCGCGGGTGAGCGACGGATTGGCGAGCGCGAGCAGGCCGAGCGCGAGCGCAAGCGCACGCGCGACGGCGCCGCGGGTGCGGGTGACGAGCGGCAGGAGCGCGACGAGAAGCGCCACCACGCCCGCGCCGATGAGGACGGGCATGGAGACGAGCGGCTCGAACGCGATGCCGAAGTTCATTGCCCGAGCCTTTCGAGAAGCGCGGGGATGTGAACCAGGTCGGCCTTGTAGTTGCCGGTGAGCACGTACATCACGATGTTCACGCCGGTGCGGAAGGCGAATTCACGCTGGCGCGGCTCGCCGGGCACGAGCGGCAGCAGCGGCTGGCCGTCGCGGCCGACGGCCCAGGCGCCGGCGAGATCGTTCGAGGTGATCATGATCTGCGAGACGCCGTCGCCCGCACGTGCGGGCCGCGCTTCCTGCTCCTCCGGCGCGGCGGGAAGCGCCTCGACCCAGAGCGTGCCGCCCGCGTAGCGGCCGGGGAAATCGCGCAGGAGGTAGAACGCCTTGGTCAGCACGTGGTCGCGCGGCACCGGCTCGAGTTCGGGGATGTCGAGGGCGGCGAGAATTTCGCGCAGCCTGGCAAGCCCGGGCGTCACCTCGCTGGCGCGGCCGGGAATGCCGCTATAGGCGTCGCGGGTGTCGAACAGGATGGTGCCGCCCTGCTTCATGTAGGCGTCGACGCGGGCGAGCGTCGCCGCGTCCGGCTGCGGCGCGGTCGGCACGATCGGCCAATAGAGCATGGGGAAGAACGAAAGCTCGTCGTTCGCGATGTCGACGGCGATGGGTTCGGCCGGCTCGAGCGCGGTGCGCTGCGCGAGAAAGACGGAGAGCCCTTCGAGCCCGGCGTGGCTGAGGTTGTCGACTTCCGTATCGCCCGTCCGCACATAGGCGAGGCGCGTCTGCAACGACGCCTGCAGCGCGAAATCCACTTGCGCCTGCGTCAGCTCCTGCGCGCGAATGGGATCGCCGGAAGCCGCGATGGCGATGAGGAAGGCGAGCGCCGCCGTGGCCCCGCGGCGGCCGGTCAGGCGCGCAAGACCGCCGGCCAGCAGAAAGATGATCAGGGTGTCGAGCGCGAGCAACGTGAACGCGCCGGACAGGAATCCGGCGCGCAGATCGAGCGGCTCGCCGCGGCTATAGGGCTCGGCATGGGCGGCGAGCGGGCCGAGATTGAGCGGCTTCAGGCGGTCGTCGGCGGTGAGCGCGTTGACGGCGACCAGCCCTTCGGGCGGGCCGTAGAAGCCGGGCGGGTGATCGGCGACGGCACG
Organism: Burkholderiales bacterium; assembly: GCA_020848075.1. Lineage (GTDB taxonomy): Bacteria > Pseudomonadota > Gammaproteobacteria > Burkholderiales > SG8-39 > JAABRB01. The sequence goes on from JADLAV010000054.1 coordinate 5,457, forward strand.
GCCGCGGAAGTCGGCGGGGATCGGCCGCGCGGTCGGGCCGGGCGCGGTGAAGACGCCGAAGCCGTCGAGCAGGCGCGAGGGCGCGATCGTCGGCGCGGGGCCGCGTTCCTCGGTGCCGTTCTTTTCCGTGGCGGCGGCGCCGGAGCCGGAGCCGGCGAGCGCGATGATCCGGCGCAGCATCTCCACGAAGCTGCCGGAAATCGGCAGGTTCGACCAGGCGGTGTCGCCGGTGACGTGGAACAGCACGATCAGGCCGCGCCCGCGCGAGACGGCGGTGACGAGCGGCGTGCCGTCGGCGAGCGACGCCCAGGTGCGCTCCATCAGCAGCCCGTCGGGCTCCGCGAGCACCTGCCGCTGCACGACGACGTCGTCGGGCACCTGCAGGTCGCGGAACGGGCCTTCGCCGGCGAAGCTGCCGAGCTTCTGCGGCTGATCCCAGGAGAGCGAGCCGCCGAGCACGCGGCCGCCGCGGCGGAGCTTCACGGGGACGAGCGTGTCTTCCGCCGCCGCGAGGCGCGGGCCGGCGAAGCGCACGAGCACGCCGCCGTCCTCGAGCCAGCGGACGAGGCGGTCGCGCGCCGTGCCGACGATGTTGCCGACGTCGGAGAGGACGATCACCGGCAGGCGCTGGTCGATGAAGCGCTCGATCGCGGTGGTGGGCGCGGTGCCCTCGGCGAGGCGCACGTCGGCGAACGGGCCGAGCGCGCGCGACAGATAGTAAGTGGGCGCCAGCAGCGGCTGCGCGGTGTCGGCGGTGGCGCCGGAGACGACGCCGACCGTGCGCCGCCGCCAGCGCTTGTCGAGGAGCTCGACGGCGCCGGAGGAGCGCTCGTCGACGATCTCGAGGCGGGCGATGTCGTTGCGGATCTCGACCGGCAGGTCGAAGCGCGCTTCGATCTCGGTCGCGGTTGCGCCGAAGGAAAACTCCGCGTCGCCGAGCGAGAGGCCGCGCAGGTCGCGGGCGCGGACGATGCCGGCGGCCGGCGCGCTCGTGTCGGCGCGCAGCACCTTGACGGTGAGGCTCGCGGCGGCGTTGTCGGCGGCGGTGATGGCGCGGGCGCCGGGAATGCCGCCGGTGACGACGGTGACGCGGTCGGGTGCCGCCTGGTTCAGCGCGGCGACGAACTTCCCGCCATCGCCGAGATCGACACCGTCGGACAGCCAGACCACCGAGGCGTCGGGCACGGCGCGCAGGAGCCGCGTGAGCGGCGGCAGGATTTCGTTGCGGTCGGGCGTGTGCGGTGCGGGCGCGAGCAGCCGGAGCGCGTCGCGCGCTTCGCCCGGACGCAGGAGCGAGACTTCCTTCGGCGGCGCGCCGGTCGCAAGCACCGCGACGCCGCGGCCCTCGGCCTCGGCGCGGGCGGCGATCGCTTCGGCGCTCGCCATGCGCGCTTCCCATTGCGCGGCGGCGGTCCAGCCGGAATCCACGATCAGCGCGATCGGCCCGCCCGGCAGCGAGCCGGCGGCGGGCGGGTTCCAGATCGGGCCGGCGGCGGCGATGATGATGAGCGCGGCGAGCAGGAGACGCAGCGCCGTCAGCCACCACGGCGTGCGCGAGGGCGTCTCTTCCTTGGGCTCGATCTCGAAGAGAATCCGCGTCGGCGGAAAGGCGATGCGGCGCGGGCGCGGCGGGATCAGCCGCAGCAGCCACCACAGGACCGGCAGCGCCAGCAACCCAAGCAGAATAAAGGGAGACGCGAAGGCGAGCGGGAGGCCGGCGATCATAGGGCGGCCTCTTCCGCGTGCTGCGCCGCCGGCTGCGTCTTCGGCAGGGCGTCCGCCGACGCGCTCATGCGCGCGTGCAGTGAGAGGAGAAGCTCGCTCGCCGGCCGGCTGGTGCGGTGGATGGCAAAGCTCCAGCCGAGACGGGCGGCCGCCGTGCGGATCGCCGCGCGATGCAGCGCGACGCGCTGGATGTAATCGGCGGCCCAGGCTTCGGCGCGGCCGACGGTGATCGAGCCCGCGCCTTCCGGCTCCTCGAACTCGATGCGGCCGGAATAGGGGAAGGTTTCCTCGGCAGGATCGACGATCTGCACGATGTGGCCGCCGGCGCCGTTGGCGCCCAAGCGGGCGAGGGTGCCGGTGACTTCCGCAGTCGGGCTCCAGAAATCGCCGAGGAGGACGACCTCGTCGCGCGAGCCCGGCGCAAAGGCGGGCGGCAGGCTCGGCGGCGAACCGGCAAAGTGCACGATGGTATCGGCCATGCGCTCGATCACCGCGCGGCTTGCGGTCGGGAGCATGATGCCGGGAATGCCGACGCGCTCACCGCCGCGCACGAGCAGTTCGCCGAGCGCGAAGGCGAGCACGAGCGCGCGGTCGCGCTTGGTGGCGGCCGCCGCCTTCGACATGAACACCATGGACGGCGAGCAGTCGGGCCAGATCCAGACCGTGTGCGCGGCTTCCCATTCGCGCTCGCGCACGAAGAGAAGATCGTCACGCGCCGAGCGGCGCCAGTCGACGCGGGTCGCCGGCTCGCCGCCGACGAAGCGGCGGTACTGCCAGAAGTTCTCGCCGGGTCCGGCGCGGCGGCGGCCGTGCACGCCGTGATAGACCGACGCCGCCACCCGCCGCGCCTCCAGCACGAGGCGCGGCATCGCCGCGACGAGCTGCGCGGCGCCATAGGCGCTCCGGCGGACTTCGCCGGCGGCCTCGCGCATGGTGACGGGATTGTCGGGCACGATCCTAGCCGAGCCTCGCCTTCAGGCTGCCGATCACGCCGCTGATCGTCTCGCCGTCTGCGCGGGCTGCGTAGGTGAGCGCCATGCGGTGCTTCAACACGGGCTCGGCGAGCGCGATCACGTCGTCGATGGAAGGCGCGAGGCGCCCGTCGAGGAGCGCGCGGGCGCGCACGGCGAGCATCAATGCCTGGCTCGCGCGCGGGCTCGGGCCCCAGGCAATGTGCTGCGTGAGCTCGTCGCTCGTATTGCCGGGCCGCGCCGAGCGCACGAGCGTCAGGATCGCATCGACGACGGACTCGCCGACGGGGATGCGGCGCACGAGGCGCTGCGCCGCCAGCAAGTCGTCGGCGGTCATGGCCTGGCGCGGCTTCGTCTCCTCGACGCCGGTGGTGTCGAGCAGGATGTGGCGCTCGGCGTCGCGGTCCGGATAGTCGACGTCGATCTCCATGAGGAAGCGGTCGAGCTGCGCTTCGGGAAGCGGGTAGGTGCCTTCCTGCTCGATCGGGTTCTGCGTCGCGAGCACATGGAAGGGGCGCGGCAGGTCGTGGCGCTGGCCGGCGATCGTCACATGATATTCCTGCATCGCCTGCAGGAGCGCGGACTGCGTGCGCGGGCTCGCGCGGTTGATCTCGTCGGCGAGCAGGAGTTGCGCGAACACCGGGCCGCGGATGAAACGGAAGGCGCGCTTGCCGCTCGCGCTCTCCTCCAGCACCTCCGAGCCGACGATGTCGGACGGCATCAGGTCGGGCGTGAACTGGATGCGCCGCGCGTCGAGACCGAGCGCCGTGCCGAGCGTGTCCACGAGCTTGGTTTTGGCAAGACCGGGCACGCCGATCAGCAGCGCATGACCGCCCGCCAGAATGGTGACGAGCGCATGATCGACGACGCCGTCCTGTCCGAAAATGACCGACGTGATCGCCGAGCGTGCCGCGCGGATCGATGCGGCGGCCTGCTCCGCCGAGCGCACGATGACATCTTCGAGCCGTTCGACACCTTCACTGCCTGACATTCTTCCGCTCCTGTTCGACCGCGCCGTTTGTCAGGGCGGAAATGCGCCTGACCGGACCGATTTCTCACTGTCCGCGATCAATTCACCTTGAATCCGGGTCTTCAAGCACCTTGATTCTTGACAATAGCGGCCCGCGCCCGTGTCTTCTATCCATGTCTTCTATCACGTTCAGGCGAGGACACGCGGGATCTGTGCCACGGACGGCCATTCGGAACAGCAGCCTCGGAACAAACCATGGCGAAGCAAGGGCTAACAAACGACGATCTTGGACGGCTGACGGCGGCGGCCGCGAGCGCGGCCAAAAACGCGGCTAAAAACGCGGCCACGAAGGGGCCGCCGCCGGTGCATCTGTGGAATCCGCCGTTTTGTGGCGACATCGACATGCGAATCGGGGCCGACGGCACATGGTATTACCTTGGCACCCCGATCG
>JADLAV010000055.1 GCA_020848075.1 Burkholderiales bacterium
ACCTCACGCACGTCCCGTACAAGGGCACCGCGATTGCCGCGAACGCGCTCTTCGCGGGAGAGATCCAGCTTTCCTTCGATTCGATCTCGGCGGCGCTGCCGCATCTGAAGTCGGGACGGCTGCGCGCGCTCGGCATCGCTACCCGCAAGCCGTCGGCCCTGGCGCCGGAGATCCCGACGATCAGCGACTCGGGGGTGCCCGGCTTCCAAGGGACGACCTGGCAAGGGATGTGCGCACCGGCCGCGATATCCCGGCCCGTGATGCAGGTGTTGAGCAAAGCTATCGTCGGGGCGGTCCGATCGCCGGAGATCGCGCAGCGCTTCGCCTCGCTCGGCGTCGAAGGCATAGGCAGCAGTCCGGAGGAGTTTCGCGCGTTCATCGGGACCGAGCACGCGCTCTGGGGCAAGGCGATCCGGGAGGCCGGTATCAGGAACCAGTAAGCACGACGAGCGCATCGGCGGCGACGGCACCGGAGCCCCGGGGCCTCACCAGGAGCGGGTTGATATCCATCTCCGCGAGGCGGCCGCGCAGCGCCCATGCGAGGCTCGCCACCCGCACCAGCGTGTGCACGAGGGCGTCCACGTCCGCGGGCGGGCAGCCGCGGAGGCCATCGAAGATAGCCGCGGCGCGAAGCTCTAGGATCATGCGGCGTGCTTCATCCTTGCCGAAGGGGGCGACGCGGTAGGTCACGTCCCTCAGAGTCTCCGCGAGCACGCCGCCCAGGCCGAAGGCAACGACGGGGCCGAAAGCAGGGTCGTTTACGACGCCGACGATGGTCTCTATCCCGTCTGTCACCATCTCACAGGCGAGGAGACCGCCCATCCTTGCGTCCGGCGCCGCGCGGCGGGCCCGCGCGACGATGTCCGCGGCGGCCTCCGCGAACTGGCGTTCCGTCACGTTCAGGCGTACCGCGCCGATGTCGCTCTTGTGCGCAATGTCGCGGGAAACCAGCTTGAGCGCGACGGGAAAGCGCACGCGGGCCACATCGGCGATCGGCGGCTCGACCGGCAGCAGCACGTCGCGCGTGACCGCCACGCCCGCGGCAGCCAGCAGCGCCTTGCTCTCGCGCTCGTCGAGCGTGACTGCGCCGGCAGGAAGCCGGACGGCAGGCGCCGGGACGTCGTAAACGGCGGGCTCCGCGCGCCGGCGCGCCTCAGCGTAGTCCGCGAGCATCCCCATGGTCCGGGCGGCGCGCGACGGCGTGGCGAACAGAGGAATGCGGGCGCCCTGCAGATGTTCCCAGCCCTGGCTCGAGATTTCCCGGGGTACGGCGGAGACGCCGAAGACCGGCTTCTGCGTGCCGTTTGCTGCCTGTCCCAGCACGCGGGCGGAGAGCTCGAAGGTGTTTCCCATGATCGTGCCGAAGAGCACGCAGAGCTGGTCCACCTCAGGATCAGCCAGGAGCGTCTCGAAGGCCGCCCGGTAGTTGTCGGCGTGCTCGGCGCGCGGGTAGCCGGCGGTGGTGTCCACCGGATTGCCGACAGCGGCGAGCGGCGGCAGGAGACCGGCGAGGCGGACCTGCGTCGTCTCGGCGAGCGGCGAGATATCGAGCCGCGCCTCGTCCGCCGCGTCGGAGAACACGACCGCGGAGCCGCCGGTGTTGGTGACCACGGCAACACTGCGCCCGCGCGGCATGCGCCCGGCGAGAAAGGCTTGGATGAAATCCGCAGCCTCCTCGGTGCTGAAGATCTCGATCGCGCCGCATTGGCGGAGCGCCGCCCGGTAGACGTCGTAGGTGCTGGTCAGGTTCGCGGTGTGGGACTGTGCCGCGCGCTCTCCCTGCCCGGTCTTCCCGCCCTTCCAGACGATCACCGGCTTTCCCGCGGCGAGCGCCTTGCGCAACGCCGCGAGGAGGGCGCGGCCGTCGGCGACGCCCTCTATGTAGGTGAAGATCGCCTTCGTCTCGGGATCGTCCGCGAACGCCGAGATGATTTCGGGCATGGTGATGTCCGACTCGCTGCCGGTCGCCACGATGTTGCGGAAGCCGATGCCGGCCATGGCCGACTGGATCACGACGCTCATGCCGAAGCCGCCGCTTTGCACCGCGACCGACACCGGCCCGGGGATGAGGCGCGGCGGCCGCGTCATGCTGCCGAAGGCGGCGACGACATGCGCGTGCACGTTGACGAGCCCGATGCAGTTGGGGCCTACGAGGCGCACGTTCGTCTCGCGCGCGGCGGCGAGCATGTCGCGCTCGAGCTCCAGGCCCGGCTCGCCCAACTCGCGAAAGCCGCCGCCGAGCACCACCGCATAGGCCACGCCGCGCTCGCCGCACTCCCGGATCGCCCGAGGCACGTGCGCGGCGGGCAGCGCGATCACCGCGAGGTCGCACGGTCCGTCGATCTGGGCGAGGGACGCATAGCAGCGCCGGCCGTCGATCTCCGGGTACTTGGGATTCACCGGGAACACGCCGCCGGCATAGCCGGAGGTGTTGAGCGCGCGCACGGTCTGCCCGCCGAAGCGAGTGATGTCCCCGCTCGCGCCGACGATCGCGATGCCCCGCGGCTCGAAGAGGCGCTCGAAGGCTCTCATGCCGGGCGCCGCCGGAGGAGGATGGTCTTGTCGTTGATGAAGACCTCCTCCCCGCGCTGGTTGTAGACGTGATCGCGGAAGACGACGATCCCCCGGTCGGCACGTCGCGTCTCGCGCTTCTCCAGAACCTCGGTCTCGGTGCGTATCGTGTCGCCCGGGTGCACAGGGGCGAGGAAGCGCGCGTTGTCGAGCGCGGCCATCGCGATCACGGTGCCGGCGAACAGGTCGCCCGTCATGGCCGTGGAGAACGACATGACGAGATGGCTGGGGCAGAGGCGGCCTCGCATGCCCTGCGCGCGTGCGTACGTTGCGTCGAGAAATAGCGGCACCTCGTAGCCGACGAGCCGGCAGAACGCGTCGTGATCGGCGTCGGTGATCGTGCGCACGCGCGTCTGCAGGCGCGCGCCGACCTCGAAATCCTCGAACCAGCCCGTCATGGACGCAGCGCCCGCAGGAACATGTCCGCGAAGCGGTCCGCGATCACCCGCGCGGAGAGCTCGCCCCCGGGCCGGTACCACTTGGGAATCCAGTTGATGGCACCCAGGATCGCGAAGCCGGCGATGCGGGCGTCCTGCTTCGAGAACTCGCCCTGGGTGATGCCGGCCGCAACGATCTCGCGCACGCCGTTCTCGAACTCGTCGCGCAGCGCGACGTACTTGCGGCGGTGCGCGGTCGTGAGCTGCTCGATGTCCTCGAGCAGCACGGCGCCGTACTCGCCCTCGGTCATGGCGAGTATGTGCTCCACGATGAGCGTGCGTAGCCGCTTCGCGGGCCCGTCCCTGCTCGCGCGCACGCGCTCCAGCGCCTCCAGGCTCACCCGCACGCACTTCACGTGCGCGTGGTAGATGAGCTCCTCCTTGCTGCGGAAGTAATAGTAGAGGTTGCCCTTGACGAGGCCGAGATGATCGGCGACGTCCTGCATGCGCAGGGCGCCGGGGCGCCCGCGGGCGCGGAGCACGGTGTTCAACCCGCGCATGATCGCGTCGCGGCGCTCTCCCACGTCGTGGTCGGCGGCCCAGGCGCGCTGCTTCTTCACCGCCTGAGCACCGCGACGGCGGAGATCTCGATCAGCGCCTCGGGCCGCAGCAGCCCGGCGACGATGACGCCGGTAGCCGTGGGAAAGCCGTTGCGGAAAAACTCCCGCCGCACCGTCCCCGTCTTGCCGTAGTCCTTCGTGCTGATGATGTAATCCACGGTCGAGACGATGTCGTCGCAGGAGCCGCCGGCCGACTTGAGGAGCGCGTCGAACTTGCGGAAGATCTGTCGCGTCTGCTCGACGATGTCGCCCGGCGCCGTGATGACGCCGTTCTCGTCGGTGCCGGTGGTGCCGGAGATATGGATCGTGTCGCCGACACGCAGCGCCGGCACGAAGGTGTAGCGTGCGGGCCAGTCGCGCCCCCCGGTGATGATCTCCCGTTCGCTCATCCGGACTTCCTCTCGAGCACGCGGTAGACATGGAAGCCTTCGAGCAGCTTCTCACCGCGCTGGTTGACGAGCGTCGTCCGCAAGCGGCAGAAGCGCCGTCCGTCGTCGCTCCACACGCGCTCCACCTCGAGGCGGGGCGTCACGGTATCGCCGACGCAGGCAGGCGTCATGAAACTCGAACCCTGCTCGACGAGCACGAAGCCGTCGATGCGCTCGCGGGCGTTGCTCGCACCGAGCGCGGTGAGCGACGCGAGCAGGAGCCCGTGCGCGACGGGCTTGCCGAAGCGCGTGCTCTTCGCGTATTCGACGTCGTAGTGGATCGGGTGCACGTCGCCGGTCACGCCCGAGAACATGAGGAAGTGGGCGTCGGTGAGCGTCTTCGACGGTCCTTCGAAGCACTGGCCCTCGGTGATGGCATCCATGCGCAAGTGCGGTCGGCGAGCGGCTGATTTGACCTTGAAGTCAAATCATAGCATGGCACCGTCCTGCCGCGCGGGCGCGGAAGACGCAGACCCTTGGCCCGATTCGCTTGCTGCGGCGCACTCCGAGCAAGCGGACATTCTCCGGCGCCGCGATTGCGGTACGATCACGTTGATTTCACTTTTCCACCCACCAGCGAGCCGATCCCGTATGAATGCTCCGCAGACTGCAAGCGTCGCCAGCGACAACGTCAAGCACCTCGCCCATCTGGAGCTGCCCGGCGCAGGCCAGGTGTGCGTGGAAGGCAACTATGCCTACCTCGGTCACCTCACCAACGCCGATCGCCTCGGCACGACCATCCTCGACATCTCCGATCCGCGCAAGCCGCGCGTCGTCTCGCAGATCCATCTCGACGATCCGAATTCGCACAGCCACAAGGCCCGCGTCGTCGGCGACATCATGATCGTCAATAGCGAGATGAACGCATCCGCCCTCGGCAGAAAATCCGAAGTGATGGCGACGGCCCGCAATGCGCTGGAGCAGCAGCTCGGCCGCAAGCCGACGGCGAAGGAGATCGCCGACAAGCTGAGCGTGAGCGAAGCCGACATCGCGGTGCTCGAAGCGTCGGAACGCAACCCCTACGACCAGGGCGGCTTCCGGCTCTACGACGTGAGCGACAAG
>JADLAV010000056.1 GCA_020848075.1 Burkholderiales bacterium
GAAGGGGGTGGGTGATCCTATAATCCGCGCAGGAAGTCGCGCCGCCGATCTTACAATGACCGCTCCGCTCATCGCCAATCTCGAGCGTCTCCTCGGCGGACCGAGGGACACGGCGCTCCTGCGCTTCTCGCTCGGCACGGAATATCTCAAAGCGGGGGATGCGGCGCGCGCCGCGGCTCACCTGCGCGCCGCCGTGATGAAGGATCCGGACTACTCCGCCGCATGGAAGCTGCTCGGCCGGGCGCTCGCGGAAGGCGGAAGCCAGCGTGATGCGCTCGACGCCTACCGTGCGGGGATCGCGGTCGCCGAGCGGCGAGGCGACAAGCAGGCCGCGAAGGAGATGGCCGTGTTCGCCGCCCGCCTGGCGAAGGCGCTCGCCGGCGGCGGCGGCGGAGGCTGACCCGCACCGCCTTCGCACGCGCGCGGGGTGCCGAGATACGCGCATACGGGACGGCCCCTCGCGATCGGGCGCCATCACGCACCCCCGCGGCAGTTATGGGATGCCGAGCGACTCCGCCAGGGCCGCCAGCGCCTGCGTGAAGCAGCCCAGCGGCGCGCGCACGATGCCCGCGCCGATCTGGCCGATGCCGGCCTCGCGATGCGCGATGCCGGTGGTGAGCACCGGCCGGATCCCGGTGTCCACGACCTTGCGCACATCGATGCCCGCCGGCGCGCCGGCGAACTCGAGGTTCGGCAGCGACATGGCCGGATTGCGCGTCCAGGCGACGTGCGCCATCTCGCGCGAGTATCCGATCGCCTGCGCGACCGTGCCGCCAACGAGCTTGACGAGGGCCGGCGACGCAGCGAGCGACAGCCCGCCGAAGCCGGCGGTCTCGCAGATCGCGCTGTCGCCGAGGTCGGGATTCGCGTCGGCGGCCTTGAAGCCCGGAAAATACAGTCCGACCGGCGTGTCCGACGGCGCCTCGAACCAGCGCTTGCCCAGGCCGCTCACGCGGATCGCGGTGGTGACGCCGTTCCGGGCAATCGCGGTGACGATGCTCGAGTGCTCGACGCCGTGCGCCGCGTCCATGGTGGCTTTCGACGCAGCCATCGAGAGGTTCAGGAAGAACTGCGAGTTCGCGGCGATGAACGCGAGCGCCGCAGCCACGCCCGCGCGGTCGAAGTCGCTCGCGGCGAGCGCGGGCGCGACGCTCATGAAGAAGAGCGCGGTCGCCGCGGCGTTGCGGCTGTGCACCTCGTCGCCCATGAGCAGCGCCTGGGATTGAATGGTCTTCAGGTCGATCCCGTCGTGCGCGCGTGCGACCGCGGCCTTGACCGCCGGGGCGAGCACGTTCTCGATCCAGCGCAGCTGCTCGAGCACCTGCGGCGAGTAGGCGCCGAAGCGGAGCACGCGGCCGATGCCTTCGCTGAAGTTCGAGTAGGCCGTGTTGCCGTGCGTGCCGTTCTTCACGACGAACAACGGCATCGACTGCGAAATGACGCCCGACATCGGGCCGACCGCGTTCCGGTCGTGGCACTGCGCGAACCGGATCTCGCCGCGCCCGAGCAGCGCCTCCGCCTCCTCCGGCGAGGCGGCCCAGCGCTCGTAGAGCGCCGCGCCGATCATCGCGCCCCGCATCGGCGGACACATCCTCTCCCAGGGCACCGGCGCCCCCGCGTGCAGCAGCATGCGGTCCATGTCGGGCCAGACCTCATGCGCATGCAGCGCCACGTCGACCAATCTCGGCTGCGCCGCAAGCATGCGCGCCGTCGCAGTGTCGTTCGCCCGGTCGATGCGCGAGCCGGCGGACTCGGGGTCCGCCGGGTCGCCGAGGAGTTGCGCGAGCTGCCATGCAAGCCCCGCCTGGCCGTCGCCCGGCGGTTGCCACTCGACGTGCCAGACGGACTTGCCCTGCAACCGCACGCTCTCGACGAACGCTTCGATGCCGACGTTGACCACCGCCAGCTCGTCCTTCAGCAAGTGGCTCATTGGATCGTCTCCACCGCCGGGTGTTCGGCGCCGTCCATGCTCTGCCCGCCGAGCCGTCCCGTCAGCCCCAGCGCGCAGCCCGCCAGCATGTCCCAGCCGGAGGAATGCCCGATCATCACGAGCCCGCGCGCGGCGCCGAGCGCCTCGGCAGGATTGCCGCCAGCGAGCGCGCGCAAGAGCGCCGCGAGCGGCGCATACGTCTCACCGGCGACGAGGTCGCCGAAGAGCGCAGCGCTCACCTCGTTCGTCCGCACGTGCGCGGCGGCCACCAGCCGGCCCGCAGCAGCGTGCCAGGCGGCTGATCCGCCCTCGGCGCGGACCCGGAAGAGCCGGGCGCAGAGCGCAGCGCCGACGAAGTCGTCACCCGAGGGCGTGAGCCCGGGTCCGAGGCCGAGCAGCGAGTGCGCGGCGGCGCCGGCAGCACCCGGATCGTCCGCGCGCAACGCCCGCGCGAACGCGCGCACGTGCGGCACGGCGGCGTCCAGCGGGAATGGCGGCAAGCGGCCGGCGAGCAGCGTGCCGAGCCCCTGCGGTGAGCCGATCGCATGCACGTTCGCGAGCACACGCGCGCACGTGCGACGCGCCGCGGCGAGCGCCGCGTGATTCGGGGCCGGCAGCATGCACGGCCGCGCATCGGGCACCGGCAGCGCGCCGAAGCGCACGTTGCGGGCGCCCGGAAGCGGTCGCTCGATGCGCACGGCGCGCGGATGCGCCGCCGGCAGCCGGTGGCTGACCCAGATCAATTCTCCCGCCGCGCGCAAGTACGGCGATGCCGGATATGCCGGCATCGCCTCGGCGTGACCGGCGCTCCGCTCGAGCGCCGCCCGCGCCCGGGCGCCGATCCCCACCACGATGAGCCGTTCGTCGAGCGCCATTGCCGCGACTGCAGGCGGGGCTCAGGGATTCACGCTGACCGAGCGCGCCGCGACGACGCTCGCCGCGAGCCGCGCCGCGGCGGTCGAGGTCGAGACGACGTTGACACCCGCTTCGCGGAGCGCCTTGGCTTGGGCCGACCGGCGCTGCGGATCCTCTTCCGTGCCGCAGGCGAACGCAACGAGGATCAGGTGCCGCCCGCCGCGCAGCGCCGTCGCGCGCGCCTCACGGATGGCGGGGGCCAGTGCCCCGGCCGGGTCGGCATGAGCGCCGTAGCCGAGCACGACGTCGAACATCACCAGCGCGGTCTCCGGATCGCGCGCTTCGGCGACGAGCCGCTCGGCCCGCGCGCTCTGATCGATCATCGGATGCGGCCGCCCCACGGTGAACTCGCCCGCGCCCATGTCGATCATGCAGTGCGAGACGCTCGGCGCGTGCTCCGGGATCCGGTGCGCCTTGTCGATCGGCGCGTTCGACCAGGCGATCACGCCTGCCGAGCGCAGCACGACCTGCGCCTCGGTGCAGAAGGTCCCGCCCGCATAGAGTCCGCGCACGTAGCGCTGCGACGGCGCGAGCATCGTGAGCTCCGCCGGCAGCGTCGCCGTGCCGTCGAGCACCGACGCGGAGGGCTGGTAGGCGTTGCCCCGCGCGAGCGCCACCGCGGCGGTTGCAGCATCCTCGAGCGTCGACACGACGGTCAGGTTGCGCCCGGACTTGGGCCCGCTCGCGCCGAGAAACAACACGACGACCGGCTTGCCCACGCGCGCGGCGTCGGCGAGGACCCCCTCGGCGACCGGCTTGGCGGGCGGCTTGGAGACGATCACGACGACGTGCGTGTCGCGATCGGCCGCGAGCAGCGCCATGGCTTCGCGCATGGTGGCGGCACCGACCTCGGCGAGCACGTCGCGGCTGCCGGTGCCGATTGCATGCGACACGCCCTCGCCCGCCTGGTGGATGAGCGTGCTCACGTGCTGGATGCCGGTGCCCGACGCGCCGGTCAGCCCGATCACGCCGCGGCGCACGGCGTTCGCGAAGCCGAGCGGCACGCCGCCGAGGATCGCCGTGCCGCAATCGGATCCCATCACCAGCAGATGCCGTGCGGCGGCAAGGCGCTTCAGCGCGATCTCCTGCTCGAGCGGGACGTTGTCGCTGAAGAGAAACACGTGCAATCCGCGCTTCAGCGCCTTCAATGCCTCGGCCGCTGCGTACGGTCCAGGGACCGAGATCTGCGCGAGCGTCGCGGGCGCGTCCCCCGCGAGCGCCATTGCGAGCGAGCGGGACACGATCTCGCCGGCGCCGGGCGCATGCACCGTGGCGTCCCCGGTGACGAGCAGCCGTTCGGCGTCCTGCAGCGCCTCGTCGATCTCGGCTTGCGTGGCGCCCTCGACGACGATCAGCAAGTCGCCGGGCTGTGCGGCCACGAGATTCTCCTCGAGCAGGCCGGCCTGCTCGAGGACCGCCTTGTTGGCCGGCGTGCCCATGACGAGCGTCGCGCGTGCGATGCCGCGCCGCCCGGCGATCGACTGCGCGACGCGCATCAGCGCGACCGAGTCCTTGTAGAAGCCGGGCTTGATTGCTGCGACAACGGGCACTGGAGCGATCCCTTACGCGCCTACGCGCTGCGAAGCGAGTATGCCACACGCGTTCTGGCAACGGCCCCGTCCAGCGTGCGCGGAACGTGCCACTGCCGGTCGGAAAGTCAGCCCGGAAGCACGCACGCGTTGCACTCGCGCTCGCACCGCTCGCTCGTCGGCCGGATGTCGGCGGTCCGGTTGAGGAAGCGCTCGAGGTGCCTCAGCGGCATCGTGGCCTCCCCGCCTCGCGCATGCCGATCACACGACCTTCAACTTGATCGTACCGACGCCGTCGACGCCACCCTCCAGCACGTCGCCGCGCTTCACCGCCGCCACGCCGGCGGGCGTCCCGCTGAAGATGAGATCGCCCGGCGCCAGCGTGAAGAGCGTCGAGAGGTACGCGATCATCTCGGGGATGTTCCAGACGAGCTGCGAGAGATCGCTCGACTGCCGGGTCTCGCCGTTCACCTTCAGCCAGATCGCGCCCTTACCCGGATGACCGATCTTCGCCGCCGGCACGATCGCGGAGCAGGGCGCGGAGGCGTCGAAGGCCTTGCCGGTGTCCCACGGCCGGCCCATCTTCTTCGCCTCGGCCTGCAGGTCGCGGCGCGTCATATCGAGGCCGACCGCGTAGCCGTACACGTGCCCGAGCGCCTTCTCCACCGGAATGTTCGAACCGCCCTGGCCGATGGCGACGACAAGCTCCATCTCGTGGTGCACGTCCTTGCTCATTGGCGGGTAAGGAAAGTCCGCGCCGTCGGTGACGATGGCGTCGGCGGGCTTCAGGAAGAAGAACGGCGCCTCCCGCGTCGGGTCGTGGCCCATCTCGCGCGCGTGCTCCGCGTAGTTGCGGCCCACGCAGTAGATGCGACGCACCGGAAAGCGCGCCTTGGTTCCCGCCACCGCGAGCGACGGGACTGGCGGCGCCTGAATCACGTACTCCATGGGTTTCTCCAGCTCACGGATCGAACGAAGCTGCCGGCGGGCAGCGCGGGCACGCGTTCGCTCATGTTCTATTTGGTCGCGTCGCCGCCGTCGACGATCACCAGCTCCACTTCGCCGGCGCCGCCCGCGCGGAATGCCGCCGCCTCCTGGTACTCCGGCGACTCGTGGCAGGCCACCGCCTGCTCGAGGGACGGAAACTCGACCACGACGAAACGTTGGAACTTCTCCGGCCCCTCGAGGATGCGGTAGCGCCCGCCGCGCGCGAGCACCTTGCCGCCGAAGCGCGCGAGGACGGCAGGCACGCGATCGGTGTATTTCTTGTACGCCACCGCGTCATTGATACGGGACCGGGCAACCCAGTAGGCAGGCATACATCCTCCTTTCAGTCGGTCATTTTACTTCGCGATCGCGTGCCCGAGCGCCGGCAGCCAGGTCGCGATTCCCGGGAAGGCCGCGATCACCACGATCACGCCGAGCAGCGCGATCCAATAGGCGATCGAGCCGCGAAAGATCTCCCCGACCGAGGCTTCCTGCGGCAGCGCCGCCTTTACCGTGAAGACGAGGATGCCGAAGGGCGGCGTGAGCAGCCCCGTCTCGATGGCGAGGATGCCGAGGATCGCGAAGGCGAGCGGATCGAAGCCGAGCGCCATCGCGATCGGTCCGAACACCGGCACCGTCAGCAGGATGATCGAGATCGAGTCGATCAGGCAGCCGAGCGCGAACCAGATCGCGACCATCACCGCGAGCGAGCCCCAGGGCCCGAGACCCGAGGTGAGGAAGAACTCCTTGGCGGCGTTGGTCACGCCGGTCATCGAGAGCACGCGGGAGTAGAGCTGCGCACAGAAGAGGAGGAGCAGGAGCGGCGCGGACGTCCGCCCGACCGAGAGGATCACCTCGAAGAGCTCCTTCGTGCGCAGCCCCTTCCAGAGCGCGAGCAGCAGTGCGAGCGTCGCCCCGACGCCCGCACCCTCGGTCGGGGTGAAGAAGCCGAGCCAGATGCCGCCGAGCGTGAGCCCGACGAGGAGGAACACGAGCCCGGAGCTGATGAGCAGCCGGCGGAATTCCTCGTCGCTTGCCTCGGTCTCGCTCGACCGGTCGCCCGGCGTCGCGGCGCCGCGCGGACCCTCCCCCACCACCTCGGGGCGTGTCCAGGCGACATAGAGGATGTAGGCGCAGTAGAACGCGACCAGCACGAATCCCGGCAGGATCCCGGCGATGAAGATCTTGCCCACCGCCTGCTCGGTCAGCACACCCCACACGATCATCAGGACGCTCGGCGGAATGAGCATCCCGAGGCAGGCGCTGCCGGCGATGCAGCCGAGGGCGAACTTGCGCTCGTACCCGTAGCGCTTCATCTCCGGATAGGCGATGCGCGAGAACGCGGCCGCCGCCGCGATCGACACGCCCGTGACGAAGGCGAAGACCGCGTTCGCGAGCACGGTGGCGATCGCGAGCCGCCCCGGGAGCCACTTGGAGAGCCGCTGGGTGAGCGCGAAGAGATCCCTCGCCGCCCCGACCTTGGCGAGGAATTCCCCCATCAGCATGAAGAGCGGAATCACCGCGAAGACGTAGTCGCGCAGCGCCTCGTAGGCCGTGCTCCCGATGAAAGACCGCACGACCTCCATGTCGCCCTGCATCATGTAGATGCCGGCGACGGCGGTGGTCCCGAGCGCAACCGCGATGTGCACGCCGGCGAGGACGAGCGCGACGAGAATCACGACGAGCAGCAGCATCTCGAGCGTGCCGAACACGACTTCGACCCCTCAGCGGAAAGACGTCCGCACGCCCGGCCCGCCGCTCATCCGATCGCCTCCGGCGGCACGGCGGGCGCATGATCGCCGCGAATGAAGGCGCCGATCCGATCAGCGGCGAAAAGTGCGTAATTGAGCGCGGCGAGGAAGGTGCCCAGGACGACGACGAAGCGCGCCGGCCAGGACGGCACCCGCAACGCGCCCTCGCCCTCGAATTCGTTCGAGTTCCAGGCGTACATGGCCGGATCCATCGCACCCCAGGCCACCAGGCCGAAGAAGATCACGCCGAGGAGCGCGCCGAAGATCTCGCACGCGTGCCGTCCGCGCGGCGGCAGGTGCGCAACGACCGCGTCCACCCAGATCATGCTGCCCGAGCGGATCGCGTACGCCGCCTGGAGGAAACACACGATGACGATCGTCGCGGAGACCATCTCGGGCGTGCCCTTCACGGGGCTGTTGAAGACCACCCGCCCGATCACGTCGGCGCAGACGAGAAAGCAGAGCAGGAACGCGAGCGTCGCCGCGACGACGAGCAGCGCCCGCGCGATCCAGTCGTTGATGCGGGCAATCATCGGGAGGCGGTTCCAGCAGACAGGTCAACCGCGTGCGCGCGCGGCCTCGTCCCGGATGCGGGTGAGGCCGGGGCGACCGCGGCGCAGCGAAGCCGGATCTACTTGATCTGGTAGCGCACCGGCCACTTGTGGCCGAGCCTCTCGGCCTCCTCGAGTGCGAGCTTGAGCACCTGGCTCGCCGGCAAACCGGCCTTGTCGAGCTCGGTCGCCTTCTGCTGCGGCCACTCCTTGAGCGAGTTCGCCCAATCCACGCGCACCGAGTCGGGGAGCTGCTTCACCACGGCACCGACCCGCTTGAGCTCCGCGATCTGCTTTGGATAGTCCGCCTCGTTCACCGTGCCGGTCTTCGCCTCGTACTCGCGCCCGACCTCGACCAGGATGGCCTGCACCTCCTTCGGCAGCTTGGCGAAGCGCGCCGAGTTCACGGTGAGTCCGTGCCAGGTGATCGCGCCGAACCCGATCTCGGTGTAGTACTTGGCGACTTCGTACAGCTTGAAGTTCAACCAGCCGGACGGGAACATGATCCAGCCGTTGTAGACGCCGGTCTGCATCGAGGTGTACGCCTCGGGGAGCGAGGACTGCACCGGAACCGCACCGGCATACTCCAGCCACTTCAGGTTGAGGCCCGCGCCGGCGAGCTTCTGGCCCTTGATATCCGCGACCTTGTTCCAGTCGAACGTGGTGCCGAGGTTGTACCCGTTGTCGGCGATCAGCCCGAGCAGCTTCTGCTTGTACTTGTCCTCGAGCACCTTGGACATGTACGGCACCTTGTCGTACACGGCGCGCGCGAGCGTCACGCTCTTCACCGGGCTCATGGTGCCGAAGGGCAGCATCACCTGGAAGGCGTGCAGCGGCAGGTTGGAGGGCTCGAAGCAGAAGCAATAGCCGCCGATGTCGATGATCCCGGACTGCACGCCCTCGAGCGTATCGGCCACCTTGACGATCGAGCCGCCGTACCCCTCGATGAACTCGACCTTGTGCTTGGTCTGCGCGGCCACGCGCTTGGTCACCTCCGGCACGAAGAACGTCTGCATCAGGCTGACATAGGTGTTGGCGGGCGGATGTCCCGAGGCGATGCGCAGCTTGATGTCGTCGGCGCGGACGGCGCCGGCAAGGCTCGCGAGCACCAGCGCGGCGGCCGCGGAAAGAGACAGCACTCTCATCGTTTCCTCCTGAGTGGATGACAAGCGACGGGCGAGTCTTGCCGCTCGCTCTTCGCATTCTTTCTGGTGGCGCTGGATATTCCTCCACGGGCGGTATGATGTCAACCGCGCGCGCACCGCCGTCCGATCGCCGAATACGCCGCGGGTCTGCGCCGATTCTCGCGTGCTATCCTGCGCCGCAAACGCAGCGGGCCCCGTGGCAGCGCACGCTCAGCGCGCGCGCCAATCGGGCGATCTGGCCTCGACCTGCGAGCATCCGCACAAGGAGGAGGAAGACGCATGCAGTCGGCGGTTGGAATGATCGGCCTCGGCATCATGGGCTCCGCCATGGCCCGCAATCTCCTCGAGGCGGGATTCCGCGTCGTGGGCTACGACGTGCTGCCGGAACCACGCAAGGCGCTCGCCGGGCAGGGCGGCGCGGCGGCCGGTTCCGCCGCGGGCGTCGCCAAGCGCGTCGAGATCGCGATCACGTCGCTGCCGTCGGTCGCGGCGCTCGACGCGGTCGCCGCCGACCTCGCCGGGGCAGCACGCCGAGGCCTCCTGGTCGTCGAGACGAGCACGCTGCCGCTCGACGCGAAGGAACGCGCGCGCAAGCGGCTCGCGCGCGGTGGGATCACGCTGCTCGACTGCCCGCTCTCGGGCACCGGCGCGCAGGCGCGCACGCGCGACCTTGCCGTTTACGCGAGCGGCCCGCGGGGGGCGTACCGCCGCGCGATCCCGGTGTTCGAGGGTTTCGCGCGCGCGCACCACCACGTCGGCGCCTTCGGCGCCGGCTCCAAGATGAAGTACGTCGCCAATCTCCTCGTGGCGATCCACAACGTGGCCGCCGCCGAGGCGATGACGCTCGCCATCAAGGCAGGGCTCGATCCGGCGCAGGTGCTGAAGGTGATCGGCGACGGCGCCGGCGCATCGCGCATGTTCCAGGTGCGCGGCCCGATGATGGTCGCGAACGACTACTCGGATGCCACCATGAAGGTGGCGGTGTGGCAGAAGGACATGCACGTGATCGGCGAGTTCGCGACGGGTCTCGCCTGCCCCACGCCGCTCTTCGCCGCCAGTGCGCCGATCTACAACGCCGCCATGGCTGCGGGCCGCGCGCTGGAGGACACCGCCTCGGTGTGCGCCGTCCTCGAGCGCCTCGCCGGTGTGACGCGGCCCGTGTCCCGGCGGCGGTCGAGCTCCGGCAGCAGGCGAGCGCCCGGCAAACGATAGCCGGCGCTGAGACCGGCGCCATTCGAGGCCTCGAAGCCTTCCGGGGCCGCTCCGCAACGCCGAGCAGCGGAATTTTTGAGCAATATCAAGAAAAGAACGATGCGGGGGTCGGCGCGGCGCACGCGCGGCGGCCCGCTGCCGCGCCGTTTGGATATTCTTCGAATCGGGTAAGTCTCAGGTCCCGAGAGGAGTCCGCGCAGTGCAGAACGATTCGCGCATCAACCAGATCTTCGAGCAGGTCGTCCGCCGCAATCCGGGCGAGACCGAATTCCACCAGGCCGTGAAGGAGGTGATCGAGTCGCTCGGTCCGGTGCTGCACAAGCACCCGCAGTACGCCGAGCACAAGATCATCGAGCGCATCTGCGAGCCGGAGCGCCAGATCATCTTCCGGGTGCCGTGGGTGGACGACCGCGGCGAGGTGCAGATCAACCGCGGCTTCCGCGTGCAGTTCAACAGCGCGCTCGGCCCGTACAAGGGCGGGCTGCGGTTTCACCCGTCGGTGTATCTGGGGATCATCAAGTTCCTCGGCTTCGAGCAGACCTTCAAGAACGCCATCACCGGCATGCCGATCGGCGGCGCCAAGGGCGGATCGGACTTCGATCCGAAGGGTCGCTCGGATGCCGAAGTGATGCGCTTCTGCCAGAGCTTCATACTCGAGCTGCACCGGCATCTCGGCGAGTACACCGACGTGCCGGCAGGCGACATCGGCGTCGGCGCGCGCGAGATCGGCTACCTGTTCGGCCAGTACAAGCGCATCGTCAACCGCTACGAGTCGGGCGTGATCACCGGCAAGAGTCCGCAATGGGGCGGCGCGCTGGTGCGGCGCGAGGCCACGGGCTACGGCTGCGTGTACTTCGTCGACGAGATGCTGAAGGTCCGCGACCAGTCGATCGACGGCATGAGCTGCGTGGTCTCCGGTTCCGGCAACGTGGCGATCTACGCGATCGAGAAGCTGCAGCAGCTCGGTGCCCAGGTGGTCGCGTGCTCGGACTCGAACGGCGTGATCCACGACCCGCACGGCATCCGGCTCGACGCCGTCAAGCGGCTGAAGGAGGTCGAGCGCCGCCGCATCCGCGATTACGCGGCCGAGCATCGCGACGCGCGCTACATCGAAGGCGGCAGCGTCTGGGACATCCCGTGTCAGGTCGCCCTGCCCTGCGCGACGCAGAACGAGCTCGACGAGCGCGCGGCGCGCACCCTGCTCGCGAACGGCTGCATCGCGGTGGCCGAGGGCGCCAACATGCCGAGCACGCCGGGGGCAGTGAAGCTCTTTCACGACGCCGGCATCGCGTTCGGCCCCGGCAAGGCCGCCAACGCGGGCGGCGTGTCGACCTCGGCGCTGGAGATGCAGCAGAACGCCAGTCGCGACGCCTGGACTTTCGAGTTCACCGAGCAGCGGCTGAACGAGATCATGCGCAACGTCCACCGCGATTGCTACGAGACTGCCGCCGAATACGGGAACTCCGGCAACTACGTGATCGGGGCCAACATCGCGGGCTTCATCCGCGTCGCCGAGGCGATGCTCGCATTCGGGGTCATCTGATGCAGCCGGGGGAACCCTGAACGCGCCGGCGCATCACACCGGGGATCGATCGACGCCCGTCACGATTTGCCGCTGGCGCGGATGATCTCGATCAGCGCATTCAGGGCATCGGTGAGCGTGAAGATTCCCAGGAACCGGTCTTTCTCGTCATTGACGATCACGCTGCCGACCTTCTTGTCGGACATGAGATAGGCCACGTCCTCCAGGGGCGTCGCGGCGCTCACGGTCAATGGATCCGCCGCCATGATGTCGGCGGCTCGCACCTGAAGCTTGTGCCGTGAGCTCAGACCCGCGACGAGGCGCACATCCCGGTCGCTGATGACCCCCACCACCGCATTCCCGCGAACGACGGGGAGGTGGCGGATGCCGTGCTCCTCCATCAGCCGCCGAAGTTCGTCGATCATCATGTCTTCGTTCGCGGTGACGGGGTCGGGCGTGGTGAATTCTTCCACCGGCAGATTTGCTTGCAGCATGGCGGGTCTGTAGGGACGCCTCCGGTTTGCCAGGATCGGCTTTGACGTGCTGGGACCGGCAGGTCCGCACTGCTACCGACCTTGCGCAATCTTTACGGCGGCCGCTCCTTTCATCGAAGTGGTTGGTCGATTTCTGCTCGCCGGCCCTGCGCGGGCTGCCTCACGAACTCTTTTCGGCACGTCCGCTCGTGGGAGCCCCACGCTCGGTTGCAAGTTCGAGCGGCGGCTGAACCCGAATCATACCCTGCCAATTTGATGGCCTGGAACGCCGACGTCACCCGCATGCCGTATCGCATGCACAGCGAGTACCTCAGGCGCATGTGTCTCGACAACGACCTGGCCGAGGGCCGCTACCGCGCCGGCGGCAGGCCGATCGCGCTCGCCGATATCGAGGTGCCGATGTTCGTCGCCGGTACGGTGCGCGACCACGTTGCACCGTGGTCCTCGGTCTACAAGATTCATCTCCTCAGCGACGCGGAGGTGACCTTCGCGCTCACCAGCGGCGGGCACAACGCGGGCGTGGTGAGCGAGCCTGGCCACCCTGGGCGCAGCTTCCAGATCGCCACGCGCGCTGGTGGCGAACGCTACCTCGATCCGCAACTGTGGCGTGCCGAAACCCCCATGAACGACGGTTCCTAGTGGCCAGCATGGCGGCAATGGCTGGCGCGGCGGTCGAACATGCGCGCGGCACCGCCGCCCATGGGCGGCAAGCGCAAAGGCGGGTGTCCATTCGTGGGTGCACCCGGCGTTTATGTGAGGGAAAGGGAGCGCGTGCACGCGCGCCGCGCCCATGCCGACGGCCACCACAGTTCCCGCTTACGTGGCAGCAGCGCGCGAAGCTTGCCGGTCAGCTCCGGCGCCAGGCACCGCTGGCTCGATCTGGATGAAGCAGTAGCCGGCGTGCGTGCCCTCGTGCACGCGGGTTTCGATCTCGCGCGCGATCCGCGCCGATTCCGTGACCGGGAGGTCGGGCGCGACCGCCACGCGCATGCCCGCGTGCACCGTGTCCGGCCCTATGTACTCCGCGCGCAGATCGCGCACCGCGACGACGCCAGGCACTGAACGTGCAATCGACTCGATCCGCGCCACGAATTCCGGGCCCGGCGATCGTCCGAGCAGAAGGCTCGCATTTTCCCCGAAGAGCTTGATCGCGTTCGCAGCGATCAGCGTCGCGACTGCGATTGACGCGATCGGGTCGGCGATCGGGTATCCCCACCGGATCGCGAGCACCGCGGCGAGCGCGGCGAGGAGGCCGAGCTGGTCGTTGATGAGCTCCAGGAGCTGCGCCTTCGCCGCCGCACCCCGCACCCGCTGCAGGAGGAGCTTGACGAGCGGCAGGGCCGCGGCAGCCATCGAGCCGAGGATGACGCCAAGCGCGAGCGGCAGGTTCTCATAGGGCGCCGCTTCCGGGCGGAGGAGGCGCGGGATGGCTTCGCGGTAGAGCTCGAAGCTGGTGAACGAGATGAAGAGCACCGCCGCAACGAGCGCGGCGACGTTCTGCGCGCGGCCGTAGCCGAACATGTGCGTCGCGTCAGCCCGCCTGCGCGAGTAGAGCGCTGCGACCAGCAGAAACCCCGATATGAAGATGTCGCTCAGCGTGTGCAGCGCTTCGGCGAGCAGCGCCAACACCCCAGAGGCCCAGTAGGCGGCGAGTTTCGCGACGAGGATCAGCACATACACTGCGAGAGTGAGCGCGAGGCTGCGGGTGTCCTGTGACGTCTCCATGGCCTTGTCCACGTTCAGGCGGCAGGCGCCGCAACGCAGCTGTCGAGCCGCGTGAACCGGGTCTCGCCCGTCCCGGCACGTTGAAGCCGAGCGAGCTACAGCAGGTTGCTAACTAACCGAGCGCGGCGCGTGAAGCCGCGGCTGGCTGCGCTCCCGGATTCCTGCTTCGAGGGCGAGCTAGCCTGGGACTGGCGAGCACGTGCAGCACACGGTGCGTTGCCTGCATGGGGACGAATGGCTGATCCCACGTGCGCGAGTCATCGGAGACGCTGGCGTTGTCGCCCGCGACGAAGAGATGGCCGCACGGAACGCTCCAGCGGGCCACGGCCGCTCCGGCAACCGCGGGGCGCCCGTCGAAGGACCGACCATTCACGCGGAGTCGACCCGCCTCCAACTCGATCGAGTCGCCCGGGATTCCCGCCACGCGCTTGACGAAACGCGCTCCGCAATCGCGATTCAGAACGACTACATCACCCCTTCGCAGCCGGCCGGCGACCGGGTGGATGAGCAGCAAGTCGCCAGAGCGCAGAGTCGGCTCCATCGACTGGCCCTCGACGCGAACGAGTACCGGGCAGCGCTTCCTACGCACGCGTCGCCTGCTAGTGATGGCCGTGGTGAGCGTGACCGGCGCGCGAGGCGTGATCGTGTTCCTCGCCCTCGGCGTACTTGAAGTACGACACGTAAGCTGCAAT
This sequence comes from Burkholderiales bacterium, assembly GCA_020848075.1. GTDB lineage: Bacteria > Pseudomonadota > Gammaproteobacteria > Burkholderiales > SG8-39 > JAABRB01. The sequence continues at coordinate 14,454 of JADLAV010000056.1, forward strand.
GAAGTCGCGGCCGGCCTTCACGTCATCGACTGCAAAGTCGCGTTTCCCGCGGGCCCGGGCGAACCGGGTCGCCAACTCGCCGAAGCGCTCGGGCGGCACGAGCGCGCGAAGCGGCTCCAGATTGCCGTCGTCCAGTGCCCGGTCAGCGGCGACGACGACCGGCTCCACGTGTGCGCCTGGTCCCTGGATGCCCGTGAAGCCGACACCCTCGGCCATGCGATGGATCCGGACCAAGGTCTCCAAAAACAGCCGGTCGGCGACCTCAGCGGCTTCGGGGCCCAGTTTGCGGACCGCCATGGCCTTGCCGAAGACTTCTCTCAACTCGGCCTCGCCGTCGGCCGGTATCCATTTCAGGGCGTAGTTGAGGTTGCCGCTCTTCAGGGCGCGGCGTCCGTCGGCGACGGCGGGGCCGTCGGCTGTGTCGCAATGTGCCTCGGCTGCTGGGATGCCCGCGAGCAGCCGCTTGATCAGATCGAACATCATAGAGCTCCTCTTGCAGGGTCGGCCATATCAAAAACATTTTGAGGCCTACCGGCTCTTCGCGTTTGAGATACGTCAAACGGGATCGAACTTCGCCAGTTTCTCTTCGGAGACCTGACAGTGTTCGTCAGTAGTGTCCGGTTCAGTTTCGAATAATTTCAGTCGGTTGGCGAGTTCGGGTGGAATCGCGCCGGCCGTGTCGAGCGCAAGCAGTTGATCCAATGGCGTTGTCTCGGACATGGTGAGGCCCAGGATCTGTAACGTTTCATACAGCGATGCGTTCAGGCGTACACGTTCGCGCACGATCGCCACCGGCATGTAGACGCTCACGGCGATACAGACCTGGGACTTGACCGCGTTCTCGGTGGCACCGAAGAAAGCTTTGATACGCAGAGGCTGCTTGATCCATTTGAAGAGTGTTCGTCACCCCCGCGTGTTCTTATCGAGGGCAGGCTTCGCGGGGATGGCTTGACCAGAGCTTCCTCAGCGCATCTCGAAGGCCTCCTGATGGAAGCTGAACCTGCCGGGAAGGGTGTTCCGCAGCTCGTGCTTCAGTTTCTCCGCGAGGCCGCGCGGTCCGCAGAACCAGATTTCCGCACGCCGCCCCCGCTCCTGCGCCGACATCATCTCTCTTGCATCCAGCAGCTCGCCCTGCCGGGCGCCGTGCACGTGCAGGCGAACGCCGGGCAGCGATGCGCAAAGCGACTCCAGGCGGGCAACGAAGGGATCGCCCGCGCGATCCCGCGTGCAGTAATGCAGATCGGCGGACGGAGCAGCCGCGGGGCGCGCCTGAAGCGATTCCAGCCAGGCCAGGAAGGGCGTGACACCGATGCCGCCGGCGATCCAGATCTGTCGCGCCCGCCGGTTCAGGCGTGCGATGTGAAAGCGGCCGTAAGGTCCCTCGACCTTCACGGCCTGTCCCACCCGCAGCCGGCCGGCAAGGCCGCGCGTGTAATCGCCCAGCGCCTTGATCTCGAAATCGGCCGTCCGGTCGCCGCGATCCGCGCTGGCAATGGTGAACGGATGGGCGCCCTCACTGGAATCGAAAGTGATGAACGCGAACTGGCCGGGGCGATGCCCGCGCCAGCCTGCATCGAGCTGGCAGCGCACGCTGACGAGATCGGGCGCCGGGCGCTCGATGGCGACGATCGTGCCGGACCCTTGCCTCCTGCGGCCGATGCCCCCGGCCAGGGCGAGCACGCTGCCGTACACGCCGGCGCCGAGCAAGAGCGCGAGCAGGACGCCGAGCGGCTGCCGCCAGTAATCTGTCGGCGCCCAGAGGACGGCATGAAAGGCGAGAGCGAGATACAGCACCGGCATGGCCCGATGCAGGAGGCGCCACGGCCGGTAGGGAAGGCGTTTCCACAAGGCCAACACCAGCATCGCGAGGAGGACGTAGAGCCCCCACTCGCCCATGTCCTTGGCCAGATCGCGCATCACGTCCAGCAGGCCGGTGAATTGCTCCTTGGGCACCTTGCCCGCGCGGCCGATCGTGGCCTTGAGAATGTCCCCGACGACCTCCTTGGTCGTCCAGTGCGCGGCGGCAAAGCCAACGGCAAGAATGGCGGCCCATTTGTGCGCTCGATACATGCGGTCGAGCCCGCCGAGCGGCCGTTCCAGCCAGGCCGGGCGCGCGGCCAGGAAAGTCGCGAGCGACAGCATGGCGATGGCCAGCAATCCGCTCAGGTTGAGCGCTTCCTGCCGCACGATCCACGGCAGGCTGCCGGCGTGCGTCGCACCGGCAACCTCCCAGCCCCAGGCCAGGACAACGAGCGCAATCAAACCGGCAAGGAGGGTTCTCATGCCGGACCTCCGCTCGAATCGGTTGCCCGCGGGCGGGGTGGCGCCGCCCGATTGCGGCAAGTCGTAGTCGTCGCACCCGGCGTCATGGCGAGCGCGCCGAGGCTGACGGCAAACGCATTCTTCATGGTGACTCCTCGAGACAATCGAACGTCGAAGCGCACTTTGCGCCGGGCGAATTGAACCCGAGCTGAATCCGCCGTTCATCCTGCGTTCAGCGTCGCTGCGCTAAAAGACCTGCTCGGAAAACTTCAAGGAGCGATGCGATGAAAGCGAAAACCTCGATCTCGTGGCTCATGGCGTCCGCGGCACTCGCCGCTGCGCTGATCTTCGCCGTGCCGGGTAGCGGCGTATCCTGGGCCGGGGACGCGAGCGATCACGAGCGCGCCCGGCAGGCGCTGGAGGCGGGTGAGATACTGCCGCTGCGCACCATCCTCGAACGGGTCGAGCGCGATAATCCGGGACAGGTCATGGAGGTCGAGCTGGAACGCAGTCGCGGAGCCTGGATCTACGAAGTCAAGCTGCTGCGCAAGGACGGCGCTCTCGTCAAGCTCAAGGTCGATGCCCGCGATGGCAAAGTCCTCGGCAGCAAAAGCACGGACGAAAGGCGCTAGCGCCGCTAGCAGGCTCCTCGATGCGCATCCTGGTGGTGGAAGACGAGCCGACGCTCGCCGCGCAACTGGTCGAGGGCGTGAGCGCGGCGGGCTACGTTGCGGACAGCGCCGGCAATGGCATCGATGCCCACTTCATGGGCGACACCGAGCCCTATGACGCGGTGGTGCTCGACCTCGGTCTCCCGGGGATGGACGGCATCACGGTGCTGAAGAAGTGGCGCGCCGCCGGGCGCACCATGCCCGTGCTGATCCTCACCGCGCGCGACAGCTGGCACGAGAAGGTGGCCGGCATCGACGCCGGCGCCGATGACTACCTGGCGAAGCCCTTCCACATGGAGGAACTGCTGGCCCGGCTGCGCGCCCTGATCCGCCGCACCGGCGGGCATGCCAGCACCGAGCTCGCCTGCGGGCCGCTCACGCTCGACACCCGAAGCAGCCGCGCCAGCGTGGCGGGCCGCGCCCTCGCGCTGACCGCCCACGAATATCGCGTGCTCGCCTATCTCATGCACCACCAGGGCGAGGTCGTCTCGCGCGGCGAGCTGATCGAGCACATCTACGCGCAGGACTTCGACCGCGATTCGAACACCGTCGAAGTATTCATCGCCCGTCTGCGCAAGAAGCTCCCGCCCGGTCTGATCGAGACCGTGCGCGGACTGGGCTACAGGCTCGCCTGCCCGCCATGAGCTCGTTGCGCCTGCGCCTGCTCTTCGGCACGCTCTTCTGGATCGCCGCGTCCATCGTCGTTGCCGGCTGGGGGCTGGGCCGGCTTTTTCACCAGCATGTTGCCGCCCAATTCCAAGCCGAGCTACAAACCCACCTCGACCAGTTGATCGCCCACCTGGAGCTCGACGCCGAGGGTCGTCCGGCGTTGGTCCTGCCGCTGAGCGACCCGCGCTTCAACAAGCCCTTCTCCGGCTTCTACTGGCAGATCGACCGTCTCGCCGGCGCCGGCTCTCCCGCAGCGGCCGCCGTGCTCCGATCGCGCTCCCTGTGGGATCAGGTGCTCAGCGTCCCGGCCGACGCCCTCGCGACCCGCGAAGTTCGTCTGCACCGCATCGCCGGCCCGCAGGGCGCGTCGCTGGGTGCGGTGGAGCGCAGCCTGACGCTCGATGGCCTGCCGCTGCGTCTGACGGTGGCCGCCGACGAAAGCCTGATGATCGAGCCGGTCGCCCGCTTCAAGGGCGAGCTCTGGCTGGCGCTCGGTATCCTGGGATTCGGACTGGCGCTGGCGGCGCTGGTGCAGGTGTTCGTCGGCCTGGCGCCGCTGCGCAAGCTGCACGCGGCGCTCGGGCGCGTGCGCCGAGGGGAAGCGCAGCAGATGGAAGGCCGCTTCCCGAGCGAGCTCATGCCGCTCGTGACCGAGTTCAACAGCGTGCTCGCGCAGAACGCCGAGGTCGTGGCGCGGGCGCGCACCCAGGCAGGCAACCTTGCCCACGCGCTGAAGACGCCCCTCAGCGTGCTCGCAAATGCCGCCGATGCGCCCGAAAACAGGAATAGCGATCTCGCGCGGCTGGTGGCGAGCCAGATCGAAGCGGCGCGCAAGCAGGTGGACTACCATTTGACCCGCGCCCAGGCCGCCGCCACGGCGCGTCTGCCGGGCGCACGCACGCCGCTTCAGCCGGTCATCGACGGGTTGGTGCGCACCATGCGGCGCATCCACGCCGAGCGCGACATCGAACTGCGCGTCGAGCCGATTCCCGCCTCCCTCGCCTTCCGCGGCGAAGAGCACGACCTGCAGGAGATGCTCGGCAACCTGCTCGACAACGCCTGCAAATGGGCGAGCTCCCGCGTCGAGATCCGGGCCCGCAGCGACGAGGCGCGCCTGGTGATCTCGATCGACGACGACGGCAAGGGGGTGGCCGCCGAGCAAAGAGAAGCTATCATCCGCCGCGGCGTGCGCGCCGACGAGCAAGTGCCCGGCACGGGGCTGGGGCTCGCCATCGTCGCCGACCTGGCGCGCATGTATGGCGGGCACCTGGCGCTGGCGGATTCGCCGCTGGGCGGCCTGCAGGCAGTCCTGAGTCTGCCCGCAACGCGCGGATGACGCATCGAGCCGTGGGAACTGACTGACCATGCAATCCCTGCTGACAGGCAACGCTGCGCGCGTCCGCCGTGACGCGCCCGGCGTGTTCGCCATCCATCGCCGCGGCATCGGGAGCGTTCGATGAGAGTCCTTCGCTTGCAGCGCAGTACCCTAGCGCTGATCGTCATCGTCGCGCTGCTGCTGTCGCTCATGGTCTATGTCTTCCTTACCTCGGGACCGCTGGCGCCGGTCGCGGTGACGGTCGCCGAGGTGGAGTCGCGGGCCATTGCACCGGCCTTGGCGGGCATCGGCACCGTGCAGGCGCGCTACACCTACAAGATCGGCCCGACCTTCGCCGGCCGCGTCAAGCGACTGGACGTGCATGTGGGGGATGCGGTCGAGGCGGGACAGGTGTTGGGCGAGATGGATCCGGTGGACCTGGATGATCGCCTGCGCGCGCAGCAGGCCGCTGTCAAGAGCGCCGAAGCCGTCTTGCGGCAAGCCGAGGCCAAGCAGGTCTACGCGCAGTCGCAGGATAGCCGCTACGAGCGTCTGCTGACCGCGCGCACTGTCACCGAGGAAGCCGTGGCCGCCAAGCGGCAAGAACTGGCGGTGGCCGATGCTGCGCTGGCGGCCGCGCATGCGGACGCCATCCGACTGCGGGCAGAGCTGGAAGCCCTTCGCGCGCAGCGCGGCAATCTCAGGCTGGTGGCGCCCGTTGCCGGACTGGTGACCGTGCGCGATGCCGACCCCGGCACCACCGTGGTTGCGGGCCAGGCGGTGGTCGAGATGATCGATCCAGCCACCGTGTGGATCGACACCCGCTTCGACCAGATCGGCGCCGAGGGGCTCGCCGCCGGCTTGCCCGCTGAGATCGTGCTGCGCTCGCGGCGAGCCCAGGGCCTGCCGGGGCGCGTGCTACGAGTCGAACCGCGGGCCGATGCGGTGACGGAAGAGTTGCTGGCCAAGATCGTGTTCGATGCGCCGCAGCCGTCGTTGCCGCCCGTGGGTGAGCTCGCCGAAGTCACGGTGCGCCTGCCCGCAGTGCCCGCCGCACCGACGATCCCGAATGCGGCCATTCGCACGGTCGATGGAACGCGCGGCGTGTGGAAGCTCGCCAACGGCCGTCTCGCGTTCACGCCGCTCGTGCTGGGGCGCTCCGATCTCGATGGCCATGTACAGGTGGTCAAGGGTGTGGCTGCGGGCGACCGGCTGGTCGTCTACAGCGCGAAGGCGCTCACCGCTCGCAGCCGGATCCACGTGGTGGATCGCCTTTCCGGAATGTCGCCATGATCAGCCTGGCCGGGCGCGACATCCTGCACGCCTGGGGTAAATTCATCTTCACCGGGGTCGGGCTGGGGCTGCTGATCGGCGTGACGCTGATCATGGCCGGCGTGTATCGCGGCATGATCGACGACGGCAAGGTTCTGCTCGACAGCAGCGGCGCCGACCTGTGGGTGGTGCAGAAGGACACCCTGGGCCCTTACGCCGAATCCTCCAGCCTTCCCGACGATCTGTGGCGCAGCATCCGGGCCGTGCCCGGTGTGGCGCAGGCGGCCAACGCCACCTTTCTCACCATGCAGGTGCGAAAAGGCGACCGGGACGTCCGGGCGATGGTGGTGGGCATCGCCGCGGGCGACCCGGGAACGCCGGGCTGGCCTCCCCATCTCGTCGCGGGGCGCCAGATCACTCGCGGGCACTACGAGGCGGTGGCGGACCTCGCCACGGGCTTCGGGCTGGGCGATGTGCTGAAAATCCGCCGCAACCACTACACCGTGGTCGGGCTGGCGCGCCGCATGGTCTCGTCGAACGGCGACCCGATCGTGTTCATCCCGCTCAAGGACGCACAGGAGGCGCAGTTCCTCAAGGACAACGACGCCATCCTGATGCAGCGCCGCCGCACCGAAGCCAACCCGGCCTTCAACCGTCCCGGCGTGCCGGGCCTGCTGGATGCGGTGACCGCCTCGCAGACCACCAACAACTCGGTCAATGCCGTGCTGGTGCGCATCCGGCCCGGGTTCACGCCGGAGGAGGTGGCCGAGCCGATCCGGCGCTGGAAGCGACTCACGGTGTACGACCGTGCGCAGATGGAAGACATCCTGATCGGCAAGCTCATCCGCACCTCGTCGCAGCAGATCGGCATGTTCCTGGCGATCCTGGCGATCGTCAGCGCGGCCATCGTCGCCTTCATCATCTACACGCTGACCATGGACAAGATCCGTGAAATCGCCGTGCTCAAGCTGATCGGCACGCGTAACCGCACGATCGCCGCGATGATCGTGCAGCAGGCACTGGTGCTGGGCGTGATCGGATTCGTGGTCGGCAAGATCACCGCCACCTTCGCGGCGCCCCTGTTCCCGAAACACGTCCTGCTGATGCCGTCGGATTCGATCGCCGGCTTTTTCGCCGTGCTGGCGATCTGCATGCTGGCGAGCGTCGTCTCCATTCGCATGGCGCTCCAGGTGGACCCCGCCGAAGCCATCGGGTAGGAAGATGGGCGCGGGAGGCATTCGCATCGCGAATCTGAGCAAGCGCTTCGGGGAAGGCGACACCGCCGTGCTCGCGCTCAAGGAAGTGAACATGGAGGTCGCCCCCGGCGAAGTCGTCGGCCTCATCGGCCCCTCCGGCTCCGGCAAGAGCACGCTGCTCAAGTGCCTGGGCGCGGTGATCGACCCCACCGCAGGGCGCATGATCTTGAATGACACGGTGATCTATGACGACGGCTGGAAGGTGCGCGACCTGCGCGCCCTGCGCCGCGACCAGATCGGCTTCGTGTTCCAGGCGCCTTACCTGATTCCCTTCCTGGACGCCACCGACAACGTGGCGCTGTTGCCGATGCTGGCCGGCGTGGCGAACGGCGAGGCGCGCCGGCGCGCCCGGGAGCTGCTCGCAGCGCTCGACGTCCAGCACCGCGCCGAGGCGATGCCGACACGCTTGTCCGGTGGCGAGCAGCAGCGCGTGGCGATCGCGCGCGGCCTGATCAACCGGCCGCCGGTCATCCTGGCCGACGAGCCAACGGCACCGCTCGATTCGCAGCGTGCCATGGTTGTGATCCGCATCCTCAACGACATGGCCAAGCGCTTCGAGACCGCCGTCATCGTCGTGACCCACGATCAGAAGATCATTCCGACCTTCAAGCGCATCTACCACATCCGCGACGGGGTGACCCACGAGGAGGCCGGCGCAGGACTCGGCTTCGACTGACCGCCGCCAGGCGGGAGCCGCCGCGCCGTACCGCCGTCCCGCGCCGCCCCACGGGGCACTTCGCCACACAACGCACGAGCACACACGACATGCGCAACCGCTACCATCCGCTCTCCATCGCCGCGCACTGGCTCACGCTGGCGCTTCTCATCGCCGTGTATGCGGTGATCGAACTGCGCGACATCTTCCCCAAGGGCAGCGATCCGCACGAGGCGATGAAGACCTGGCACTTCATGCTGGGGCTGACGGTATGGGGCCTGGTCTTCGTTCGCTTGCTGCTACGCGGCCTCTTCCGTGCACCGCCCATCGATCCGATGCCACCGGCATGGCAGCGAGCCCTCGCGAATGCGATGTACGTGACGCTGTACGCGTTCCTGATCGTGATGCCGTTGCTCGGCTGGCTCACGCTGAGCGCCAAGGGCAAGCCGGCGCCATTTTTCGGGTTTCACTTGCCGTCGTTGCTCGCACCGAACAAGCCGCTTGCCGGAAATCTCGAGGACATCCACAAGATCGTCGGCACCATCGGCTACTACCTCATCGGCTTGCATGCGCTCGCCGCGCTCTTCCATCACTACGTCATGCGCGACGACACGCTGCGGCGCATGTTGCCGTGGCGGAGCGCGGCGGGCCCCGCCGCCGCGGGCGCGACCGGGGAAGCTACGTCGCCGAGGCCCGGGCGCGGGTGACGAACGAGGTAGCGTTGCCGTCGGGCTAAAGTGGGTGCGCCCTGCCGGGCGCGCCGAGAAAAAAGCCACGGTGCATGCCGTGGCTTCCTGCTATTCGGATGGCTCCATCCACGCAGGGATATCGCAGCTTGCATGCAACACCCGCCAGACGTCGACGTGATCGTCCCTCTCGACATAGAAGACGAGGTAGGGATAGCCCTTCAACTGCCAGCAGCGTAGCCCCGGCAGGTCCAGTTCATGGGCATAGCGAGGTGAGCCGGTGGCGGCATGGTGCTCGATGTGCTGCAGCGCCTGCTCGAGCGCATCCACGAATCCAGATGCCGCCTGCGGAGCACCTTCGCCGAGATAGTAGTCGATGGCTTCCTGCACGTCGCGGCCTGCGCGCTCGCGCAGGACGGCAGGCTTGATTTTCACCGCTTGGCGCGGCGCCGAATCCGGTTACGCAGGCCGTCGAAATACTTGCGATCGGCGGCGCCGATGGGTTGAGACGCGGCGCCTTCGAGCAACAGATCGCGCAAGCGGGTGCGTTCCTGATCCTTGCGGATCAGGTCCCGGACATACTCGCTGCTGGTGCCGTAACCGCGCTGCTTGACCTGTTCGTCCACGAAGCTCTTGAGCGAGTCGGGTAACGAAATGTTCATCGTGCTCATAGAACTAACGATATAGAGATTGCCAATTTTTGGCAAGATTCGGGATGCGTCCCATGGGCACATCCCCGAGCCGGCTCGGGCCGGCTGGAGATCGCTTGGCGCGAGACCGGCTACGAGCACCAGCTGTCCCCGATAACGCCTCTGATTCGGCTTGATCAGAATATCTTTGAGCCCGCCCTCCTCGATCGCGAGAATGATCTCCTCAAAATGGATGGGGCGGCTGCCTTGAGGCGTTCGTTCTGATCCGGATCCCACCGAAACAGCTTCACGCCGACACTGTGGCTGGATGTGTGCCTTTTGTCATCAGACGCCCGGACCGCGGTCGGTCACGTCTCACGTCCGCGTTGACCGGCGCGCGCCGCTTTTGCGCGCGTCCGCGTTGAACGCGTTGTTAGGCGCCGCTTCGCGTGGTGCTCCGCATAGGCATCAAGAAGCCGACGGATCATCCGCTGATACTGGGTATTGTGCTTGCGCGCCTCATCCTTGAAGAAATCAACGCTCCGCTTGCTCAGAGAGATGGTCACTTTGACCCCCTCATCTCGGAACACGAGATCCTCCGGACGCGGCAAGAAATCGGGGACGACCTTAAGGTCTCCCAGTGGTTCATCGGTGTACTTGATTCTCTCGCTCATAGATTCGCCTTCCTTTACGCCAATAGCCCGCTCCTAGGATGCGGATTACGTTCTCTCGGTAAGTGAAACGAACCGTGAGAACACCAGCGCCCACCCGCCCGAAGCAGTAATAGCGCTGCTCGCTGGAGCCATGGGCCAAGTCCTCCGCAATTACGCGCTTGGGGTCAGCAAAAGCAAGCTGAGCCAGCGCGAAGGAGACTCCGTGCTTCTTTTGGTTCTTGCCGTCCTTGTCCTGGTCCCAGTCGAACCGAGCCTTCGCCATGCACCAAGGCTACCATGGATATGGCGCTAGAGCCATACGTCCGTATGGCCACTCCGAGCGCCCACTGGCGACGTCTAACGCTCACGTAGAGCGGCCTTTGCAATGCGCACTAGCGAGAGGAGGGCCTCGTTGACGGCCTCGTCCGTGGGAAAGGCCGCTGCTACCTCAGGTTTGAGAAGAACCAGATTGTGGCCCTTCTGATACTGGGAGTAGAACCTGCCGCGGACGCCAGCTCCAAGGTCGGAGCGCTTGTATTCGGCGCGCATTTCTTCGGCGCGATGTCTAACCTTCTTCATAGATCTTCCGTTCCCGACGTGTCGCCGGGCGAGCACTGATTATTCGAATGGACGAACCGCGGGCCGTATGAGCCTATCCAGAATTTTGTGTGTGAGGCATACCATGGCGACTGAAAGGAGCCTACATGTCTCGCATCAAGAAGGGCAACACCGTGCCGAACCAGAGTGAGGGCCGCATCCGGTTTGACCCGAAGGTGATGGAATCGCTGGTGCCGGGGCCGATCAGTCCGGACGAGGCGAACGCGCTGATCAATGGGTTCAAGAAGGCGCTGTTCGAACGGGCGCTGGGCGCGGAGCTGACGCACCACCTGGGCTACGGCAAGGACGAGCCGAAGCCCGCCGGGCAGACCGATCAGCGTAACGGCAGCTCGGTTAAGACGGTTACCACCGACACCGGTGAGGTGAAGGTCGAAGTCCCGCGCGATCGCGAGGGCAGCTTCGAGCCGCTGCTGATCGGCAAGCACGAGCGGCGCTTCACCGGCTTGGACGACTAGATCGTGGCGATGTACGCGCGCGGCATGACGGTGCGCGAGATCCAGGCGCACCTGGCCGAGCTCTATGCGGTGGAAGTCTCGGCCTCGCTGATCAGCGAGGTCACCGACGCGGTGATGGCCGAGGTCCAGGAGTGGCAGTCGCCCCCGCTCGAGCCGCTGTACCCGGTGGTGTTCTTCGACGCGCTGCGGGTGAAGATGCGTGACGAGGGCGTGGTGCGAAACCCGCGAAGCGCACCGCCTGCTCGAGCGCGCAGCAGGTTGCGCTGCTCGACGATCCACGCCAGCGCGTCGACGCGCGCCTCGTAGGCGCTGAAGGAGAGCGGATGGCGAGTGGCGCCGAAGACCGGGAACACGCGCATGTCGCAGACCGGCGCGACGCGCTCGGATTCGAGCGCGTGCCAGACGCCGATCGACTCGAGCAGCGCGCGCGTGCCCGGCGACAGCGCGAACACGCGCAGATCCCACGGGTCGGCGGGCTCGTCGGGCACCGGGGCGCCGATCAGCGCCGTCGCCACGCCGGCGCGGGGGATCGCCAGCGCGGTCGCCAGGCCCACGGCCCCGCGTCCGACGACGGCGACGTCGGCCCGGAATGCGGCGGAACGGGAAGGCATCGGGCGATTAGAGGTCCGCGATGCGGCGTGCCCGCCGACGATTCTGCCAAAATCACGGCCTTTCGGGCGCGGCGTCCAGGTCTGCGCCCCGGCGGCCAAGTAGCTCAGTTGGTAGAGCAGAGGACTGAAAATCCTTGTGTCGGCGGTTCAATTCCGTCCTTGGCCACCATTTTCCCGCCTAGCTATCCGGCGAAGTATTCACTAACCAGGGCCGGAATCCGTGTGCAATGCATTGCACACGGACTGCCATGAGCGTCGCCCCCGAGAGCATCTACCGGCTCCAGGGATCTGCTGCATTCGCCGCGCATAAGAGCTCTTGAGCCGGCAAGCGCAGGGATGCCCGGCGCGCGGCGCAACTCAACGATCGATGTGGGCGGAATCGCCTCTCGCCCCGACGGTTCGCATGCAGATGCTTTGGCCAACGCACACGACGAGGCGCTCCAGGGGCTCGTATCCACACGGGCAGCACGCCCTCGGGGCTGCCCCCGTTCTCCCGGACACATTAGATGGCAACATGTGTTCAGGAGGAAGCGATGGGAACGAGAAGGAAGTTCACGGACGAGTTCAAGCGTGAAGCGGTGAAGCTGGCGAGCCAGCCGGGGATGACCGTGACGACGGTGGCGCGCGAGTTGGGGGTGGAGCGCAGCGTATTGCGCGCGTGGGCGCGCAAGACCGAGGAAGGACGCTACGAGCCAACGCCGGGCAAGCCGCTCAAGAGCGACAGCCATGCCGAGAACGAGCAGCTGCGCCGCGAGCTGGCGCGGGTGAAGATGGAACGCGACATCCTAAAAAAGGCGCTCGGCTACTTCGCGAAGGACCCGACGTGAAGTTCGGCTTCATTGCCAAGCATCGCGC
>JADLAV010000057.1 GCA_020848075.1 Burkholderiales bacterium
CGATCTACGCAGCAATGCAAATACACTTACATGCCTACATTGAACACCACCACGGAATCTATCCTCTTGATTCAAGAGCCTTATCTACTCAAAACCGACGAGGTTAACGGAGGAACTTCGGATTAGCAGGAGCACTCCGGCTGGCCAAGCGGTCAGGAGCGCAGGAACCGCGCGAGGCGGGTCGCTCGCGGAAGGCACTGCCCGGCGGTGGCGACAGCCTCAGCGGCCCAAGGCGGTGAGCATGGTCCGGACCGCGTCCGGAGCCGTGTCGTCCGAAATGTACGCCGCGCCCAGGCGCGCGAGCAGGATGAGCCGCAGCCGCCCGGCGCGCGCCTTCTTGTCGACGCTCATCAGTCCCAGGAAGCGGTCGGTGTCGATGGCAGGGGGCGCGGTCACGGGCAGCCCTGCCCGCGCCACGAGCACGCGCAGGCGCTCGAACGCCGGCGAATCGATGCCTCCGAGCCGGCGCGAGAGGTCGGCGGCCATCACCATCCCGGCGGCGACCGCCTCCCCGTGCAGCCATTCGCCGTAACCGAGGCCCGTCTCGATGGCATGGCCGAACGTGTGGCCGAAGTTGAGCAGCGCGCGCGGCCCCGTCTCGCGCTCGTCCAGCGCGACGACCTCGGCCTTGATCTCCACCGATCGGCGCACCGCGTAGGCGAGCGCATCGGGCTCGCGCGCGAGCAGCGCCTCCATGTTCGCCTCGAGCCAGTCGAAGTACGCCGCGTCGCGAATCGCGGCGTGCTTGATCACCTCGGCGAGGCCCGCGCGCAGCTCGCGCTCCGGCAGCGACCGCAACACGTCCATGTCGGCGAGCACCACGCTCGGCTGGTGGAACGCCCCGATCATGTTCTTCCCGAGCGGATGGTTGATCCCGGTCTTGCCGCCGACGGAGGAATCCACCTGCGCGAGTAGCGTCGTGGGTACCTGGACGAAGGGGACGCCGCGCTGGTAGGTCGCGGCGGCGAAGCCGGCGAGGTCGCCGATCACTCCACCGCCGAGCGCGACCACCGCCGTGCCTCTATCGCAGCGGTTTGCCAGCAGGGCGTCATACACGAGATTGAGCGTCTGCCGGTTCTTGTGCTGCTCGCCGTCGGGCAGGACGATCGGCACCACGCCGACGCCCGAACGGGCAAGGCTCGCGGACAGGGCATCGAGATAGAGCGGGGCGACCGTCGTGTTGCTCACCACCGCGACGCGCGGCTGCGGCAGCACCGCGGCGATCAGCTCGGAGCGCGCGAGCAGGCCGGCACCGATGTGGATGCCGTAGCTTCGGTCGGCGAGCGCTACGCGGACAGTTTGCATTCGGTGGGCAGCTCGGCGAGGACCTGGGTGACGAGCGCGCCCGGCCCCTGCCGCCCGGTATCGACGACGAGGTCGGCCACCTCGCAGTAGAGGGGATCGCGCATGTGGAAGAGCTCCTCCAGCCGGCCGATCGGGTCGTCCGTCTGCAGCAGCGGGCGCGTGCGATCGTGCCGCATGCGCTGCCAGAGACCGCGCGGCTGCGCACGCAGATACACGACGAACCCGTGCAACGCCAGTCGCTCGCGGTTGCGCGGATCGAGCACCACACCCCCGCCGGTCGCGAGCACCACGTTATCGAGGGCGGTGAGCTCCTCGATGATGCGCGCTTCGCGGGCGCGGAAACCGGGCTCGCCTTCGATCTCGAAGATGGTGGCGACGCGCACGCCGGTGCGCGCTTCGATCTCGTGATCGCTGTCGATGAACGTCTTGCCGAGCCGCCGCGCGAGCTGCCGCCCGACCGTGGTCTTGCCGGCGCCCATCAGGCCGACGAGGTAAACGTTGCGACTAACGCGCATGCGGGCATTCTAGCAGCGGCCCGCTCGGGCGCCCCGCGGTCGCAGGGCGCCGAGAACGAAAAGAGCCGGCGCTCGGCCGGCTCCGTCGCGAGGCGCGCTCCGAGGCGGCTAGCGCACCGTCAGGCGGTCGTCGACGATGCGAGGCGTGAGGAACACCAGCAGCTCGGTCTTGTTGTCGAGTCGCTGGGTGTTGCGGAAGAGCGGGCCGACACCGGGCAGGTCCCCGAGCAACGGAACCTTGTGGACGTCGTTACGCTGCTCCTGCGTGTAGATGCCGCCGATCACCACCGTGCCGCCGTTCTCGATCAGGACCGAGGTCTTCACGTGCTTGGTGTCGATCGCGAAGCCCGCGGGGGTCTGGAGACCGACTGCGTCCTTGTTGACGTCGACGTCCAGCACGACGTTGCCGTCCGGCGTGATCTGCGGGCGCACCTTGAGCGAAAGGTTCGCCTTGCGGAACGAGATGCTGGTCGCGCCGCTCGAGGTCGCCTGCTGGTACGGGAGCTCGGTGCCTTGCTCGATGAGCGCCTCCACCTGGTTCGCGGTCACCACGCGCGGGCTGGAGATGATCTTGCCGCGTCCGTCGCTCTCGAGCGCCGTGAGCTCGAGGTTCACGAAGCGGGTCTGGGCGCGATTGAACAGCACCAGCGAGAATTGGCCGGCCTGCTGTCCGGCCTGCTGCGCCGAGAGGTTCGCCGGCAAGTTCACCATCAGCGCGTTGGTGTTGAAGTTCGGGGCGGTCGTGATCTGGCCGGTGTGGAATCCGGTATCCGCCAGGCCGCCGCCGAACATCGCGCGGTTGGGGTTGCTGAAGATCGGCGAGGAGCCGGTCGGATCGGTGACGTGGTACCCGAGCCGCGCGCCGAGCGTGCGAGTGAAGTTGTCGGTCGCCTCGACGATGCGCGCCTCGATCAGGACCTGGCGCACCGGGATGTCGGTCTGGGCGATCAGCTTGCGCACCTCCTCGAGCTGCGTCGGGATGTCCTGCACGAACAGTTGGTTCGTGCGGTCGTCCCACGTCGCGCTGCCGCGCTTGGAAAGGATGCGCTGCTGGGTCCCGCCGCCGCCGGCGCCAGTCATGGTGCCGCTCAGGAGCTGCGCGATAACCTTGGCGTTCGCGAAGTTCAGCTGGAAGGTCTCGGTGCGCAGCGGCTCGAGATCGGCGATCTGCTGCTTCGCCTCGAGCTCGAGCTTCTCCTTCGTGGCGAGCTCGTCGCGCGGCGCGATCCACACCACGTTGCCGTTCTTGCGCATGTCCAGGCCGCGCGTCTGCAGGATGATGTCGAGCGCCTGGTCCCACGGCACGTCCTTCAGCCGCAGCGTGAGGTTGCCCTGGACGGTGTCGCTCGTGATGATGTTGAGATCGGTGAAGTCGGCGATCACGTTGAGGACGCTGCGCACCTCGACGTTCTGGAAGTTGAGCGACAGCTTCTCGCCGCGGTACCCGCCGCGGGTGCCCTGCACGAGCTTGTTCGGGTCGTACTGGACCGGCGCGACCTCGACCACGAACTGGGTGTCGCTCTGGTAGGCATTGTGCTCCCAGAGCCCCTTCGGCTCGATCACCATGCGCACGTTGTCGCCCTGCTGGAAAGTGCTGACCGTGGTGACGGGGGTGGCGAAGTCGGTGACGTCCAGGCGCTTGCGCAGGTTGTCCGGCAGAGCGGTCTTGAGGAAGTCGACGACCAGGGTCTGCCCCTGCTGCCGGATGTCGATGCCGGTGTTGGTGTCGGACAGCTCGACGACGACGCGGCCTTCACCGTTCTTGCCCCGGCGGAAGTCGACGTCGCGCAGGCTGTGCTTGACGTCGGTGGTGCCCTCGGCGAAGCGGGTGGTGCGGTCGCCGCCCGCGCGGGCCGCCGCGCTCGGAATGGTGGCGAGCGCGATCGTCAGCGTGTTGCCCTCGGCCTGGGTGTCGTAGGTCACCATGTTGCGCAGGTTGAGGACGAGTCGCGTGCGGTCGCCCACCTGCACCACCGTGACGCTGCGCAGCTCCCCTTCGTTGACCTCCTGGCTCGAGCGGGCGAGCGCGTTCACCGTGTTCGGGAAGTCGAACGCGATGCGGGCCGGGGTGGCCACCGTGAAGCTCGCCGGCGCCGCCTTGAGCGGCTCCTTCAGGGTGAGCCGCAGGAGCGTCCTGCCGCCCTGGCTGGTCACGTTCAGCGCGTCGATGCTGTTCGGCGCCGATTGCGCGTTCACGGCAGCCGGCGCGAGGAACGCCAGCGCGGCGATCAGAAGGTACGGCGTGAGTCGTTTCAGCGTGCCCATCATTTTCTCGCCTCCGTCGTCGCGCCCGTCTCCTGCAGGAGCAGTGCGCTGTCGCGTTCAGCCCAGTCTCCGGCGGAGTCCTGGATCAGCTCGCGAAGGGTGATCTCGCTGTCGGTGATCTTCGTGATCACCCCGAAGTTCTGGCCCATGTAGTTGCCGACCCGCACCCGGTAGAGCCCGCTGTCGGCCTTCACCAGCGCGTAGTTATGCTTGTTCTGGGACAGCGTCCCGACCATCTTCAGCGACTCGAGCGGATAGGCCTCGAGCGGCTCCTTCGGCCGATTGAGGTCCGGCGCGAGCGAGCCACCACCGCCGCCGGACGCGGCCGATTTCGTCGCGAGCTCGATCTTCTTCGGCCCGAACGGGTCGGGGAGATCGAACGCGTTGTACGCTACCGGCTCGTAGGGCTTGACCTGGGGCAGCGGATCGACCCGGTGCGGCAGGTCGCGCGTCAGCCGGTCGAGATCCGCCTTCAGGTCCGAGTGCTCGCTCCCCTCGCACCCGACGAGCAGCAGGACGGCGAGTGCCGTGACGATTCGCGCCTTCATTTCCTGGCCTTCGCCGCCTGGGCCGCCTTGCGCTGCGCCGCGATCTCCTCTTCGTCGAGGTAGCGGAACGTCTTGGCGGTCGTGTCCATGGTGAGATTGCCGTCCTTGCCGACTGCGAGCGCGAGGTCGTTCAGCGTGACGATCCGGGGCAGCTGGCCGATGTCGCTCGCGAAGGCGCCCATGTCGTGATAGTTGCCGGTCACGCGCACGGTGATGGGCAGCTCGGCATAGAAGTCCTTCATGGTCTCCTGCGGCGCCGGCCGGAAGAGGTCGAACTGCAGGCCACGCCCGAGCCCGGCCTGGTTGATGTCGACCAGCAGCGCTTCCATCTGCGACTTGTTGGGCAGCTGCTTGAGCAGCGCGCCGAACGAGCTCTCGATCTCCTGCAGCTGCTGTCGATGCAGATCGAGGTTCACCGCCTGGCGCTTCTTGGCGACGTAATCGTCCTTGAGCTTCGCTTCCAGCTGGCGTCCGGCGTCGAGCTCGTCGAGCTGGCCCTGCCAATCGAAGAAGTAGGCGGCGACCAGGATGCCGGCGAGCAGCGCCAGCAGCAGCCCGAACTTCGGCAGCGGCGGCCAGCTGCCGGGGTCGCGGGCATTCAGATTGCGAAACTGGGCGAGCAGCTCGTTCATCGTCGATCAGCCCTTCTTCGCCGGCGCGGCGGGACGCGGTTTCTTGTCCTCCACGACCGGGGTCGGCGGCTTCATGCTGAAGTCGAGGTCAAACTCCGAGAGCCGCTTGCCGTTCACGGTGGTCGCCTTGATCTCGATCAGCTGCGGCGAGGTCGCCGTGTTCTGGAGCACGTCCGAACTCTGCAGGTTGCGCATGAACGCCGACACGCGGGCGTTCGACTGCGCGTAGCCCGTCACCTTCACGCGCAGCCCGGTCTGCTTGAGAGTCTTCAGATACACGCCGTCGGGGGTCTGCCGGACCAGCGTGTCGAGCAGGTTGACCGCGCGCGCCCGGTCGTTCTGCAGCGTCTCGATGATCTGCTTGCGGGCGAGGAGCGCTGCGATCTCGTCCTTCAGCTTCTTGATCTCCGCGATGTCCTTGTCGAGCTTCGCGTTCTCGCGCTTCAGGAACTCGTTGCGGTCGTTCTGCGCCGCGAGATAGCCGGCGATCACGCCGTGCACGAGCGCAGCGACCGCGATCCCGACGATCGCCACCATCACCGCCATCATCGCGAGCTGGCGGCGGCTCGCCTTGCGCCGCGCCTCGCGGTGCGGCAGCAGGTTGATGCGAATCATGCGTCGAACCTCCGCATCGCGAGTCCGCAGGCGATCATCAGGGCGGGCGCATCGGAGATCAGCCGCTTGAGCTGGATGCGCGGGCTGATCGACATGTTCGCGAACGGGTTTGCCACCATTGCATTGATGCGCGCACGCGTGCTCACCACATCCTCGAGTCCGGGCAGCGTCGAGGTGCCGCCGGTGAGGAGGATGTGCTCGACCGAGTTGTACTGGGTCGAGGTGAAGAAGAACTGCATCGCGCGCTGGATCTCGAGCGCCGCGTTCTCCATGAACGGACGCAGGACCTCGGCCTCGAAGCTGTCGGGAAGCCCGCCGGCGCGCTTCGCGGTCTCCGCTTCCTCCTGCGAAAGGCCGTAGTGCCGGGCGATGTCCTGCGTCAGCTGATTGCCGCCGAACGCCTGCTCCCGCGTGTAGACGGCCTGGTCGTTGCGCAGCACAGTGATGTTCATGATCGCCGCGCCGATGTCCACCACCGCGACGTTCTGGTCGCGACCCTCGCTCGGCAGCTGCTGGCGGACCAGCTCGAACGCGGTCTGCATGGCATAGGATTCGACGTCCATCACCAGCGCCTTCAACCCGGCGGCCTCGGCCACGGCAACCCGGTCCTCGACCTTCTCCTTCCGGGAGGCGGCGATCAGCACCTCCACTTCCTCGGCGCTCGACGGCGCCGGCCCGACCACCTGGAAATCGAGGTTCACCTCGTCGAGCGCGAACGGGATGTACTGGTTCGCTTCGCCTTCGACCTGCAGTTCGAGCTCTTCCTCGCGCAGGCCGGCGGGAACGATGATCTTCTTCGTGATCACCGCGGCGGTGGGCAGCGCCATCGCGACGCTCTTGGTGCGCGTGGCAAGCTTCTTCCAGCATCGGCGCACGGTTTCGGCGACCGACTCGAGGTTGGCGATGTTGCCATCGATCACCGAATCCTTGGTGAGCGGCTCGACCGCGTAGCGGTCAACGCGGTAACCGCCCTTCCCGGCGTCGGCGAGCTCCACCATCTTGACGGCGGAGGAGCTGATGTCCATCCCGAAGAGCGGCGGCGCTTTGGGCTTGAAGATATCAAGCTGCAAGGAAAAACCCCTTTGGTGACGGTCGCTTAGGCGCAGTTCGTATAGTTTGCATCAAATCCTAGCAACAAGTATCCGGGACAGCAAGCAAATTTTTCACGTTTATCCGGGGGGTTGGGACGCCTATAATGGCGCCCTTTCCCGCTCGGAGGCGACACCCGGCTCGGTCATGTTGCCGGTCCGGGACAGCCACGAGGCCTCCGATTCCCCAGCGCTCGCCCGAGGCCCGGCGGAACCATCGGGCGGCCGCCCGGTCTGCCCGAAGCGGGACCGGTATTGCCGGCTGCCGGCCCCGCGCAAAGCGCAGGCGGCAACCGTACACTTGGACATGCGGCAAAACCAGGAAAGATTTCCGTGAAGTGGCTTCGCTGGATCGCCCTCCCCCTCGCGATGCTGGCGAGCCTCGCCGCCGTCGGGGCCGCGCTCGCCGGCCTCGTCGTGCTGCTCGCGTACCCGAACCTCCCGTCGATCGAGGTGCTCACCGACTACCAGCCCAAGATCCCCCTGCGCGTCTACACGTCCGACGGCGCACTGATCGGCGAGTTCGGCGAGGAGCGCCGGGCGGTGGCGCACATCGACGAGGTGCCCGAGATCATGCAGCAGGCGATCCTCGCCGCCGAGGACGAGCGCTTCTACCACCACCAGGGCGTCGATTATGTCGGCGTCATAAGAGCAGCCTACTCCAACCTGATCGCCGGAGGCAAGCGGCAGGGCGCGAGCACCATCACCATGCAGGTGGCGCGCAATTTCTTCCTGTCCAGCGAAAAGACGCTCACCCGCAAGCTCTACGAGGCCCTGCTCGCGTTCAAGATCGAGGCCGGGCTCACCAAGGATCAGATCCTCGAGATCTACATCAACCAGATCTACCTCGGCCAGCGGGCGTATGGATTCGCGGCCGCCTCGCAGATCTACTTCGGCCGCGCGCTCAAGGACGTGAGCCTGGCGGAGGCGGCCATGCTCGCCGGCCTGCCCAAGGCGCCTTCGTCCTTCAATCCGGTCGCGAACCCACGCCGCGCGAAGCAGCGTCAGCTCTACGTGCTGCGCCGCATGCGCGAGCTCGGGTTCATCACCGACGCCCAGTACGCCGCGGCCGAAGAGCAGCCGATCGTGGTGCGCCGCGACATCGATGACTTCCCGGTGCACGCGGAGTACATCGCGGAGATGGTGCGGCAGGTCCTGTACGAGCGCTATCCCAACGAGGTCTACACGAGCGGGCTCCGCGTCTACACGACGATCACCAAGCGGGACCAGGACGCCGCGTACCGGAGCCTGCGCGAGGGCGTGATCGACTACGAGCGGCGCCACGGCTACCGCGGTCCGGAGACCTTCGTCGATCTCGCGCCGAACGCGAGCGAGGACATGCTCGAGGACGCGCTCGCCGAGCACGGCGACAGCGACGGCGTCTACGCCGCGCTCGTGCTCGAGGCGAGCCCGCGGGAGGTGCGCGCGTACTTGCGCGGTGGCGAGACCATCGAGGTGAAAGGCGATGGCTTGCGGTTCGCGGCGAGCGCACTCGCCGCCAATGCGCCGCCGAAGCGCAAGCTGCGACGCGGGGCAGTGATCCGCGTGCAGAAAGCCGCGAAGGATCGCTGGCAGATCGTGCAACTGCCGGAGGTGGAGGCGGCGCTGGTTTCCATGGATCCGCAGACCGGCGCCGTGCGCGCCCTGGTCGGCGGATTCGACTTCGCACGGAACAAGTACAACCATGTCACGCAGGCCTGGCGGCAGCCGGGCTCGAGCTTCAAGCCGTTCATCTACTCGGCGGCGCTCGAGAAGGGCTTCACGCCCGCGACCATCGTCAACGACGCACCGGTGGTGGTGGACGCCTCGCTCACCGGCGGCCAGGTCTGGCAGCCGAAAAATTACGACGATGCCTACGACGGCCCGATGCGGCTGCGCACCGCGCTCGCCAAGTCGAAGAACATGGTGTCCATCCGGGTCGTCCAGTCGATCGGCCCGCAATATGCGCAGGACTACATCAAGCGGTTCGGGTTCGATCCCGAGCGCCATCCGCCCTATCTCACGATTGCGCTCGGCGCCGGCGCGGT
Organism: Burkholderiales bacterium; assembly: GCA_020848075.1. Classification (GTDB taxonomy): domain Bacteria; phylum Pseudomonadota; class Gammaproteobacteria; order Burkholderiales; family SG8-39; genus JAABRB01. The sequence goes on from JADLAV010000057.1 coordinate 8,996, forward strand.
GACGCCGTGGCAGATGGCGCGCGCGTACGGGGTCTTTGCCAACGGCGGCTACCGCATCGAGCCCTACCTGATCGACCGCATCGTGGACGACCGAGGAAATCTGCTGGCGCAGGCGCAGCCGACGCGGGCCGGGGACGAGTCGCTGCGGGTGATCGACCTGCGGAACGCGTTCATCATGACCGACATGATGCAAGACGTCGTGCGCTACGGAACCGGCGCGCGCGCGGCTGCCCTCAAGCGCTTCGACATCGCGGGCAAGACCGGCACGACCAACGACTTCCTCGACGCCTGGTTCGCGGGGTTCCAGCCGACCGTGGTCGCCGTCGCATGGCTCGGCTACGACCAGCCAAAACGGCTCGGAGCGAACGAGACGGGGGCCCGCGCCGCGCTGCCGATCTGGATGGATTACATGGCGGAGGCGCTGAAGGGCGTGCCGCAGATGACCCTCGATCAGCCGCCCGGCGTGGTCGCGGTCCGCATCGATCCGACGACGGGCATGCGGACCACCGAGGGGGGGCAGACGGAGTTTTTCTATCGTGAGTACATCCCCGCTGAGTCCGACGCGACGGTGGCCGCGGAGCCGGACAGCGCCCGTCTGGTCGACAAAGTGCGCAGCCAACTGTTCTAGGGGCACGCGCTCGCGCCTCTCCCTGCCGCGCGCCGCCCGGGTGACTGCCGCCTCGTGTAGCATTGGTGCGCTGCCGCACCGCTATGCGCCGCCTCCTCTTCCTCGTCGTTCTCGTCTTGTGCGTCCAGGCCTGCGGGACGCGGGGCCCGCTCTATCTGCCGCCGCCATCGTCCGACCAGGCCGACGCCCAGCAGAAGAAAAAATGAGCGTCTTCGCCTATCGCGACGGCACTCTGTGCGCCGAGTCGGTGCCGCTGCCGGAGATCGCGGCGCGGTTCGGGACGCCGTGCTACGTCTACTCGCGCGCCGCGCTCGAGGGCGCGTATCGCGCGTTCGAGACGGCACTCGCCGGGCGCGAGGATCTGATCTGCTACGCGATGAAGGCGAATTCCAACATCGCGATCCTCGACCTCTTTGCGCGGATGGGCGCCGGGCTCGACATCGTGTCGGGCGGCGAGCTTGCCCGCGGATTGGCGGCGGGCGCCGCACCCGGCCGGATCGTGTTTTCAGGCGTCGGCAAGAGCGAAGCGGAGATTCGCGCCGGGCTCGCGGCAGGGATCCGCTGCTTCAACGTCGAGTCGGCGTCGGAGCTGGCGCGGATCGTGCGCGTCGCCGATGCCCTGGGGAAGCGCGCGCCGGTGTCGCTGCGCGTGAACCCGGATGTCGATCCCCGGACGCACCCCTACATCTCCACCGGCCTCAAGGAGAACAAGTTCGGCGTCGCCTATGACGAGGCGCTCGCCCTGTACCGCGAAGCGGCGCGCTCGCCGCACCTCGATGTCATCGGGGTCGGTTTCCACATCGGCTCGCAGCTTGCCGAGGTCGCACCGTTCGTCGATGCGCTCGACCGGCTGCTCGTGCTGGCTCGCGCACTGGAGCGCGAGGGAATCCGGTTGCGCCACCTCGACATCGGCGGCGGGCTCGGGATCCGCTACCGGGAGGAGCAGCCGCCCGCGGTCGCCGACTACATCGCCGCAATGCTGGAACGCCTCGCGGGGCGCCCATTCGCCCTGCTGCTCGAGCCCGGCCGCGCGCTCGTCGGCAACGCCGGGATCCTGCTCACGCGCGTGGAGTACCTGAAGCCCGGCGCGCCGCACAACTTCGCGATCGTGGACGCGGCGATGAACGACCTCATGCGCCCGTCGCTCTACGACGCATGGCACGACATCCTCCCGGTGGCGCGACGCAGCGGGGCTCTGCGCCGGTACGAGGTCGTCGGCCCGGTGTGCGAGACCGGTGACTTTCTCGGCCGGGACCGCGATCTCGCCATCGCCGAAGGCGATCTGCTCGCGGTGATGTCGGCGGGGGCCTACGGCATGAGCATGAGCTCCAATTACAACAGCCGCCCGCGGGCGCCGGAGGTGCTCGTGGACGGCGCCGCCGTGCACCTCATCCGCAGCCGCGAAACGGTCGAGTCGCTGTTCGCGCTCGAGCGGCGCCTGCCCGGCGGCTGAGCGAGGACCGGCTCTAGAATGGCCGCCCGCGGTCTGGCAGAGGGATCTTCGGTTTCCCGACTTCGCACATGAGCGCTCTCATTCACCCGAAGCGGCTGCTGATCGCGGGGGTGCTGGCCTCCGCGCTCACGGCCATCGCGGTCGTCGTGTACTACGGGACGGGCGCCAACGCGCAGAGCGAAGGCCAGAACGGGGGCAAGGCGAGCGCATCGGGCGCCGGGAGCGCGGCGAAGGCCGAGAAAGCGCCTGCCGGGCGCAGCGGCAGCCCGGGCCAGGCGCCGGTCCCGGTGACGGTCGCAGCGGTCATGCAGCAGTCCGTCCCGTTCCGGATCCAGGCCGTGGGATCGGTGGAGGCCTACGCCACTGTGGCCGTCAAGGCACGGGTGGATGGCCAGATCGTCGACGTCGGCTTTCGCGAAGGCCAGGAAGTCCGCGCCGGCAGCGTGCTGTTCAGCATCGACCCGCGCCCCTTCGAGGCGGCGCTCCGCCAGGCCCAAGCGAACCTGCAGCGCGACCTGGCGCAGCTCGCGCAGGCCGAACGGCAGGAGGCGCGATACCAGGAGCTCCTCGCCAAGAACTTCATCTCGAAGGAGGCCTACGCCCAGTTCAAGACCGGCGCCGAGACCGCGGCGGCGGCGGTGCTCGCCAGCGAGGCTGCGGTCGCGAACGCGCGGCTGCAGCTCGAGTACACGACGATCCGCGCGCCGATCGTCGGGTACGCCGGGCGCATCCAGATCCAGAAGGGCAACCTGGTGAAGGCGAACGACACGACGCCTCTGGTCGTCCTGAACCAGGTGCACCCGATCTACGTCGGCTTCGCGATTCCCGAGCAGTCGCTACCCGCAGTGCGCAAGTATCTCGCTGAAGGGCCGCTCGCCGTGGAGGCCGCCTCGCCGGAGGCTGGCAAGCGGGCGACGGGCAAGCTTGTGTTCATCGACAACGCCGTCGACACGACGACCGGGACGATCAAGCTGAAAGGCGTGTTCGAGAACCGGGAGAACGCGCTGTGGCCAGGCCAGTTCGTGAACGTGTCGCTCACGCTCTACGATCAGAAGGACGCGCTCACGGTGCCATCGCGAGCGGTGCAGACCGGCCCGAACGGGCAGTACGTCTTCGTCGTCAGGCCCGACCTGAGCGTCGAGGTGCGCCCGGTGACCATTCAGCGCTCCGAGGGCGAGCTGGCGATCGTCGGGACCGGGCTCGCCAAGGCCGAGCAGGTCGTGACGCAGGGCCAGCTCCGGCTGACGCCCGGCGCCAAGGTCGTGGTCAAGAGCGAGGACCGTCGGTCCTGATCCGGGCAGCGCCGTGAACCTCTCGGAGATCTTCGTGCGCCGGCCGGTCATGACGCTGCTCGTCATGATCGGGATCCTGGTGTTCGGCCTGGTGAGCTACCGCCTCCTGCCCGTGAGCTCGCTGCCGAACGTGGATTTCCCCACCATCGAGGTGACCGCCGAGCTCGCCGGGGCGAGCCCCGAGACCATGGCTTCGGCCGTGGCCACGCCGATCGAGAAGCAGCTGTCGACGATCGCCGGAGTCGACTCGATGAGCTCGATCAGCGGTCAGGGCGTCACGCGCATCACCATCCAGTTCGCGCTCGACCGCAACATCGACGCCGCCGCGCAGGACGTCCAGTCGGCGATCGCCGCGACGCTGCGCCAGCTGCCGCCGACCATGTCCACGCCGCCGTCGTACCGCAAGGTGAATCCGGCGGACTTCCCGATCTACTACCTCTCGCTCTCCTCCGACACGCTGCCGCTCTCGGTCGTCGACGAATACGCCGAAACCGTGCTCGCACAGCGCATCTCGACGATCAGCGGCGTCGCCCAGGTCCAGGTGTACGGGCAACAGAAATACGCCGTCCGGGTGCAGGTGGATCCGAACGCGCTCGCCTCGCGCGGCATCGGCATCAACGAGGTCGAGCAGGCGATCGGCCAGGCGAACGTCAACCTCCCGACCGGGACACTCTCGGGCAAGGACCGCGACTTCGCCGTGCAGGCCACCGGCCAGCTCTTCGATGCGGCGGCGTTCCGGCCGGTGATCGTCGCCTATCGCGACGGATCGCCCGTCCGGCTGCAGGAGCTCGGCCGGGTCATCGACAGCGTGCAGAACGACAAGATCGCCGCCTGGTTCGACGGCAAGCGCTCGATCACCCTCGCGGTGCAGCGCCAGCCGGGCGTGAACACCATCGAGACGGTGGACCGGGTGAAGGCGCTCTTGCCCGAGTTCCGCGCGCAGGTCCCCCGGGGCATCGACATCCGGGTGTTCTACGATCGCTCCGAGCCGATCCGCGAGTCGGTGCACGAGGTCCAGTTCACGCTGCTCCTCGCGCTCGTGCTGGTGGTGCTGGTCATCTTCCTCTTCCTGCGCAACCTGTCCGCGACCGCGATCCCGAGCGTGGCGCTGCCGATGTCGGTGATCGGCACGTTCGCGGTCATGTACCTGCTCGGCTACAGCGTCGACAACATCTCGCTGCTCGCGCTGGTGCTGTGCGTGGGGTTCGTCGTCGACGATGCCATCGTCATGCTCGAGAACATCGCGCGCCACCTCGAGATGGGCAAGCCGCCGATGCAGGCGGCGCTCGACGGGTCGCGCGAGATCTCGTTCACGATCCTGTCGATGACGCTCTCGCTCGCCGCCGTCTTCATCCCGATCCTCTTCATGGGCGGCATCCTCGGCCGGCTGCTGCACGAGTTCGCGGTGGTGATCATGGCGGCGGTGTTGATCTCGGGATTCGTGTCGCTCACGCTGTCGCCGCTCATGTGCAGCCGCATCCTGCGCCCCGAGCAGACGCGGAGGCACGGGCGCGTGTACCGCGCCGTCGAGCGCGGCTTCGACGCGACGAGAGCCGCCTATGACCTCAGCCTGCGGCGGGTGATGGCGCGGCCCCGGCTCGTGATGCTGGCGTTCCTTGCGATCGTCGTCGCGACCGGCGTGACGTTCGCGAAGATGCCGAAGGGCTTCCTGCCGTCGGAGGACAGCGGCCAGATCTTCGGCTTCGTGGAGGCGGCGCAGGACATCTCCTTCGAGGCCATTTCCGGCCTCATGCGCCAGGTGGCCGACATCGTCGGCAAGGATCCGAACGTCGCGTCGGTGAGCTCTTTCGTCGGCGCGACCGCGTTCAGCCCGTCCATGAACATCGGCCGGCTGGTCATCAACCTCAAGCCCCGCGCCGAGCGCATGAAAGTCGAGGATGTGATCCGCGAGCTCCGGCCGAAGGTGAGCGGAATCACGGGCACGCGCGTCTTCCTCCAGAACCTGCCGGCCATCCGGATCGGCGGGCGGGTGACCAAGAGCGAGTACCAGTACGTCCTGCAAGGGGTCGACACCGAGGAGCTCTACCACTGGGTGCCGATCGTCGAGGCCCGGATGAAGACGCTGCCGGGGCTCATCAACGTCACGACCGACCTCCAGATCTCGCGGCCGCAGGTCACCGTCGAGATCGATCGCGATAAGGCCTCCTCGCTCGGCGTGAGCCCGCAGCAGATCGAGATGGCGCTGAACGATGCTTACGGGTCGCGCCAGGTCTCGACGATCTACACGGCGACCAACCAGTACTGGGTGATCCTCGAGCTCGAGCCCCGGTACCAGGCGGACCCGGCCGCCTTGTCGGCGCTCTATGTGCGCGCCTCGACCGGGGCGCTCGTCCCGCTCAACGCGCTCGCCAAGCTCACGTACGGCGTCGGACCGCTGAACGTCAACCATCTCGGCCAGCTCCCCGCGGTCACGTTCTCGTTCGACCTGCAAGCCGGCACGTCGCTCAACCAGGCGCTCGCGGCAATCGAGCGCGGCGTCGCCGAGCTGCAGGTTCCGGCGACGCTCACCGGCTCGTTCCAGGGCGCGGCACAGGCGTTCCAGGACTCCCTGCGGGGCATGGGCATCCTCATCGTGCTCTCGATCTTCTTCATCTATCTCGTGCTCGGAATCCTGTACGAGAGCTTCATCCACCCGCTCACGATCCTCTCGGGACTGCCGGTGGCCGGCCTCGGCGCGCTCGTCACGCTCGCGGCCTTCGGCGTAGAACTCAACATGTACGCCTTCGTGGGCATCATCATGCTGATCGGGATCGTGAAGAAGAACGCGATCATGATGATCGACTTCGCGATCGAGGGGCAGCGCTCCGGCGGCATGCAGCCGGCCGAGGCGATCTACCAGGCCTGCCTGACCCGCTTCCGGCCGATCATGATGACCACCATGGCGGCGCTCGCGGGAAGCTTGCCGATAGCGCTGTCGTTCGGGGCCGGGGGAGAGGCGCGCCGGCCGCTCGGCCTCGCGGTCGTCGGCGGCCTCGTGGTCTCGCAGCTGCTCACGCTCTACATCACGCCGGTGATCTATCTGTACTTCGAAGCGCTGCAGAATCGGCTCCGCTCGCGGCGCGCGCGGCAGGCTGAGTCGGCGCTGGGACCTGAGCTTCCGGCCCCGCACCGTCGGGTCTGACCGCATGCGCGCCGGTCGCCCGGCCGGATCGCGCCTCCCGCCATGCGTGCACCAGACGATGCGCGAGAAGCAGGGCGAGCACCACGCCGTAGATCGCCGGCTCGGTGACATCGCGCTTGACCATCCACCAGAAGTGCAGCACGCCGAGCATGGCGATCGGGTACACGAGCCGGTGCAGCGCACGCCAGCGGTGTGCGCCGAGGCGGCGCACCATCGCGTTCGTCGAGGTCGCCGCCAGCGGGATGAGCAAGAGGAGGGCGCTGAACCCGACGGTGATGAACGGACGCTTCACGATGTCCTTCAGGATCTCGACGACCACGAACAGATGATCGAAGGCGACGTAGCTGGTGAAGTGGACGACCGCATAGAAGAAGGCGAACAGGCCGAGCATCCGGCGCAGGCGAAGCAGCCAGTTCCAGCCCGTCGCCCGCCTGAGCGGCGTCACCGCAAGCGTCGCCAGCAGGAAGCGCAGGCACCAGTCGCCGAGCGAGCGGGTGATGAATTCGGCGGGATTGGCGCCGAGCGCGTCGGGGAACCAGATCGCCGACAGGGCGAGATGGCCGAACGGAACGACGGCCGCGACGAAGACGAGCGCCTTGAGCGCGCCGATCTGGCCCTGCGTCGGCTGCATCGCCGGGAGCGTACGGGCGGTCAGAAGTACTTCTTGAGATCCATGCCCGCGTACAGCTGCGCGACCTGATCGCCGTAGCCGTTGAAGATCACGGTGTCGCGGCGGGCGAAGAACTCCGGGATGCGCCGCTCGCGCTGCTGGCTCCAGCGCGGGTGGTCGACGTTCGGATTGACGTTCGAATAGAAGCCGTACTCGCGCGGCGAGGCCTTTTCCCAGGCGGTCGACGGCTGCTTCCCGGCGAGCCGGATGCGCACGATCGACTTGGCGCTCTTGAAGCCGTACTTCCATGGCACCACGACGCGGATCGGCGCGCCGTTCTGGTTCGGCAGCACCTCGCCGTAGAGGCCGACCGCGAGGATGGCGAGGGGATGCATCGCCTCGTCCATCCGCAGCCCCTCGACGTACGGCCAGTCGAGCACGGGCAACCGCACGCCGATCATCGCATCGGGCTGATACGCGGTCGTGAACTCGACGAACTTCGCGTTGCCGGTGGGTTCCACCTGCCTGAGGAGCGCCCCGAGCTCGAAGCCGATCCATGGAACGACCATCGACCACGCCTCGACACAGCGCAGCCGGTAGACGCGCTCCTGCAGCGGAAACTTCAGCAGCTCCTCGATCGCGAACGTGCGCGGCTTGCGGCACTCGCCCTCGACCGCGACGGTCCACGGACGCGTCTTCAAGCGGCCGGCATGCTGGACGGGATCGGACTTGTCAGTGCCGAACTCGTAGTAGTTGTTGTAATGGGTGACGTACTTGTCCGCGGTGGGCTTCTCGAAGGTGCTGAGCGGCGAGGCCGCGACGTTCGCGAGCTGCCGCAGCCCGCTGTCGTCGGCGCGCGCCGTCCCCCCGGTCGCCCCGAGGATCGTCCCGGCCGCGGCGGCCTTCACGAATTCCCGGCGGCGCCGGTAGACCGTCTCGGAAGTGATCTCGGAGGGCAGATAATCCGTTGGTCGCTTGATCAGCATGCGGTCCTCCATCGGATGGCGGATGCAGAATTCAATCGTATACGAACCCGCGGATGCATCGAAGTCCATGCACGTTGTGTGGAATAAGCGGCGCTCGATCCGGAGCGGCGGCTCGGGTGCGCTCCCTCGGGGCGCGCTACGGTTGCGCGGCGCGCCAGAGATTGTCGACGCCGTCGCCGGTACGGTCGCCGGGCTTGACGTCCTTGCTCCACCGATACAGCGGTCTGCCCTTGTACGCCCACTGATGCGTGCCGTCATCGCGCTCGATCACCGTGAAGTCGCCGGTGCGCCGGGCCTCGGCATCGGCCGCGAACGGCGCCCAGCGCTCCGCGCATTGCGCCACGCACGCGCTTCTGGCAGGCGCCTTCCCCCGGGACACGACGTCCCGATCGAACGTGTAGAGCGTCATGCCTGCCGGGCTCACCAGCACGCCGCCTTCGCTCCGTGCGGGCGCCGCCGGGTCGAAGAGCGAGGCGCACCCGCCGAGCGCCAGACCCATGGCGAGCGCGGCAAGCGCGCTGCACAGACTTTCCGCGCTGCTTTTCCCGCTGGACCCGCGATCCGCTCTCATGGGAACAGCTCCTTGCGGCCCCTCATCCCTGCTCAGTCGGGAACACCAGTGCGGCGAGACCCCACTTCGCGGCCAAGGTCTCCGTGGCGAACTGGATCTCCTCGGCGAGCGACGGGTGGTTGTAGCGGATCGCCGCAAGACGAGCGAGCGCATCGGACCGATCCGCGCAGGCGCCGACGACGTGAATCCGCTCGCCGGCGTCGACGCCCACGCATTCCGCGCCGAGCACCTCGCCCGATTCGGCATCGGCGACGAGCCGAACGAAGCCCCGTGGCTCACCCGCGGCGAGCGCCGCCGGGCTCGCCTCCAGCCCGGCAAAGCCGGTCGCCGTTTCGTATCCGGCAGCCTCGGCCTCGTCTTCGCTCAGCCCGAGCCGTGCCAGCTCGAGCGCCGAATAGACGACCGTGGGCACGAACTCGGGCCGCCTCTGCCCGCGCGCGGGGGCGATGATGTCCGCGATCGCGACCGTGGCCTCGGCGAGCGCGTGATTGGAGGTCATCGCGCGATTCGTGCAGTCGCCGATCGCGTAGACGCCCGGAGCGCTCGTCCGCTGGCGATCGTCGACGCGCACGAAGCCCTCTTCATCGAGCGCGATGCCGGCCGCAGCCAGACCGAGGTCTGCCGTGCGCGGTCGCCTTCCGGCGGCGACGAGCACCCAGTCCACGCGTTCTTCTGTCCCGTCGGGAAGCGTGAGCACCGCGCCGCGTTCGTCCGTCCGGCAGGCCGTCGGGCGACTCGCTGTGCGCGCGTGGATCCCGTGATCGGCAAGCGCCTCGCCGAGCAGCGCGCGCGCGGAACCGCTGAAGCGCGTGCGCGCGAGCGGCGCCGAGTGCGTGAGCCAGACGATCTCGACGCCGAGCATCGCAAGGATGAACGCCATCTCGGCTCCGATCACCCCGCTCCCGATGACGGCGACGCGTCGCCCGGGCGGCGGCGGATGGTCGAACAGCTCGTCGGTGGTGATGACGCGGGCGGGCCGAAGGGGATACGCCGCGGGCACGAACGGTTCGGAACCGCTGGCGATGACGATGTTGGCCGCGTCGATCGGTTCCTGCCCCGTGATCTCGACCGTGGCCGCCGATCGCAATCTTCCTTTGCCGTGAAACACCGCCACGCCCAGCCGCTTCAGGTAGTCGAGGTAGCTCCCCCGGACCGTCTCCACGATGCGACGCTGGTCGCGCCACGCTTCATCGAGGTCGGCGTGAAGCGCGCCGCGCACCCCGCGGCTCGAGAGTCGATCGCGGGAAGCCAGCAGCCGGGCGCTCCGGTACCACGCTTTCTTCGGGACGCAGCCGCGATTGAGGCAGGTGCCACCCCAGGTCGCGGACTCGATGATCGCCGGCTTCAGCCCGCGCAGCGCCGCCAGCACGGCCGCGCGGTAGCCGCCCGGGCCGGATCCGATGATCGCAACGTCGAATCGCATGGGTGCTCCGGACTCCCTTCCTCAGGCGCGCGAAAAAAATGGGCGGCCTCCTCGCCACCCATCCTCGCCTGCGGCCTGCGCGGCCGCAGTTCAGCGCAAACCGGCAGCGTAGTCGGCGACCGCCTTGATCTCGGCATCGGTCAGCCGGGCGGCGATCATCCGCATCATCTTGTTCGGATCGTTCGCGCGCGCCGCGCTGCGCCAGGCTTTCATCTGCGTTTCGGTGTATTCCGCGTACTGTCCTGCAAGGCGCGGGTACTGCTTGGCCAGCCCGAGGCCGGTCACGCCGTGACACCCCGAGCAAGCCGGAACGCCGCGGTCCACGATCCCGGCGCGATAGATCGCCTGCCCGAGCGAAACGGTCGCAGCGTTCGTCGCGAAGCCGGGCTTTGCCGCCTGCCCGCCGTAGTACGCGCCGAGGTTCCGCATGTCGTCCGGCGATAGCGTCGCCACCATGCCACCCATGATCGCGTTCTCGCGCTCCGCTTTCTTGCCGTCGACCGCCTTGAAGTCCATGAGCTGCTTCGTGATGTACTCGGGGACCTGGCCCGCCAGCTTTGGATTCTCCGGCACCAGACTGTTGCCGTCCGGGCCATGGCACGCGGCGCAGATCTGGCTGGCAGTCTGCTGGGCCTTCGCGGGATCGGCCTTCGGCGATTCTGCGCCGATCACGGCGCCGCTCACGAACATCGCGGCGACCAGCGCCAGGCGAGGCTTCATTCGATTTCCCTTTCCGTTCGAGGCACTGACGAAAGCTGCTATTCTAGCGCAGCGCGCCGAGCGCCCGCCAACCGAGGGGCGTTGCGACCGCCGCCGTGGACAACCCCGCGCCGTGCCACGCTCACCACCTTGAAGGTACCCCAGTGAGCGCACCGATTTCGGATCTCATCCCCGGATCGACCCGATGACTCTCTTCCGCAGCGCTGCGTTCGTGCAATCCGCGCATAACTTGCGCGACCTGCCGCCCGCCGGTCCGCCGGAGGTGGCGTTTGCGGGCCGCTCGAACGCCGGGAAGTCCAGCGTGATCAATACGCTTGTGCACCGTACCCGCCTCGCATTCGTGAGCAAGACGCCTGGGCGCACCCAGCTCATCAATTTCTACCGCATCGCGCACGGTGCGCTCCTGGTCGATCTCCCCGGGTACGGCTTCGCCCGCGTTCCGGAGACCCTCCGGCGCCACTGGGGAACAGTCTTGAGCGAGTACTTACAGACGAGAAGATCCTTGTGTGGCCTGGTCATCGTCATGGACATCCGGCATCCCCTGACGTCGCTGGATCAGAACATGCTGGGGTGGTTTCGCCCGACAGGGAAGCCCGTCCACGTTCTGCTGACCAAGGCTGACAAGCTGTCGCGGAGCGCGGCGGACACCGTGCTGCGTGGAGTGCGCGCGCGCCTGCGCGTCCTCGCCCCCACGGCAACGGTCCAATTGTTCTCCGCCCTCAAGCGCACCGGCGTCGAGGAGGTCGAACGAACGCTCGCGGAGTGGTTCGGGCTGCCGCTGGAATCGATCGCCGAGGCTGACCTTCGCGGCCGCACAGACGACCACGGAGCCCGGCGCAAGGCGCCAAAACAACCAGGGCTCGAACGACAGGAGGCGACGCTCGGGCCCCCAGAACAAAAAAGCCCCGAGCTAAAGGGGAAAGCTCGGGGCGAAACGCCTTAAATAGATTAAGGCACCCGCTCAGGGAGGAGAAGCGGGAGACGATCGAAATCGTCTGCACATATGAGTCCGGCCGCCGCAAAAGGTTCCCCAGCCGGTTGCGGCACCCGATCTGATGTCGTAACCTGTTGTATTCGTTTGTAAAGAGGGTTGAAATGGCAAGCCATGGGAGCTACCCGACCGTGCGGATGCGCCGCATGCGGCGCGACGAGTTCTCTCGGCGGATGATGCGCGAGCACCGCCTCTCCACGGACGATTTCATCTACCCGGTGTTCGTGATCGAGGGCAAGAACGAGGTCCAGCCGGTCGCGTCGATGCCCGGGGTCTCGCGCTACTCGCTGGACAAGTTGATGGGCGTCGCCGAGCAGGCGCTCAAGCTGGGCGTGCCGACCATGGCCCTGTTTCCGCTGATCGAGCCCTCGCTCAAGAGCGCCGACGGCAAGGAGGCCGTCAACCCGAAGGGCCTGATTCCGCGCGTCGTCGCGGCGCTCAAGCAGAACTTCCCGGCGCTCGGCGTGATGACCGACGTCGCGCTCGACCCGTACACGAGTCACGGTCAGGACGGTGTGATCGACCAATCCGGGTACATCCTGAACGACGAGACCATCGAGGTGCTGCGCAACCAGGCATTGACGCAGGCCGAGGCGGGCGTGGACATCGTGGCGCCGTCGGACATGATGGACGGGCGCATCGGTGCCGTCCGCGACGCGCTCGATGCGCGGCGCTTCATCCACACGCGGATCATGGCGTACTCCGCGAAGTACGCGTCGGGCTTCTACGGGCCGTTTCGCGACGCGGTCGGCTCCGCATCGGCGCTGGGGAAGGGAGACAAGTACACGTACCAGATGGATCCGGCCAACTCGGACGAGGCATTGCGCGAGGTGGCTCTCGACCTTGCCGAAGGCGCCGACATGGTGATGGTGAAGCCGGGGCTGCCGTACCTCGACATCGTGCGCCGCGTGAAGGACGAGTTCAGGGCGCCGACGTTCGTGTATCAGGTGAGCGGCGAGTATGCGATGCTGAAAGCCGCGTTCCAGAACGGCTGGCTCGACGAGGAGAAGTGCGTCCTCGAGGCGCTGCTCGCTTTCAAGCGCGCGGGCGCCGATGGCGTGCTGACGTACTTCGCGCTCGACGCGGCGCGCTACCTCGCGAAGGGCTGATCGGCTGCGCGCCGGCGCTTCATTTCTCGACGCGCGCTTCGCGGATCACCTGTTCGAGCGGGTTGCCGAGGGGGCCGGCGGCGACGATCCGCACCGGCAGCAGACTGCGATCGAGGTCGAGCCACGCGTCGAGGTGCCTGCCGTCCTCGTCCAGGCGTCGGACGTGCATCGTGCGCAGGATGCCGATCGGCGTCTCGAGCAGCGCGTCGCCGACAACCTCGTACAGGTAATGGCCAACCTTGCGGCTCGTCGCGACCTCGACCGGACCCGCGCCACCGGAAGGCCGCTCGAAGTAGACCTGATGCAGGATCGAAAGGGCATCCTGAGTTCCGGCAGGAAGGGCGGCCTCGCGGCGTTCCCCCTTCCACGAGAACGTGACCCGTCCCGCGTTCCAGTCGAACTGCGCGCGCTCACTGCGCCCTGCGCTGCCCCGTTGCAGCGTGTATTCCGCCGGGACGAGCCCGTCTGGTCCGATCGTGCCGACCGATCGCTGCACGAATCGACCGTTGTAGAAGACCTTGACGAGACCGATGCCCTCGGCCACCGACGTGGCCTCGTATGCATGGCCGTCGGATGACCAGGTGTGCGTGACGACGCCGGCCGGTCCGCCGCCGAAGTTCAAGTCGTAGATGAGCCGGGCGTGCCGCACCGGGTACTCGCTGCCGGGGGCCTCGCCGTCTCGCGTTCCGACAGCCCTCGAGGCATCGGGCGCGCCACCGGCGAGCGCCGCGCCGTTCGCTGCGCTCGCTGCATCCGCTTGCGCGTCGGCGTACCCGCCATCGGGAAGCGGCGGATCGGGAACGATCGCCGCTGTGGTCGCAGATGCGAGATGCTCGACGGGGACCGCGGACGGTGCGGCACGGCGCGTGGTGGCCGGCCGCTTGCCGGCGGCGAGGGGATTCGACGGCGCGGCTCGCGGCGGAGGAGGCGTCACGATCCGGACCTCGAGGGGCTCGGCCGGCACCGTGGCTGCGAGTTCGATGAAGTCGAGGCGCGGCGTCCCGAAGAGGACGGCGACGTGCAGCGCGATCGAAGCGAGCGCTGCGATCGCGAGGACACGGTCGACTCCCTGGATGCGACTGCGCATAGAATGCTTTGGGACCGGGTGAGTGCGACGCCTGCGCCGGACATCGGGGCGCCACGAGGCGCAGAAGCGCATCCCGTACCCGACTATATAATCCCCGTGTGTGGCCATCGCCAATAATTTCAATGCGCCCGCGTGGCGATCGGTTGACATCCCCCGGGCAGGAGGCGCAATGAAAGCCATCGCGCGAATCGAGGCGGCGCGCGCCGAGATGCAGGGGTGGCGCCACGCGCTGCATGCGCAGCCGGAGACCGCATTCGAGGAGACCCGCACCGCGGAGCTCGTCGCGCAGGCGCTCAACGCCGCGGGCATCGAGGTGCACCGCGGGCTCGCGGGAACGGGGGTGGTCGGCACACTCCGGAGCGGTACGGGGTCGCACGCCGTGGGTCTGCGCGCGGACATGGACGCACTGCCGATCCAGGAGGCGAACACTTTCGCGCATCGCTCGCGCGTCGCGGGAAAGATGCATGCCTGCGGGCACGACGGCCACGTCGCCATGCTGCTCGGCGCGGCGAAACACCTCGCCGCGACGCGCGAGTTCGACGGCACCGTGCATTTCATCTTTCAGCCCGCGGAGGAAAACGAAGGCGGCGGACGCGCGATGGTGCAGGAAGGGCTCTTCGAGCGCTTCCCCGTGGACGCAGTATTCGGCATGCACAACTGGCCGGGCCTGCCGGTCGGAGAGTTCGCGGTCATGCCGGGGCCCATGATGGCCTCGTCCGACGTCTTCGAAATCACGCTCACCGGACGCGGCGGGCACGCCGCGATGCCGCACCATGCGGTGGATCCGATCGTCGCCGGGAGCCATCTGGTGCAGGCGCTGCAGACGATCGTGAGCCGCAACGCGCTGCCGGCCGATGCCGCCGTGGTGACCGTGACGCAGTTTCACGGCGGGGATGCGTGGAACGTGATCCCCGGGGAGGTGGTGCTGCGCGGGACCGCGCGCGCGTTTCGCCCGGAGGTCCAGGACCTGATCGAGTCGGGCATCGCCCGGATCTGCAACGGCGTGGCCACGGCCTTCGGCGCCGAGGCCGCGATCCGCTACGAGCGGCGCTATCCGCCGACCGTGAACACCCCGCGCGAGGCGGCATTCGCGGCGGAAGTGATGCGGTCGCTGGCAGGCGACGAGCGCGTGCACACCAATCTCGCGCCGACCATGGGCGCCGAGGATTTTGCCTTCATGCTGCAGGTGAAGCCGGGCGCCTACGCGTGGATCGGCAACGGTCCGGGCGAGAGCGGCTGCGTGCTGCACAACCCGCGCTACGACTTCAACGACGAGATCCTCGCGCTGGGCGCATCCTACTGGGTACGGCTCGCCGAGCGGTTTCTTGCCCGCGCCGCGTCGCACACGTAGCGGGCGACGCGTGGCCGGCCCGCCTCGCGATCCCGGAACCTACGTGCTCTTGCTGCACCTCGGGCACGGTGCGAGCATCCGCATCGGTCGACTCGGCACGTTTGCATTTCCCGCGGGCGCATACCTCTACGTGGGCAGCGCGCTCGGTCCCGGCGGTCTCGCGGCACGCGTCGCGCACCATGCCAGGCGCGTGTCGGCGCCTCACTGGCATATCGACTATCTGCGGCGGCGCGCCGAGCTCGTGGCGGTCTGGCATCGGGCGGGCACCGCGCGGCGCGAGCACGAGTGGGCGGCCGCGCTGATGCGCTCGCCAGGGGCGACTGCACCGGTCGCTCGCTTCGGCGCCTCGGACTGCGGATGCGCAGCCCATCTCGTGCGAACGGGCGCGGCGCTGCGCTTCGCGCAATTTCTGGCGCTCGTCGGCGACGCAGGCATCGGGTGCACCTCCATGCGTGACCGCGGCCGCGCAATGCGATTAACATAGGCGCCTCCGCGGCCGCGCCGGAGAGCGCTCCCGGCGAAGCGCGCGGCCCGGCAGCCGCGGGCGCGCTCCGACGATGCATCACGAGGGCCATGCAATGAAGTACATCGACCAAGGCGCAGGCGGACCGGCCACCGTGCTGAGAGTCGCGGAGGGCGCGACACCCTCGCTCCAGCCCGGAGAGGCGCTGATCGAAGTCCATTATGCCGGTGTCAACCGGCCCGACCTGCTGCAACGCTCGGGCAGCTATCCGCCGCCCGCGGGCGCCTCGCGTGTACTCGGGCTCGAGGTCGCCGGCAAAATCGTCGCGGTCGCGCCCGATGTGACGCAGTGGAAGACGGGTGATGTCGTATGCGCGCTTACGCCCGGCGGCGGGTACGCGGAGTACTGCGCCACGCCCGCCGCCCACTGCCTCCCGGTCCCGAAGGGCCTGTCGCTCGCGGAGGCCGCGTCGCTCCCCGAGAACTGGTTCACCGTGTGGACCAACATCGTCGATCGCGGGCGCCTCAAGGCGGGCGAATCGTTCCTCGTGCACGGGGGCTCGAGCGGCATCGGCCTCGCCGCAATTCAGCTCGCGAAAACCTGGGGAGCGAAGGTCTACACGACCGTCGGCAACGAGGACAAGGCGGCCTTCTGCCGCAAGTCGGGCGCCGACGTCGTCTACAACTACAAGACCCAGGACTGGGCGGCGGAGCTCTGGAGGGCGACCGAGAAGCGCGGCGTCGACGTGATCCTGGACATGGTCGGCGGCGAGTACATCGAGCGCAACATCCGCTCGCTCGCGCTGGAGGGCAGGCTGGTGCAGATCGCCTTCCTGCAGGCGAGCAAGATCACGCTGGACTGCATGCCGATCATGATCAAGCGGCTCACCTTCACCGGCTCGACCCTGCGGCCCCGCACCGTCGCGGAGAAGGCCGCGATCGCGCGGGCTCTCGCCGAGCACGTCTGGCCGCTCTTCGCCTCGGGACACGTGCGGACGAACGTCTTCGCCACCTTTGCGCTGGCGGAGGCGGCCAAGGCGCACGAGCTGATGGAATCCTCGAAGCACATCGGCAAGATCGTGCTCGAGGTGCGGCCGGGATAGCGGGGCGCGCCGCGCAGTCCCGCGCGCCCCGGCGTTCGGCTAGGTACCCGTGGCGCGCGCGAGCGATTTCAGGAACCGGTCGGCCGGCTGGTAGCCGATCACGCGCAGCCCGTCGATCTCGCGGCCCTGACGGTCGAAGAAGATGATACCGGGCGGGCCGAACAAGCCGAAGCGCTTGAGGAGCGCCTTGTCGTCGTCGCTGTTGGCCGTGACGTCGGCCTGGAGGAGGACCATTCCCGCGAACTTCTCGCGCACGCGCGCGTCGCTGAACGTGAACCGCTCCATCTCCTTGCACGATACGCACCAGTCGGCGTAGAAGTCGAGCATCACCGGCCGACTCACCTGCGCCAGCCGGGTCTCCAGGTCGGCGAGCGAGCGCACGCGCTCGAATCGCACTTCGGTGCCCGCCGGCACGGCCGACCCGTCCGCAACGCGGAAACCGGACAACGGCTGCAGGATGTCGCGATGGCCCGAGAACGCGCCCAGCGCGAGCGCCCCGCCGGCGAGGAGCGAGATCACGCCGACGCCCTTCCAGAACCGGGTGAAGTCGGAGGCGTCGTGCGGGAGCGGATCGAGCGCGTGCAGGTACATCGCGCCGATGATCAGGAGCGCCGCCCAGAGGAGCATCTGCGCCACGACCGGGATGATCGGCGCGACGATCCAGATCGCCACGCCGAGCATCAGGAAGCCGAAGAACTTCTTCACCGACTTCATCCAGTGCCCCGAGCGCGGCAGCAATGCGCCCTCGGTCACCCCGACCGCGACGAGCGGCACGCCCATGCCGATCGACATCGCGAAGAGCGCGGTGCCGCCCAGCACGACGTCGCGGCTCTGGCTGATGTAGACGAGCGCGCCGGCGAGCGGCGCCGCGACGCACGGGCTCACGATCGCGGCCGAGAGCACGCCCATCAGCGCAACTGCGCCCAGATGCCCGCCGGTGAGGCGGTGGCTCGCGTGCGCGAGCCTCGTGTGCAGGACAGCCGGCAGCGTGATGTCGTAGAAGCCGAACATCGAGAATGCGAGCGCGACGAAGATCGCAGCGAAGGCCGTGAGCACCCACGGGTTCTGCAGCGCGCCGCCGAACATCGACCCGGCGAGCCCGGCGGCGACGCCGAGCGCCGTGTAAGCGATCGCCATGCCGGCCACGTACGCGAGCGACAGCGCGAGCGCACGGCCCTTGTGCGACGCCTCCCGCCCCTCGCCGACGATGATGCCCGAGAGGATCGGGATCATCGGCAGCACGCAAGGCGTGAACGTCAGGAGCAGCCCCGCCGCGAAGAAGAATGCGACGATCGCCCAGAGGCTGCCGCCCGCGAGGATGCCCGCAGCCTTGGTCTCGTCGTTGATCAGGCCGGGTTGGCCGCTCACCGGCCGCCCGACGAACTGGTCCGGCGATTCGCCGCTCCGCGCCGCGATCGCCGCCACCGACTGCGCATCGGGCATCACGCTCCCGCCGCCCGAAACCGCGGCCAGCACGATCCGGGCGCTCTGCGTGATCGGGGGATAGCAGATCCCGATGTCGGCGCAGCCCTGCGAGGTCGCGGCGAGCGTCACCGCCTCCGCACCCGCCTCGACGGGGATGCGAATTGCGACGCCCTTCCGGTAGGTCTCGACCCGCCCGAAGAACTCGTCCTGCTTGACCTCTCCGGCCGGGAACTCGGCGACGCCGAGCCGCGCCGAGGCGGGCTCCACCGCGAACTTGAACTTGTCGCGGTACATGTAATACCCGTCCTCGATCCGGTAGCGCACTTCGATCGTCCGGTCGTCGAGCGCCTGCACGGAGAACTTGAACGCCTTTTCCGGCTCCAGGATGTCCTGGGCGAGCGCGGCGCCTCCTGCAAGCAGGCCGGCCCCGAGGGCAATCAGCAGTCGGGTGACGAAAGAGCGCATAAGGCGTGAATTATGCCGCCGGTCGGGTCTCGGCGGCGACCCACTCCAGGTACGCGGGAAGGCCGGCGTCAACTCCGACCGCGATGATCTCGGGAAGTTCGTAGGGATGCACCTCCCGGATGACTTCTTGCAGGGCCGCGAAGCGGTCGCCCGTGGTCTTGGCGAAGACGGGATGCTCCTCGGCGTGCTCCACGGTTCCCCGCCAGCGGTAGACCGACCTGCAGGGCGACATCACATTCGCGCAAGCCGCGACCCGCCGCTCGACCAGGGCGGCGGCGAGCGTCTCGGCGCTGGCCCGGTCGGGCAGGTTGGTGATCACGAGCAGCGTATCAGAGGCGCTCGACATGGCTCATCTCCTTCTTGCGACGGCAGCGCCGGCCGGTGCGACGGACAGCGGAACGCCCTCGCGCACGGTCGGATAGCGCAGGGCGACGCCGAGCTCCTCCTTCATGCGCCGGTTGACCACGCGGCGCGATTCGCTCATGAACGACAGCGCGACCGCGGAAAGGCGTTGCGCGGCTTCGGCGCGCGCGACCCTCGGCGGATGCGCGAGCCCGGCGCGATCGGCAACCAGGTCGAAGTACTCGCCCATCTTCATCCCGCTGTCGTCGGCGACGTTGTAGACGCGCCCCGGCGCACCCCGCAGGAGCGCCGCGACGCAGGCATGCGCGAGATCGTCCGCGTGGATATGGCTGGTGTAGACGTCGTCCTCCGCGCGCAGCGCCGGCGTGCCGCGCGCAAGCCGCTCGAGCGGAAGCCGGTCGGCGGCATAGATTCCGGGCGCGCGGAGAATCGACACGGACACCCCCGTGCGCGCGCCCCAATCGAGCAGCACGCGCTCCGCGTCCACCCGCCGCCGCGCGCGATCCGTTTGCGGGTTCACCGCCCGCGTCTCGTCCACCCAGGCACCGGCGCAGTCGCCGTAGACGCCCGTCGTGCTGACGTACACGAGGCGCTGGAGGCGCCGGATCGGCGCATGCCCGTGTGATACCATCGCTCGCGCCGAGAGCGCGTCCACCAGCGCGCGCGTGCGCTCGTCGCGTGCTCCGGCCGGATCGGGCGGAGCGAGGTGCAGGACGCAGTCGGCAAGCCCCGCGAGCACGGCCAGCGAATCCGGCCGATCGAGGTCGGCGACGACCGCCTGCACGCCGCGTGCGCTGATATCGCTCGCCGCTTCCGCGGTCCGCACAAGTGCGCGGACCGGCGCGAAAAGCGCGACGAGCTCGGGCACGGCGCGCCTCGCGACATCGCCAAACCCGATGATCAGCAAGGCGTCCATCCAGACATTCTAGAACTTATCTCATAATCCCCCGCGAGTCGCATTGCGGCGAGAGAAAGCGATATGCCATACAAGGTGACGATCCGGCCGAGCGGCCACGTCTTCAGCGTTCCCGACGGTGAAACCATTTTGCAGGTGGCCCTCGACGAAGGCTTTCACCTTCCCTACGGCTGCCGCGACGGCGCGTGCGGCTCGTGCAAGGGCAAGGTGCTCGAGGGCGAGATCGACTACGGCCGCTATCACCCGAGCGCGCTCTCCGACGACGAGCGCGCCGCCGGGTACGCGCTCTTCTGCCAGGCGCGGCCGCGGTCGGACCTCGTCATCGAGGCGCGCGCGATCGGCGCGGTCAAGGATATCGTGGTCAAGAAGCTGCCATGCCGGGTGCAGCGGATCGAGCGGCCGGCCGACGACGTGGCGATCCTCCATCTCAAGCTTCCCGCGAGCGAACGGCTGCAGTTTCTCGCCGGCCAGTACGTCGATTTCCTCCTCAAGGACGGCGCACGCCGCAGCTTCTCGATGGCGAACGCGCCGCACGACGACGCGTTCCTGCAGCTTCACGTGCGCCGCGTCGCGGGCGGCGGCTTCACCGAGCACGTCTTCACCCAGATGAAGGAGCGCGACATCCTGCGGTTCGAGGGGCCGCTCGGCTCGTTTTTCCTGCGCGAAGGGGCGAAGCCGGTGATTCTCGTCGCGAGCGGCACCGGGTTCGCGCCGATCAAGGCCATCCTCGAGGATGCGTTCAGGAAAGGCGTCGCGCGCAGCATGGCGCTCTACTGGGGCGGCCGGCGTCCGCGGGATCTCTACATGGCCGGCCTCGCCGAGACCTGGGCGCGGGAGCATGCCAACTTCAGCTTCGTGCCGGTGATCTCCGATGCGCTGCCCGAGGACGCCTGGACGGGGCGGACGGGCTTCGTCCACCGCGCCGTCATGGACGACTACCCGGACCTCTCGGGGCACCAGGTCTATGCCTGCGGCGTGCCGGTGATGGTGGAAGCCGCGCGCGCCGACTTCACCCACGCGCGCGGATTGCCGATCGACGAGTTCTACGCCGACGCGTTCACGACGGCCGCCGATCTCGCGCAGCCGAAGCACGGCTGATCGCGGCCGCCTCGGCGCGGCAACGGTAGGCCGTCATACGCCGCGGATTACGTATTTTCGGTCAGGTCGCCTCGCCGAGGTAGGCCTCGCGCACCTTCGGGTCGGCGAGCAGATCCGTCGCCCGCCCGGCAAGCGCGATCCTGCCGCTCTCCATCACGTATCCTCGCGTGGAAATCTCGAGGGCAAGTCGCGCATTCTGCTCGATCAGCAGGATCGTCACGCCCCCCTTTGCGATCTCGCGCACGGTCTCGAAGATCCGCCCCACGAGCAGCGGCGCGAGCCCCATGCTCGGCTCGTCGAGCAGCAGCAGCCGTGGCCGGCTCATCAATGCCCGCCCGATGGCGAGCATCTGCTGCTCGCCGCCCGAGAGCGTTCCGCCCGACTGCGCGCGCCGCTCGGCAAGCCGCGGAAAGATCTCGAACACGTGCTCGAGGTCGCGCCGCACTGCCGGTCGATCGCCGCGGATGAAGGCGCCCATCACGAGGTTCTCCTCAACCGTGAGCTGGCGGAAGATGCCGCGGCCCTCGGGCACCATCGCAAGCCCGCGGGCGACGAGCTGGTACGAAGGCATGCCGGTGATGTCCTCGCCCGCGTAACGCACGTGCCCGGCGCGCGGGACCGTGAGCCCGCAGATCGCCTTGAGCGTCGTGGTCTTGCCGGCGCCGTTCGCACCGATCAGGCAGACCAGCTCGCCCTTCTCCACCGCGAGATCGATCCCTTTGACAGCCTTGATCCCGCCGTAGGCCACCTCGAGGCCTGCGAGCTCGAGGAGCATCAGCGCGTCTCGCCCTGCGCGATCGGACCGCCGAGATAGGCCTCGATGACCTTCGGATCGCGCTGGACCTCCGCGGGCGGCCCCTCGGCGATCCGGCGACCGTAGTCGAGCACGAGGACGCGATCGCACAGACCCATGACGAGCTTGACGTCGTGCTCGATCAGCAAGAGCGTCACGCCGTCGGCGCGGATTCGCTCGAGCAGCGCGCGCAGCGCGTGCCGCTCGGTCGGATTCATGCCCGCGGCCGGCTCGTCGAGCGCAAGGAGCTTCGGCTCGGTGGCGAGGGCCCGCGCAATCTCCAGGCGGCGCTGGTCCCCGTACGAGAGATGCTTCGCGAGGTCGTTCCCGTGCTGCGCGATGTCGACGTATTCGATGAGCTCGGCCGCGCGCCGCTCGATTGCCGCCTCCTCGGCGAGGGTGCGACGGTCGCGCAGGATGGCCCCGAGGACCCCTGCCGAAGTGCGCACGTGGCGCCCGATCATGACGTTCTCGAGCGCCGAAAGATTGGCGAAGAGCCGGATGTTCTGGAACGTGCGCGCGATGCCGCGCGCGGCGATCTCGTTCGGCTTGAGTCCCCCGAGCGGGGCGCCTGCGAACGCGAATCCGCCCGTCCCCGCCGGAAGCAGACCGGTGAGGCAGTTGAAGAGCGTCGTCTTCCCGGCACCGTTCGGACCGATGAGCCCGTAGATCTCGTCGGATTCGATCGAGAAGCTCACCCCGGCGAGCGCCTGAAGCCCGCCGAACCGCTTGCCCACGTCGCACGCCTCGAGCAGCGGCATCATCGCGCGCCGCCTCAGTCGCCGTGCAGCGCGAGCTCGCGCTTGCGCACTGCCGAGGGCAGCAGCCCGGCCGGCCGGAACAGCATGATGAAGACCATGGCGAGGCCGAAGATGAGGAGCCGCGCCGCCTCCGGGTCGATCAGCTCGCGCCCGAATACCGCGTCCTGCAGCGGCGACATGTACCGGAGCGCCTCCGGAAACACCGAGAGCAGTACCCCACCGAGCACCACGCCGGGGACGTTGCCCATGCCGCCGAGCACCACCATGGTCAGCACGATGATCGACTCGAAGAGGCCGAAGCTCTCCGGGCTGATGAAGCCCTGGATCGCCGAGAACATTCCGCCGGCGACCCCGCCGAAGCTCGCGCCCATGGCGAAGGCGAGTAGCTTCATGTTCCGCAGGTTGATGCCCATGGCCTGCGCCGCGATCTCGTCCTCGCGGATCGCCTCCCAGGCACGCCCGATGCGCGAGTTCTGCAGCCGCAGGTTGATCACGATGATCACGAGCACCAGCGCGAGCAGCAGGTAGTAGTACTTCATCGGTCCGGTGAACGTCAGGCCGGCGAAGCGGCCGGTCGTGGCGAAGGAAAACCCGCCGATGCGCACGGGGTCGATCAACGTGATGCCCTGCGGGCCGTTGGTGATGTTGATCGGGGCGTTCAGGTTATTGATGAAGATGCGGATGATCTCGCCGAAGCCGAGCGTGACGATGGCGAGATAGTCGCCGCGAAGCTTGAGCACCGGGGCGCCGAGCAGCACTCCGAACAAGCAGGCCACCATGAAACCGAGCGGCAGGATGACCCAGAAGGGCAAGTGCAACCCGAACTGCGGGCTCGCGAGGAGCGCGTAGAGATACGCGCCGACGGCGTAGAACGCGATGTACCCGAGATCGAGCAGTCCGGCGAACCCGACGACGATGTTGAGCCCGAGGGCGAGCATGACGTACAGCAGCGCGAGGTTGACGATGCGCACCCACGCCTGGCCGCCGAGCGCGGCGACGAAGGGCACCGCGGCGAGCGCCGCGCCGACGAGCACCAACCCGAGCCAGACGGCCGCCGGATGGCGCTTGAGCGCGGTCAGTCGGTGGACCACTGGCAAGTCGTCATCGGTGCGTGGCGATGCGGCCGCGGGCCGTGCGGCGGGCGACGCGGCCGTTCCTCACTCCTCGCACGCTACGCCCGGTCCCCGGCCCGCTCCCCGAGCAGCCCCAAGGGCCGGAAGATGAGCACGAGGATCAGCACGAAGAACGCGAACACGTCCTGGTAGTTGCTGCCCAGAAAGCCGAACGTGAGGTCGCCGATGTAGCCCGCGCCGAGCGCCTCGACCACGCCGAGCAGCAGCCCGCCGAGCATCGCGCCGCCGAGATTGCCGATGCCGCCCAGCACCGCCGCGGTGAAGGCTTTCAGGCCAAGGATGAATCCCATGTGGTAGTGCGCCACCTGGTAGTAGGCCATCACCATGAAACCGGCCGCCGCCGCGAGCGCCGCGCCGATGACGAACGCGATGGAGATCGCAGTGTTGATGTTGATTCCCATCAGCCCGGCCACTTCGGGGTTCTGCGCGGTCGCGCGCATCGCGGTGCCGAGCTTCGTGTAGTGGATCATCAGCAGCAGGAGCGCCATCACGGCGACCGAAACCAGCACGATCGCGACCTGCATGCTGGTGATCGATGCGCCGGCGATGACGAACCGCCGCGACTGCCAGAGCTCCGGGAAGCGCAGATAGTTGCGGCCCCAGATCATCATCGCGGTGTTCTGCAGCACGATCGACACGCCGATCGCCGTGATCAGGGGCGCAAGCCGGGCAGCGCGCCGCAGCGGGCGATAGGCGACGCGCTCGATGCCGAAGGCGAGCGTGGTGCAAACGAGGATGGCGGCGGCGAGGCCGAGCGCCACGACCGCGCCGACCGGCAGTCCGGCGCCGGCTCCGAGCAGGCCGGTGATCACCGTGAAAGCAGTGAGCGCCCCCACCATCACGACGTCGCCGTGCGCGAAATTGATCAGTCCGATGATGCCGTACACCATCGTATAGCCGAGCGCGACGAGCGCATAGATGCTGCCGAGGGTGACGCCGTTGACGATCTGTTGCAGGAAGATGTCCACGCGCCGCCTTTATACCGGGTTTGGCGGCCCCGGAACAGATCGGGAGCGGCAACGGCGGCGCCTGAGCTCCTGCAAGAAAACGGCGCCCGCAGGCGCCGCTCGGAGGTTCGCCGGGTGCGCCCGCCTAGCCGCCGACCGTGGTCAGGACGTCGAACTTGCCGCCCTTCGCCTCGTAGATCGTGATCGCGCCGCTCTTCAGGTCGCCCTTCTCGTCGAACTGGATCTTCCCGGTGATGCCCTCGTAGTCGGTCTTCGCGAGCTCCGGCAGGAACTTCGCCGGATCGGCGGAGTTCGCCCGCTTCATCGCCTCGACCATGACCATCGTCGCGTCATAGCAATCTGGGGAATAGATCTGGACGTCCGTCCCGAACCTCGCCCGGTAGCGCTTCTTGAACTCCTCGCCCTTGGCGAGCTTTTCGACCGGCGTGCCGGGAATGGAGCAGACGAAACCCTCGGCCGCCTCGCCGGCAAGCTTGACGAACTCCGGCGAGCAGCCGCCGTCGGCCATCATGAACTTCGACTTGATGCCGAGATCGCGCGCCTGCTTCAACATCGGGCCGCCGGTCGCATCCATGCCGCCGTAGAAGATCGCGTCCGGTTGCTTCCCCTTGATCTTGGTCAGGATCGCCTTGAAGTCGGTCGATCGGTCGGTGGTGAACTCGCGCGCGACGATCTGCGCACCGTCCGCCTTCGCCGCCTTTTCCACTTCGTCGGCGACGCCCTGGCCGTACGCGGTGCGGTCGTCCACGATCGCGACGGTCTTCGCCTTCATGTCCTTCGCGATGTAATGGCCGAGCGCGCCTCCTTGCTGGATGTCGTTCGCGACGACGCGAAAGGTGGTCTTGAATCCCTGCTCGGTGTACTTCGGGTTCGTCGCGGACGGCGAGACCTGCGGGATGCCGGCGTCGCTGTAGATTTTCGATGCCGGAATGGTCGTCCCCGAGTTCAGGTGGCCGACCACCGCCACCACCCCCGCATCGACGAGCTTCTGGGCGACGGTCGTGCCCTGCTTCGGATCGGCCTGATCGTCCTCGGCGATGAGCTCGAGCTTGAGGACCTTGCCGTCGATCATCACCTTCTGGGCGTTGACGTCCTCGACCGCGAGACGCACGCCGTTCTCGTTGTCCTTGCCGAGGTGCGCGATGGGGCCGGTCGTCGGTGCGGCGCTACCGATCTTCACGACGAGCTCGGGCGGCGCGGGCGGTGCAGCCGGCGCCGCGGCCTTCGGCGCCGGCGGGGGCGGGGGTTCCTCCTTGCCGCAGCCCGCCACCGCGAGCGTCATCGCCGCGGCGAGCGTGAGTGCCTTGAGACTCGCTTGCATGATTGCCTCCTTTGAGCGCATCCGGGCGGAGGTCCGAGTGCGGCGCGATTATGGAGACGGCCCGGTACCCCGTCAAACCGATTGGATTGCCGGGCGAGGCCGCGAAACGGGGCGCGGCGCCGTGGCGAATTCCGGGCGTCCTTCCCTTCGCTGGGCGAACCAAGAAAAAGCCGACCCGCGGCCGGCTTCTCCTGGACGCCTATTGATCACTTGAGCGCGAGGATGTCCTTGATGATCTGCTGGAGCTCCGCGTCTGGCACCGCCGGGTTGGGCGGCATGGGGACCTGACCCCAGTTGCCGCTGCCGCCGTGCTTCACCTTCTCGAATAGCATCTTCGCAGCATCGGCCTGACCGGCGTATTTCTTCGCCACGTCCTTGTACGCGGGGCCAACCACTTTCTTGTCGACGGCGTGGCAAGCAACGCAGTTGTTCTTCTTCAGGAGCGCCTCGAGATCGCCCCCTGCCGCGGCGGCCTCAGGCGCAGGCGCCGCAGCGGGAGCAGCCGCTTGGGGTGCAGGCGCCGGCGCTGCGGCTGGAGCAGCGGCCTGCGGCGCCGGTGGCGGCGCAGCGGGAGCGGCGGCTTGCGGGGCTGGCGCGGGCTTGGGTTCCTCCTTGCCGCAGCCCGCCAAGGCGAGCGCCATCGCGGCGACGAGCGTGAGTGCCTTGAGACTCGCTTGCATTATGGTCTCCTTTCAGAGCGTCCGCCGGGGAAAGCAGAAGGGCGGCACGATTACGGCGGCAGCGCCATCGCCGCCGCAGCGGTTCAGCGCGGTCCTTGCACTCAGCGGTGGATCCTGCGCACCGTCCGTCTGCGCCTGGAAGAGAGCCGGCCAACGGCCGGCCTCCTCTTGGCGCGCCGCGATCACTTGAGCGAGAGGATGTACTTGATCATCTCGTTGAGGTCCGCGTCCGACACGCCAGGGTTGGGCGGCATCGGAACCTGGCCCCAATTGCCCTTGCCGCCGTGCTTCACCTTCTCGAATAGCGCCTTCGGAGCATCGGCCTGGCCGGCGTATTTCTTCGCCACGTCCTTGTAGGCTGGGCCAACCAGCTTCTTGTCGATGGCATGGCAGGCGGTGCAGTTGTGCTTCTTCAGCAGCGCCTCGTTGGCGCTGGCCGCGGCGGCAACGACTGCGGCGCCTGCGGCAAGTGCGAGGGCGGCGATGAACGGCTTCATGAACACTCCTTGGGTGGGTTGAGGCGAACTGAGAATCGGTACTCCGGCCTCGCCGGGAGACCCAGGATGCTACTCAAACGGTCGGGACAATGAAAGGCTTCGCATCAAAAAGGCTTCGCATCGCATCGAGGTCGGAGACCGGCTCGAGGCACGTAACGCCTTGACAGATATAGGCGTTGACACCGTGTCCGGCCGGCTTGTCGAGACTCGCGGGGAGGCCGGCCGCATCGGCCGGCACCCCGAGGATCATGACATCTGGGCGGTACTCGGCCAAGAGCGCCCGCTGCCATGCCGCGAGGGCCTCGCGCGGACCGCGCAGCACCGCGATCCGGGTCGGCGTCAGCGTCTCGGCAAGCGCCGCGAGCAGGCTGGCGAAGCCGGCGGGGTGCCGTTCGAGGCCCGACCATGACGCAGCGATCGCGCGCTCGGCCGCCCGCAGATAGCGCGCCTCGCCGGTGAGGTACCCGAGCCGGTTGAGCGCGAATGCGGCGACGCCATTGCCGGCGGGCGTCGCGTTGTCGTAGCCCGGTTTCGGGCGATGGATGAGCGCTTCGTGGTCGTGGCTGGTGAAGAAGAACCCGCCCCGCGCGCTGTCCTCGAACCGAGCGAGCAGCGCGCCCGCGAGCACGCCGGCGAACCGCAGATCGGAAACGCGAAAGTCCGCCTGCATCAGCTCGAGGAGCGCGGCGATCAGGAACGCGTAGTCGTCGACGTAGGCGTTGAGGTGCGCGCGACCGTCCTTGCAGGTCGCGAGCAGCCGGTCGCCCGTCCACAGGGTGGTGCGAACGAAGTCGAGCGCGCGGCGCGCGCTCGCGATCCAGTCGGCGCGGCCGAACACAGCGCCCGCGCGCGCCATGCCCTGGATCGCGAGCGCGTTCCAGCTCGTGAGGATCTTCTCGTCGCGCCCGGGCCGCACGCGCAGCTCGCGCGCTTCGAACAGCTTGCGGCGCGCCGACGCCAGCAGCCGCTCGCATTCCTCCGCCGACTCGCCGAGACGATGCGCCACGGCGTCGATGCCGCGCGTGATCGCGAGATGCCAGCGCTCGCCCTCGAAGTTCGGCGGATTCTCCAGACCGAAGTAGGGCGCCGCGACGGCGAGCTCTTCAGCCGTGAGCAGTGCCCGCGCTTCGCCCGGCGTCCAGACATAGAACTTGCCCTCGTGACCCTCCGAGTCCGCGTCCAGCGACGAGTAGTAGCCACCTTCGGGCGATTGCATCTCGCGCTGCAACCACGCCGCAGTCTCCTCGGCCACGTGCGCGAAGCGCGGATTGCGCGATACCGCCCATGCGTCCGCGTACAGCCTGAGCAGCGGACCGTTGTCATAGAGCATCTTCTCGAAGTGCGGGATCGCCCACTTCGCATCGACGCTGTAACGGCAGAACCCGCCGCCGAGCTGGTCGTAGATGCCACCCTCGGCCATCTTCTCGAGGGTGAAGAGGGCGGCGTGCCGTGCCGACGCGTCGCCGCTGCGCGCCGATTCGCGCAACAGCAGCTCGAGGTCGGTCGGGTGCGGAAACTTCGGCGCCGAGCCGAACCCGCCGTAGCGCGCGTCGAAGCTGGCGAGGAGCGCGCGCACCGCTGCCGCGACCGGCGCGGCGGAAAGCGCGCCGCCCTGCGGCGCCGGCTCGGTGTCCAGTTGCTCGAACGCGGCGCGCACCGCCTTGCCTTGCTCGCCAAGCTCGCCGCGCCGATCGCGATAGACCGCAGCGATGCGCTCGAGCAACTCGACGAAGCCGGGCAGCTGGTAGCGCGCCTCCTTCGGAAAGTACGTGCCGACGAAGAACGGCGTCTGGTCCGGCGCCAGGAACGCGGTGAGCGGCCAGCCGCCGCCGCGCTGGTTGAAGAGTTGGTGCGCCGTCTGATAGATCTGATCGATGTCCGGCCGCTCCTCGCGATCGACCTTGATGTTCACGAAATGCTCGTTCATCACGGCGGCGACGCTCGGGTCCTCGAAGGACTCGTGCGCCATCACATGGCACCAGTGGCACGCGGAGTACCCGATCGAGAGGAGGATCGGCTTGTCGCTTGCCCGCGCCAGTGCGAGCGCCTCGTCGCCCCACGGATACCAGTCGACCGGATTGCCGGCGTGCTGCTGCAGATACGGGCTCGTCTCCCGCGCGAGCCGGTTCTGGCGGACCTGGCGAGCCGATGCTTCCGGGCGATGTGTCATGCGATGCGATTGTCGTCCAGGCCCGTGCGCATCCTGCTGCGTCAGGGAAGCTCTGCGTCGGTCAGCGCACCTTTGCTCGCGGTGGAAACGAGCGCGGCGTACTTCGCGAGCAGCCCGCGTGTGTAACGCGGCTTCGGTTGCTTCCATTTCCTCCGCCGCGCGGCGAGCTCCTTCGCTGGCACGTTCAGCTGGATGAGCCGCTTCTTTGCGTCGATGGTGATCGAGTCGCCCTCCCTCACGAGCGCGATCGGGCCGCCGACGAACGCCTCCGGCGCGACGTGGCCGACGACCATGCCCCAGGTGCCGCCGGAGAACCGGCCGTCGGTCAGCAGGCCGACCGATTCACCGAGCCCCTGCCCGATGAGCGCGGAGGTGGGAGCGAGCATCTCCTGCATGCCCGGGCCGCCCTTCGGGCCTTCGTAGCGGATCACGATCACGTCGCCAGCCCGGATCTTCTTGGCCATGATCGCCCTCATGCACTCGGGCTCGGAATCGAACACCCGCGCCGGGCCGGTGATCGAGAGACTCTTGAGGCCGGTGATCTTCGCCACGCATCCTTCTGGCGCGAGGTTTCCCTTGAGGATGGCGAGGTGACCCTGCGCATACATCGGTGTCGACCAGGGGCGGATGACATCCTGCCCGGCGCGCGGCTCGTCGGGCACACCCGCGAGCTCCGCGGCGAGCGTGCGCCCGGTGATGGTGAGGCATTCGCCGTGCAGCACGCCGTGGTTGAGGAGCATCTTCAGCACCTGGGGCACGCCGCCGGCCTCGTGGAAGTCGGTCGCGACGTACTGCCCAGAAGGCTTCAGATTGCACAGCACCGGGACCTTGCGGCGGATCCGCTCGAAGTCGTCGATCGACCATCTCACCTCCGCCGCGGCGGCGATCGCCAGGTAGTGCAGCACGGCGTTGGTGGAACCGCCCGTCGCCATCACCAGCGCGACCGCGTTCTCGATCGACTTGCGCGTGATGATGTCGCGCGGCCGGATGTTCATGCGTATGGCATGCAACAGGACTCGGGCCGATTCGGCCGCCGAGTCCGCTTTCTCCGGGTCGGGGCACGCCATCTGCGAGGAGCCGAGCAGGCTCATGCCGAGCGCCTCGAACGACGAGCTCATGGTGTTGGCGGTGTACATGCCGCCGCAGGCACCGGTCGTCGGGCAGGCGTGCCGCTCGATGCCGGCGAAGTCCTCCTCGCTCATCTTGCCGGCAGCGTATGCGCCGACCGCCTCGAACGCCGAGACGATGGTGAGATCATGCCCTTTCCACTTGCCCGGCTTGATGGTGCCCGCGTAGACGTAGATCCCCGGCACGTTCATGCGCGCGATCGCCATCATGCAGCCGGGCATGTTCTTGTCGCATCCGCCGACCGCGACCACGCCGTCCATCAGCTGGCCGTTGACCGAGGTCTCGACGGCGTCCGCGATCACCTCGCGCGAGACCAGCGAATACTTCATCGCCGCGGTGCCCATGCCGATGCCGTCGGTGACGGTGGGAAAGCCGAAGACTTGCGGCATTCCGCCGGCTGCCTTGATCGCGGCGATCGTCCGGTCGACGAGCGGCTGGATGCCGGCGTTGCACGGATTCATCGTCGAGTGACCGTTCGCCACGCCGACGATCGGCTTCTGGAAGTCGCCGTTCCCGAAGCCGACGGCGCGCAGCATCGCGCGATTGGGCGAGCGAGCGATACCTTGGGTGATCGTCCGGCTGCGCGGATTCGGGGGAAGAGGGGTGCCCGATTTCGGAGTGCTGGCCATGGAATCCTCATCGTTGACAGGCCGCGGTGTGCGCGATCCTGCGCGGATTCTATCCTGGTCGCCGATCAGAATCGGCCCCGCTGCCAGCGTGGGATCTTGCTAGACTCGGCGCTCCGCACGAGAGATCGAACGAAGGGGCGCGCCGCCCCCTCGTAGCTCCCCCCAAAAGAATGCTCGTTCACCCGAACTTCGACCAAGTGATCTAACGAGGGGGCGCGCCGCCCCCTCGTAGCTCCCCCCAAAAGAATGCTCGTTCACCCGAACTTCGACCCAATTGCTTTCCACATCGGACCGCTGGCGGTCCGCTGGTACGGCCTCATGTACCTCGTCGGGTTTGCGGTCGCCTACGTGCTCGGTCGCGTGCGCATCAAGCAGAACCGTGCGGGGCGCATGACGGTCCCGATCTTCGATGATCTGCTCTTCTTCGTCGTGCTCGGTGTCGTGCTCGGCGGGCGGCTCGGGTACGTCTTCTTCTACAAGCCGGGCTTTTACCTGCACCACCCGCTTGAGATCTTCGCCGTCTGGCAGGGCGGTATGTCGTTTCACGGCGGCTTTCTCGGCGTGCTCCTCGCAATGTGGTACGTCGCCCGCAAGCACCGGCTCGCCTGGCTCGACACCGCCGACTTCGTCGCACCCCTGATTCCGCTCGGCTTGGCCGCGGGCCGCCTCGGCAATTTCATCAACGGCGAGCTCTACGGCCGCGTCACCGACGTGCCGTGGGGCATGGTGTTCCAGGGCCCCGGGACCGGCGCGCTGCCGCGCCATCCATCGCAGCTGTACGAGTTCGCCCTGGAGGGGGTGGCCCTCTTCGTCATCCTCTGGCTCTTTACCCTCCGGCCGCGGCCGGCAGGGGCAGCCTCCGGGCTCTTTCTGGCCGGCTACGGGCTCTTCCGGTTCGTAGCCGAGTATTTTCGCGAACCCGATGATTTTCTTGGCTTCCTCGCCCTAGGGCTGACGATGGGCCAGTGGCTGTCGCTGCCCATGGTGGTGGCCGGCGCAATTCTTATCACCTGGGCCTTTCGCCGGCGCTAGAATAGTTTTGACGACCGGCGGGAACGCCCCGTCGGGACGTCGGGTGCAGAGGCGGATACAAGCGCGGGTGCCGCGGTGGGAGCCGACGAAGGGATTCCGTACGAGCACGACGAGCGGTCGTCCGTGCGACCGTTCGTGCTTCCCCTCCCGCGCGACCGGGCGCGCTCCGCCATCGCTCGAAACTCGGATGTAGCTGACGGAGGAGGGCGTGCCATGCAGCAATACGCGGTCGAGCGCAATCAGCTCGAGCAGCGCATCGTTCAGCTCAGCGTCGAACACCGGGACCTTGATGACGTGATCAAGCGCCTCGGCGATCAGCTCGTCTACGACCAGCTACAGCTCCAGCGCCTGAAGCGACGCAAGCTGCTGCTGAAGGACCAGATCAGCTGGCTCCGGCGCCAGATCGACCCGGACATTCCGGCCTAGCGCGCAGAACAGCTCGCGCAGCCGCGCGGCAGAATCGGTAGTTTCTGCTTGCAAGACCGCGGCCAACGCTCCCCGCGTCAAGCCGCGGCCTCCTCCGCCTGCAGCATCGCCTGCAGCAGCATATCGGGTTCCTGCGCCCCCGAAACCGCGTAGCGGCGATTGAAGACGAAGAACGGGACGCCGTCGACCCCCATCTCACGCGCCTGCTCGTCTTCCAGCGCCACCGCTCTCCGCGCCTCGGGGCTCGCCAGGCACGCATCGACGACGCGCCGCGGCAATCCCGCGCTGACCGCCACGGCTCCGAGCGTTGGGGTATCGCTGAGGTCGCGGCCATCCACGAAGTAAGCGCGGAAGAGCGCCTCGACGATTTCGTCCTGGAGGTCGTGCTCGGCGCCCAGCGCGATGAGCGCGTGCGGAGCAAGCGTGTTCGGCTGGCGGGCGATCTTGTCGAAGGCGAAATCGATGCCGACCGACTTGCCGACTTGCACGACGCGCGCGTACACCTCTGCGCCGCTGCGGCCGAACTTGCGCTGAACGTACTCGGCGCGCGGCATACCGGCCTCGGCCATCTCCGGATTGAGCTGGAACGGCCGCCAGACGACTCGGGGCGCTGGTACGCCCGGCCGCTCGCGCGCATAGAGTTCGACCGCGGCAGCGAGACGGCGCTTGCCGATGAAGCACCAGGGGCAGACCACGTCTGAAACGACGTCAATCGAAAGCGCCATTGGGAGCCTCCTGCCTGCCGCCGTCGACGGCGTCGAGAGCGGCAAGCGCCACGGTCAGCTTGCGCCCGAGCTGATTCTTGAGCAAGTCCGGGAACCGCGTCCCGTGTCGGTTGAGCAGCGCCTCGAGAACGCATCGTGCTCGGCGACCGCCGCATCCCGCCGAGCATACGGGTCGCTTGCGACGCAACGCATCCGTTCAGCCGCAAGCCCTGCGAGAGCGCGACCCAAGTGTATCGGGTCGCAGCGCTGCGTTGCAACATCCTCAGCGTAAAAAACCGTTTGCCAGCGTCGTCGGCGGCGCACTAGCATGGCGGCCACCTCAGCGCGAGGCGCAATCGCTCATGACGTACAAGTCCGATCATGACCGCCAGGCTCGGGCTCGACTTCGGTCCGGCGGTATTCCCGTTCGATCGTTTCCGCGACAGCCTGCGCGACCGGCTTGGTCTGAGGATCGGGCTTCGAGGCCGGCGGCCGATGCTGCTGGCGCACCATGAATGCCTACACGTTGTTCGCGCGCGCTTTCGCTGGTCGATTGGCACAGCCCGTGCTCGAGGACGAGGGCGGGTCGGTCTTCACCTACGCCGACCTCGACCGCGAGACGGCGCGCATCGCGTCGTACCTTGCCGGCCTCGGCCTCAGGCGCGGCGACCGGGTCGCCGCGCAGATCGAGAAATCGCCGCAGGGTCTCTTCTTGTACCTTGCGACGCTGCGCGCGGGACTCTGTTTCCTGCCGCTCAACACCGCCTACCAGAAGACCGAGATCGCATACTTCCTGAACGACGCCGAGCCGGCCGTGTTCGTCTGCGATCCGGCCCGCGCGCAAGGCTACCGCGAGATCGCCGCCCAGGCGCGGGTCGCGCACCTGCTCACGCTCGACAGCCGCGGCGCCGGTTCGCTCGCCGACGGCGTGCACAGGGCGTGTGCCGAGTTCTCCGATGCCGTGCTGGCCGACGACGATCTGGCCGTGATCATCTACACCTCGGGCACGACCGGCCGCTCGAAAGGCGCGATGGTGACGCACGGCAACCTGACCTCGAACGCGGCCGTGCTGAAGGACTCCTGGCGGATCGGCGAGAGCGATGTGCTGATCCATGCGCTGCCGGTATTCCACGTTCACGGCCTCTTCGTCGCGGTGCATCCGCTCCTCCTCGCTGGTGCACGGATGATCTTCCTTCGCAAGTTCGATCCGAAGGCGGTGCTCGCCGCCATGCGGCGCGCCACGATGCTGATGGGCGTGCCGACCTTCTACGTACGGTTGCTCGGCGAGGCCGGGCTCACGCTGGCGGCCGTGAGCGGCATGCGACTCTTCGTTTCGGGCTCCGCGCCGCTGCTCCTCGACACATTCGCGGAGTGGCGGGCGCGGACGGGGTGCACGATCCTCGAGCGCTACGGCATGTCGGAGGCCGGGATGATCGCGTCGAATCCGTACGACGGCGAGCGCCGGGGCGGCACCGTCGGCTTTGCGCTGTCGGGCGTCTCGCTGCGAGTCGCCGGCGCGGACGACAAGCCGCTCGGCGCGGGGGAGCCCGGTGCCATCCAGATCAAGGGGCCGAACGTCTTCGCCGGCTACTGGCGCATGCCGGAGAAGACGCGCGAAGAATTCACCGCCGACGGTTGGTTCAGGACCGGTGACGTCGGACAATGGAGCGAGGACGGGTATCTCTCGATCGTCGGCCGCGCAAAGGACCTCATCATCTCGGGGGGCTACAACGTGTACCCGAAGGAGATCGAGCTCGTCGTCGATGCCATCCCCGGCGTGGTGGAGTCCGCCGTGGTCGGCATTGCGCACCCGGACCTCGGTGAAGCCGTGGCGGCGGTCGTCGTCAGAGCGAAGGGCGCCGCGCTCAGCGAGGCCGACGTGATCGCGCGCGTCAAGGCGGAGATCGCCGGCTTCAAGGTGCCGAAGCTCGTGCGGTTCGTCGCGGAGCTGCCCCGCAACGCGATGGGCAAAGTGCAAAAGAGCGTTCTGCGCGAGCAGCTCGGCCGGGAGCGCTCGCAATGACCAAGCGTCCGGCACCCAATCCCTTCGGCGAGCTGATCGGGATCGCAGGCGTGCGGAGCGCGGCCGGCCGAAGCCGCTGCCACTTCACGGTGCTG
The DNA here is from genome assembly GCA_020848075.1 of Burkholderiales bacterium. Taxonomy (GTDB): domain Bacteria; phylum Pseudomonadota; class Gammaproteobacteria; order Burkholderiales; family SG8-39; genus JAABRB01. Next base: position 44,551 of record JADLAV010000057.1, read on the forward strand.
CCCGCGCTCCTCAATCCGCATCGCGTTCTGCACGGCGGCGTGATGTTCTCGGTGATGGACACGAACATGGGCGACGCGCTCTACACGTTGCTCGAGAAGGGCGAGTCCTGCGCCACCATCGAGATCAAGATCAACTACCTGAAGCCGGTCGCGCGCGGCAGGCTCGTCTGCACGACGCGTGTCGTGCAACGCGGGCGGCGGATCGCCGTGATCGAATCCGATCTGCGCCAGGGCCGGACGGTGGTCGCGAAGGCGCTCGGCACTTTCGCGATCTTCGCACGGCTGCCCGCGCCCGACCGGCCCGGCAATCCCGACGCGTAGCGAAGCTCCGGAGAAGTCCGGCATTGCTGCTCCCCGATAACACCACTCGGGGGCAGGCCCCGCGGGAATCCAGCCCGCCGGCACGCTACGACTTCCCTCCGCTCCCCGATCACTGCGTGATCTTCGCGTCCTTCACCAGCGCGCGGACGAGCTCAGTCGTCGCGCGCTCGAGCTCGCGGGCGGCGAGCATGTTGTGCAGCGCAGGGCGCGCCTGCTCGAAGGTCGGCACCACGGTCGGGCGCTTCTCCTCGAGCCGTACGATCAACCACTGCTGATTGAACGAGAGCGCCTCGCTCACGTCGCCCTGCTTCATCTTCTCGACCGCCTGCGCGACGACGAGCGGCAGGCCGTTCGTCTCGCCTTCGGTCGCAGGCGCCTTGAACGAAACCCAATCGAGCTCGCCGCCGCGGCGCGCCGACGGTGCGATCGAGTATTGCTGCGCGAGGGCCGCGAATGGCCGGCCGAGCCGGGCCGCCGCGAGCGCCTCCTCGGCGCGGACCTTCTCGCGGGTGACGATCAACCGCAGCTTGTACTCCTCGGGGCCGAGCGTTGACCTGATTTTCTCGTACTGGGCGCGCACCTCGTCGTCGGTGACCGGCCTCGGCTTGATCGCCTCGCCGAGGTAGCGCGTCACCATCGCGTTGATGCGGGCTTCCTCCACGGCGGCTGCGACGGCCGGATCGCGGTCGAGCCCGCGTTTTTTCGCCTCCTGCGCAAAGAGCTCGCGGGCGATGAGCTGGCTCTTCACCGCTGCCCGCAACTCGGGCGAATCGACGGCGCCCTGGTGCAGCGCGCGCTGCAGCGCCTGGTCGAGCACCGACTGCGAGATGGGAACGCCGTTTACCGTGGCCGCCGGCTTGGCCGCATCTTGCGCATGCGCCCCCGGGAGCGCGGCGACCAGTAGTGCCCACGCGACGATGGCGCGAGAAATTGAAGTCACCATAGCTGCAGCGCCACCCGGAAGTTGAACGACTGCGTGGGCAGATCCTCCCGGACAATAGGATAGGCGACGGTGAGGTCGAAGGACAGCGGCCGCCGGGCGACTCGCAGGCCGACGCCTGCCCCCAAAAGTGTGCGGTCGAGGCGACTGGCCTGCGAATACACCTGGCCGGCATCGAGGAAGACGTACGGCTGGACCTCGCGCGACCAGTCGCTACCCGCGAACTCGAGCGTCCCCTGGCGGAGCAGGAACGAGAGGTCGTTTCGCGTGAACCAGCCGCTGTCGCCGTACGCGACCGCTTCGGCGAAGCCGCGGACCGAGTTGGCGCCGCCGAGCACGACCTGCTCCGAGCTGTAGAGCGGATCGAGCGAGTATTGGCCACGGATCGAGGCGCGGAGCATCGCCGCTTCGAGCTGGCCAAGCCAGGTGACGCCGGCCTCGAACTTGGTGAACTGGGCGGCCGGGGCATCGGGCGGCAGGCCGTCGGGATCGCGGGTCGCGCCGAGCGCGGTGAGCCCGATCGAGAGCGCGCCGTCCGCGAACAGGATGCCCTGCGGAAAGCGGATCTGGCTGCGCGGCCCGAAGCGGGCAACGGTCAGATCCTGCGGAAGGAGCGCCACGTCGTTCACGTAGCGACGCGTCCACTTGCGGTCGAGCATGGCGGCGACGCTCGTCTTCGTCGTGCTGGTGCGATCGATCAGGCGATCGATCTGCAGTCCCGCGACGGTGCTGCGCCCGAACAACTCGACCTCGGACGTCAGTCGCTCGAGAAATTCGGAGTAGGAGCCCGACGCGCCGAGCGTCCAGTTGCCGAGACCGATGCTGCCGGTCCCGGCGACTGCGTTGGTGTCCAGGCTGCCCGCGTACACCAGCGCCCACGTGTCATTGAGCGAGAGCACGTTGTCGGCCTCGATCCCGAAATTGAAGCGCCGCTCGCCCGTGCGCTTCTGGCCGTAGTTGTCATAGCCGACGTAGCCGCGAAAGGCGTCCTGCGGGCGATCCGTGATTGCGACCACGGTCCCGCCAGGCTCGCTGCCGGGCTCCAGCTCGACGGTCGCGCGGGCGGACGGCACGCGGTTCAGCTGATCGAGGCCCTGCTCGAGGTCTTGCAGACGCAGCGTGTCGCCGGGCCCCGTCGGGAAGGCGGCCCAGGCGCGCCGGCGATCGGCGTCCGCGTCCTGGTTCATGTACAAGCGCTCGATCCGGCCTTCGATCACGAGGAGCTTCAGCACGCGCGACGTGAGGTTCTGCGGCGGGATGTACACGCGCGTCGTGACATAACCGCGCGCCACGTACGCTTCGGTGAGCGCCGCGAGCAGCGCGTTGATCTCCGTGCGCCCGAGGCACTTGCCGGTGTAGCGCGAGAGAATGGACGCCTGCGCCTCCACGTCCAGCATGGTCGCACCCTCGAGGTCGATGCGATCGATGTCGAAGCAGACCCCTTCGTCCGGCGACGGGGCCGGTCGTGCTTCCGGCGCGATCTCGATCCTGCCCGGCTGGCGCCGCTCCTCGCGCTCGAGCTGCCGCTGCTGCAGCTCCTCGAGCAGGCGCTGGCCTGGATCGACCTGCGCCGCCACCGGCATCGCCGCAGTCGCGAGGGCGGCCATCACGAGCGCTCCTCGCATCACAGTGTCAGAAGAGGAGCGATCGGGCGAGGCCGATGTGCCGTACGTCGCCGAGCGGCTCGCCGGCCGGACGCGCCACGATATCCCGCCCGGCCGGGGTGTCTACGCCCGCGCCGCCTTCGAGCGCGCCGCGGTCGATGCGCACCGGCGTGGCGGTGTTCAGCGTGAGCCGCCCCATGTTGGCGATGAACGCGCCGCCCTGATCGATACTGCGCAATCGGCCCTGGTTGGTGCCGAGGAGCGCGCTCAGACCCGAGGGTCGCTCGAGATAACGGTACAGCGTGACCCCCGTGGTCTCGACCGCCGGCGCGTTCACTGTAAGGTCGCCGAGCGCGAGGAAGCGGCCTGCGGCATTGACTACACCCCCGGCCGCATTGATGAGCATATCGGCCGCGGCAGCGAAGCTGCCGCCGTTCAGCGTGAGGGTCGAGTAGCCGTCGTCGCTGCAGAGCCAGGCACACGTGCGCTCGAACTGCGCGCGCCCGGTAACGACCGCCTGGTTCTCGAGCCGGCCGGTGGTGACCACGACGCTGCCGCGGTTCGCGTCGATCTCGCCGCCGCGGTTCGTGACGCTCGCGGCATCGATCGCAATGCTGCCGTCGGCGACGACGAAGGCAAGCTGGCCGGGAATCACGAGCTCGCCGTACTCGACGTAGTAGCCGTTCGTATGTTTGCGGCGGAAGAGCTGCCACCCGCCGCGCGACGAATACTCGACCCGGAGACCGGCGTGCGCGACTTGCGTCTGCTCGACCACGTTGTCGAAGCGTCCCCCGGCGATGAGCTTCACGTCGCCGTTCGCGATGAGCCGACCAGTCTGGTTCGCGATGTCGCCGCCAGCGCTGGCGTAGAGGGCATCCTGCTGCGCAAACACGATCGCGAGGGGGCTCGCCGCGAGCGAGCGGTTGACGATGCTGCCGGCGGCCTGGAGCGTCACGGCGCCGAGCGAGCCAGCGTTGGTCGCATCGCGCACCGCGCCTTGCAGCAGCCCGGACTCGTTCACGATGTCGCCGCCGAGCGCCCCCACCACGAGCGCGCCGGTCGCGGCCATCACTCGGCTGCCGTGCAGGCCAGCGCCGGCGCCCGCGGCGCCGAACGCGACCGCGTCGCCCTCGATCGTGACGTGACGCTGCGCGATCACGTCGCTGCCGGCGACGCGGATCGCTCCATTCGCGAACAAGGCGGCATCGCCCGCGTCGGCAATCACGGCCGCCGGCACGAAGCTTGCCCCGCCGCCGGTGGCAGCGACGTCGATCGCATCGGCATCGACCGAGACGCCGAGGTTGCCTTGCAGCGTTGCCCCGGCGACGCGCAGCGCGCCCGTGAAGACGCCATCGAGCCGGCCGGCGACGAGACTCGCGGACTGTCGCACGCCGTGCGCGTCGAGCGGGCTCTCGAGGGTGAGGTCGTGCGCGTACAGGCGCGCACGCTGATTGGCGGCGATCGTTGCCCCGGCGATCAGCACATCCTGATCCGCGCCGAAAATCCCGAAGCCGCCGCCGCGCGCGGTGATCACGAGGCGCTCATAGCCCGCTTCGGTCTCGCGGCCGGCGAGCAGGAACGGCCCGACCGCCGTGAAACCGTCGATGCCAAACGACACATCCCCACCCACGGTCGCCGCCCCGGCGGAGATGGCGCCGCCGCGCATCGCTGCGCTTCCCACGCTGAGGTCGACGTGACGACCGGCGTTGATCGCATACGCCGCGTCCGTTGCGCCCGGGCCGGCGGCGAGCCGGCGCGCCGTGACGATCGTGTCCCGCATGGCGGTGACGGTGCCGCCCTCTATGGACACTATCCCGTCCGCGGAGAGCGTGAAGTCACCGGCCGCCGCGGCGATCCGCCCAGCGTGGCGCACGCCCGCTCCGGCGTCCGTGACGGCGATGCGGATCGCCCCTGCGCTGATGTTCGCAAGCGGCGTGATGTCCACCAGGACGACGCCCTGGCTCGAACCAGGTTCGGGCGTGATCGCCGACCACTGGCCGAGAGTGTTCGCCGGAAAGAGGGAGGAATCGAACTCGGCGCGGCTCGCCCCGGCAGTGAGCCGCACCTCGGAGACGAGCGCGGGGCTCGTCGTCGTGATCGGCGCAGCGACGCGGATCGACTTCGCGAGGAGCTCGAGATGGCTGAACGCCCCGGCCAGCCCGGCACCCTCGATGCGGATCTCGCCTTGGGTGGTGGTGAGCACGACGTTGCGCTGCGTGGTGATCGGCGTCGGCGTGCGATCGACGAAAGAGACGACACCGGTCGAGAGCGCCACGCGCCCGGTGTTCACGAACGAGCCGCCGTCCACGGTCACGCCGTTCGGATTCGCAAGGATGACGTGCGCTGGCGCGCCGACCACCGCGAGCGGTCCCTGGATGCGGCTCGGATCGGCGCCGGTGACCTGGTTGACGATCGTGCGCGCGCCGACGCCGACGTTGCTGAGATCGACCCCGGATGCGCCGACGCTGAAGCGCGTGTAGGTATTGTGGCTGAGGCCGTCGCGCACGACCGGCGCGATGTTGACCGTCACCTTGCCGCTCGCGGCGGTCGTGGCACTCGTTGCGGTGCCGCCGTCAGGGACGACCTGCGCGAGCGCCGGCGCCGCACAGAGCGCCGCCACTGCGGACAGGCGAAGCCAGCGAGCCATTGCTGCACCTCCAAGTTCCCGCGTCCATGTACGGCTCGGGAGGGAGATCGCGTGAAGCAGGGTGTGTTTGTCGTTCTCGAGGCCGTCGAGCGACAACCTTCGCTGGGCTCCGGCACCCCCCTCTACTACGTTGCCGGAGCAGATGACACGCTAGCAGAGGCCGCCCGGCGCGAACGTAAAAGATTGTCAATTCACTGACGGCCGGATTACCGCGCGAACGACCCTCCGGCCGGCGCGTCACCAGAACTTGGAGAGCATCCACGTGGCAAGCACGTAGAAAAGTACGGCGAAGGCCTGTCGCAACCGCTTGACCGGCGCCCGGTGCGCGATGGCCGCGCCCAAGGGTGCGGTGAGCACGCTTGCAACCACGATTCCCGCGAGCGCGGGCAGGTAGACGTAGCCGAGCGTGTAAGGCGGGAGCCCCGCGGCGTTCCAGCCGCTCAGCACATAGCCCACCGTACCCGACACCGCGATCGGAAAACCGATCGCCGCCGCCGTGCCGATCGCGTGCAGCATCGGCACGTTGCAAAAGAGCATGAACGGAATCGACATCATGGCACCACCGATCGCGACCAGGGCGGACAGGGCGCTGATGCCCGTGCCGGCGGCGAACATCCCGGCGGTTCCGGGCAGCTGCCGCGAGGCCTTGGGCTTGATGTCGAGCAGCATGGCGGTGGCAGCGTAGTAGACGAAACCGGTGAAGATGAGCGCGAACCAGCGCGTGGGCAGCGTGCCGGCGATCAGCGCGCCGATGACGCCGCCGACGAGGATGCCCGGCGTGATCCTCAACCAGATGTCCCAGCGCACCGCGCCGCGCGCCGCGTGCGCGCGCAGGCTCGAGGAGGAGGTGAAGATCATCGCCGCCATCGCGGTGGCCACCGCGAGATGCAGGATGTGCTCGTGCGGCAGCCCCTGCGCCCGCATCACGATCGTGACCAGCGGCACCACCAAGGCGCCGCCGCCAATGCCGAGCATGCCGGCAAAGAAGCCCATCAGCGCCCCCATCCCCGCATAGCTCAACCACCATTCCACGGCGCTCACTCCAGGCGTGCCGATAGGCGCGCACGCTTCTCCCCTTTCCCGCCCCGGGGCGGGAGAGGGGCAGGGGGAGAGGGTGGGGTCATCGTCATCCCAGGCGTGCCGATAGGCGCGCACGGAGCACGAGGTCGGCCAGCTCCACGAACCCCGCGCCGCTCGCCGCCCGCGTCACGTACGCCGGCGCGTGCTCGAGCCGCGCTGCGAACGCCCGCACGTTCGCCACGCCCACCGCGTTCGGGAAGTACGCGAACATGGGCGCATCGTTCGGGGAGTCGCCGACGAATACGAATCGCCCACGCTCCGCATCGAGGTCGAGACCGAAGCGCTCCTCGGCCAGCATGCGTGTCATGCCGAGCTTGTCGTAGAGCCCGAACCAGCCGTTCACGTGGATCGAGCTGATCTTCGCCGTCATGCCGGCCTCGCGCATGATGGCGACGATGCGATCGACCTCGGCGTCGGCGAGGCGCGGCACGTCTTCGCAGTAGTCGATCGCAAGATCGGCTTCCCGGTAGCGCTGATCGGATGCGAGCGCCGTGCCGGGGACCTCCGCGAGGATGCGCTCGCGCACGGCGCCGAGCCGTGCGCGGTTGGCCACCCGCGTCGCCTCGTCGTCGCGGAAGCGCTTGACGAGTTTCCGGGCGGCACGATCGTAGGCGAAATAGAGCGCGCCGTTCTCGCCGACGACCGCGTCGACGGGCCACATGCGTGCGATGTGGTCGCACCATCCCGCGGGCCGGCCGGTGATCGGCACGACGATGAGCCCTGCGCGGTGCAGCCGCTCGAGCGCGGTGAATGCAGCTGCAGTGAGCGCGCCGTCCGTGGTCAGCGTCTCGTCGATGTCGCAAAACACGCCGCGCAGCGCGCGCACGGCGTCGAGCGGCACCTCCGCGAGCGGTTTCATGCGCGGCCGCGATGCCAGACCAACGGATCTGCGAACTGGGGGTTTTCCCAGGAGGACTCGATGCCCGGAGCGAAGCTTGGTACGCCGCCGGCTCGCACAAAGCGCGCGAGCCGCGGCGCCGCCAGAAAGAAATGCATGATCGCGAATTCGAACCAGAACTGCAGCGGGCTCGCGTTCATCGCCTGCTCTCCAGGAATTGCGCGAGCGCTTCGCGTTCGGCCGGGCTGACGCGCAACCCGAACTTTGTTCGCCGCCAGAGCACGTCTTCGGCCGTGCACGCCCATTCGCGATCGACCAGATAGCGTACCTCGCGCTCGTACAATCCGCCGCCGAAATGGCGGCCGAGGTCCGCCTCGCTCCGCGCATCGCCAAGAATCGCAGCGCCGTTCGTCCCGTGTCGCCGCAGCAGGCGCTCCAGCCAGGGCGGAGGCAGCTGCGGATAGCGGGAGCGATACGCCGCGACCAGATCGGCGAAGGTCGCGCCGCCGCAGTCGCCGCCCGGAAGCGCCTCGGTCGTCGTCCATGCCCGCCGCTCACCGAGCCACGGCGCGAGGCGCCCGAGCACCGCCTCGGCGAGCTTCCGATAGGTCGTGATCTTGCCGCCGAACACCGACACGAGCGGGGGGCCCGCGGCATCGACGTGCAGCACGTAATCGCGCGTGACCGAAGAGACGTTGCCCCGGCCGTCGTCGAACAGCGGCCGCACGCCGCTCCACGTGGCAACCACGTCCGCCGGAGTCACGGGGCGTTGCGTATAGCGGCTCGCGGCCGCGCAGAGGTACTCGGTCTCGGCGCGCGAGCACGCCGGACGCTCGTCTGGATTGTCCGTCGGCACCTCGGTCGTGCCGATGGCGGTGAAATCCCGCTCGAACGGCAGCAGGAACACGACGCGCCGATCCGGATTCTGGAGGATGTACGCGTGCTCGCCCGCATAGAGCCGTGACACGATGATGTGACTGCCCCGGACGAGCCGCACGTCATACGGCGACGGCGTTGCGAGCTCGCGGTCGAGCACGCGCTTCACCCAAGGCCCCGCCGCGTTGACGAGCGCCCGTGCCTCCACGGTCTGCTCCCGTCCGCTCGGGACGTCGCGCAGCGTGACGCGCCAGCGCTCCCCAGTGCGGACAGCAGCCACGCAGCGCGTGCGCGGCAGAATCGCCGCACCCTTCTCCGCGGCGGAGCGGGCGGTGAGGACGACCAGGCGCGCATCGTCGACCCACGCGTCGTAGTAGGCGAAGCCGTGCGTGAACTCGGGCTTCAGGCCGGCGCCGTAGCGCTCCGCGACCAGCCGCACCGAACGCGACTTCGGCAGCGTGGGGCGATGACCGCGCGCGAAGGGCCGCCACGCGAGGTTGTCGTAGAGAAAGAGGCCGAGCCGGATCATCCACGCCGGGCGCAGATGCCGCTCGTGCGGCAGCACGAACTCGAGCGGCCGGACGATGTGCGGCGCAATGGCAAGCAGCGTCTCGCGCTCGGCGAGCGCCTCGGCGACGAGCCTGAACTCGTAATACTCGAGATAGCGCAGTCCCCCGTGGATCAGCTTGCTCGACGCCGACGAAGTCGCCCAGCCAAGATCGTTCTGCTCGCAGAGGAGAGTCGCCAGGCCACGACCGGCGGCATCACGCGCGATACCCACGCCGTTGATGCCGCCGCCGATGACGACCAGGTCGTAACGGGGCGCTTCGGTCACATCAGCCGCCCGAGGTCGCACAGCTCGCCGAACTGCGGGTCACTCCCGGAGGAGAAGGGCTCATCGCGGGCTCCGAGCGCGTGGGTGTCGCGATTATAGGCACTCGGCCCGAGCCCCCAAGGAAACTCTGAACAACCTCGTCATTCCCGCGCAAGCGGGAATCCAGCTCGAGGTCATTCAACGACTTGCTGGATCCCCGCCTTCGAGGGGATGGCTTAATCAGAGGTTCCCCAAGCGGGAGGGCGGTCGGGGCCGCCCTCTCCAGCGCATCCGAGCGCGATCGCCTACTTGCGGGTGCGCAGCTTGCGGATCGCGGCGAGCTGTGCCGCCGCCTCGGCGAGCTCGGCAGCCGCTTTCGCGTACTCCATCTGCGAGGTGCGGTTCTGCATCGCCTCTCGGGCGCGCTCCTGCGCCTCGAGCGCCTTCGCCTCGTCGAGGTCGCGGCCGCGGATCGCGGTGTCGGCGAGCACCGTCACGCGCGAGGGCTGCACCTCGAGGATGCCGCCGGCGACGAACACCAGCTCTTCCTCGTCCCGACCGGGCACCTTGATGCGCACCGCGCCGGGCCGGATGCGGGTCATCAGGGGCGTGTGGCGCGGATGGATGCCGAGCTCGCCCATCTCGCCGGGCAGCACGACGAACTCCGCCTCGCCCGAGAAGATCGCCTGCTCGGCGCTGACGACGTCAACCTGGATGGTGTTGGCCATTACTGCAACGTCTTCGCTTTCTCGACCGCCTCTTCGATGCCCCCGACCATGTAGAAGGCCTGCTCGGGCAGGTGGTCGTACTCGCCGTCGACGATCGCCTTGAAGCCCTTGATGTTCTCCTTCAGCGACACGTACTTGCCCTTCTGGCCGGTGAAGTTTTCCGCGACCGAGAACGGCTGCGACAGGAAGCGCTGGATCTTGCGGGCGCGGGCCACGGCGAGCTTGTCCTCGGGCGAGAGTTCGTCCATGCCGAGAATCGCGATGATGTCGCGCAGCTCCTTGTAGCGCTGCAGCGTCGACTGCACCGCGCGGGCGACGTTGTAGTGCTCTTCGCCGACCGTCAGCGGATCGAGCTGCCGGCTGGTCGAGTCGAGCGGATCGACCGCAGGATAGATGCCGAGCGCCGCGATGTCACGCGAGAGCACGACGGTCGCATCGAGGTGGCCGAAGGTCGTGGCCGGCGACGGGTCGGTGAGGTCGTCGGCGGGCACGTACACCGCCTGGATCGAAGTGATCGAGCCGACCTTCGTGGAGGTGATGCGCTCCTGCAGCCGACCCATCTCCTCGGCAAGCGTCGGCTGGTAGCCGACCGCGGAGGGCATCCGGCCAAGCAGCGCCGAGACCTCGGTGCCCGCCAGAGTGAAACGATAGATGTTGTCGATGAAGAGCAGCATGTCGCGCCCCTCGTCGCGGAAGCGCTCGGCAATCGTCAGGCCGGTCAGTCCCACGCGCAGCCGGTTGCCGGGCGGCTCGTTCATCTGCCCGAATACCATCGCTACCTTGTCGAGGACGTTCGAGTCCTTCATCTCGTGGAAGAAGTCGTTGCCCTCGCGGGTGCGCTCGCCCACGCCCGCGAACACCGACAGCCCCGAGTGCGCCTTGGCGATGTTGTTGATGAGCTCCATCATGGTCACGGTCTTGCCCACGCCGGCGCCACCGAAGAGCCCGATCTTCCCGCCCTTCGCGAACGGGCAGATGAGGTCGATCACCTTGATGCCGGTCTCGAGGAGCTCGACGGACTGGGAGAGCTCCGCGAACTGGGGTGCCTTCTGGTGAATCGCGCGGCGCTCGTCGGACTTGATCGGGCCCGCCTCGTCGATCGGGCGTCCCAGTACGTCCATGATGCGCCCGATCGTTCCGGGTCCCACCGGGACGGAGATCGGCGCGCCGGTGCCGGCGACTTTCATGCCGCGGCGCAGCCCGTCCGAGGACCCGAGCGCGATGCAGCGCACGACGCCGTCGCCGAGCTGCTGCTCGACTTCCAGCGTGAGCCCTTGCTCTGCGAGCGCGGACCCAGTGTCCGCGAGGACGAGCGCGTCGTAGACCCTCGGCATCCCCTCACGGGGGAACTCGACGTCGATCACCGCGCCGATGCACTGAACGATGGTGCCTTGTGCTTGTGCCATGAGTGTTCCCTATCCTGAAAAACCGTCAGCGTTCCTTTGCGCCTTCGCGGTGGAGGCCTACACAGCAGCGGCGCCGCCCACGATCTCGGCAAGCTCCTTCGTGATGCCCGCCTGGCGGCTCTTGTTGTAGATGAGCGTCAGCTCGTCGATCACGCTCGCCGCGTTGTCGGAAGCCGCCTTCATCGCGACCATCCGGGCCGACTGCTCGGAGGCCATGTTCTCGACGACCATCTGATAGATCGCCGACTCGATATAACGCGTCAGCGCGGCGTCGAGGAGCTCACGCGCGTCGGGCTCGTAGATGTAATCCCACATGCCCGCGGCGGCCGCTGCGTGAATCTCCTCGCCGCGTTCGTCGTAGTAGTGCTCGGGGATCGGCACGATCGTGCTGTGCCGCGGATCCTGCTTCATGGTGTTGATGAAGCGGGTGAAGAAGGCGTGGATCTGGTCGACGCGACCCTCGGTGTACGCATCCAGCATCACCTTCAGCACGCCGATCAGGCGCTCCATGTGCGGCTGATCGCCGAGCCCGGTGACCTGGGCGACGACATTGGCGCCGAGGCGCTGCATGAAGCCCAAGCCCTTGTTGCCGATGCAGCAGACGTCCATCTCGACGCCGGCCCGCTCCCATTCGCGCATCTGGTTGAACGCCATGCGCAAGACGTTGGTGTTCAGCGCGCCGCACAGGCCCTTGTCAGTGGTGATCACGATGATCCCCACGCGCCGGACGTTCTCGCGCTTCACCAGGAACGGATGCTTGTATTCCGCATTGGCGCGCGCGAGGTTCATCATGATGTTCAGGAGCCGCGCCGTGTAGGGCCGTGAGGCGCGCATGCGCTCCTGGGCCCGCCTCATCTTGGAAGCGGCCACCATCTCCATCGCCTTGGTGATCTTGCGCGTGTTCTGGACGCTCTTGATCTTGTTGCGGATCTCACGCGTGCCGGGCATGGCTCAGGGTTCCGACGTTGGCGGGTTGCATGCGGGTGAATCAGTAGGAAGCGCTCTTCTTCCAATCCTTGACCGCTTCGTGGAGCTGGTCCTCGTCCTCCTTGGGCAGATCCTTGCTCGTCTCGATGCGGTCGCACAAGGCGCCATACTTGCCCTTGACGTGGTCGCGCAGCGAGCGCTCCGCGGCGAGCGCCTTCTTCACGTCGACGTCGTCGAAGTAGCCGTTGTTCACCGCGAAGAGGGTGAGCGCTATCTCCCACACCTGAAGCGGGTGGTACTGCGGCTGCTTCATGATCTCGGTCACCAGGCGGCCGCGCTCGAGCTGCTTGCGGGTGGCCTCGTCGAGGTCCGAGGCGAACTGCGCGAACGCAGCGAGCTCGCGGTATTGCGCGAGCGCGAGGCGCACGCCGCCGCCCAGCTTCTTGATGACCTTGGTCTGCGCGGCGCCGCCCACGCGCGACACCGAGATCCCCGCGTTGATCGCCGGGCGGATGCCGGCATTGAAGAGGTCGGTCTCGAGGAAGATCTGGCCGTCGGTGATCGAGATCACGTTGGTCGGCACGAACGCGGTCACGTCGCCTGCCTGCGTCTCGATGACCGGCAGGGCGGTGAGCGATCCGGTCTTGCCCTTGACCGCGCCCTTGGTGAAATGCTCGACGTACTCCTCGTTCACACGCGCCGCGCGCTCGAGCAGGCGGCTGTGCAGATAGAAGACGTCGCCCGGGTATGCTTCGCGGCCCGGCGGCCGGCGCAGGAGGAGCGAGATCTGCCGGTATGCCCAGGCCTGCTTGGTGAGATCGTCGTAGATGATGAGCGCGTCCTGGCCGCGGTCGCGGAAGTACTCGCCCATCGAGCAGCCGGAGTAGGGCGCGATGTACTGCATCGCGGCCGAGTCGGACGCGGAGGCGGCCACGACGACCGTGTAGGCCATCGCGCCGTGCTCCTCGAGCTTGCGCACGACGTTGGCGATCGTGGACGCCTTCTGGCCGATTGCGACGTAGATGCAGAAGAGCTCCTTGCCCTTCTGGTTGATGATCGTGTCCACCGCGACCGCGGTCTTCCCGGTCTGGCGGTCCCCGATGATCAGCTCGCGCTGGCCGCGACCGATCGGCACCATCGAATCGATGGCCTTCAATCCGGTCTGCACCGGCTGGCTGACCGAGCGTCGGGTGATCACGCCGGGCGCCACCTTCTCGATGACGTCGGTCTGCTTGGCGTTGATCGGACCCTTGCCGTCGATCGGCTGGCCGAGCGAGTTCACCACGCGGCCGATCAGCTCGGGGCCGACGGGCACCTCGAGAATCCGCCCGGTGCACTTCACGGTGTCGCCCTCGGTGATGTGCTCGTAGTCGCCGAGAATCACCGCGCCGACCGAGTCGCGCTCCAGGTTGAGCGCGAGGCCGAACGTGTTCTTCGGGAACTCGAGCATCTCGCCCTGCATCACGTCGGAGAGGCCGTGGACCCGGCAGATGCCGTCGGTCACGGTCACGACCGTTCCCTGGGTGCGAACGTCGGCCGAGAGCGCGAGGCTCTGGATCCTGCTCTTGATGAGATCGCTGATCTCAGCGGGGCTCAGTTGTTGCATGGTCACTCCTAGGTCTCTCAAGTCTTGAGCAGCGCCGTGGACATCGCCGCGAGCTTCCCGCGCACCGATCCGTCGATCACCTCGTCGCCGACCTTCACCGCCACGCCGCCGATCAGCGCCTGGTCGACGGTGACGTGCGGCTCCACCTTGCGCTTGAAGCGGCGTTCCAGGCTGCCGACGAGCTCCTCGAGCTGCGCGTCCTCGAGCGGAAACGCGCTCGTGATCTCCGCGTCGACGACGCCCTTGCGCTCGTTCACCATGTCCTCGTAGAGCGCGCGGATCTCGCCGACCGCCTCCAGCCGCCGGTTCGCGACGACCAGCTGCACGAAGTTCTTCGCCTCGGCGGACACGCCCGCTCCCATGACGGAGACGAGCACATCGGTGAGCTTCGCCGCGCTCACGTTCGGATTGCCGATGCAGGCACGCACGTCAGGATGCTCGATTGCCTGCGAGAGCCGGCCGAGCAGGGCAGCCCAGGGGTCGAACTGGCCGCCCGATTCCGCCAGCTTGAAGACCGCCTCCGCATAGGGCCGGGCAATGGTGGCGATCTCTGCCATGGCGGCTCAGAGCTCCTGCTTGAGCTGCGCCAGCAGCTCGGCATGCGCCTTGGCGTCCACCTCGCGGCGCAGGATCTTGCCTGCGCCGGCGACCGCCAATGCGGCGACATGCTCCCGCAGCTGCTCCTTCGCGCGCGTGGCCTGCTGCTCGACCTCGGCCTTCGCGCCGGCGATGAGCCGCTCGCCTTCGGCCTTGGCCGCGTTCTTCGCCTCCTCGACGATCTCCGCGGCGCGTTTCTCGGCGAGCGCGATGACCTCGGCCGCGCGGCTGCGCGCCTCGGCCAGCGAGTCCTGCGCGCGCTGGCCGGCGCTCTCCAGCTCCTGGCGGCCGCGCTCGGCGGCGGCGAGGCCGTCGGCGATCGTCTTCTGACGCTCGGCGATGATTCGCTGGAAGTACGGCCAGACCACCTTCATCACGAACCAGATGAAGAGTGCGAACCAGATTACCTGGCCGAAGAGTGTTGCGTTGATGTTCACTGCAGCCTCCCGCGAGGGGATTCGAGAGAGAACGCCGCGCTCAGCCGCCGGCAATCCGCCCGATGAGCGGGTTGGCGTAGAGCAGCAGCACGGCGATTGCGGTCGCGATCGCGGTGAACGCGTCGAGCAGGCCGGCGACGATGAACATCTTCACCTGCAGCGTCGGGATCATCTCCGGCTGGCGTGCCGAACCCTCCAGGAACCGGCCGCCGAGTATGCCGAAGCCGATCGCCGTGCCCAGGGCCCCCATGCCGATCAGAAGCGCAGCGGCGATCTGGGTATTGCCCAGGAAGATTGCCATTTCCATCGTTTCTTCTCCTTACCGTAAGAGCGTGTTGAGCGATTCAGTGCGATTCGCTGGCCATCGAGAGGTACACGATGGTCAGCATCATGAAGATGAAGGCCTGCAGCGTGATGATCAGGATGTGGAAGATCCCCCAGCCGAGCGAGAGGATCACGTGGGCGAGCATCGAGACGCCGCTCGCGACCGGGCTGCTCCATACCCAGGCGCCGGCGAGCAGCGCGATCAGGATGAACAGCACCTCGCCGGCGAACATGTTGCCGAAAAGACGCAGGGCGAGAGAGATCGGCTTGGCGAACTCTTCGACGATTCTCAGGGCGAGGTTCACCGGCGCGAGCCAGATCCCGAATGGCGCCGCAAGCACCTCGTGCAGGAACCCCCCGACGCCCTTGAACCTGAAGTTGAAGACGAAGATCAGGGCGAACACCGTGAGCGACATTGCAAAGGTCGCGTTCGGGTCGGTGGTCGGCACCGCTTTCCAGTGCTGCTGGTGGAAGACGTGCTCGGCGATCCAGGGAATGAAATCGACCGGGATCAGGTCGATCGCGTTCATGCAGAAGACCCAGACGAACACCGTGATGGCGAGCGGGGTGACGAGCTCGCTCTTCGCGTGAAAGGTATCGCGGACCTGGGTGTCGATCATTTCGACGACGATCTCGACGAACGCCTGGAACTTGCCGGGGACTAGCTTGGCGCGGCGCCCGGCCAGCCACATCAGGCCGAAGACCACTACCCCGATCAACCCCGACATGATCAGGGTGTCGAGGTGGACGCGCCAGAACCCGTCGCCGACGGAGAGATTGACGAGATGGTGGGAGATGTACTCGTTCGCGGTGGGAGCGGTCGCGCCGGCGGCCATGATGTCGAACCCGATCTAACCAAGTATGTCGCGAGGACTCGCCTCGATCACTTCATCAGCAGCGCCGCCCAGAAAGCAAACAGGGTGGCGATGAACGTCAACAGCAGCGGCACTGGCGCCACGCCCTTCCACAGGACGAGCACCCCCGCGAACAACACGACCGTCAAGCCGAGCTTCAGCGACTCGGCCCGCCAGTGCGCGCGCAACAGTGCCTTCGGATCACTCCCTGGGCCGGCCGACATTGCCCAGGCATAGACCAGGCTCGTCGAAAACCCGATCGCGCCGCCGGCAAACGCCGACAACCCGACGACCGCCCCGTACAGCGCGAGGAGCGGCAGGGAGATCGCGGCGGTGATGAGGACTTGCAGCCAGATGATCCGGCGGACTTTGTCGCTCACGCGCCGCCTCCCCGCTGCGCAAATCCGCGAGATTCTAATTGCTGGTGGCGCAGTGCGTCAAACTTATGGCCGATCGCGCGGACGGGTCTTGAGGTGGATCAAGCCGGAATCCGTCGCGGCGAATGCCGACGGTGCATCGCAGGCGGCACATGGGTGTACCGCGCCGCCGCCTTGAATTCGTCGGATGAAACGCCGACGATAGAACCAACCAGGCTGATTCCATGCGGGGGCGCGGTGACGGACGATGTGGTCGTCTATGTTGGCGAGGCGCTTGCCAAGTACGGATTCCCGGCCGAACACCCGCTCGGGGTCGATCGTCAGGCGGCGTTCTGGGCCGAGGCAGAGCGGCAGGGACTGCACCGGAAGGTCTCGGTGCGGGCGCCGCGCTCAGCAACGCGCGCAGAGTTGGGCCGCTTTCACACCGACGCGCACCTCGCGTGGGTCGCGCTTCGCTCGCAAGCAGGCGAAGGTTTTCTGGATTACGGCGACACCCCGGCGTTCCCCGGGGTCTACGAGGCGGGTGCCGCCGTCGTGGGAGCGGCGCTCGATGGACTCGAATGTGTCATGTCCGGCGCGGCAGCGAAGACTTTCCAGCCGATCGGTGGACTGCACCACGCCCGGCGCGGAAGCGCGGCCGGATTCTGCGTGTTCAATGACGTCGGCGTCGTGATCGATACGCTCCGTGCGAGGTACGGCATTCAAAGGATTGCGTACGTCGATATCGACGTGCACCACGGCGACGGTGTCTTCTACACCTATGAGTCGGATCCGTCCCTGGTGGTAGTGGATATCCACGAGAGTGGGCGCTTCCTCTATCCCGGTACGGGACATGCCCGAGAAAGCGGCATAGGAGAGGCAACGGGGACGAAGCTCAACCTTCCGCTGGAACCAGGGGCGGGAGACAGGGCGTTTTTCGGGGCGTGGGAGCGAGGACTCGCACACCTGCGGAGATATCCTCCGGAATTCGTGATCGTGCAGTGCGGCGCCGACAGTCTGGCCGGCGATCCGCTCGCCGACCTGAAGCTGACGCCCGAAGCTCACGGGCGGGTGGCAAGGGACCTCGCGCGCCTGGCGGACGAGTTCAGCCGGGGTCGGATGATGATCTTCGGCGGCGGCGGGTACGATCTCGGCAATCTCGCGAGCGCCTGGACGCGCGTGCTCGCCGAAACGGTCCGGGTGCGGTGACCTGGCGGCCCGGGTCCGCCGGACCGGCCACCGTCAGAAGCGAATCGAGTACCCGCTGTACAAGAATGCCTGCCAGCGGTTGGCGTAGAGCGCGCCATCCGCCGGCGCACCGCCGAGACGCAAGCCGCTGGCGCCGACCATGATGGAGCTCGACTTCGTGAGCTGATAGTAGCTGTCGAGCCCAAAGCCGACGTTCGTGGCAGGTCCGGCGGAGTAGAGCGGCCGCACCGCGATCGGCGAGTTCCAGTGCTCGCCTGATCCCGGAAGCAACCGATCCCCGCGCGCGTTCTGCCACTGCGCACCGACAAAGGCGAGCATGCGGAAACCCTGCTCGGAGATCACTGGGCGACTGAAGTTGAAGTTGAGCGTATCTGCCCGCGAGAGACCGCTCGGATCCATCCCGTAGCTCGCGGTGAGCGTGCCGATCGCCGATCGCCAGCGCACCCCCGGACCCACGTCGAAATCAGCTTGTGCCTCGTGAATGCCGAGGCCAGCGCCACCGTGCAGGCCAAGGCCCGTTCCGACCGACATGCCGACTTCGACGCTCCGGCCGGGACCGGTCGGACTCCACCATCCCGTTTGGCGCATCCCGAGGTGCGGCTCCGACTGGGCACGAGGCCCGCCGGACACCCCTGGCTCCGGGAGCGTCAACCCTGCTCCCAGGGCCATGCTGCCGGATGGGCTCTCACTCTCCGCGTGCGCCGGGACGCTCGCCGCAAGCGCGGCCGCGAGAATGCCCAGCACCCTTCCCCCCCGTACCATCATGCGCACCCCCTCATGATGCCCCCTCACGGCCCGGCCGCGCCACCGGCCCATCGCCATCAAGATTCATTGTCGGCCAATTCGCGGGCCGGTCGAGCACGGCTCGCCGGCCGTCCGGGCACAGTACACGCCCCCGCCCTTTTTATGACGTTAGCATCGACGTGCGGTGCCGGATCGCTGCACCGCGGCGCACCGGCTGCCGTGGATCGCGCTCAGCGCGCGAGCTTTTCCAAGAGGCGATCCAGATGCTCGTGACTCATGTAGCTGATCACGAGTTTGCCGCTGCCTTTCTTGCCGGGACGGATCTCGACCGAGGTCCCCAGGCGCTCGGAAATTTCCTCCTGCAGACGCTCGGTGTCGCGGTTCGTGCGCGGGCGTGCCGCGCGCGTCTTCCCCTTCGGATTGAGGGTGTTCTGGACCAGCGCCTCGGTCTCGCGCACCGAAAGGCCACGATCGAAGACCCGGCGCGCGACTTCGACCTGGCGCGGACCGTCCAGCGCAAGCAGCGCGCGCGCGTGACCCATATCGATTTGCGCGTCCATCAGCATTTGCTGCACGGGCCTCTGGAGCGTGAGCAGCCGCAACAGGTTGGTCGTCCCGGCTCGCGAGCGTCCGACCGCGTCCGCCGCCTCCTGGTGCGTGAGCTTGAACTCGTCGATGAGGCGCTGGATGCCGGTCGCTTCCTCGAGCGGGTTGAGATTCTCGCGCTGGATGTTCTCGATCAGCGCCATTGCGAGCGCCGCCTGATCGGGCACGTCGCGCACCACGACCGGCACTTCGCCGAGGCCCGCGATGCGAGCGGCGCGCCAGCGCCGCTCGCCGGCGATGATCTCGTAGCGCGCGGTGCCGATGCCCCGCACCAGGATCGGTTGCATCAGCCCTTGCCGCCGAATCGACTGCGCGAGCTCGTTCAACGATGCCTCGTCCATGCGCGTCCGCGGCTGATAGCGTCCGGGCTGCAGGCTCTCCACCGGCACCGTCGCGAGCGACTCGTTGGCACCGCCGCTCTCGTCGCTGCTGAGCAGCGCATCGAGCCCGCGGCCGAGCCCCTTCGCTTTGATCATCGCGCTCTCCCTCTCAGGCGGCTGATTGCGTCGCGGCCTCGCGCCAGAGGAGCTCTTCGGTGAGCGCCACGTAGGCTTGCGACCCCTTGCATGTCGGATCGAACTCGATGGACGGCTTGCCGTAGCTCGGCGCCTCGGCGAGGCGCACATTGCGCGGAATGATGGTCTCGTACACCTTGGCGCCGAAATGCTGCTGCAACTCGGCGGAGACCTGCTGCGCGAGCGTGTTGCGCGGATCGAACATGGTGCGCAGCAATCCGTCGATTTCGATGTGCGGGTTGAGATGGGCCCGCACCTTCTTGATGGTGTTCACGAGGTCGCTCAGGCCCTCGAGCGCGTAGTACTCGCACTGCATCGGAATGATCACCGAATCGGCGGCAACCAGGCCATTGACGGTGAGCAGGTTGAGCGCCGGCGGACAATCGAGCAGGATGAAGTCGTACTCGCCCGCCACCGGCACGAGCGCGCTCTTCAATCGTACCTCGCGATTCTCGAGGTCGACCATCTCGATCTCCGCGCCGGCGAGATCCCGGTTCGCGGGCAGCACGTCATACGTGCCGCCGGGGGCGCGCGTGCGCACGTTCTCCACGGCGCTCAGGCCGAGCAGTACGTGATAGATGGTCTGCTTCAGCGCGCGCTTGTCGATGCCGCTTCCCATCGTGGCATTGCCCTGCGGATCGAGATCGACGAGCAGCACGCGCCGCCCGGACTTCGCCAGGCCCGCCGCGAGATTCACCGCGGTCGTGGTCTTCCCCACGCCGCCCTTCTGATTCGCGACTGCGATGACGCGCGTCATGCTGCGATCGGCTCCACGAGGACGAGATGCCGTGCCGCGGCGAGCCCGGGCACCGCGATCCGGATCGCGGCGCGGATGCGAAAGCCGCTGGGCAGCCGGGCGATCTCCTCGTCCGGGTACACGCCTTTCATCGCAGCAAGCACGCCGCCCTTCGCGAGAAGGTGCGCTGCGGCGATCACGAAGTCGGCGAGTTCGGCGAAAGCCCGCGAGACGATCACGTCGAAGCGCAGCTTCGTCTGCCACGCCTCGACCCGCTCGCGACACACGGTGGCATTCGTGAGCCGGAGCTCGGCGACGGCCTGTTGCAGGAACGCAACCTTCTTCTGGTTGCTGTCGAGCAGCGTCACGGCACGCTCCGGCGTCGCGATTGCAATCGGGATCCCGGGCAGCCCTGCGCCGCTGCCGACGTCAAGGAGCGCTCCGCCACCGAGGTGCGGCAATATCGCCAGGGAATCAAGGAGATGCTGACTGACCATGCGCGCGGGGTCGCGGACCGCAGTGAGGTTGTAGACCCGATTCCACCGTTCGAGTAAGCCTATGTATGTGAGTAACCGCTCTCGCTGAGAAGCTTGTAAACCGAGGGATAACTCAGCGAGTCCCGCGTCGAGACGCGCCTCGAGACTCACGCGACCGACCGCTGCTTGGACGATGGCGTCCTCCCCTTGCGTCGCTTCAGATGCACGAGCAACAGCGAGATCGCGGCGGGCGTGATGCCGGAAATCCGGGACGCGTGGCCGATCGTTTCGGGGCGGAGTTGCTGCAACTTTTGCTGCACCTCGACTGATAGTCCGCGCACGGTGCCGTAGTCCAGACCCGGTGGCAGCGGCGTCGCGCCCAGTTCGCTGCGCCGCGTCACCTCCTCGCGCTGTCTAGCGATATACCCCTGATATTTGGCTTGAATCTCTACTTGCTCGGCGATCGCCGGATCGTCGACTGGCGCTCCGACCGCCGGGAGCGACACAAGGGCTCGATAGCTCACCTCAGGGCGCTTCAGAAGGTCCAGCGCCGAAGATTCGCGCTCCAATGGCTGCCCCAGCACGGCCTGCGCGACCTGATCGGGCACCGTGCGCGGTCCCAGCCACAGCGACCTCAGGCGGGTTTGTTCCCGTTCGATCGCTTCCCGTTTTCGATTGAATGCTTCCCATCGGGCATCGTCGACGACGCCGAGGGAACGCCCCATTTCGGTGAGGCGCAGGTCAGCGTTGTCCTCGCGCAGCATCAAGCGGTATTCCGCCCGGCTGGTAAACATCCGGTAAGGCTCGGTCACGCCCCGAGTGACCAGATCGTCAACCAGGACGCCGAGATACGCCTCGTCACGCCTCGGACACCAAGGTTCGAGCCCCTTGACCGTCCGTGCAGCATTGATGCCCGCGAGCAGACCTTGCGCCGCCGCTTCCTCGTAGCCGGTCGTCCCGTTGATCTGTCCCGCGAAATACAGCCCGGCAAGCGCTCTTGCCTCGAGCGAAGTCTTCAACTGGCGCGGATCGAAGTAGTCATACTCGATTGCGTAGCCCGGCCGCACCAGGTGTGCGTTCTCTAGCCCTTTGATTGAGCGAACCAAATCAACCTGCACATCGAACGGCAGACTGGTCGAGATCCCGTTCGGATAGTACTCGCTCGTCGTCAAGCCCTCGGGTTCAAGAAAGATCTGGTGACCCGTTTTGCCCGCGAACCGGTGGACCTTGTCCTCGATCGAGGGGCAGTACCGGGGACCCACCCCCTCGATCCGCCCGGTGTACATGGGCGAGCGATCCAAGCCGCTCCGGATGATCGCATGGGTCCGCTCATTGGTATGGGTGATCCAGCAGGAGCGCTGGGGCGGGTGCATCTCCGCCCGTCCCATGAACGAGAACACAGGCCGAGGCGTGTCCCCGGACTGCTCGGTCAGCGCCGCAAAATCGATCGTCCGACCGTCGATCCGGGGCGGTGTGCCGGTCTTGAGGCGGCCGGCAGGGAGCTTCAATTCCCGCAAGCGCGCGGCGAGGCTGAGCGACGGCGGATCGCCGGCGCGTCCCGCTTGATGGCTCTCCAGGCCGACGTGGATCAGCCCGCCCAGGAACGTGCCCGTCGTGAGCACCACGGCCCGCGCATGGATCCGGATCCCGAGCTGAGTGACGACGCCCACCACTCGGTCTCCGGAGAGTTCGAGGTCGTCAACCGCCTGCTGGAAAAGCGCGAGGCCCGGCTGGCGCTCCAGCCGACCGCGGATCGCCTGCTTGTAGAGCATCCGATCCGCTTGAGCGCGCGTGGCGCGGACGGCATGCCCGCGCGAAGCATTCAAGACTCGAAACTGGATTCCAGCCTCGTCGGCAGCAAGCGCCATCGCGCCGCCAAGCGCGTCGATCTCTTTGACCAGATGGCCTTTCCCGATTCCGCCGATCGAGGGATTGCACGACATCTGGCCCAATGTCTCTATGTTGTGGGTCAACAGCAGGGTCACGCAGCCGAGACGGGCGGCCGCCAAGGCTGCCTCGGTGCCGGCATGACCGCCACCGACTACGATGACATCGAAGAAATCGGGAAATCGCATTTCAACCACACGACACGCGCGAGGCGGCAATGATACGCTGTTTAGACTGCGCGATCGGGCTTCGATGTTCCACGTGGAACCGCCTGCCCGCCGCAGCGCAGGCCGCGCTGTGCCGGGCGGGATCTCCTCACTCTGGCGGTGTTCCGCGTGGAACACGCCCGGCTTGGCGGGATGGCCGCCCGAGCGAGACGGTCCGCACGCGGCTGCGGATCCCACCCAGAGCCTGCGACATAACTCCTTGTTTTATCGGAACTTATAGAGATAGGGTCCCCGCATCGTCTCCGCCCAGGCGAAGATGACGAAGCCACCACCCCAAGGCCGCCAGCCAAGCGCAAGGCGGCCGCCACGACAACAAAGGGGCCGCGCATGGCGACCCCCGTTGTCCCAGCCTGAAGCCCCGTCAGCCTTTCAAATCGAGATGCAGCATCTCGCGACGGAGCTGCAGCTGCCGCGGCAACCGGTCCTTCAGCTTGCGAAAGAGCTCGTCGTGCGACGCGAGTTCGCTCTCCCACTCGTCGCGCCTGATGGCGGTCGCCGACCGATACTGCTCGCGGGAGAACCCGCCGAGCCCCGACCACTCGAGGTCTTCGAAGTCCGGCACCCAGCCGAGCGGCGTCTCGATGCCTTTCGCGCAACCGCGCACGCGATCGACGATCCACTTCAGCACCCGCATGTTCTCGCCGTAGCCTGGCCAGACGAGGCGGCCCTCCGCATTCGTGCGGAACCAGTTCACCTGAAAGATCTGCGGGCGTTGGGATGCGCTCCAGCCGAGCTTCAGCCAGTGGTCAAAGTAGTCCGCCATGTTGTACCCGACGAACGGGATCATGGCGAATGGGTCCCGCCGTACCACGCCGACCTTGCCCGTCGCTGCCGCCGTCGTCTCCGAGCCCATCGTCGCGGCCATGTACACGCCGTCGGTCCAGTTGAAAGCCTGGAGCACGAGCGGGACGGTGTTCGAACGGCGGCCGCCGAAGAGAAACGCCGAAATCGGCACTCCGTCGGGGTTTTCCCAGTCCGGATCGATCGAGGGCAGCTGGGCTGCAGGCACCGTGAACCGCGCATTCGGATGCGCGGCCAGCCGACCAGACTCCGGAGTCCAGTGTTCGCCGCGCCAATCGATGAGCTCGCGCGGCGGTTCCTTGCTCAGCCCCTCCCACCACACGTCGCCGTCGGGGGTCAGCGCGACGTTGGTGAAGATGACGTTCTCGCGCAGCGCCGCCATGCAATTCGGGTTGGTCCTCTCGGAAGTTCCGGGCGCGACGCCAAAGAGACCCGACTCGGGATTGATTGCGTAGAGCCGGCCGTCCTTGCCCGGCTTGATCCACGCGATGTCCTCCCCGATCGTGGTGACCTTCCACCCCTTGAACGCCGGCGGCGGCACCAGCATCGCGAAGTTGGTCTTGCCGCAGGCGCTCGGGAACGCGCCCGTGACGTAGGTCTTCGCGCCCGATGGATCGGTGACGCCGAGGATCAGCATGTGCTCGGCGAGCCAGCCCTGGTCGCGCCCCATGACCGAGGCGATGCGTAGCGCAAGGCATTTCTTGCCGAGGAGCGCGTTGCCGCCGTAGCCGGAGCCGAACGACCAGATCTCGCGCGTCTCCGGAAAGTGCACGATGTACTTGTGCTCCTTGTTGCATGGCCACTGCACGTCGGTCTGACCTGGCGCGAGCGGCGCACCCACCGAGTGCACGCACGGCACGAACGCGCCGTCGTGGCCGAGCAGGTCCCAGATCTTCGTGGACACGCGCGTCATGATGTGCATGTTCACCACGACGTAGGGCGAGTCGGAGACCTCGATGCCGATGTGCGCGATGTGGGAGCCCAGCGGACCCATCGAGAACGGGACGATGTACATCGTGCGACCGCGCATGCAGCCGTCGAACAGGTCGGCGAGCTTCGCCCGCATCTCCTTCGGTGCGACCCAGTTGTTGGTCGGCCCCGCGTCTTCCGGCCGCTCGCTGCAGATGAACGTGCGGTCCTCCATGCGCGCCACGTCGGTCGGGTCCGACCAGGCGAGGTAGCTGTTCGGGCGCTTCGCCGGGCTGAGCCGCCGCAGCGTCCCGGACTTCACCATCTCGTCGCACAGCCGGTCGTATTCCGCCTTGCTGCCGTCGCACCAGACGATCCGGTCCGGCTTCGCGAGCGCCGCAATCTCGGCCACCCATTCGACCGCGCGCCGGTTGCGCACCTGCGTGGGGACGTCGATACGGGGGGTATAGGGCTGATTCATCGGACGGGCCTCGTGCGCATGTTCGAAAGGAGCCTGCCATCGCAGGACGGCGCTCCGCAGCGCGAAAGGGTGGCGCGGATGCAAGCCGACCACGTGGGTGCATTCTCGGGAGGGCGAAACTCTAGCATGATCTTAGCGGACCTTGCCGTTCGGGACCGACACCGGCGGTCCTCGTGGAGTGCGCCCGCTTTCCGGCGCGGTTCCGGGGTTCCCGATGGCGCGGTGCCAGCCAACCCGCCCCCGTCACGCGCCGAAGGACCGGTTCGATACGCTCGGTGCGGACCCCGGGGAAGCCACACCAAGCACAACGTTCAGTGAAATCGAGCGTAAGGCAGCGGTCGAAGGCGACGGCGCCGCTGCGCGTCATCGCGGCCGTATGCTCAGTGCTCGCTGGATCGAAAAATTACGATGCAGAAGCGCGTGAATCGCGGCGGAGCCTTGTGAATCAAGCCTCTTCCGATTCGTCGCCGTGGATGTGTACTCATGCGTGTACTCGAGATCGGCTTGTCATGCGGCAGGCGCCTCGGTTTCGCGCCGAGGGCCTCCGAGCCTATAACAAGCCGAGCACCTTGCCCGCATAGTGAAGGCAGTCAATCGCATGCGGCCGCCTTCATCGCGCCATTGAGCACCACAGCCAAGGGCGGAAGCCCATCGTGCAAGAAGCTCGTGCAGGAACCCGTCGGTACCACCACCGGCTCGCCAACTCACGGCGTGAATGAATTTCATCCACGTCGTGACGACGCTGCCGCGGCGGACGACCCTGCATTTCTGGAGACGCATTCCGTGATTGCACGGATGATTCCCCGCTGACTCATCTCCGCGCTCATGTCGGCTCTGGCCGAGGCTCCGGCGGTGGCGCTGCTTGGCCCGCGCCAGGTCGGCAAGACCACCTTGGCGCTCGAACTGGCCCGCACGCGGCCCGCGGTCTATCTCGATCTCGAGTCCAAAGCCGACCGGGCCAAGCTCTCGGAGCCGGAGCTGTATCTCGCGAAACACGCGGACAAGCTCGTCATCCTCGGCGAGATCCAGCGCACACCGCAGCTCTTCGGCAGCCTGCGTGGCCTAATCGACGCCGGCCGGCGGCGCGGGCAGAGCAAGGGCCGCTTCCTCGTGCTGGGCTCGGCGT
Organism: Burkholderiales bacterium; assembly: GCA_020848075.1. Lineage (GTDB taxonomy): Bacteria > Pseudomonadota > Gammaproteobacteria > Burkholderiales > SG8-39 > JAABRB01. Next base: position 70,623 of record JADLAV010000057.1, read on the forward strand.
CGATCGATCTGCTGAAGCAATCGAGCGGGACTCTCGCCGGACGCATCCGCTATCTGGAACTCGCCCCACTCGATGCCGGCGAGGTCGGCGGCGAGCGCCTCGACACGCTCTGGCTGCGCGGCGGATTCCCCGAGAGCCTGCTGGCGGATTCCGATGCCGCGAGCCTGCGCTGGCGGGTGGATTTCATCCGCACCTACCTCGAGCGCGATATTCCGCAGTTCGGGCCGCGCATTCCCGCGGAAACCCTGCGCCGCCCCTGGACGATGCTCGCCCACAGCCAAGGCGGCCTGCTCAACGCTGCGGCTTTCGCACGCGCGATGGCCGTGGATGGCAAGACGGTTGCCTCCTACCTGGATCTGCTGGTCGGCCTGCTGGTGGTGTGCCGCCTGGCGCCGTGGCGTGGCAACGTCCGCAAGCGCCTGGTCAAATCGCCCAAGGTCTACGTCCGCGACAGCGGCCTGGTGCATGCGCTGCTCGGAGTCAGCGACCGCGAGGCCTTGCTGGCACACCCGGTGGCCGGCGGGAGCTGGGAGGGCCTGGCGATCGAGTCGCTGATCGCCGCCGCGCCGAACGGCACCGAGGCATACTTCTTCCGCACCGCGGCCGGCGCCGAGATCGACCTGCTGCTGAAGCTTCCGGGTCACCGCGCGCCTTGGGCGATCGAGGTCAAGCGCGGGCTCGCACCGAAGATCGAACGGGGCTTCCATCTGGCCTGCGATGACGTGCGGCCCAGGCGACGCCTGGTCGTGTACGGCGGCGCCGAGCGCTTCCCGCTCGCCGAGAACGTCGAAGCGGTGTCGCTCATCGACTTGTGCGAGGAGCTCTCCGCGGCATGATCCGAGTCGCCCTGCTCCAGCGCAACCCGCCCGCGCTCTTCAGTGCGCCCGCGCAGGCCGAGGGTCGGCCAGATCGGATCTCTCCGGAAGTGCACCTACTTTCCGATGCAGAAGCGAGAGAAGATCTCGCCGAGCAGATCGTCGGCGGTGAACTCGCCGGTGATCTCGCTCAGGTCCGACTGCGCGAGCCGCAGCTCCTCGGCGAAGAGCTCGGCTTGCGCGAACACGCCATCCGCGGCCGCGAGGCGCTCGGCGGCGCGACGCAACGCAACGAGATGGCGCTCGCGTGCCATGAACACGCTCTCTTCGGCCGCGTGCGTCCAGCCAGCCTGCTCGAGGAGCGTGCGCCCGAGCAGCTCGACGCCCTCCCCCGTCTTCGCCGACACGAAGACGTGGATGCCCTCCGCGCGGCTCTCGGCGTGGGGCGCGAGGTCCGCGAGATCGATCTTGTTGTGCACGACCACACGCGGCAGGCGCACGGGCAGGCGCGCAACGATCGCTTCGTCCGCCGCGGTTTCACCCGCGCGCGCGTCGACCACGAGCAGCACGAGGTCGGCGCGCTCGATCTCGCTCCAGGTGCGTGCGATGCCGAGGCGCTCGACCTCGTCCTGCGACTCGCGCAGCCCCGCCGTGTCCACGATGTTGAGCGGAACGCCCTCGATCTGGATCGCCTGACGCACGGTGTCGCGCGTCGTGCCGGGAACCGGGGTGACGATTGCGAGCTCCTCGCCGGCGAACCGGTTGAGGAGGCTCGACTTGCCCACGTTCGGCTGCCCCGCGAGGACCACGTGCACCCCCGCACGCAGCAGACTGCCCTGACGCGCGCGTCCCAGCGCCTGGTCCAGGGAGTCGCGCAGCTCGTCGAGCCGGCGTCGCGCGTCTGCCCGCTCGAGGGGATCGATCTCCTCCTCCGGGAAGTCGAGCGTCGCTTCGACCAGCGCGCGGAGCTCGACGAGTTGCGCCACCAGCGCGTGGACGGCGTCCGAGAACTCGCCGCGCAGCGTGCGCACGGCACAGCGAGCCGCGGCGTCGGTCGCCGCCTCGATGACGTCGGCGACCGCCTCGGCCTGCGCCAGATCCAGCTTGTCGTTCAGGAAGGCGCGGCGCGTGAACTCGCCCGGCTCCGCAAGCCGGGCACCGAGTTCGACGCACCGGGCGAGCAGCATCCGTTGCACGACTTGTCCGCCGTGGCCGTGCAGCTCGAGGACATCCTCCCCCGTGTACGAGTGCGGGCCGGGGAAGTAAAGCGCAATGCCGTCGTCGATCGCGGCGCCGCTCGCGTCACGGAACGTCGCGCGCGTCGCATGGCGCGGCGCCGGCAGCCGGCCGAGGACGGCGCGGGCGAGCTCGGCGAGGGCCGGGCCGGAAACCCGCACCACGCCGATGCCCGCGCGCCCCTGGGCAGTGGCGATGGCGGCGATGATGTCGGTCACCGGAGCGATCATTCGGGCCGGGCGGACGGGCGCGAGTACCGGCTTCGGTCGAGACTGCGATCGGGACTGCCAAAGGCGCGTCGTTGCCCGTGCGCGCTCAGGCCGGCGCGGGCACCCTGAGGCCGTTCATCCCTTCGCCTCGGCGGTTTTCTTCCCGTTCCCCCCGCCGAGCGTCCGGGTGATCTGCCACTGCTGCGCGATCGACAGGATGTTGTTCACGAGCCAATAGAGCACCAGTCCCGCCGGGAAGAAGAAGAACATCACGCCGAAGGCGAACGGCATGATCATCATCACCTTCGCCTGCACCGGATCGGGCGGCGTCGGGTTCAGCTTCGTCTGCACGACCATCGAAACCATCATGAGCGCGGGGAGCACGTAGAACGGGTCCGGCGCCGAGAGGTCCTGGATCCAGCCGTAGAACGGTGCATGGCGCAGCTCGACGCTGCCGAGCAGCACCCAGTAGAGCGCGATGAAGACCGGGATCTGCACCACGATCGGGAGACACCCGCCGAGCGGGTTGATTCTCTCCTCCTTGTAGAGCTCCATCATGGCCTGGTTCAGCTTGGCCCGATCGCCCCCGAACTGCTCGCGCAGCTTGGTGAGGCGCGGCGCGACCTGCTTCATCTTCGCCATCGACTTGTAACTCGCCGCGGAGAGCGGATAGAAGATCGCCTTGATCAACACGGTGAGGAGGATGATCGCGATGCCCCAGTTGCCGACCAGGCGGTGGATCCATTGCAGCAGCCAGAAGATCGGTGCGGCGAGGATCGTGAGCCACCCGTAGTCGACCACGAGATTCAGCCCAGGCGCGAGCTGCTCCAGCTTCTCCACGTCTTGCGGACCGGAGTACAGCGGCACTGTCACCTTGGCCGTCCCGCCGGGAGGCACCGGACCGATCGGCAGAATCACGCCCGCGCTGAAATACCCCTCGCCCAGGCGGCGCGTGTAGTACTCGCGCAGCGCCTTGGCCGGCGGGATGAGCGCCGAGACGAAGTAGTGCTGGACCATCGCGATCCAGCCGTTGTCGGCGTTCTTCGTAAACGGCGTCTTCCCCTTCTCGATGTCGGAGAAGCTCACCTTTACATACTTGTCCTGCTCGGTGTACACCGCCGCCCCGGTGAACGTGTGCAGCATGTAGTTGTCGCCCGGCGGCGACTTGTCGTCGCGCGTGAGCTGGAAGTACGCGTGCGTTTCGAGCGGTGCGCCGCTCTCGTTCGTGACTTCCTCGGTGATGTCGATCACGTAGCTGCCGCGCTTGAACGTCAGCACCTTGGCCACGCGCACGCCGCTCGGCGACGTCGCCTCGAGCCGCACGTCGATGCTGTCCTTGCCGCCGTCGCTCGCTGGCCCGAGCACGTACTCTTTGGCCGCCGCGCGGAAGAGCGTCTTGTGGTTGGGCAGGTCGTCGCCGATCAGCCCGCTTTGCGCGACATAGCGGTACTCCGGCCCGAGCAGCACGTAGTTCTTGCTCTTGTCGGTCGTATCTTTCTGCTTGAGGAGCTCGATCCGGACGATGTCGCCCCCGATGGTGCTCACCTCCGCGTTCATCACGTCGGTCTGCACGCGGATCAGGTCGCCCCGCTCGCTGGCCGCACCCACGGGCGCGCCCGTTGCCGCGCCGGGCGCTGGCATAGTGACCTTCGACGATGCCGCTGGGGTTGGCGGCGGCGCGGCCCCCTTCGCCCCTTCCTCAGCAGTCCCCGCCGGCGCCGTGGGTTGCGCGACGGGCGGCTGCGGGCGGTGCTCACGCTGCCAGGCCTCCCACAGCATGAACAGTGAGAACGCGAAGATGATGACGAGGATCAGGCGTTGCGTGTCCATCGGATTCGATCGCTTCCGGGATGCGGGATCAAGCGGTCAAGGCACAGGGTCGTGTCCGCCGGGGTGCCAGGGGTGGCAGCGCAGGAGGCGCCGCATGGCGAGATAGCCACCGCGCCAGGCGCCGTGTCGCTGCAAAGCATCAATGGCGTACTCGGAGCAGGACGGGTGAAAGCGGCAGCTCGGCCCGAGGAGCGGGCTGACCGCGTAGCGGTAGGCGCGCACCACCGGAATCAACATTGCAGCCAGGAGCGCGCCCAAGGGTGCGGTCAACAGTCTAGCCATGACAGTGTGACACGATGACCGCGTCGACCTCCCGCAACGTCAACGGCGGCGAAGTCGGCGCGCGGGTCAGCCGGATGACAACGTCCCGTCCGCCCAGCTCGCGCTGACGCAGCCGGAACGACTCGCGCATGAGGCGTCGAATGCGATTTCGCCCCACGGCCCGCGCGACCAGGCGTTTCGGGACAACGAGCGCGAGCCGTGGATAGGGCAAGGCATTGGGCAGGCTGTGAATGACGAAACGCTGCGCTCGCGTGCTGCGCCCCGTCTTGAGCACCATCGTGACGGCGGGCGACCGCAGCCGCTGATAGGGCCGCAGCCGCGCGGTCGCGATCAAACGCCCAAGCGCGCGCGACCCTTTGCCCGACGAGCCCGGATCACCGCCCGCCCGCCGCGCGTGCGCATCCGGACCAGGAAGCCGTGAGTTCGCTTACGGCGGACGACGGACGGTTGGAACGTGCGTTTCATGGCTTTTCCCGTGATCGGACTGAACCTGCTATTAAACCAAGCGCCACTGAATCCTGTCAACGAAGTGCCGTTGCCTGTGGATAACTTCGGCCATTGCGCGTATTATTGCGGCTCGGCTTCGGCCACTCGATTTACCCTCTTCAGAAGCGTCGCGCAACGATGGAAAGCCTGTGGGAAGCCTGCACCGCCCGGTTGCAAAAAGAGCTTCCCGCCCAGCAATTTAATACTTGGATCCGGCCGCTGCGCGCCGCTGTCGCCGCCAGGTTGGACAGTGAGCTCGCGCTCGTCGCGCCGAACCGCTTCGTCCTACAGTGGATCAAGGATCGCTTCGTGCCGAAAATCGAGGCGCTCGCCTCGGAACTCGCCGGCCGTCCCGTCCGTCTCGCGCTCACCCTCCCGGAGGCGCTTCCCGAAACCGAAGCTGCACCCGAGGTTCCGGTCCATCCCGCCCCCGAAGCGCGCCCGCAGCCGGCCGCGAAAGCAGCCCCGGCACGGGCCAAGACCGAACGCTCGAACCTGATCAGCGAGTTCACCTTCGAGAGCTTCGTGCCGGGCAAGGCGAATCAGCTCGCGCGGGCGGCCGCCATGCAGGTGGCCGAAAACCCCGGCACCTCCTACAACCCCCTCTTCATCTACGGTGGGGTCGGCCTCGGCAAGACTCACCTGATCCACGCCGTCGGGAATCACCTGCTTTTCCGGCAGCCGAACGCGCGTGTGCGTTACCTGCATGCCGCGCAATACGTCTCCGACGTGGTCCGCGCCTACCAGCAACGATCGTTCGACGCCTTCAAGCGCTACTATCATTCGCTCGATCTGCTGCTGATCGACGATATCCAGTTCTTCACCGGCAAGGACCGCACGCAGGAGGAGTTCTTCTACGCCTTCAACGCGCTCATCGAAGCCCACAAGCAGATCATCATCACGTGCGACACCTACCCGCGCGACATCACCGGCATCGACGATCGCCTCAAGACGCGCTTCTCGTGGGGTCTCACGGTTGGGATCGAGCCTCCGGAGCAGGAGATGCGCGTTGCGATCGTCCTCAAGAAGGCCGAGACCGTCGGCGTGAGTCTCTCGGAGGACGTTGCGTTCTTCATCGCCAAGCACATCCGGTCGAATGTGCGCGAGCTTGAGGGTGCGCTCAAGAACGTGATCGCATTTGCCCGGTTCAACGGCCGGGATATCACGATCGACGCGGCCAAGGACGCCCTGAGGGACCTCCTTTCGGTGCACAACCGCCAGATCTCGATCGAGAACATCCAGAAGACGGTGGCGGAGTTCTACAAGATCAAGGTCGCGGACCTCCACTCGAAAAAGCGCACGCGGAACATCGCGCGCCCGCGCCAGATGGCAATGGCGCTCGCCAAGGAACTCACCCAGATGAGCCTGCCCGAGATCGGCGATGCTTTCGGCAATCGGGACCACACGACGGTCCTGCATGCCTGCCGGACCATCGCTTCCCTGCGCGGCAAGGACACCGAGATCAACCGGGACTTCCACGTGCTCGAGCAGACGCTGAAAGGATGACGGTCACTGCACAACCTGTTGCCGAGTGTGGACAAACTGCCCGGCGCCCGGCGCCTCGATCGCCAACCATCCAAGTCAATCCCCGCGTCCTCCACAGCGATGCCCACAGCGCTTACACAAGCTAGTGCGTTGACGCGCATGGGATTGCGTCGCTTATCCCGCGGTTTGCGGCGCTTCATCATCCTTATCTAGGAAAACAATATGAACTTAGTAAAGACAAGTCGCGAGGTGCTCCTCAAGCCGCTGCAGGCCGTGTCCGGAATCATCGAGCGCCGCCACACCCTCCCGATCCTGTCGAATGTGCTGTTGCAGCGCGATACCGAACGGCTGACGTTCGTAGCAACGGACATCGAGATCGAGATCACCGCCACTGCGCTCCTGGAGGCTGGGGCCGAGCCGAAGGGCGTCACGGTCGGCGCGCGCAAGCTCCTCGAGATCCTGCGAGCGCTGCCGGAGGGTGCGGAGGTCACGCTGGCGGCGGCGGACAAGCGGCTGCAGGTGAGAAGCGGCAAGAGCCGCTTCAACCTCCAGACCCTGCCTTCGGATGATTTCCCGCGCCTCGCGGCACCCGATGGCGAGAGCGTGCGCATCGAGCTTCCGCAGAAGCTGCTGAAGGCCCTCTTCGCGCTCGTGCAATATGCCATGGCCCAGCAGGACATCCGCTACTATTTGAATGGTCTGCTGATGCTGATCGACGCGGGCGAGCTCCGGGTCGTTGCGACCGACGGCCATCGACTCGCATTCGCCACGCGGGAGGTTGCGCCGACGGAGGTGGGGCATCAGGAAGTGATTCTGCCCCGCAAGACCATATTGGAGCTTACCAAGCTCCTCGCCGACAGCGACGACCCGGTTGCGATCGAGCTGTCGGCGAGCCAGGCGAGGTTCACGTTCGGCGACATCGTGCTCGCGTCCAAGCTGGTCGAGGGCAAGTTCCCCGACTACCAGCGTGTCATTCCCCCCCAGCATCCGAAGAAGCTGCGCCTGGGCCGCGTCCAGCTGCAGCAGGCCCTGCAGCGCGCTTCGATCCTCACCAGCGACAAGTTCCGCGGCGTCCGCTGGGTGCTGACTCCAGGCAGCCTGAAGATCAGCTGCACGAACACCGAGCAAGAGGAGGCCCAGGACGAGCTCGACGTCGCGTACCGCGGGGACGCGCTCGACATCGGCTTCAACGTAGGCTATCTGCTCGACATGCTGAACAACGTCGATTGCGAGGAGATCGAGTGCGCGCTGGGCGATACGGGCTCGAGCGCGCTCTTCACGCTGCCCGAGCGCACCGACTTCAAGTACGTCGTGATGCCGATGCGAATCTGAGGTTGCGAGAGAGATGAGCGAACAGGAAGCACGCGTCGTCCAGCCGGACGCCAGCGAGTACGGCTCCTCGAGCATCAAGATGCTCAAGGGTCTGGACGCCGTGCGCAAGCGGCCCGGCATGTACATCGGCGACACCTCGGACGGCACCGGGCTGCACCACATGGTGTTCGAGGTGGTGGACAACGCCGTCGACGAGGCGCTCGCGGACTACTGCGACGAGATCATCGTCACGATCCACACGGACAACTCGATCAGCGTGCTGGACAACGGTCGAGGCATCCCGACCGAGGTGCATCCCGACGACGAGCAGGGCAGGTCGACCGCCGAGATCGTGATGACCGAACTGCATGCGGGCGGCAAGTTCGACAACAACGCCTACAAGGTCGCTGGCGGTCTGCATGGCGTCGGCGTGTCGGTGGTGAATGCGCTGTCGGATTGGCTGCGCCTGACCGTGCGGCGCGAGGGCAAGGTTCACGTCCTCGAGTTCCGGCGCGGCGTGCCCGCCGGGCCGCTCAAGGTCGGCGGCCCGACCGAGAAGCGCGGAACCGAGGTGCACTTCCTCGCTGCGGCCGAGACTTTCGGCAAGGTGGAGTATCACTACGAGATCCTCGCCAAGCGCCTGCGCGAGCTGTCGTTCCTCAACCATGGCGTGCGCATAAAGCTCGTCGATCAGCGCGACGGGCGCGAGGAGGACTTCGCGTTCTCCGGCGGCGTGCAGGGATTCGTGGAGTACCTGAATCGGGCCAAGAACGTGCTGCATCCGAACATCTTCCACGCCGTCGGCGCCAAGGACGGCATCACGGTCGAAGTGGCGATGCAGTGGAACGACTCCTATCAGGAGTCGGTGCTCTGCTTCACCAACAACATTCCGCAGCGCGACGGCGGGACCCATCTCACCGGATTGCGTGCGGCGATGACGCGGACCCTCAACCAGTATATCGAGCAGCACGAGATCGCCAAGAAGGCGAGAGTGGAGACGACCGGAGACGACATGCGGGAGGGGCTCGCGTGCGTGCTTTCGGTTAAGGTGCCGGAACCGAAGTTCTCGTCGCAGACCAAGGACAAGCTCGTGTCCTCCGAAGTGCAGCCGGTGGTGAGCGAGATCGTCAGCCAGAAGCTCGCCGAGTTCCTGCTGGAAAAGCCCACGGATGCGCGGACCATCACGGGGAAGATCGTCGATGCGGCGCGCGCGCGCGAGGCGGCCCGCAAGGCCCGCGAGCTCACCCGTCGCAAGGGCGTGCTCGACTCCTTCGGCCTGTCGGCGAAGCTGGCCGACTGCCAGGAGAAGGACCCGCGGCGCTCCGAGCTGTATCTCGTCGAGGGTGATTCGGCAGGCGGCTCGGCCAAGCAGGGGCGCGACCGCCGCTTCCAGGCCATCTTGCCGCTCAAGGGCAAGATCCTGAACGTCGAGCGCGCCCGCTTCGACAAGCTGCTGTCCTCCGCCGAGATCGCGACGCTGATCCAGACGCTCGGCACCGGGATCGGCAAGGACGAGTTCAACATCGAGAAGCTGCGCTACCACCGCATCATCATCATGACCGACGCGGACGTGGACGGCGCGCACATCCGCACACTGCTGCTTACTTTCTTCTATCGGCAGATGCCCGAGCTCGTGGAGCGCGGCTACGTGTACATCGCGCAACCGCCCCTCTACAAAGTCAAGCTCGGCAAGGAGGAGCGATACCTCAAGGACGACCACGAGAAGGAGCAGTTCATGCTCGCTCAGGCGCTCGTGGGCGCGGCGCTCCATCCCGGCGCCGGAGCAACGCCCATTCTTGGCGAGGCGCTGGAGCGGATCGCGCGGACCTACCTCCTGGCAAAGGCCGTGATCGACCGCCTGTCGCGGATCATCGACGAGCGGGCGCTGGACGCCATGCTGCGCGGGCTGGTGCTCGACATGTCCGACGGCGATCGTGCGCGCGCGAGCGCCGACGCGCTGCGCGCCGCGCTCGGCAACGGCGAAACGCGGGTGCAGGTGCGGTACCTGGAGCGGCACGAGCGCTGGCAGCTCGTCGTGGAGCGCGTCCGCCACGGCAATGTGAAGACCAGCGTGATCGACGACGATTTCCTCAAGTCGGGTGACAGCGAGCAGATCCGCGAGGCCGCGCGGATTCTCGAGGGGCTCGTCGGAGAGGGCGCATACGTGGTGCGCGGCGAGCATCAGCAGGCCGTCTCCGGCTTTCCGGAAGCGATGGCATGGCTGCTTCGCGAGGTCGAGGAGAAGGCTGCGGTCCAGCGCTACAAGGGCCTCGGCGAGATGAACCCCGAGCAGCTCTGGGAGACGACCATGGATCCGGGGTCGCGCCGGCTGCTGAAGGTGCAGATCGAGGACGGAATCGCGGCCGATGAGATCTTCACGCGGCTGATGGGCGATGAGGTGGAGCCGCGCCGCGCGTTCATCGAACGCAACGCGCTGGTCGCGCGGCTCGACATCTAGGCCGAGAACGCGCCCCTCGCCGGGCCCTCGCCGTTACAGGTTGGCGAACTCAGTGCGCCGCGAAGGCGAAGGCGTACGCGAGTGCGTAGAAGGCGGCCGCCTCGAGCAGGTTGCGCGGTCCATGATTGCGCCGAAAGGTGGCCCAGTCGAAAAAGGCGACCCGGCGCTCGGCGTGGGGCGTAAGGCGCGGGATGAAGCGCGGCACCGCGGCGCAGTAGCGCGCGTAGGCGTCGCCGAACGTGGGTGCGAGCCGCGCCTCCTCGCGGCGCACGCGGTTCACCATGTAGAGGTAGTACAGCACCGTGAAGACCGCGATCACCCACGCGTTGCCGAGCAGGAGCAGCATGCCCGCAAGCAGGAAGTAGCGGCCGAGATACATGGGATTGCGCACCAGCGCGTACGGACCGTTGGCGGCGAGCATCTGGTTCTTCTGGAGGCTGGCGAAGCACCAGAGCTGGATCGCCTCGCCGAACCCCGACACTGCGAGCGCCGGGAAGAACCACTCCCGCTTCGCGTGCCACGCGAGCAAGACTCCGGCCGCGACGAAGAGCGGAATGCGCAGGCGGACCAGCCAACGCCGCACCGCCGCGTGGTTGAAGAGCCGGTGAATGCCTGCAAGCATGGGTGGCCGGGCGCTCACGCCTTGGGCGGCGTGCGTCTGTCGCGGCGATGCGGCTTCCAGCCGAGGTAGCCTTTGAACACCCACAGCTTGCGAAGACGGGTCGCGCGCGCGAGGAGCGCGAGGCGCTCGGGCCCGAGCGTCTCCGGGTGGCGATGTGACCAGTGCTTGTAGAGGCCGGACAGATCGGCGCCGACGAGCACACGGCGCAGCCAGGCCGGCAGCCCGGCGAGTTTCACGTGCGACTGGAAATCGAGCACCAGCGGCTCCGCACGGTCGCTCACCAGGATGTTGCCGCCGTATCGCAGGTCGAGATGGGCGATGCCGCGCGCGTGGATCGCGAGCACGGTGCGTTCGAGCGCCGCGAAGTAGTCGGGGGTCGCGCCGTCGGCGCCGACGCGCGCGATCTGCCGCCCGGCGACGAAGCGATACGCGAGCGCATGGCCATCCAGCCGGAACGCGTCGGCCGGAACGCCCGGCACGCCGCGCAGCGCCGCGAGCGCCGAGAGCTCGCGCCGGACCATGAAGCGCCCGAGCGTCTCGCGGTACAGCAACGGGGAGGAGCGAAAGTCCTTGATCACCCATTGCGCGCCGCCGTGCTCGAAGAGGAGGACGGTCGCGTTCGCCCACCTTCCGCGGTTGAGCACCCGGGGTGCGGCCCGGGCGAGATCGGCCCGGGTGAACGGCGGATTCGGCGACCGGGGAACGGTCGAGTCCTCGCTCATCCCCGGTGCGTCGCGTCCCGCTTCAACCGCGCTTGGCCGCACGCCTGGGGGTCGACTTGCCCGCCGGCTTCGGCGCCGGGGCGCGCGCCGGCTTGGTCCTCGGCTTTGCCGCCTGGGCGCCGGACCTGGCCGCGGCCCTCGCCGCAGCGGGCGCCTCCGGCCTGGCGGGGGTCTTTGCGTCCGCTTTCGCGGCCGCCCGAATCGGCGTCTTTCGTTCGCGCGGTGCGAACTCGAAACCGATCCGCCCGTCGGGCTGCCGGGCGAGGAACGCCGAGAACGGGCGTCCTTTCTTCGAGACGAAGCGGTGCAGCAGATCGGTCTTTCCGGTGGCGAGCAGCTTCTTCACCTGCTCGATCTCGATCGGGCGCTGCAGGATGATCTTGCCGGTGCGGAAGTCGCACGTGCGCCCCGGCCCGACCGACTTCTCGCACACGTACGCGAGCTCGTGGTCATACACGTTGGCGCCGCACTTCGGGCACTTGCCGAGCGCGGCCTTTCCCGAGAAATCGACCGGCTCCGCCTCGCGCTCGGCATCGCCGCCCTGGCCGAAGTCCAACTCGACGCCCAGGTCGTCCTTGAGCTTCAGCATGGCGGCGAACCGCCGACCCATGCGGCTGCGAAACCCCTGCAGCGGTCCGATCGAGCGCGTCGTGATGAGGGCCTCGGCCTCTGCGGCCTCGATGCGCCGGCCCGCGATCACTTTCCAGATCGCAAAGTCGCACTTCGTGCAGGTGAACTTCTTGTAATTCTCGACGAGCTTGGCGCCGCAGTTCGGGCACTTCACCTTGAGGGTGGAGATCGGCTCGTCCAGCCTGCCTGCGCGCTTGATGCGCGCGACCAGATCGCGGGCCGTCTCCTCGATGTGGTCCATGAACGCGGCGCGCTTGAGCTTGCCCTGCTCCATCTGCTTCAGCTTGAACTCCCAGTCGCCGGTCAGCTCGGGCGAGGAGATCTCCTCGATGCCGAACTTGTGGAGGGCGAACAGGAGATCGAACGCCTTGGCGGTGGGGTGAAGGTCCCTGCCCTCGCGCACGACGTACTCTTCCTGGATGAGCCCCTCGATGATCGCCGAGCGCGTTGCCGGCGTGCCGAGGCCCTTCTCGCGCATCGCCTCGCGCAGCTCCTCGTCCTCGACGAGCTTTCCGGCGCCCTCCATCGCGGAGAGCAGCGTCGCTTCGGTGTAGCGGGCGGGCGGCTTGGTCTGATTCCGATTGACGTCGATCGCCACCGTGTCCGCTTTGCCGTCCGGCACGGGCGCGAGCGTCGGCGTATCGCCGGATTCGGCCTCCCGCCCGTACACCGCCAGCCAGCCCGCGTTCATCATGACCCGGCCTTCGCTCTTGAACGGCTCGTCCGCGACGCGCGTGATGCGGGTGGTCACGAGGTACTCCGCCGCGGGGAAGAACACCGCGAGGAACCGCTTGGTGACCATGTCGTAGAGCTTCGCCTCCGGTTCGGTCAGGTGCTTGGGCGCCTGCAGCGTCGGGATGATCGCGAAGTGGTCGGACACCTTCTCGTTGTTGAAGATGCGCTTGTTCGGCCGCACCCATCCTTCGCGCAATACGCGATCGGCGAACGGCGCGTAGGCCGCGACGCCGCGGGCATCGGGCGATTCGTCCGACTTGCGACCCGCTCTTTTCCCCTTCTCGCCGCGCAGCATCTCGAGCGTCGACTTCACCGTCGCGACGTAGTCCTCCGGCAGGGCGCGCGAATCGGTCCGCGGGTAGGTCAGCACCTTGTGCCGTTCGTAGAGCGCCTGGGCGATGGACAGCGTCATCTTCGCCGAGAAGCCGAAGCGCGAGTTCGCCTCGCGCTGCAGGCTGGTCAGATCGTAGAGCATCGGCGGCGCCTGCGTGGTCGGCTTGGATTCCTCGGTGACGATCCCCGGCTTGCCCATGCACTTGCCGCGAATCGCCTCGGCCTGCTTCTCGGTCCAGATGCGATCCGGCCGCAGATCGGGATCGTCCGCCTTCTTGTTCCGATCGAACGCCTCGTCGAACCAGCGGCCGCGATACTCGCCCCCCTTGCCGGCGAACGTGCCCTCGACCTCCCAGTAGTCGCGCGCGACGAAGTCCCTTATGCGCTCCTCGCGCTCGACGAGGATCGCAAGCGTCGGGGTCTGCACGCGGCCGACGGTCGTCTTGTAGAAGCCGCCGTCCTTCGAGTTGAAGGCGGTCATCGCCCGCGTGCCGTTGATGCCGATCAGCCAGTCCGACTCGGAACGGCTCCTGGCGGCATCGGCGAGCGGTCGCATCGCCGAGTCCGGGCGCAGGCTCGCGAAGCCTTCCCGGATGGCCCCCGGCGTCATCGACTGCAGCCACAGGCGCTCCATCGGCTTTTTCACGTCGGCATGGTCGACGATGTAGCGGAAGATCAGCTCGCCTTCGCGCCCGGCGTCGCACGCATTGACCAGGCCGTCGACATCCTTGCGCTTCATGAGGCGCGTGAGCAGCTTCAGACGATCCTCGGTGCGCTCGATCGGGCGAAGATCGAAGTGCGGCGGAATCACCGGGAGGTTCACGAGCGACCACTTGCCGCGCTTCACCTCGCACTTGTCGGGCGCAACGATCTCCACGAGATGCCCGATCGCCGAGGAAAGCACGTACTTCGAGCTCTCGAAGTAATCGCCGTGGCGCGTGAAGCCGCCCAACGCCCGCGCGATGTCGTTGGCGACGGAGGGTTTCTCGGCGATGATCAGTTTCTTGCCCATGGCGATTGGCGCCCGCGCTCCTCGCTGGCGGCTCCCGAGTTCCTGCGACTGCATCCGCTTCTGCCGTTGGCGGGTCGCGGCCGACGGCCGCTCCCGCGCGCCGCTGCAGCGTCAGGGCGCACGTCGGTCAGCCGACTGCGTCAAGATGGTGGCGCCTGCCCCGGACGCAAGCACGGGCCCGGGTGGTGGCGCGGAAGGCGGCAATGATAAGGAGTCGCCGGAACCGAAGCAAGACGCACCGCTCTAGCGAGCTTACTTGCGGCGACTTGCCGGCAAGTTCAGTGAATGTGCTGCGGCTCGCCGCCGGGGAGGAGTTCTTCGAGCATCAGGGTGTCGACGTCGCCGCGGCAGGTCCACAGCACGATGAGCACCACGACCTTGAACTTCTCGAGCTCGACGACGTCGCCCTCGACGGCCATCGCGCGGTCGAGAATGAGCTCGCGCAATCCTGGGGACAGCACGCCCGCGCTCTCGAGGAAGATCAGGAACCCGCGGCACTCCGGGGAGAGTTTCGCGAGTTCGCCATTCGTGTACGCGCGGAATGTGTCGTGGGTGTCGAGCGCCTCGGCTCTGGATTCCTCGTTCGGCCGGATGAGCCCGTTCAGCCAGTCGAGGGCCTCTGTGATGTCCTCGTTCTCGAATCCCGCCGCGGTCAGCTTGCGTGCAAGCGTGTCGTGGTCGGGATATCGCTCGGACTGGTAATAATTCTCGAACAGGTAGACGAGGACTTCGAACATTTAGCGGCGTGACTCCTTCAGGACACGCGCTGGTACTTCCCGCCGGGCAGGCTCGTGACTCTGCCCGCGAGCTCCAGCTGCAACAGGATCGCTGATACCTTGTCGGCAGTCAAGCCGCTGCGCTCGCAGAGGATGTCAACATTGCACGGGTCGTAGCCCATGTGGTCGAGCAGTGCGTCATCCGTCACGGGTGCTCGCGATGCCGTGGCGGCCGGCGCCGGCAGTTCGCCGAGGACGTCCTCCGCGCTCTCGACGAGCTTCGCGCCCTGCTTGATCAGCGCATGGCATCCCTTGGACAACGGGGAATGGATGGATCCCGGAACGGCAAATACGTCGCGGCCTTGCTCCGCGGCCGCGCGCGCGGTGATGAGCGAGCCGCTCGAGATCGCCGCTTCGATTACCAGCACCCCTCGCGCGAGCCCGCTGATGATTCGATTGCGGCGCGGAAAGCCCGAGGCCACCGGCTGCGTGCCGAGCGGGAACTCCGATATGAGCGCGCCGCGCGCGGCGATCTCCTCGCCCAGCGCGGCGTTGCGCGGCGGATAGATCACATCGATGCCGGTGCCGAGCACTGCGACCGTCGAACCCTCGCCGGCGAGCGCGCCGCGATGCGCGGCGGCGTCGATGCCGACCGCGAGACCGCTGACGATCGTCAGCCCCGCTGCGCTGAAGCTGCGGCCGAAGTTTTCCGCGTTCGCGAGTCCCTGCGGCGTGCCGTTGCGGCTGCCGACGATTGCAAGGCTCCGTCGCCCGAGCAGGGCGAGATCGCCACGCACGTAGAGGAGCGCGGGCGGATCCGGAATCTCGAGGAGCTGTTTTGGATACAGCGCGTCCGCGAGCGTCACGATCGCGTGACCGGCGCCGGATGCCCATGCAACGTTCCGCGCGACGGCTGCCGCCTGGTCGTCCGCGAGGATCCGATCGGCGATCTGCTCGCCCACATGGCGGGCGAGCGACGCGCGGCCCGCCGCGATCACGCGTTCGGGCAGGCCGAATTCGGCGAGCAGGCGGCGCAGGCCCTGTCCGCCCAGGCCGGGGACGAGCGTGAGCCTGACCCAGGCGGCTAGCCCGGCGTCAGGCTCCATGTGGCGGGCGCGCCGGCGTCGCTCAGGGGGTGCGCGCGACGTCGCGCGGCGTCACCGGCTCGGAGGCCTGCACCACCAGCGCGTAGGACACGTTCTCGAAGGTGCGGAACACGAACACCAGGCCGTAGCGCTGCTCGGGCAGCGTGACGTCCGGCTTGCGCGGCTCGCCCATGTACCAGCTGCCGATGCTGCGGTCGTTCCGCACGACGAAGCTGCGGTGGAGCGCGAGCACGTGGCCGAGTTCCAGCCCGTCCTTTGCGCCCTTGTTCAGAACGACGATCTGCAGCGGTCCGGCCTCGCGCCGGAAGCTGCCGACCCGCCCGTCGTCCTGGAGATACGCCGCCTGATCTGCGCCGTAGATGTCGCTGCGCGTGTCGGTCTCGCCGTCGGAGATCATGATCACCCGGGCGTTGATCTCCGCGGCAGGCTTGTGCGGGACGTAGTTGAACACCCGCGTCGGGCCGACCGCGACGAGCCGGTCGCCCTGGCTCACCTCGCGCGTCGACTTGATGATCTGCAACGTGCTCGGATGGCCGCGTTTCGTCAGGCGCGCCGTGCCGAGGTTGACCGCCTCGAAGCCGAGCGTGCGCTTCGTATCGGGATCGACGATGGCCCGCCCCTGGCGGTACATGTACCAGAGCGGCTCGGTGCTGTCGCCGATGCCCTCCGCGTACACCCGGTTGCCTTGGCCGACGTTATAGCGGCCGAGCTCGGTGGCGACGATCTCGGGTGCGTTCTTGAGTCCGTCCTCCTCGACGACCAGCGGCTGCGTCAGGAAGGGCTCGATGACCCGCGGCGGAATGCTCGGGATCGCCTCGCCGGCAAGCGGCTCTGCGCGCACGCGCGGAGACACGCGCTCAATCGAGAGCGTTCCCGTGGCACGGTCAAATACGATGACGTCGCCCGGATAGATGAGGTGGGGATTGCGGATCTCCGCGCTGTTCAGCCGCCAGATCAGGGGCCACTGCCACGGTTCCTTGAGGAAGCGCGCCGAGATGCCCCAGAGGGTATCGCCCTTCCGTACCGTGTAGCGGTCCGGCGCATCGGACCGGATCTGGACGATGTTTCCTTCCTTGCGGGGATCTGGCTGCTGCGCGGCCGCTGGCACGGCCAAGGCGAGGGCGAGCAGCAGGGCTATGCTAGACTTTTTGAACATACGCACCTCGACCCCATCTAGGCCCAATGGCAAGGGCTTGATTTTGCTCCAAGGATAGCAGCAGTCTCAAGGATTCGTTGAGATTCTGCACGTAATTAATTCACGCAGCAAGTATTTGTGGCAACACTGACCGTTCTTCGTTACCCCGATGAGCGCCTCCATACGGTCGCCCAGCCCGTTCGGGAGGTCGATGAGGAAATCCGCCAACTCGTCCGGGATATGGCCGAAACGATGTATGCGGCGCCCGGCATCGGCCTTGCCGCGACCCAGGTCAACGTTCATCGCAGGGTGATCGTCATCGACATTTCCGAGGCGCGCGATGAGCTGCTCGTGCTCGTCAATCCCGAGATTCTCGCCACCGAGGGCGTGCAGGAGTGCGAGGAGGGCTGCCTGTCGGTTCCGGGAGTCTATGAAAAGGTGACCCGGGCCGAGAAGGTCAAAGTGCGCGCGCTCGGCGCCGACGGCCGCCCGTTCGAACTGGAGGCCGAGGGCCTGCTCGCCGTGTGCATCCAGCATGAGATGGACCACCTCGAGGGGAAAGTCTTCGTCGAGTACCTGTCGCGCTTGAAGCAGACGCGCATTCGCGCGCGCCTGCAGAAGCAGGGTCGTCGCGCGACGGCCGCCGCTTGAGTCGATCGCTTTTAGCCTGAACACCTGTCCGGATGCGAGCCGTCTTCGCGGGCACGCCCGAGTTCGCGGTCGCGGCGCTCGAGGCCGTGCAGGCTGCCGGTCACGAGATAGTGTTAGTCCTCACTCAGCCGGATAGGCCCGCCGGCCGGGGATTAACACCGTCGTCTAGCGCGGTCAAGCGGACGGCCGAGCGGCTCGGGCTCCGGGTTGCCCAGCCGGCAACCCTCAAGGATCCGGCGGTGCTGGCCCAGCTGAAGGTCGCGGCCCCAGACGTGATGGTGGTCGCCGCGTACGGACTGATGCTGCCGCGCGCAGTGCTCGACATTCCGCGCCACGGGGCGATCAACGTGCACGCGTCGCTCCTCCCCCGCTGGCGCGGGGCGGCGCCGATAGAGCGCGCGATTCTGGCCGGCGACGCGCGGACCGGCGTCTCGATCATGCAGATGGACTCAGGGCTCGATACCGGCCCGGTGCTGCTCACCGCCGAGGCGCCGATCGGTCGCGACGACACGGCCGGCACAGTCCACGATCGGCTGGCGGCACTCGGTGCCAGGCTCTTGGTGGAGGTGCTCGACCGCTTTTCCCGCGGAGAGGTCGCAGCCGCGCCACAACCGCTCGACGGCGCAACCTACGCGCCGAAGATCGGCAAGTCGGAGGCGCGCATCGACTGGACGCAGCCGGCCGATCGGATCGAGCGGCAGATCCGCGCCTTCAACCCGCATCCCGGCGCGGTCGCGCATATTCGAGGCACGGATTTGAAGATCTGGCGGGCGGCAACGGTTCCGGACGCCGAGGCGCGCGCGGTGCTGGCGGCGGGTACCGTGCTTCGCTCGAACACCGACGGCATCGTCGTTGCGTGCGGGGAGGGCGCGCTCGCGCTCACCGAGCTTCAGCGCGCGGGCGGCAAGCGGTTGACGGCCGCGGAACTCCTGCGCGGATTCCCGGTCGTGGCGGGCGACCGCTTCGCGGTGACAACGAGTTGAATTCCGGGGGAAAACCCCAATTTAGCAATGCATCGCGCGCGAGGCGAGCGAGTTCAAGAGGAGCAAAGCATGATCGGCAATTGGCTCAAGACCACCATCCTGATGGCCGGGATCCTGGCGCTCTTCGGCGCCGTCGGTGGAGCGTTGGGCGGAACGCAGGGGATGCTGCTCGCGCTCGCGATCGGGGGCGCGATGAATTTCATCGCCTACTGGTTCTCCGACAAGATGGTGCTGCGGATGTACCGGGCGCAGGAGGTCGACGAGACCTCGGCGCCGCAGCTCTACAGCACGGTGAAGGAGTTGGCCGGTCGCGCCGGGCTGCCGATGCCGCGCGTCTACCTGATCGACGAGGCGCAGCCGAACGCTTTCGCCACCGGCCGCAACCCGGAGCATGCCGCGGTCGCGGCCACCAGCGGTATCCTGCGGCTCCTCACCCCGCGCGAGTTGCGCGGGGTGATGGCGCACGAGCTGTCTCACGTGAGGCACCGCGACATCCTGATCTCGACCATTTCCGCGACCGTCGCGGGCGCGATCTCCACGCTCGCTCAGTTCGGTCTCTTCTTCGGCGGCAACAGCCAGAATCGCGAAGGCGGGAACCCGTTGCTTGCGATCCTGGTGATGCTGTTCGCCCCGATCGCGGCGATGCTCATCCAGTTCGCGATCTCACGCACCCGCGAGTTCGGGGCCGACCGCGGCGGCGCCGAGCTCTCCGGGGATCCGGGTGCGCTCGCCGATGCGCTCGTGAAGATCGACCACTACGCGCGCGGCATCCCGATGGACGCCGCCGATGCGCATCCGGCCACCGCGCAGATGATGATCATCAACCCGCTCTCCGGCGGCGGGCTGAAGGGCCTTTTCAGCACGCACCCGGCGACCGAGGAGCGCGTCGCGCGCCTGCGCGCAATGGCGTGACCGATCCCTCGGCTCGAAGGGGAGTCGCGGTGCCCGGCGCAGGCGATCTACGCCATCAGCGGACGGCCTGCGGGCAGGGGCCGGCGCATCGCCGTGGCCGCCCACGCCCATAGCCTGGCCGACGATCTCGCCGACGCGAGCCGCCTGATCGCGCGGGTTGCGGGCGGCACGAGCCTTGCGGCGCTCCGCGCGGCGGCGGCGCTGCGGCCCGGGGTGCTCGAGATCCTGTACGGAGCGCTGCGCGACTATGCTGTCGGCGACCGACTCATCGACGCCCTCGCTCACCGAACGCCGCCGGACCCCGCCGTGCGCGCGCTGCTCCTGGCGGGTCTTCGGGCGCTGCGCAGCGGACGTCCCGCGCACGCCGTGGTGAGCCAAGCGGTCGACGCGGCGGTGAAGCTCCGTCGCTCTTCGGCGAAGGGATTGGTGAACGCGCTGCTGCGCAACTATCTTCGCGATAGCAGCGCGCTGGAGGCGCGTGTCGCAGAGCACGAGGAAGCGCGCTACTGCCACCCGCAATGGTGGATCGATCGGCTCCGCACGGACTATCCCGACGCATGGGAGCGGATTCTCGCGGCCGGCAACACGCATCCGCCGATGACGCTGCGGGTGAACGCGCGACGGACCAGCACGGCGGACTACATTGCGATGCTCGCCGCGCAGGACATCGCGGTGCGGCAGATCGGTCCGTACGCGGTACGTCTCGGTGCGCCGCGCCCGGTCGATGCCGTTCCCGGATTCGACGCGGGGCTCGTCTCGGTGCAGGATGCGGGCGCGCAGCTCGCCGCCCCGCTGCTTGGCGCCGTATCCGGCCAGCGCGTGCTCGACGCATGCGCGGCGCCGGGTGGCAAGAGCGCGCACCTCCTCGAGCTCGCCGCCGTCGAGCTCACGGCGCTTGACGTGGACGACCGGCGCCTCGATCGCGTTCGCACGACGTTCGCGCGCCTCGGCCTCGCAGCTCGCCTGATTGCGGGCGATGCGGCGGCGCCGGAGTCGTGGTGGGACGGGCGGTTGTTCCAGCACATCCTCCTTGACGCGCCCTGCACCGCCTCGGGCGTCGTACGCCGGTATCCGGACATCAAGTGGCTGCGCCGCGCCGAGGACGTGGCGGGCTTTGCGGACCTCCAGGCGCGGCTGCTCGCCGCGCTGTGGCGGCTCCTGGAGCCGGGTGGTAAATTGCTCTACGCAACCTGCTCGGTGTTTCACGAGGAGAACGGCGCGGTCGTCGCCGGGTTTCTCGAGCGGCAGCCCGACGCCAGGCGCGTCGCCGCGCCCGGCATCGAGGCCGGTCAGCTGCTCCCCGACGCAGATCACGACGGTTTCTACTACGCCTTGCTGCAGAAGAACGCCTAAACCATGCCCCGGGCGACATCGCGCCGGGCAACTCTCGCGATGCTTGCGGCGCTGCCGCTCGTCGCGCCGCTGCTCGTCGGCCCCTGCCCTGCTGCCGCCGACGAAATTGCGGTGCGCAGCGCGCGTCTCGAGGCGGCGGAGGACGGCTACGCGCTCGATGCGGATTTCCAGGTCGATCTGACACCGCGGCTCGAGGACGCGCTGCACCAGGGCGTTACGCTGTACTTCGTAGTCGACTTCGAGTTGAGCCGACCCCGCTGGTACTGGCTCGACGAGCAGATCGGCGCCGCGTCGCGTACCGCGCGCCTTTCGTTCCATGCGCTCACCCGGACCTATCGCCTGAGCTCCGGCACCCTGCACCAGACTTTTCCCACCCTCGGTGAGGCGCTGCGGGCGCTCGGCACGGTGCGCAGCTGGACGGTGATCGACCGTGGCAGGCTCGCGCCGGACACGACTTACGCGGCCGCGGCACGCCTCCGGCTCGACGTGACCCAGCTGCCGAAGCCCTTCCAGCTGAGCGCGCTCGCCAACCCCGAGTGGACGCTCGCGTCGCCGTGGCGGCGCTGGCGATTCACCACGCCCGCCGGCAATGGCGAAGGGGAGGCGAGGCGATGACCTACTTGCTCGTCGTCTGCGCGGCGCTGGCGGGCATCCTGCTGTTCCTGCTCGCGGCCGGATCGAGCGCCACCACCACGCTTCTCGCGCGGCACTATCCGCTCCTGCTGGTGCTGAACGGGCTGCTTGCCGCCGGGCTGTTCGTCCTGGTCGGCTATCAGCTGCTCACGTTGCGCCGCGCGCTGAAGGCGCGCGTCTTCGGTTCCCGGCTCACGCTACGCTTTCTCGCGATCTTCGTGGCCATGGCGGTCATCCCCGGCGCGATCGTCTACACGGTTTCGGTGCAGTTCCTCACCCGCAGCATCGAATCGTGGTTCAACGTGCGTGTGGATACCGCGCTCGAGAGCGGCCTCGACCTCGGTCGCAACGCGCTCGACAACATGCTCGGGGAACTGCAGCGGAAGTCGCGTACCATGGCGCTCGATCTGTCGGAGCTCTCGCCGGCGCTGCAACCGGTCGCGCTCAATCGGCTGCGAGAACAGACCGGCGCGGACGATGCCGTGCTGCTGGCCGGCAACGGGTCGGTGCTGGCGAGCGCCTCGCGCGAGGTGACGGGCCTCGTCGCGGAGCCGCCGCCGGCGTATGCCCTGCGCGCTGCGCGGTCATCGCGCGAATATTCGGCCATCGAGGGCGTCGGCGAGCGCGGGCTGTTGCTGCGCGTGATCGTTCCGCTCTCGGCGGCCGCGCTGTCGGACGAGACGCGCTGGCTGCAGCTGGTGCAGCGCGTGCCGGCAGGTCTTGCCGAGAGCGCCGAGAACGTGCAATCGGTGTACGCGGACTACAAGGAGCTCGCGCTGCTGCGCGCGGGTCTGAAGCGCATCTACCTCATCACGCTCACATTGACCCTGCTCCTCTCGCTGTTCCTGTCGATCGCGCTCGCCTTCGTCCTCTCACGGCGACTGTCCGAGCCGCTTGCGATCCTCGCCGAGGGCACCGAAGCGGTCGCCCGCGGTGATTTCAGCCGGCGGGCGCGGGTGACCAGCAGCGACGAGCTCGGCGTGCTCACGCGCTCGTTCAACGCGATGACCGAGCAGCTTGGGCAGGCGCGCGCGATCGCCGAGGCGACGCGCGAGCAGGTCGAGAGCGCGAAGGCCTATCTCGAGAACATCCTCGCGAACCTGTCGGCCGGCGTGCTCACTCTCGACCGGGAATTCCGGTTGCAGATCGCGAACGCTGGCGCCGGGGCGATCCTCGGCGGCGAGGAGCTCGCGCGCTGCACCGGGAGCGCGCTCGCGGGGACCGCGGCCCTCGATGCCCTCGCGGCCGAGATCCAGAACGGGTTCGCGGGTTCGGGCGAAGGCTCCTGGCAGCGCGAGATCGAGCTCGCGGGCCGAGATCAGATCATCCTCGTGCGCGGCTCGCGGCTGCCGGAGCCGGCGGGCTGCGGCTTCGTCGTCGTGTTCGACGACATCACGCAGCTGATCGCCGCGCAGCGCGCGACCGCCTGGGGCGAGGTCGCGCGGCGCCTCGCCCACGAGATCAAGAACCCGCTGACGCCGATCCAGCTCTCGGCCGAGCGCATGCAGGCGCGGCTCGCGGGCAGGCTCGCCCCCGAGGACGAGGAGGCGCTGGAGCGCGCGACCGGCACCATCGTCGCGCAGGTTGCGGCGTTGAAGAACATGGTCGACGAGTTCCGCGAGTACGCGCGGCTGCCCGCGCCGGCGCTGCACGCCCTGGATCTGAACGCGCTGTTGCTCGAGGTCTATGCGCTCTACGAACAGTCCCCGGTGCCCGTCGACCTCGAGCTCGCGCAAGGCCTGCCGGCCGTGCGCGCCGATCCCGCGCAGCTGAGGCAGGTCATACACAACCTGCTGCAAAACGCGCAGGATGCGCTTGCCGGGCGACCGCAGCCGCGCATCCGGATACGCACCGAGCGGGCCGGCGAGCGCGTGCGCCTGTGCGTCGCCGACAACGGGGGCGGGTTCAGCGAGAGCGTCATGAAGCGCGCGTTCGAGCCGTACGTGACCACCAAGCCGAAAGGTACCGGGCTTGGCCTGGCGATGGTAAAGAAGATCATCGACGAGCATCATGGCACGGTCTCGATCGAGAACCGTCCCCAGGAGGGCGCGGCCGTGACCGTCGCACTTCCGCTGGCGGCATGACGAGGGTACGAGGTAGAGCGGGATGGCATCGATACTGGTAGTTGACGATGAGATCGGAATCCGGGAGCTCCTTTCGGAGATCCTGTCGGAGGAAGGACACACGGTGCAGCTGGCGGAGAACGCGACCGCCGCGCGCGAGCTGCGCGCCCGCGATCGGCCGGACCTGGTGCTGCTCGACATCTGGATGCCGGACACCGACGGCATCTCGCTGCTCAAGGAGTGGGCCACGGGCGGCGTGCTCAACATGCCGGTCGTGATGATGTCGGGTCATGCGACCATCGACACCGCGGTGGAAGCGACGCGAATCGGCGCGATGGACTTCCTCGAGAAGCCGATTGCCCTGCAGAAGCTGCTCGGCACGGTCAAGCGCGCGCTCCGGAGCGGCGAAGGGCGAATCGAGTCGCGGCTCACGCTCGCCGCGCTCGGCCGCTCGCCCGTCATCAACGAGATGCGGAAGCGCCTCGCGCAGCTCGCGTCGGTGAGCGCGCCGCTCCTGCTGCGCGGCGAGCCGGGCGCGCAGCCCGAGGTCTACGCCCGGCAGCTGCAGCGTCCGAACACGCCGTGGGTGGCGGCCGGGCAGGCGCTCGGCGAGACGCCGCAGGATCTGCTCGCCCGCGCCGCTGGTGGCATCCTGTTCATCGAGGACCTCGCCCTGTTCTCGAAGGTGCAGCAGCGCAACCTTGCATTCATCGCCGCGCGCGTCGACCGCAGCCAGGCGCGCATCGTGTCGTTCTGCTCCGAGGATCCGCGGAGGCTCGTGGAAGAGCGGGGCTTCGATCCCGAGCTGCTCGGACGCCTGTCGGAGCTCGTGCTGCACCTTCCGTCGCTGCGCGATTTCGCCGAAGACATCCCCGAGATCGCTCCGGTGCTGCTCGCGCAGCTCGTCGAGTCGCGCTTCTGCCCGCCGCGAGCCTTTTCGACCGCGGCGCTCAATGTGCTGCGCAATTTCGACTGGTCGCGCAGCCTCGATGAGCTGCAGCAGGTCGTGAAAAGCGCAGCGCTCGCCGCCCTGGACGAGGAGATCGGTGCGCAGGACGTCGAACGGGTGCTGCTCCGTCCGGCGCCGCGCCCGGCCGGCCTCGGAATTTCGCTCGACCTGCCGCTACGCGAGGCGCGCGAGGCGTTCGAGCGCGCCTACTTCGAGCACCACCTGTCCCGCGACGGCTCGATCAGCCGCCTCGCCGAGAAGTGCGGGCTGGAGCGCACGCATCTATACCGCAAGCTGAAAGGGCTGGGGATCAACGTTGGCCGCAAGGACGACTAGCGGGCCGGGCCGACCCTTTGGCCGCCGCCTCGGCCGCGCGTTCACCGGGAGGGGGAGCAGTCTCGTGCGCACGCGCTGCGCCGCAGACGACACCCGATCTCCCGTCGTTCCCGCGGCTGCGGCGATCCGGAATACAATCCGCGCCCTGACGGCCGGCGGAGCTGCCGCGTGAACATCCTGATCCTGGGCGCCGGGCAAGTCGGCTCGACGCTCGCCGAGAACCTCGTTTCCGAGCAGAACGACATCACGGTCATCGACCTCGATGCGTCGAAGCTGAAGGATCTGCAGGAGCGATTCGACCTGCGCACGGTTGCGGGCGGCGCGGCCGATCCGCGCATTCTCACCGAGGCGGGCATCGAGGATGCCGACATGCTGATCGCCGTGACCCAGAGCGACGAGACCAACCTCGTGGCCTGCAAGCTCGCGTCGAAGCTGTTCAACACGCCGACCAAGATCGCCCGGGTGCGGGCCACCGGGTTCATACGGCGCCCGGAGATCCTCTCCGAGGACGGATTCGACGTCGATTTCGCGATCTGCCCGGAGCAGATCGTCACCGAGTACATCTCGAAGCTGATCGAGTTTCCCGAGGCCCTGCAGGTGCTCGACTTCGCCGACGGGCGCGTCACCATGGTCGCAGTGCGTGCGTTCGAGGGCGGACCCCTCGTCGGTCATCCGCTCAAGGATCTGCGGCGGCACATTCCCTCGGTTGACTCGCGGGTGGTCGCGATCTTTCGCGCCGACCAGGCGATCCTCCCGGACGGCGAGACGATCGTCGAGGTCGGCGACGAAGTGTTCTGTCTCGCCGATACCGACGATATCCGCAGGGTGATGCACGAGCTGCGCCGGATGGACAAGCCGGTGAAGCGCGTGATGATCGCCGGCGGCGGGAACATCGGCCTGCGGCTGGCGAAGGCGCTCGAGGACCGCTACCAGGTGAAGCTGATCGAGTTCAACAAGCGACGCGCGGCGGACATCGCCGGCCAGGTCACGCATTCGCTCGTGCTCCAGGGCGACGCAACGGACGAGGAGCTCCTCGAGTCCGAGAACGTCGACGAGATGGATCTGTTTCTCGCGCTCACCAACGACGACGAGAACAACATCATGAGCGCGCTCCTCGCGAAGCGCATGGGCGCGCGTCGCGTGGTCGCGCTCATCAATCGCCGCTCGTACGCCGAGCTGATGCAGGGCGGCGAGATCGACATCGCGATCTCGCCGGCGCAGGCGACCATCGGCAAGCTTCTCACGCGCATCCGGCGCGGCGACGTGGTCGCGGTGCACAGCCTCCGCCGCGGCGCCGCCGAGGCGCTCGAGCTCATCGTGCACGGCGACGCGCAGACCTGCAAGGTGATCGGCAAGCGCGTCGAGGACATCCGGCTGCCGCACGGCGCCGCGATCGGCGCGATCGTGCGCCGGCGCGAGCCGCCGCAGGCCGCGCGCGCGGGCGACCCCGCCGCGACGACGCGCACGAGCCAGGTGCTCATAGCGCATCACGACATCGTGATCCAGCCCGACGACCATGTCATCGTGTTCGTTGCCAACAAGCGCATGATCCCGAGGGTCGAGAAGCTGTTCCAGGTCGGCTACGCGTTCATCTAGCCCATAGCTTTCCCGGCACCCACGCAACTTCCGCGAACCCGCATCGGCCGTGCCACTCCGCCCGCCTTCGCCCGTTCGGACGCTGCCCGCGCTGCCCGTGAGATTGCCATTCGCCCTCGCGCGGACGCTGTCGGTCCTGCACGTGCTGTCCCTGGTGATCATGATTGGCGGGGTTTCCATGCTCGTGCCGCTCGGGCTGTCGCATGCGCTGGGCGACGGTGCGGAGCCGGCCTTCGACCGGAGCGCGCTGCTCACCTTCGCCGCTGGCGCACTGACGTGGCTCGGGACGCGCCGGTTCAAGACCGAGCTCCAGGTGCGCGACGGGTTTCTGCTGGTCGCGCTCGCGTGGACGCTCATGCCGGCCTTCGCCACCGCGCCGCTGCTCCTGCAGTTGCCGGGATTGTCTTTCACTCGCGCGTACTTCGAGGCCGCCTCGGCACTCACGGCGACCGGATCCACGGTCCTCAGCGGGCTGGACGAGCTGCCGGCGTCGATCAACTTCTGGCGCTGCCAGCTGCAGTGGATGGGCGGCATGGGTGTGATCGTGCTCGCCGTCGCGATCCTGCCGCTGCTCGGTGTCGGCGGCGCGCAGCTCTTCAAGGCGGAAACCGCGGGCCCGATGAAGGACACGAAGCTCACACCGCGCATCACCCAGACGGCGAAGGGGTTGTGGCTCATCTATGCGCTGCTCACCCTTGCCTGCGTCGTGGCCTACCATCTGGCGGGCATGGACTGGCTCGAGGCCGTGATGCATGGGTTCACCACGCTGAGCCTGGGCGGGTTCTCCAATCACGACGCGAGCTTCGCGCATTTCAACGCGCCGGCCATCGAAGCGGTGGCGATCGTGTTCATGATGCTCGGGGGCATCAACTTCGCGATCCACTTCCGCGCCGTCCTGCGCCGCCGCTTCGTGCCCTACCTCCGCGACCCGGAAACGAAGGCGTTCCTCGCGCTCATGGTCGGGAGCTCGCTCGTGGTCGCGGGCTATCTGAGGCTTGCGGGCGTCTATCCGGACGCGTGGAGCGCCTTCCGCTACGCGGCTTTCAACGTGATATCGGTGGCCACGACGACGGGCTACGCGAGCACCGATTTCGCCAAGTGGCCGATCTTCGCCCCGATGGTGATGATGCTCCTGTGCACCTTCGCGACCTGCGCCGGATCGACCGGCGGCGGCATCAAGATGGTGCGCGCGCTGATCATGTTGAAGCAGGCGGTGCGGGAATTCGCGCGCATCGTGCA
Source organism: Burkholderiales bacterium (assembly GCA_020848075.1). GTDB lineage: Bacteria > Pseudomonadota > Gammaproteobacteria > Burkholderiales > SG8-39 > JAABRB01. The sequence goes on from JADLAV010000057.1 coordinate 98,461, forward strand.
CCCGCACGCGGTCCTGCGGCTGAAATATGGCGGTGAGCCGGTCGAAAACCAGGTCATCTTCGCCGTGCTCGCCTTCATGCTGGTGTACGGGTGCGTCATGATCATCGCGACCCTGGCGCTGCTCGCCACCGGGCTCGATCTCACGTCCGCATACACCGCGGTGATCGCTTCGCTCAGTAATACCGGCTCGGGTCTCGGCGAGGTCGGCCCGACGCGCAACTTCGCCGGGCTGAGTCCCTTTCAGTTGTGGGTGTGCGTAGCCTCGATGCTCCTCGGGCGACTCGAGCTCTTCTCGCTGCTGGTGGTGTTCACGCCGGGGTTCTGGCGCAGGTAGCGCGGAGGTACCGTACTGCGAGCGCACCCTCCGCGCCGACTGCCAGCGCCTGCGCTCGTCCCTGCGGTGGCGCGCACGCGCGCGTTGGAGCGCCCGAGGGCACGGTTCCGACGAACCGTCTTCGGGCCCTCGACTTCGGTCATCTTCGCGACGGTTTGTGAGCCTCCCAGCGTCTCCCGCGCGGGTTCGTGACCTGTCACCTGCAGGCCGTTGGTGTCTGTTGCAAAGGTTCAAGGACTTGGATACATGTCTTCAATCGGGCTCCACCTGAACCTTCCAGCTTATGTCCGCGACCACCGCGCGCGTTGCGGGCCTGCCGCACGAGCCGCCTGGGCTCGCCGCTCGGCAGCCGCGCTGCGTTTGCATCGACATCGAGACGCCGCACACCGGGGCGCCGGTTGTTCACAAGCTCGCGGCGTTTCGCGCCGACACGGGCGCGCGCGTCGTTGTCCAGGGATCGTTCTCCTTCACTGAGCTCGTCGGCAAGTTGGACGAGCTCGCGGACGGCGCTGCGTTCGTTCTCGGCCACAACGTCCGCCGGCACGATCTCCCGGTCCTCGCCCAGCTCTGCCCCGGCCTCGCGCTCCTCCGCCTGCCGGTGGTGGACACGCTGGAGCTCTCGCCGCTCGCCTTTCCGGAGAACCCGTACCACCGGCTCGTCAAGGACTACAAGCTCCTATCCGACGCGCGCAACGACCCGCTCCGCGACGCCGAGCTGAGCCTGACGCTCTTCCTGGAGGAGCAGACTGCATTCCGCGCTCTTGCGGAATCGCGCCCGGACGACGTCGCGCTGTTTCACTTCCTCCTGACCGGCGATGCGCCGGGCGGGCTGCGCTCGATGTTCGAAGCGATTCGCCGCGTACCGCGTCCGTCCGCGGACGAAGCCGCTCACTCCCTCGGACGATCGCTCGGCGAGACCGCTTGCCGGACGCGGCTCACCAAGCTCGCGACCGAGGACCTTCGCGATCCGCGTCTTTACCCCGCGCTCGCCTACGTCGTCGCCTGGCTGCGGGTCGCCGGCGGCAACTCCGTGCTGCCGCCGTGGGTCCACCGTACCTTCGAGGACGTAGCTAAACTCGTCCACGAGCTGCGCCAGGTCCCTTGCGACGATCCCGGTTGCGGCTATTGCGGTCGGTACCACGACCCCGAGACGCTGCTCGCGCACTACTTCGCCAAGCCGTCGTTTCGCTCCACACCCGCGAACGCCGCCGGCGGTTCGCTCCAGCGGGACATCGTCGTCGCGGGCCTCGGCGGCGGGAGCCTGATCGCGGTCCTGCCCACCGGCGCCGGCAAATCGCTCTGCTATCAGCTCCCGGCGCTTGCGCACTACTGGCGAAGCGGCGCGCTGACCGTGGTGATCTCCCCGCTCCAGTCCCTGATGAAGGACCAGATCGACAACCTGGTCCGCCAGGGCGTCTACTCCGCCGTCGCGCTCAACGGCCTCCTCACGCCGCCCGAGCGCAAGGAGGTGCTGCGGAAGATCGAGCTCGGCGAGGCCGGCATCGTGCTCGTGTCCCCCGAGCAGTTCCGGAACCGGAGCTTCGCCGCCGCACTCGCGGGCCGGCGGATCGCGGCCTGGGTCTTCGACGAGGCCCACTGCCTGTCGAAGTGGGGCCACGATTTCCGCACCGACTATCTCTACGTCTCGCGCTTCATCCGCGAGCGCTTCCCGCATTCGCCGGCGCGCATCGCCTGCTTCACCGCGACCGCGAAGCCGGACGTGATCGCCGACCTTCGCGAGCACTTCAAGACCGAGCTCGGTGTCGAGCTCACACCGTTCATCGGCGGCCACGAGCGGACGAACCTCGCCTACGAGGTGGTCCCGGTCACGAAGGCGGAGAAGCCCGCCCGCATCCTCGAGATCCTCCGCCGCGAGCTCGCCGGCGAATCGGGCGGGGCGATCGTGTTCGCCGCGACGCGCCGCAACGCCGAGATCCTCACCGAGTTCATCGCCGGCGCCGGGTGGACGTGCGCGTTCTTTCACGCCGGCATGGAGCCCGGCACGAAGCGCGAGGTCCAGCAGCAGTTCGTCGGCGATGCGCTCCGTGTCATCGTCGCGACCAACGCCTTCGGCATGGGCGTCGACAAGCCCAACGTCCGGGTGGTCCTGCACGCCGACATCCCCGGCTCGCTCGAGAGCTACTTGCAGGAGGCGGGGCGCGCCGGGCGCGACGGCGACGCCGCCCGATGCGTGCTGCTGTACGACGAGGAGGACGTCGAGACCCAGTTCGGGCTCGCCGCGCGCTCGCGGCTCACGCACGCCGACTTCGCCGCGATCCTGCGGGCGCTGCGAAACCGTGCGCGCAAGCTGAAGACGGACGAGATCGTGGTGACCGCCGGCGAGCTGCTCCTCGACGAGGATGTCCACCCGACGATCGATCCGGACGCGCCCGACGCAGACACCAAGGTCAAGACCGCGGTGGCGCACCTCGAGCGCGCGCGGTTCCTCACACGTGAGGAGAACGCGACGCGCCTTTTCCCCGCAAGCCTGAAGGTGCAGTCCATCACCGAGGCGACCGCGGTCCTCGTACGCGCGAACCTTTCGGAGGAGATGCGCAAGCGCTACCTCGACGTGCTCGCGCTCGTCATGAGCGCGGAGGGCGCCGAGGGGATCAGCACCGACGAGCTGTTCCTCAAAGCCGGCGTCCCGGCCGAAGAGTCTTTTCGCATCCTGCACAACCTCGAGAAGCTCGGGCTGCTCGCGAACGATCTCGGGCTGCGCGTCGTGCTGCGCAAGGGGGTGAAAGACGCCTCGAACGTGCTTCTTCAGCGAACGGACGCGATCGAGCGGGAGCTGGTCGAGCTGATGGCGGAGAGCGCGCCCGACGCGCCTGACGGGGAGGGCCAGGTCGTCACGCTCCGCCCCCTCTGCGAGGGCGTCCGGCAACGGCTCGCGGCGGCGCTGCCTCCCGACGCGCTGATCCCGGACACGCTGCTCGGCCTGCTCCGGGCGATGGCGCAGCCCTTCGGTGAGGGCGGCCCCAAGCGCGCGATGCTGCAGCTCCGCAAGGTCGGCGTCGACGAGCTGCGGGTCCGGGTCACGCGGCCGTGGGACCAGATCCGTGCGATCACCAGCCTGCGGCGGGCGGCGGCGGGGGTCGTCCTGAATTCGCTGCTCGGGAAGCTGCCGGCTTCGCTGCAGAGTGCAGACGCGATCGTGGAATGCAAGGCGGGCGAGCTGGTCGCGGCCCTTCAGACGGATTTCGAGCTCGCGCCGCAGCTCAAAGACCCCGCGGTCGCGCTCGAGCAGGCGCTTTTGTATCTGCACGAGACCGGCGTCCTCATCCTGGACAAGGGGCGCACGGTGTTCCGCTCGGCGATGACCATCCGGCTCGTTCCGCAGCAAGGCGCCGGGCGGTTCCTGAAGGAGGACTTTGCGCCGCTCGAGCGGCATTACGGCGAGCGCAACGTCCAGATCCACGTGATGAACGAGTTCGCGCGGCAGGGCGCGCGGCGAATCGCCGACGCGCTCGCGCTCGTGGCGGCGTACTTCTCGTGGACGCGCGAGCGGTTCGTCAAGATGTACTTCGCCGGCCGGCGCGAGCTCCTCGAGCTCGCGACCACCGCCGAGTCGTACCGGCGGATCGTTGAGGACCTGCGGCACCCGGTGCAGGCTCGCCTCGTCCAGGCGCGGGACACCGGGAACCGGCTCGTGCTCGCCGGTCCCGGGTCGGGCAAGACGAAAGTCGTCGTGCACCGCGTCGCGTACTTGCTGCGCGTCCTGCGCGTTGCGCCCGAGAGCATCATCGTCCTCGCGTTCAACAGGTCTGCGGCGGTCGAGATCCGGCAGCGGCTGCGCGCCCTGGTGGGTGGCGATGCGTGGGGCGTGACCGTGCTCACGTATCACGCGATGGCGTTGCGGCTGACCGGGGCGAGCCTCGGCAGGCTCGACGAAGCGGGCGTCGAGCCGGACTTCGACGAGCTGATCCGCCGCGCCGTCGACCTCCTGGAGGGGCGGAGCAGCGTCGGCGGCGACGCGGATGAGCTCCGTGACCGGTTGCTCCACGGCTACCGCTTCATCCTCGTCGACGAGTATCAGGACATCGACGCCCTGCAGTACGCGCTGGTCAGCGCGCTCGCGGGCCGCACCGTTCGGGAGGGCGAGAAGAAGCTGAGCCTGATGGCGGTCGGCGACGACGACCAGAACGTGTATGCGTTCCGGAAGACGAGCGTCGAGTTCATCCGCCGCTTCCGGGCGGACTACGAGGCCGAGACGGTCTACCTCGTCGAGAACTACCGCTCGACGCAGCACATCATCACCGCTGCGAACCAGGTGATCGCCGGCGCGCCGGACCGGATGAAAGTCGACCATCCGATCCGGATCAACCATGCGCGTGCCGGGCAGCCGGCCGGCGGGCGCTGGGAGCGCCTCGACGAAGTCGCTCGCGGGCAGGTGCAGCTCGTCCGCGTGCCGGCCGATCGCAACGTCCAGGCGCAGCTCGCGATGCAGGAGATCGAGCGGCTGCGCGCGCTCGATCCCGGTGCGGACTGGTCGCAGTTCGCCGTTATCGCGCGGACGCACGCGACGCTCGAGCCGGTCCGTGCGTATTGCGACGCGGCGCGGATTCCGTACCGGACGGGCGAGCGCGGTGCCGGGCTCTCCGCCGTGAAGACGAGGGAAGGGCACCGGGTGCTGGTGGCACTGCGACACCGGTCGGGGCGGCTCGTGCGGTCGGGCGCGCTCGCCCGTTGGGTCGCGTTGCTCGCGCGGCGCGAGCCGGAGAACCCGTGGTGGGAGGATCTCGCGGTGTGTACGGAGACGCTCGCTTCGGCGACGGGTGGGATCGCGGTGCCGGCTGCCGGCGCGATCGAATGGCTATACGAGTCGGCGGGCGCGCACGCGCGGGAGGCACGGGGGCACTTGAATCTCTCCACGGCTCACGGGGCGAAAGGGCGTGAGTTCGCGCACGTGGTTGTGCTTGATGCTGGTGACTGGGCCGCAGATGAGGAGGAGCGGCGGCTGCCCGCAGATGAGGAGCGCCGGCTGCTCTACGTCGCGATGACGCGGGCGAAGGAGACGCTGACTTTGTTCGAGGCGTCGCGGCGGGGTCTGCGGTTCCTCGGCGACTTGCGCGAGAGTGAAGCGGTGCGGGCGGTCGAGCCGAAGGTGGTGCCGCTACCGTCGCCGGCGCTCGAGCGCATCCACCGCGAGTTGACGCTGCGGGACGTTGATCTCGGGTTCGGGGGGCGGCGGCCGGCGGGGGACGCTGTTCACAAGGCGATTGGGCGGCTGCGAGTCGGCGAGCCGCTTGAGCTTCGCGGACGGGAGCTGCTCGATGAGGCAGGGCGCGTGGTCGGGCGGCTCGCGAAGGGGTTTGAACTGCCGGCCGGGGAGATTCGGTGGGTTCGGGTCTCAGCGATCGTGCGGAGGTCGGAGAAGCAGACGGTGGCGGGGTTTCGGGACGCTCTGGAGGTTCCCGAGTGGGAGGCGGTGCTGGTTTCGATGGTCGTGCGGCTGTCGTGAGAGGCAGGCGGATCCAAGGCGTTATTTCGCTACTCCAGAAATAATTTTGACTTCTGCCCTTTCACTCCCTATTATTTCGCCTTTACAGAAATATTAGAGTTCTCTGTCTCGCCACACGATTAATCTCTGATATCCCGAAACTAAATGCCTCGCCCTCTCAAAGCTAGTCCTCCGCCAGCCGATCCGACGGTGACCTCGCGGGCTGCCCTGGGCCGCCAAGTGGCTGCCCATAGGGTGGCCGCCAGCCTTCGCATCGACGATGCGGCATCCCTTTCCGGTGTCTCCGTCGATTTATTGTCCCGGCTAGAAAACGGTCGATCCGGCGTATCGACCGACCGGCTCCTCAAGGTCCTCGATGCCCTCGGCCTAGTCATGTTGGTCGTGGACAAAGCGAAGCTGCCAATGCTGCTAGCTGCCCTCCGCGACCCTGAGGAGCCTGCGGCGCGATGAGTCAGCATGTGCTCTGGGTGTTCGACGCCGATGCGCGCGTTGGTACGGTGAACTACGACTCGCTTGAGGACCGCTTCTCCTTCAGTTACGCCCCAGAGTGGCGCCAGCAACGCAACGCATATCCCCTTTCGCCGCACTTTCCACTTGCGGAGGCACCTGTTGCTTCGAGCACAGTGCGTCGTTTCATCGAGAACCTGCTTCCGGAGGGTCGCGCGCTCGACATCGTGTCGACCACTCACAACGTCTCGAAGAACAACGTGTTCGGCCTTATTCGTCAGCTCGGACGGGAAACGACCGGAGCCGTGTCTTTCCTCCCCGAGGGAGCGTCTCCGGAGTCCCAACCGACGACCAAACGGGAGATCACCCGCAAAGAGCAGAAGCGCCGAGTTGCCGAGCGCGGGCGGGTACCCTTCGCCGTCTGGGACGCTCGCGTGCGAATGTCCATCGCTGGCTACCAAGACAAGCTTGCGGTGTACCTGGAGGGGGAGCGTATCTACCTGGTCGAGGGCGCGCTCGCATCCACCCATATCCTGAAACCTGAGCCGGCCGAAGGCCGGCTACCGATGCTCGTCGCAAACGAGCATTTCTGCATGCAGCTTGCGCGTCGGCTGGAGCTTCCCGTCGCTCAGGTTGCCATCCTGCGGCTGCCCGACCCGGTGATAGTGATCGAGCGCTTTGACCGGTGCCGGACGCCCGGGGGCGTCCGGCGCATCCACGTCATCGACAGCTGCCAAGCGCTCGACTTGCCGGTGTCCTACAAGTACGAGCGCAACTTCGGCTCCGGCGTCGACGTTCGTCACATTCGAGACGGGGTGAGCTTCGAGCGGCTCTTCTCGGTCACTCAGTATACGACCCGGAAGGCGCTAACGCGGCAGCTTCTAACGCGGTGGGCGCTGTTTCAGTACCTAATCGGCAACGCGGATGCTCATGGCAAGAACGTTTCCTTTTTCAGCCGCACGGACGGTCTTGCAATCGCCCCGTTCTACGACCTCGTGAGCGTGGCGCAATACGGCACGATCGACCATGAGCTGGCGATGGCGTATGGGGACGAGTTCAAGCTCGAAGACGTGACGCCCTTCGCATGGGCCGACTTCGCCAAGCGCACCGGTCTACAGCGCGCTTTCCTCGCGCGCGAGATGACGCGTATGGCCCGTGCAGCGCAGTCCGCCGTTTCGGCTCAGGAAAAGGTCTCGGACTACGAAGGCGAGGAACGAGCTTTCGTCGCTCGTATCGGCGCGTTCGTGCGATCGCAGGCGGAGAAGCTCCTCGCCGCGGTGCGACCGATGCGCGCCGTCGATGCAGCGTTGCTCTAACCCGAAGTTCCTCCGTTAACCTCGTCGGTTTTGAGTAGATAAGGCTCTTGAATCAAGAGGATAGATTCCGTGGTGGTGTTCAATGTAGGCATGTAATTGTATTTGCATTGCTGCGTAGATCGC
>JADLAV010000058.1 GCA_020848075.1 Burkholderiales bacterium
TCCACCTTCAGCCCCTCCTGGCTGAAGTAGCCTCGCGCCTGCGCCAGCATCCACGGCCCAAAGGCCGGAAGAAACGCCGCCGCCGGCAGCAAATAAGTCACCTCCTCCACCTGCTGCGCACGGGCGGACGGGGTGGTCACGAGCAGTGTGGCCGCCAGGGCGGCGGTGGTCTTGAGGAAAGCGCGCTTCGTCGGCATCGGTGGTCCTCCCGGGGGTATCGGTTAGATCGCTTCGGCTTCAGTCTTGTCGCGGATGTGCAGCAACTCCATGAGCCGCGTGGCGTAGTCGCCCACGCGCGGCGAGCGACGGCGGACCATGGGGTTCGAACGGTCGGGGAGATCGTCGATCACGATCTCGTCGATGATCGTGCCGGGCCGCGCGCTCATGACCAGGATCCGGTCGGCGAGCACGATCGACTCGACGAGATCGTGCGTGATGAGGAGCGCCGTCTTGTTCTCTGCCGCGAGGGTCCGTGCGAGGTCCTGCTGCAGCACCATCTTGGTCTGCGCGTCGAGCGCCGAGAACGGCTCGTCCATCAGCAGCACGACCGGGTCGATGGCAAGCGTGCGCGCGAGCGCCGCGCGCTGGCGCATGCCGCCGGAGAGCTGGTGCGGATAGTGATTCTCGAAGCCGGAGAGATGGCACTTCGTCAGGAGCGCGCCTGCCCGTTTGCGGCACTCGCCGGCCGGCATCCCGCGGATCTCGAGCCCGAGGGCGGCATTCTGGAGGATCGTGCGCCACGGCAGGAGCAGGTCCTTCTGCAGCATGAAGGCGACCTGCGGGTTCGGCGCGGTGACGCGCTGCCCGTCGACGAGCACTTCGCCCGCGCTCGGCAGGTACAGGCCGGACCCCATGTTGAGCAGCGTCGACTTGCCGCACCCGCTCGGCCCGATCAGCGCGACGACCTCGCCGTCGCGGATCGCTACCGAAACGTTCTGCACGGCAGTGACCGGCTTGCCGACCGGCGTCCGGGCGGGGAACCGCTTGGTGACGTTGCGGAACTCGATCCGATTGTCGGCCATCGCGCGCCTCCCGAGTCAGCCGATCTTCACGTACAGCCGACCGCCTTGCTGCTTTACCGGGTAGCGCGCGAGGTCGCGGCCGCCGGGTTCCTTGGTGCACTTGCCTGACGGGATATGAAACTTGGCGCCGTGCAGCGCGCACTCGACTTCTTCGCCATCGATGAACCCTTGCGAGAGGAGCGCGTAGGCATGGGGGCAGATGTCCTCGAGGGCGTAATACTCGCCTTTTAGGCAGTAGACGCCGACCTCCCGATCGCCAACTTTCACCGTGAGCGGGGCGTCCTCGCTCGCCGCATCGACCGGACCTACGTCATGCCATTCGCCGGGCATCGACACTCCTCGTTTGTTCCATAGGTAGAACAACGTTTTGAATACGAAACATGGTGCGCTCAATGCGGACACGCTGTCAAGCGGTTTCTGCGGGAGGTCGGCGTCCCCGCCCGCGGGACGTGACCGAGGGAGTATCCTTGCGGCTCGAGCCCGTTTGTCAATCCTGATCGCAATTCGCTGATACGTCATGCCGCAGATCAAGAAGCCGGAGGTCGAGCGCGCCATCCTCCGGTCGGCCTTCGCGCTGTTCAGCCGGGACGGCTATGCGGCGACGACCCTGCCGCAGATCGCCAAGGGCGCCGGCGTGTCGCCCGGCACCGTTTACGTCTACTTCAACTCCAAGCTCGCCGTGCTGTACGCGCTCTACGACCCGTGGTTGCGGCAGCGCATCACGAACCTCGAACAGCGGCTCGCGCGCATCGCGGATCCGCGCCGGCGCCTGCGCACGCTCATCGGCGCCCTCTGGGGGGAGATCCCGCGGGAACACAATGGGTTCGCGAACAACATCATGCAGGCGACCTCCACGGTCGGACCGGAGGAGCGCTACGACCCGCATCTCCTCACCTGGGTGGAGGAGCGGGTGGCGGCGATGATCCGCGACGCGCTCCCGCCGGCGCGGCGCCGGCTGCTGGGCACGCCCTTGCTCTCCCACATCCTGATGATGGCCTTCGACGGGTTCGTGATCGGACACCATCTGCGGCCCGGCCGGCCGTGCAGCGACCGCACCGTCGAGCTGATGTGCCGGCTGATCCTTGGTGAGCCCGCACGCGCGCCCCGCAATGCTGCGCCGCGGCGCGGCGCACAGTTGACTTCGCGGCCGCCCAAGAGTAAATAGGGTTCAGTATTCGAGCCGAGGGCGCGCCAGACGCCCGCTGCCGGCCGGCAGGCAGCTCCAGGAGACCGCGCCCGCCGGGCACCTGCGACACGCGAAGGAGGAGGAGCACTATGGACATGGACGCCCGCAAAGCGTGGGTGGTCGGTACCGACATCGGCGGCACGTTCACCGATGTCATCTGTGTCAATCTGGTCACCGGCGAGCAGCGGCTGGGCAAGGTGCCGTCGACCCCGCCCACCTATTTCGACGGGGTGATCAACGGACTCGAGCGCGCAGGCATCCGGGGCGACGAGGTGCTCTCGTTTCGCCACGGCGCGACCGTCTCGACCAACGCGATCCTCGAGAGGAAGGGCGTCAAGACGGCGCTCGTCACCACGGAAGGTTTCCGCGACGTGCTGGGCGGCGGCCGGGCGGAGCGCATCTCCGCGTTCGAGCTCGACTGGGACCCCCCCGAGCTGATCATCCCGCGGCGCAACGTGCTCGAGGTGCGCGAGCGGGTGAGCCCGTACGGGGAGATCGTCACCAAGCTGAACGAGGCGGACGTGCGGAAGGTCGCCCGCATGGTCGCGAAGCGCGGCATCGAGTCGGTGGCGGTGGTCTACATCGATTCGTTCATGAACCCGGTGCACGAGGTGCGCACGCGCGAGATCCTGCAGGAGGAGCTGCCGGACGTCGACATCACGCTGTCGCACGAGGTGCTGCCGCAGATGCTCGAATTCGAGCGCACCTGCACCACGGTGCTGAACGCGTACATCTCGCCGATCCTCAAGAACTACCTCTCCGGGCTGCAGCGGCGGCTGAAGAAGGACTGGAACTACGCGGGCCCGATCCTCGTCACGACCTCGGGCGGCGGGGTGATCGGGATGGACGAAGCGGTCAAGTTCCCGGCCAAGACGTTCCACTCGTCGCCGGTTTCGGGCGCGGTGGGGCTCGCCGGTTACATCGGCGCCCTCGCCGGCTTCGAGAACGTGATCGCCTTCGAGACCGGCGGCACCACCAACAACGTCTCGATCATCTACAAGGGCAAGCCGGCGATCACGCACGAGTGGAAGATCCTCTGGAACGTGCCGTGCTGCCTGCCGTCGGTGGACACGATCTACATCGGCGCCGGCGGCGGCTCGATCGGCTGGGTGGACAAGGGCGGCATGCTCAACGTCGGCCCGCAGA
>JADLAV010000059.1 GCA_020848075.1 Burkholderiales bacterium
GCGCCGAGCGCGAGGCTTCACGCGAATGTCCACCATCCGCACGGTGATCTTCCTGATCGCCGGCAAGCTGGACTTCAGCGTGGTCAACCCTCATGCCTCGCAACCCACTTGAAATTCAACAGAGCCTCTTATATAGACTAACGCCATCTGCCGCGTTCGTCACTGCGCTGCATCATGAGCAGTCCCGCGAACCTGAGCCGCCGGGCGATGTCCATATCCCCGGTGATTCGGCGCGCGCAGGCAGAGGCGTTCCTTTGCGCGTCGGATCGCACGACGGTTCGCACGTCGGTTCGCTAATCGCTCCGCACGCCGGCCGCCGGCGTGCCGCCCCGCACCGAGAGAACACGATGGCACAATCCGTCAACACCGAATCCCGCAATCCGTTTCGTGAGCTCGCCGCACACGGGCAGTCGGTCTGGCTCGACTACATCCGGCGCGACCTGACCGCGAGCGGCGAGCTCGCGCGGCTGGTCGAGGAGGGGCTCGCGGGGCTCACCTCGAATCCCGCGATCTTCGAGCGGGCGATTGCCGGCAGCGACGAATACGCGGATCTGCTCGTTCCGCTCTCCCGCCAGGGGCTGGAGCCGGAGGCGATCTACGAGCGCATCGCGATCCGGGACATCCGAGACGCGGCCGACGCCCTCGCGCCGCGGTACGCGTCGAGCGGGGCGCGCGACGGCTACGTGAGCCTCGAGGTATCGCCGCGGCTCGCCCGCGACGCGCAGGGGACGATCGCGGAGGCGCGCCGCCTGTGGCGCGCGGTCGACCGGCCCAACCTGATGATCAAGGTTCCCGGCACACCGGAGGGGCTGCCCGCGATCCGTGCGCTGCTCGCCGACGGGATCAACGTAAACGTGACGCTAATATTCTCCTGCGAGACTTACGCGAAGATCGTCGAGACTCACGCCGAGGCGCTGGAAGACCGGATCGCGCGCGGCGAGGACGTGAGGAGCGTCGCGAGCGTGGCGAGCTTCTTCGTGAGCCGCATCGATGCGGCGGTGGACGCGCTGATCGGCAAGCGCGCCGCCTCGAGCGCGCGCCTCGCCGAGCAGCCGGCGCTCGCAGCACTGCTCGGCCGGACCGCCGTTGCGAGCGCGCGGCTCGCGTACCGGCACTATCTCGCTCACGTATGCACCGAGCGCTGGCAGGCGCTCGCGGCGCGCGGGGCGCAGCCGCAGCGGCTGCTGTGGGCGAGCACCAGCACCAAGAACCCGGACTACCGCGACGTGATGTACGTCGAGGAGCTGATCGGCCCGTACACCGTGAACACCGTGCCCCCGGCGACGCTCGCGGCGTTCCGCGACCACGGCCGGGCGCGGGCGAGCCTCACCGAGCAACCTGCCGCCGCGGCGGACACGATGGCCGCGCTTGCGGAACTCGGGATCTCGATCCAGACCGTGACGGACGGACTCCTCGAAGAGGGCGTCCGGCTCTTCGTCCAGGCGTTCGACCAGCTGCTGGCCGCGATCGCCGAGAAGGCTCGCCGCGCTGCTTGAGAGGCAGCGCCGGGCGCCGTCGCGTTGACCTCGGTCAAGCGCCGGCCCGCAGCCGGATGTAACGTGAGCGCGTGGGCATGACCGCACGCATTGATGAAGTGATTCCATAACGGCGAGCATCGCTACCGTGAACCGTGGGGAGGGGGACTCGATGTCGTCCGAGCAGGAGTGCATCCATCTCGGCTATTGCCCGTACAAGGACACGCCGGGCGGGCCGCCCGCGGGACAGCTCGTCCGGCAGACCATGGCCTATGTCCTCGCCGGCGGCCGCGGCACGCGCCTCGGCAGGCTCACCGACTGGCGGGCCAAGCCCGCGGTGCCGTTCGGCGGCAAGTTCCGGATCATCGACTTCACGCTGTCGAACTGCGTCAATTCCGGCATCCGTCGCGTGGCGATCGCCACGCAGTACAAGGCGCAGAGCCTGATCCGCCACATCCAGCGCGGCTGGTCGTTCCTCGACGGGCGCTTCAACGAGTACATCGAGCTCCTGCCCGCCCAGCAGCGCGTCACGGCCGACTGGTACAAGGGCACCGCGGACGCGGTATTCCAGAACCTCGACCTCCTGCGCCGGCAGGCGCCGCGCTATGTGCTGGTGCTCGCCGGGGACCACGTGTACAAGATGGACTACGGCAAGATGCTCGCCGAGCACGCTGCGCGGCAGGCCGACATGACGGTCGGCTGCGTCGAGGTGCCCGTCGACGAGGCCGCGCGCCAGCTCGGCGTGATGGCGGTCGACGACGACTTCCGCGTGGTCGGGTTCCAGGAGAAGCCCGCGGCGCCGGCGTCGATCCCGGGGCGGCCGGACACCGCGCTCGGCAGCATGGGCATCTACGTGTTCAACGCCGAGTTCCTCTACGAGCAGCTCATTCGCGACGCCGACGAACGGAAGTCGAGCCACGACTTCGGCCACGACCTGATTCCTTACCTGATCGACCGCGGCTACCGTGTCAACGCGCACCGGCTCGCCGACAGCTGCGTTCACGTCGAGGAGGGGCCACCGTACTGGCGCGACGTCGGCACGGTGGACGCCTACTGGCAGGCGAACCTCGAGCTCACCCGCGTATCGCCGCCGCTCGATCTCTATGACGAGAGCTGGCCGATCTGGACCTACCAGGAGCAGCTGCCGCCGGCCAAGTTCATCTTCGATGACGACGGTCGCCGCGGCGCCGCCATCGACTCGATGGTCTCGGGCGGCTGCATCGTCTCGGGGTCGACGGTGAAGCGCTCGCTCCTCTTCTCGAGCGTGCGCATCAACAGCTATTGCACCGTCGAGGACACGGTGATCCTTCCCCAGGTGGATGTCGGGCGCCACTGCGTGCTGAACCGGGTGGTGGTCGACAAGTACTGCAAGATCCCGCCCGGGCTGCGGGCCGGCGTCGATCCCGAAGAGGACCGCAAGCGCTTCCACGTGACCGAGAAGGGCGTCACGCTGATCACGCCGGACATGCTGGGGCAGGTCGTGCACCATCTCCGCTAGCACACCGTCCTCCATCCCCTCCTTTTCAAGGAGGGGTGCCGCGCGTAGCGTGACGAGGTGGTGTCTGTCCTGTCCCCTCCTTTTCAAGGGGTGCCGCGCGCAGCGCGGCGGGGTGGTTTCGGCGCATCGCTCTATCGCGCCAGCAGCTGTGCCCACCCGGCGCCTGAGGCCGCAAACGCCCTCCTGCGGGACCCGGTTTGCGGCGGCCAGTCCACACACGACTGGCCGCCACAAACCACCCGCAACGGACGGCGCGGCCAAAGGCGCCGGGCGAGCGCAACCGCTGGCGCTGGGATGGCGGTAATGTGCGTAGGGTGTTGAAACCCTCGCACAGCTTGGCGTGTCAGCGCAGGGCGAGCCGGTGCGCGGTGGGTGCCAGGGAAGGGTTGGGCCCCTTCCCTTCCCAACCAGGGTGCCGCAGTCGCCGTGAAGCCGGTGGTTTGTTGCGGCTGGTCGTGTGTTGACCGGCCGCAGCAAACCGGGACCCGCTCGGCGACGCGCTTTGCGGCACCATGAGCCCGTCGCGCACCGGCTTGCTCTGCGCTCCGTGTGAACACGCATGCACCACCCCGCCGGCTTCGCCGGCACCACTCCTCGGGGAGGAGGGGAAAGAGACTTCCCCGCCGACTGCGCCGGCAGCCAGTGTGAACGAGGGGACGCATTACCCGGGGCATAATGGAAATCTTTCGCACCCCGATCGAAGAATGCCGATCGCAGCTCCCGCGCTCGACCTCGTGCTGGTGTGGCACTTCCACCAGCCCGACTACCGCGACCTCGCGACCGGCGAGTTCCGGCTGCCGTGGACGTACCTGCACGCGCTCAAGGACTACTCGGACATGGCGTGGCATCTCGAGCATCATCCCGAGGTGCACGCGGTGGTGAACTTCGTGCCGGTGCTCGTCGACCAGCTCGAGGACTACGCACGCCAGTTCGAGACGGGCGAGCTGCGCGACCCGCTGTTGCGACTTCTCGCGCGGCAATCGGCTGCACCGCTCGCCGCGGCAGAACGCACCGGGATCCTCGAGCGCTGCTTCCACGCGAACCACTATCACATGATTCGGCCGTTCGCGGCCTACCGCGAGCTGCAGGAGCTGTTCGAGCTCGCGGCGAAGCACGGCAACGACGCGCTCGTCTATCTCTCGGATCAGTACCTCTACGACCTTGTCACCTGGTTTCACCTGGCCTGGACCGGCGAGACGGTGCGCCGCGAATCGGAGCTCGTCACCCGGCTGATGTCGACGGGCCGGAACTTCAGCGAGACCGACCGGGGCGCGCTTCTCGGCCTCATCGGCGATGTCGTGCGCGGCATCGTCCCGCGCTACCGGCGGCTCGCCGAGCGCGGTCAGATCGAGCTCTCTGCGACGCCGCACTACCATCCGCTCGCGCCGTTGCTGCTCGATTTTGCGTCGGCGCGCGACGCCGAGCCCGGGGCGGCGCTGCCGCGCTCGCCCGAGTACCCCGGCGGGCGCGAGCGCGTTGCGTTCCACGTCGATTCCGCGCTGGCCGCGCACGAGCGCCGGTTCGGCACGAGGCCGCGCGGCATGTGGCCGGCCGAGGGGGCAGTGTCCGGACCGCTGCTACGACTCCTCGGCGAGCGGGGTCTCGCGTGGACCGCGAGCGGCGAGCGCGTGCTCGCGCGCAGCGTCGCGGGTGCGCACGGCGCGGCCCCGGCACGCGGGGAGTACCTGTATCGCGCCTGGCGCGTGCCGAGCGTCGCGCCGGGCCTCGTCTGCTTCTTCCGCGACGACCGGCTCTCGGACCTGATCGGGTTCGAATACAAGACGTGGGACGGGCACGACGCGGCGGCGAATTTCGTCGGTGAGCTAGAACGCATCGCGAGCGCGGCAGCCGCGGGGACCGGCGGGCGGCCGCTCGTGAGCGTGATCCTCGACGGCGAGAACGCCTGGGAGTGGTACGCGTACAACGGGTATTACTTCCTGGACGCGCTCTACGCCGCGCTCGCCCAGCGCCCGGCAATCGCCACCACGACCTACGCCGACTGGCTCGAAGCGGCGCTCGCGCCCGGTTCGCCGGGAGCGCGCATCGGCGAGCTTCCCGCGATCGCCGCCGGGAGCTGGGTGTATGGCAGCTTTTCCACGTGGATCGGCTCGCCCGACAAGAATCACGCATGGGATCTCCTCGCTGCGGCGAAGCGGTGCTGCGATCTCGTCGTCGCGAGCGGGCGCTTGGACGAAGCGCGCACGCGCGTCGCGTTCGACCAGCTCGCGACCTGCGAGGCGTCGGATTGGTTCTGGTGGTTCGGCGACTACAACCCGGTCGAGGCGGTGGCGATCTTCGACCGGCTCTATCGCGAGAATCTCGCGCGACTCTATTCCCTGCTCAATCTGCCGGCACCGGCCGAGCTCGCGCGGCCGATCAGCCACGGCACCGGCCGTCCGGAGGCGGGTGGCGCGATGCGACGCGCCTCCTGAACGGCATCGCGTCGGCCGACCTACCCCTCGCGATCGCGCGGTGCGCGTTCCTTGACCGAAGTCAAACCGCCTGCGCGCGGCGGTAGCAGACTGCAATCGTGTCCTTGACAGAGGTCGCCATGCCACTCACCAAGCAACAACTCGCCGAGCTGGAACACATCCTGCAGGCGCGCAAGGAAAGCCTGCTCGCCGAGATGCAGGGCGAAGTCGGACGCGCCCGCGACGAAACCTTCGGCGCGCTGGCCGGCCCGGTGACCGACACCGGCGATGCCGCGAGCGCCGATCTCTTGTCCGACCTCGACATGGCCGAAGTCACACGCGACCTGGGCGAGTTCCGCGGAATCGAGGCGGCGCTCGGCCGTCTGGCAGCGGGCACGTACGGCGCTTGCGTCGACTGCGGCCGCGACATCGACATCGAACGGCTTCGCGTGCAGCCCACCGCGCTGCGGTGCATCGACTGCCAGGCGGTCCATGAGAAGACGTACAGTCACCCGGCCGAGCCGACGCTCTAGGCGCGCTGGTCGCTCCGCGGCGCGCCACGCAAGCAGAAGCACGCCCGCCCGCGTGCGCACTTCCCCGGATCGCGAGAGTGTAGTGACGGGTGAATTCGGAGAACGCTAGAGCATCACGGTGCGGAATCGTCCGGCATGATCGGTCGGGTTCCGGGCGGTCTGCTTGACCGAAATCAAACCCGTCGCCCGCCACTGGTGCACCCTGAAAGCGAGGCGGGTGCAAGCCGAGAACTCCCGCCGCGACGACCCAGGGGTCATATGCAAATTCCGTTACAGATCACGTTCAGGGACATGCCGCGCTCGGATGCGCTCGAGGCGGCGATCCGCGAGAAGGCGGGGAAGCTGGAGGAGTTCCACCCGCGGCTGATGAGCTGCCGGGTCGTGCTCGAGGAGAAGCGGCGCCACAAGCACCAGGGGCGGCTCTTCAACGTGCGCATCGGCCTGCACGTGCCCGGTCACGAGTTCGTGGTCAACCGGGACGACCATGAGGACGTCTACGTGGCGCTGCGCGACGCGTTCGACGCGGCGAAGCGCATCCTTGAGGACGAGATCCGGCTGGGGCGGCAGGACGTCAAGTGCCATGAGCAGCCGACCCACGGGCGGATCACGCGCCTCGACCCCGTTCAGGGCAGCGGCCTGATCGAGACGACCAACGGGGCCGAGGCGTTCTTCAGCCGGGAGAACGTCGTCAGCCCGTCGTTCGAGCGCCTCGAGGTCGGGGCCGAGGTGCAGTTCCTGCTCGAGTCCGGCAAGGACACGTTGCTTGCCAAGCGCGTCACTGCCGGGAAGCACCGCTTCGGCGGGTAGCGATCGGCGCCACTCGGTCGCGCGAACGAGCCGCGCCTCATCCATGGCCGCACGCTGGGAGCACTTCGAGCACGGGGCGGACGTGGGCGTGCGCGGCTACGGCGCGAGCAAGGCCGAGGCGTTCGAGCAGGCGGCGAACGCGCTCACCGCGGTCGTCACCGACCTCGACCTGGTCGAGCCGGTCGAGGCGGTCGCGATCGCCTGCGGCGCGCCCGACGACGAGCTGCTTTTCGCCGAGTGGCTGAACGCGCTCGTCTACGAGATGTCCACCCGGAAGATGCTCTTCAGCCGCTTCGCCGTCCGGCTGGAGGGTACGCACCTCTCCGCCGAGGTCCGGGGCGAGCGCGTCGACGTGGCGCGGCATCACCCGGCGGTCGAGGTCAAAGGCGCGACTTACACCGCGCTCCGCGTCGCGCGCGAGGGCGGCGAATGGATCGCGCAGACGGTCGTGGATGTCTGAGCCATGGATCTCGATCTGCTCACGCGACGTTCCGAGTACGAGTGGGAGATCGCCAGGCACGGCGCGATGCGCGTGCCGGCGGTGATCTACGCGAGCGAGGCACTCGTGCGCGAGATGGATCGCAAGGTCTACGAGCAGGCGGTCAACGTCGCGACGCTGCCCGGCATCGTCCAGGCGTCCTACGCCATGCCGGACGCGCACTGGGGCTACGGGTTCCCGATCGGCGGCGTCGCCGCTTTCGATCCCGACGAGGGCGGCGTGGTGTCGGCGGGCGGTGTCGGCTTCGACATCTCCTGCGGCGTGCGCTGTCTGCACACCAGGCTCGCGCGCGCCGACATCCTCGCAGTGCAGAAGGATCTCGCCGAGATGCTCTACTACCGCATTCCCGCGGGGGTGGGCAGCACCGGCGCGATCCATCTCGACGAGGCCGAGATGGACGCGATGCTCGCCGGCGGCGCGAAATGGGCGGTGGAGCGGGGCTGGGGCGTGCCCGAGGATCTCGAGCGGATCGAGGAGCACGGCCAGATGAAGGGCGCCAAGCCCGGCGACGTGTCGCAGCACGCAAAGAAGCGCCAGCGCGACGAGATGGGTACGCTCGGCAGCGGCAATCACTACCTCGAGGTGCAGGAGGTCACCGCGGTCTACGACGAGGCGATCGCCCGGGTCTTCGGGCTGGAGCAAGGCGACATCGTCGTGACGATCCACTGCGGCTCGCGCGGGCTCGGCCACCAGATCGGCACCGAATACCTGAAGCGGATGGCGATCGCCGCGAAGCAGTACGGCATCGAGCTTCCCGATCGTGAGCTCGCCTGCGCCCCGATCAACTCGGAGGTCGGCCAGGACTACCTCGGCGTGATGCGCGCCGCGATCAACTGCGCGCTCGCCAACCGCCAGATCCTGACGGACCTGGTGCGGCGGGTGTTCGCCGACATCCTGCCGCAGGCGCAGCTGCCGCTGCTCTACGACGTGTCGCACAACACCTGCAAGGTCGAGGAGCACCGCGTCGATGGGGGTACGCGCAGGCTTTACGTGCACCGCAAGGGTGCGACGCGCGCCTTCGGGCCCGGCCACCCGGACGTCCCGGAGTCGCTGCGCGCCGCCGGCCAGCCGGTGCTGATCGGCGGATCGATGGGCACCGGCTCGTACATCCTCGCCGGCACCAAGGCGTCGGAGGCGCTTGCGTTCAGCTCTGCCTGTCACGGCGCGGGGCGGGCGATGAGCCGGAAGCAGGCGCTGCGCATTTGGAAGGGCCGGCAGGTCGTGGACGAGCTCGCCGCCCGCGGCATCATCGTCAAGAGCCCGTCGATGCGCGGCATCGCCGAAGAGGCGCCCGATGCCTACAAGGACGTTTCCGCCGTGGTCGATACCGCCGATGCCGTGGGCCTCGCGCGCAAGGTCGCGCGCGTCGATCCGCTCGTCTGCATCAAGGGCTAGCCCGCGCGGTCCGGCGCTCGGCCGGGCACGTGGATTTCCCCGCCAGCGGCCGGCTTACGACACCGTGTCGCCGGTCCCCGGCACGCTGTCGCTCGTCGGGGGCCGTTCGTAGATCGAGATGACCTGCGCGCCGAACAGCAGCACGATGGCCGCCAGCTCGAAGCTCAGCAGGAGGGAGATGACGGTCGCGAACGATCCGTACAGCAGGCTCACCCGGGAAAGGGTGGCGAAGAACCACGCGAGGATGCGCCGCGTGACCTCCCAGAGGAGTCCGGCAGCGATGCCGCCCACGAGCGCGTGCCGCCACGCGAGACGCCCCGCGGGCATGACTATGTAGATCGAGGTCAGGAGCAGGATCTCGCCGCCGAGGCCGATCAGGTAGAGCAGCGCCGCCGCCATCGGTCCCAGCGATCGCTCGAAGCCGAAGATGGCCATTCTCCGCGTTCCCAACGCTTCGAGCGACCCGGCGGCGAGCGTCACCAGCAGCAATCCGGCGCCGAGCAGCAGAATGTATGCATACGGAATAAGCGTGGAGGCGAGCCATCGCCGCGCGTGCACTCGGACGCGGTGACGGAAGATCACGGCCATCGATCGCTCCAGCACCGAGAATGCGAGGGAGCTCGAGAAGAGCAGCGTGGCCAGCATGATCCCGCCGGTCGCCTCGCGGCGGTGCAGGAGCTTGGCGAGCTCCTCCAGCAGCGGTGCGGCGTGACCCGGGGCAACGAGGTCGAGATAGCGGCCGAGCGTGGCGAGCAGCTGCTCCTCCGGCAGCCAGTGTGACAGCACGACGACGAGGAGGATCAGCAGCGGGAGGAGCGACAGCAGCGTGTAGTACGCCACGGCTCCGGCGAGCAGCAGGATCCGATTCTCCCCGAGGCTTGCGACCAGCTCGCGCAGATACCTCAAGGGCTCGCGCGCGATCAGCTGGGCATGGGAGGCCTCGCGCCCCATCGCAGCTCAGACCTCGCCGTCGCGCGAGAGCAGCACCGCGATGGGACGGGTTCCCGCGAACTCCGCAAACACCAGCGCCAGGCATGCGGTGAGCGGCACCGCCAGGAATGCGCCGGGGATGCCCCAGATCGCCGACCACACCGCGAGGCTGACGAGGATCGCGAACGGGCTCAAGTTGAGCGAGCTGCTCATGAGATACGGGTCGAGGAAGAAGCCGACCAGGAACTGCGCCGCGGCGAGCGACAGCAGGATCGCGATCACCGGATCCGTCTCCGCGAACTGCATCGTCGCAAACGCCACCGGAAAGGCGACGCCGAGGAACGACCCGATGTAGGGGACGTAGTTGAACAGGCCGGCTAGCACCGCCCAGAAGACGGCGAACTCGACCCCGAAGAAGGCGAGAATCGCCCAGGTGACCGCGCCCTGGATGGCGCTCACCAGCGTCTTGAGCGCAAGATACGCGCCGATCCTCGCATTGATGTGGGCGACGACGCTCTGGACGCGCTGCACCTTCCGCGGGTCGTCCGACATCCTGGCGATCTTGCCGGGCAGCACGCGCTGCTCGATCAGCAGAAATGCGACGTAGAGCAGGACGACGACCAGGCTCGACCCGATCGAGTAGACCGATGCCACCGTCGACCCGAGGATCTGCTGCGCGTTGATTTGGGCGAGCAGCTCCCGTCGCAGCGTGGCCCAGGTCGGCACGAGTTCGACGCCGAGCCGTTCCGCGAGCGCCTGGATGGCGTTCAGCAGGGAGGCGCTGTATTGCGGCGCGAGCGCCGCGACGCTGCCGAGGTTGGCCGCAACCAGCGACGCGATCGCGGCCAGGGCGATGACGATGGCGAGAGACGCGACCGCGTATCCGATTCGCAGCGGAATCAGGCGCCCCAGCAGAGGGAATCGGAAGAGCAGCCGGGCGAGGCCGTCGATCACGTAGACCACGAGAATGCTGAAGACGATCGGGACGAAGATGCTCCGCCCGATGGCGAGCACCCAGCCGGCGGCGACCGCGAGCACCATAGCGTATGCGGCGAGTCGCAGACGATCGATCATGCCGGTGCGGGCTGTGTCAGCATGGCGCGCATTGTACGCGGAGACCCCACGCCCCTCCACCGAGCGTCCGGTCGCAGCGAGCCCTCGTTCGTCACTCCGGGTTGGCAGCCCGCACCGATGCGAGCCGGCGCGGCTTCCCACCGGCGCAGCAAGGGCGCCCGAAGCCGAACCCGACACCGATGCGCCTGCCCATGCGATGCGCGATACTACGGCCCGCGCGCGCGCGGCCACGCGCGGGCCTGCGGCTCCAATCCATCTCACCGTCCCCGACCATGCCCGAGTCCGATCCCGTCACGCCCCGCGGCGCCGTCGCGGCGCCCGACGAGCCCGCCTACAAGGCACTCACCCGGCATCTCCCCGAGCCGCGCTTCGTGCCGCTGCCCGGCTACGCGCGTATCGACGAGGCGCGCATGCTCGCGCAGGCCGAAACCTTCTACCAGACGATGGCGCGGCGGCGCACCACGCGTCATTTCTCCACCGACCCGGTGCCCCGGCGATTGATCGAACTCGCGATCCTCACCGCCGGCACCGCGCCGTCGGGGGCCCATCGCCAGCCATGGCGTTTCGTCGCGATCGACGACCCCACGCTGAAGGCCAGGGTGCGCGCGGCCGCCGAAGAGGAAGAGCTGAAAACCTACAGCGAGCGGATGACCGACGAGTGGCGCGAAGCGCTGCATCCGCTCGGTACCGATCACGTCAAGGCCCACCTGACCGACGCGCCGTGGCTGGTCGTGCTGTTCGCCGAGAAGTACGGCCTGCGTCCCGACGGGTCGCACCGCAAGAACTATTACGTCGACGAAAGCGTGGGCATCGCCGCCGGCCTGTTCGTTGCCGCGATCCACGTGATGGGGCTGGTGACGCTCACGCACACGCCGAACCCGATGGGCTTTTTGCGCGATGCGCTCTGCCGCGGCACGAACGAGAAGGCCGTGCTCGTGATGCCGGTCGGCTATCCGCGCCCCGACGCGCAGGTGCCCGATCTCGCGCGCCTGCCGCTGGAGGCGATCGTGCAGTGGAACGCGTGAGCCGGCATCTGCCGGAGTAGGGGAAATTCGTGGGGCCATGACGGCCGGGCGGGTCGATCGGCAAATCGACCCGAACGCAGGGAAGTCGACGGGTTGCCATCCTCGATGATGGTCAAGGGCTGGATCTGGAGAGCGCTGCTCGCGGGCGTCGCCGGCTCGCTCGCGCATTCGCTCTTGATGTACTTCAAATCGCGAACCGGGCTGCTGCCGTCATTCCAGCCGTACCAGAGCCTGCAGCTCGCGCTGAGTCATTGGGTTGGCAGAGAGGTTCCGGTCATCGTCCCGTGGGCGCTTTCGTTTCTGAACGGCGCGACGATTCTCGGATTCCTGTTCGCGCGCGTGAACCGGTTGCTGCCCGGCGGAAATGGCGCGGTGAAGGGGCTCGTTTTTGGCCTGCTCGGCTGGCTGATGATGGGGTTGCTCGTCTTTCCTCTGCTGGGTCTCGGGTTGTTTGCCGTGCGAACCGGTGCGGGGATTGCGCCGGCGCTCTTTTCGCTGGCCATGCTGCTCGCCTACAGCGTCGTCCTGGGCACGGTGTATGCCGCGCTCGGCTCCGCGGAGCGGTGACCGGCGCTGTCTCGGCCTTCGAGCAGCGCGTGGAGGGCCCACACCGCTCCGGCGCCGCCCATGTGACTGTGGATCACGCGGCGGCCGGCGAGGGTGAATGCAGGACCGCGGGGCTGCGGCTGAAGCTCATGCGGCCCGCCTTGAAGCCGTAGAGTGGCGCGGCGAGCTCGGCCACCGCGGCGACGCGGTCGGCGCAGTCGAACACCACCAGGTCGGCGCGCCGGCCCTCCGCGACGCCGTAGTCGGCGAGCCCGAGGATGCGTGCGGCGCGGTG
Organism: Burkholderiales bacterium; assembly: GCA_020848075.1. Classification (GTDB taxonomy): domain Bacteria; phylum Pseudomonadota; class Gammaproteobacteria; order Burkholderiales; family SG8-39; genus JAABRB01. The sequence continues at coordinate 12,489 of JADLAV010000059.1, forward strand.
GGTGATCATGTCATGGCAGTCGGCGAGGCCGGCGCGATCGCCGACCTGGCAGGCGTTCGCGTACAGGTTGGCCATGCGGATGAGCGAGCAGTCGCCGAACGGCGTGAACGGGTTCTGCACGTTGTTGGTCGAGAGCGAGCAGTCGATGCCGCGCCCGAGCAGGCGATGCACCGGCGCCACTCCGCGCGGGACGTTGTGGTCGATGCCGCGTCCCATCAGGAAGAGATCGGTCGCCGGCAGCACGGTGACGGCGACCCCGGCGTCGGCGAGGCGTTGCGCCGCGGCGTCGAAACGCGCTTCCGGCAGGGCGGAGAGCGTGCTGACGTGGCCGATGGTCACGCGTCCCTCGTAGCGGTGCGCGCGCGTCTGCTCGCACACGTAGTCGAGGTCCATGCGCGCGAGGTCGAGGGTGAAGTCGAGGTGCATGTCGATCGGCACGTCGAAGTCGCGCGCCAGGGCGAACACGCGGTCGATCTGGCCGTGGGGATCGCGGTCCACGTAGGGTGCTGCGCCGACCACGGCGGCGCCGCGCCCGAGCGCCTCGCGCATCAGCGCCTCGGTGCCCGGGCTGTCCGTCAGCCCTTCCTGCGGGAAGACGCAGACCTGCAGGTCGATGGCGTAGCGGTAGGCGTCGATGAGCGGCAGGATGCCATCGAGGCCGCGCAGCCCGATGCCGGGATCGACCTCGACGTGGGTGCGCATGTGCGTCGTCCCTTGCAGGATCGACTTCTCCAGCGTGCGGGCGGCGCGCGCCTGCACGTCCGCGACGGTGAAGCGCGCCTTGGCCGCGGCGACCTCCGCGATCGCCTCCGCAAGCGTGCCCTCGTGCGCGCGGCAGCGGTCCATGATGCAGGACTTGTCGAGGTGCACGTGGGTCTCGATGAGGCCGGGGCTCACGTAGCGGCCGCCGACGTCGATGACCTGCGCGGCGGAGGCGGCAGCGCCCGGCGCAGCGGCATCCCCCGCCGCGGCCGTGTTGCCGGTCGCGCCTGTGCCCGCGCCGGCCGGTCGGATGGCGGCGATGCGCCCGCCCCGGATGGCGAGATCGACCGGCGCCTCGACGCCGTCGATGCGTGCGTTGCGCAGCACGAGCTCGGCGGGCGGCGCGCTCATCCGAGGTACGCCTTCTCGAGCGCGGCGTCGTGGCGCAACGCCTCGCCGCTGCCCTGCTGCACCACTTGGCCGGAGCGGATCACGTAGGCGCGATCGGCGATCGACAGCGCGAGCCGCGCCATCTGGTCGACCAGCAGGATGGTGGTGCCTTCGGCACGCAGCTCCTCCAGCACCTGATACAGGCCGCCGACGATCGCCGGGGCGAGGCCGAGCGACGGCTCGTCGAGCAGCACGATGCTCGGCCGCGCCGCGAGCCCGCGGGCGAGCGCCAGTATCTGCTGCTCGCCGCCAGAGAGCAGGCCGGCGCGCTGGTTGCGCAGGCGCCCGAGCAACGGAAAGCGCGCGATCAGGCGCTCCACCTCGGCCAGGGCGCTGCGGCGGTCGAGCGCGAGCGCGCCGAGGAGGATGTTCTCGACGACCGTGAGTTCGGGGAATACCTGGCGGCCTTCCGGCACCAGCGTGACCCCGGCGCGTGCGATCTGGTGCGCGCGGAAGAGACCGATCTCGCGGCCAAGCAGCAGCACGCGGCCCTGTACCGGACGATGAAGGCCGGCGATGGCGCGCATCAACGTCGACTTGCCGGCGCCGTTGGCGCCGAGGAGCGCGACCAGCTCGCCGCGGCGCACCTCGAGGTCGATCCCGGCGAGCACCGGGAGGTTGCCGTAACTGGCGGTGACGTTGCTCACCGAAAGTACGGTCTCCGCCGCCGGCGCGGACGCGCGCGGCGAAGCGCGCTCGATTGCGAGGCTGCCTTCGCCGAGGTAGGCCGCGCGCACCCCGGGGTCGACCCGCACCGCTCCCGGCGTCCCGGCGATGATGCGGCGGCCCGCGTCGAGCACGACGATCTGGTCGGAGATGCCCATCACCAGGTCCATGTCGTGCTCGATGAGCATCACCACGATGCCCATCGACCGGATCCGCTGCAGCAGTGCGGCGAGGCGCGTCGTATCGTCGTCGTCGAGGCCGGCTGCGGGCTCGTCGAGCATCAGCACGCGCGGCTGCATGGCGAGCGCGCGTGCGATCTCGACCAGCCGCCGGTCGACGTGCGGCAGCGCACCGGCGAGGCGCTCGATCGGTCCGGCGTAGCCGACGAAGGCGAGCAGGCCTTCGGCGAGGCGCCCGGCATGGTCATCGCGCGAGCGGCCCGCCAACGCCGGTCCGACGCCGCCGAGACGCCCCTGCCGCAGCGCGATCAGCACGTTCTCGAGCACCGTCATGCGCGGGAAGAGTTGCGTGGTCTGGAAGGTGCGCGCGACGCCGGAGCGCGCAACGCGCCACACCACCCCGGCGGGAAGCGCCGCGCCGTCGAGCCGGATCGCACCCTGGTCCGGACGATAGAAGCCGCCGATCAGGTTGAGCAGCGTGGTCTTGCCGGCGCCGTTCGGCCCGATGATGCTGGTCACTTCGCCCGCGCGCGCCGTGAGCGCGACCTCGCGCACCGCCCGCGTGCCACCGAAGGCGATGCCAAGGCCCTCGACCTCGAGGCTTTGCGCGGCACCGCGGCCGGCGAGCCAGGCGCCGACCTCGCGCTCCGCCGGGCGCGCGGCGCGCGCATCGGTGCGGCGCAGCCTGCGCTCGATCGCCCCCACGATCCCCTCGGGCGCGAGCCACAGCACCAGGAGCAGCAGCGCGCCGAAGAAGAGCAGGCGGTACTCGGCGAGGAACGCCAGCATCTCCGGCAGCAGCACGACCACCACCGCGCCCGCGAGTGGGCCGAGCAGCGTCCCGGCGCCGCCGATCAGCACCACCAGCAGAAAGGAGATCGACTGGAAGAACGGAAAGGACTCGGGGCTGATGAAGTTCGACAGCGCGGCGAAGAGCGCGCCGGCGATGCCGGCGAGGAATGCCGAGGCGACGAACGCCACGGTGCGGATCGCCACCAGGTTGAGGCCGATCGACTGGCTCGCCACCTCGGCGTCGCGGGTCGCGCGCATGGCGAGGCCCCAGGTGCTGTCGCGCAGGCGCGCGAAGAGGAGCGACAGAAGCGCGACCAGCGCGAGCGACAGCACGCCGAGGCCGAATTCGTTCAGCGTGACGCCGAGGAGCACGGGTCGCGGAATGTCCATGATGCCGTTCCACCCGCCCGTGAGACCCTTCATCTCGGCTGCGCTCTGCTCGACCACGAAGCCGAAGGCGATGGTGACCATGGCGAGGTACGGTCCGCGCACGCGCAGCGCCGGCACGGCGAGCAGCGCGCCGGCCAGCGCGGCGAACACGCCGGCGAGCGGCAGTGCGAGCCAGAAACTCCACGCGAAGCGCAGGGTGAGGATGGCCGAGGTGTAGGCGCCGATCGCGTAGAAGCCGACGTGACCGAGCGACAGCTGGCCGGCGAGGCCGAGCAGCACGTTGAGGCCGATGCCGACGATGGCGGTGATCGCCACCAGCGCGATGACGTACTGCTGGTAGCCGTTGCCGAACCAGCTCGCCACGGCGGCGAGCGCGCACAGGCCGATGACCAGCGTGAGGCCGCGTCTGCTCACTGGGTCTCCTCCGATGCCGGCGCAGGCGATGCGGCGCTCGTGCACTTGGCGGCGTGGACGGGCGCAGAGCGAAGAGCGGGCGCCGTGGTCATACCTTCTTGACTCCGGCGCGACCGAAGAGGCCCTCGGGGCGCAGCGCGAGCGCGACGATCACGAGGCCAAAGGTGAGGATCTGGGTATAGGTCGAGCCGAACGCCGCGGTGATCAGCGACTCGGCGCTGCCGTACAAGAGGCCCGCCAGCATCACGCCCCACGGATTGCCGATCCCGCCCAGGATGGCGACGGCGAAGGCCTTGATGCCGAACAGCGTGCCCATGCTCGAGGATACGGTGAAGAGCGGCGCGATCAGGAGCCCGGCGACGCCGGCGAACAGCCCCGAAAGCGCGTACGCGCCGACCACCGCGCGGCGCACGTCGATGCCCATCAGACGCGCGGCGTCGGGGTTCTGCACGATCGCGAGCATTGCCGTGCCGGAGCGCGTGCGGCGCGTGTAGAGGTGCAGCGCCACCGCCAGCAGCACGCCGACCACGGGGATCGTGAGCTGCAGGACGGAGATGCGCAGGCCGCCGGCCGAGAGCGCATCCCCGGTGAGGAACGACTGCGGCATGCCGCGCGGATCCTTGCCGAAGGTGAACAGGACGGCGTTCTCGAGGACCAGTCCGAGCGCGACGGTGGCCATGAGCCAGAGGTCGGAGCCGCGCGCGGCGAACGGGCGCACGCCGAGGCGCTCGACGATCACCCCCCAGAGCATGCAGGCGGCGAGCGCCAGCACGACCGCGAGGAGCCACGGCCACCCGAGCGTGGCGCCGAAGGTGAAGCCGGTGACCGCGCCGAGCATCATGGTGCTGCCCTGCGCAAAGTTCACCGTGCTCGACACCGCGTAGGTGACGTAGAAGCCGAGCGCCAGCAGCCCGTACATGCTGCCGAGACCAAACCCGGTGATCAGCGCCGAGGCGAACAGGTCCATCGCATTCCCAACCCGCCATGAAACGCGCGGCGGGTGAAGACGCGGGGCGGCGCGGGGCGGCCGGCGCCGCCGGCCCCCGCTTCACCCGTCACTTGACCGGAACGAGGCGCTCACCCTCGTAGTGCACGAAGATGTAGTCGTCCGGACCGAGCGCGTCGTGGTTCGTCTCGCTGAAGGGCTTGTCATAGGTCTTGATCAGGCCCTTGTACTCGCCGATGTCCTGCAACGCCTTGCGCACCGCATCGCCTTCGGTGGTGCCGGCCTTGGCGATCGCCAGGGCGAGCAGATGCATGGCGTCGTAGGCGTCGGCCACGCCGACCGGCGAGAACACGCCTTCGGGACCGGCGATCTTGTACTTGCTCTTGAGCTCGGAGAGCACCTTCTGCCCGATCGGACCCTGCTCGCCGAAGAAGCTGTAGGTCTGCACGAACACGACGTCCCCCGCCGTGGGACCGACGAGCTCGGGGAAGCGGCCGCCCGACACGCCCCAGTGCGACACCACCGGCACCTTCCAGCCCATGCGCTCGCGCGACTTCATCATCTGCGCGCCGGGCGCGGCGTTGGCGACCAGGATCAGCGCGTCGGCGCCCGCATTGCGCAGGCGCGTCAGCTGCGGCACCACGTCGACGTCGGCGTTCTCGAACTTCTCCACCCCGGCGAGGGTGATGCCGAGCTTCTGCGCGGCCTCGCGCAGGCCCTTCTCGTTCGACTCGCCCCATGGGTTGTTGATCAGGATGAGCCCGGGCTTCTTCGCGCCGTACTTCTTCTGCGCGTACTTGAGCAACGCCTCGTCGACCATGACGTCGACCGCCGAGACCCGGAAGGCGAAGTTGGGAGTGGCGCCGTTGCGGGTGATCGGCGTGCCGGCGGCCCACACGCCCATGTAGGGAACGTGCTCGCGGTTGATGATCGGCACGATGGCGAGCGAGACCGGGGTGTCGAGGCCGCCGACGATCGCCGCGACCTTCTCGCCGAAGATCAGCTCGCGCGCGGCGGTGGCGCCCTTGGGCGGGCTCGACTCGTCGTCGCGGCGCACTAGGACGAGCGGCCGACCGAGCACGCCGCCGGCGGCGTTGATCTCGCCGATCGCAATGGAGAGACCCTGCGTGATCGCCTCACCCGATTGGGCCGACGGCCCGGAGAGCGCCGCGACCAGGCCGATCTTGATCGGATCGGCGGCGTGCGCCGCCAGTGACAGCACGAAGCCCGCCGCGAGGGCAAGGGCACGGCCGGCGATACGCCGGATCGCAGGTGCATTACCACCGACTCTCATCATGGACCTCCGCTCGAGTGGGATTCAAGGCATGGCCGGAGACGAGGACCTCCCGCCTGCCGCGCGCAAGAGTACCCGAAGCGCCCCGCGCCCGCGTGCCGGCGCACATTCTCCCCCACTTCGGGCACGCCGGCATTACGCCGAGCGTGAGCGAGAACGACGTGCCTTGGCGGCGCCACCGGCGCCATACGCGACTTGCCGCTACCGCTTGCCCATTGCCCACGCCGGAGGCACCCCGACGGCTGGTGCCCCGGTCGCTGGACTCGCAGTTGTCCTTTCTTGTTATCCTTCATCAGCAGCGCCACGCGGTCAATGCTGCGACGGCCGCTGCTCCGGGCGGTGCCGTGCGCCTTCTCGCTCGCGGCGTTCGCGCATCGATGGACGGCCTGCCCCGCGGCAGGCAGGGGCAACGACATGCAGGGTATGCCAGCGGCCAGCCATGTGCGCGATTCAGACAGCGTGCTGGTCGCGGTCGGCGGCAACGCGATCCATCCCGACCACATCACCGGCACCACCGAGGAGCAGGAAGCGCTCGCCGCGTCGGCGGCCCAGGCACTCCTGCCGCTGCTGCGCATGGACGCCCGGCTCGTCGTCACTCACGGCAATGGGCCGGTGGTCGGCAAGATCCTGCTGCGTCAGATCCTCACCCGCGACCAGGTGGCACCGATGCGCCTCGACGTCTGCGTCGCGCACAGCCAGGGCGGCATCGCCTACCTGCTCACGCAGGCGATGGAGAACGCGCTGCGCCAAGCGGGCAGCCAGCGCATGGTCGCGTGCCTGCTGACGCAGGTCGAGGTCGATCCCTCCGATCCCGCATTCGGTCATCCGAGCAAGCCGATCGGGACGTTCTTCAGCGAGGCCGAGGCGCGCGCGCTCACCGCGCAGGGCTGGAACATGATGGAGGACGCCGGCCGCGGCTGGCGCTACGCCGTCGCCTCGCCGCTGCCGCGCGGCATCGTCAACCTCTCGTTGATCGACACCATGGCGCGCACGGGCGCCATCGTCATCGCTGGGGGCGGCGGGGGCATCCCGGTGGTGCGCGCCGACGATGGCCGGCTGCACGGCATCGAGGCGGTGATCGACAAGGACCTCACCTCCGCCTTGATGGCGAACCTGCTCGGCATCGACACCCTGCTGATCCTCACGTCGGTGCCGCGCGTGGCGATCCACTTCGGCAAGCCGGCGCAGCGCGACCTTGGCGTCGTGAGCGTGGCCGAGCTCACCGCCTACCGCGCGGAAGGGCACTTCGCGAGCGGCAGCATGGCGCCGAAGATCGACGCCGTGCTCCGCTTCCTCGCTCACGGCGGCAAGCGCGCCATCGTCGCGCACCTCGAACAGGCAGCCGAAGCGTTCCGCGGCGAAGCCGGGACGCACGTCGCCGCCGACGCATGACGTCGTCCGGCCCGCCCGCGGGGGTCGATCGCCACGCCGGCAGCGCGCGCCGCCTCGCGCCGTGCCCCTTCGCCCGCGATCGAGGCGCGCGAACCAGGTCCGCGTTTGACCACCGTCAATCTTGCGGCTGCGCCGCCGTGTATGGTCATGGCAGCGCCCCTCGTCCTCGAGGGTGCCCCGGAGGCGTGAAACTCCGGGGGCGTGAAGACATGCCGCTTCGGGATTTCCCCGATGGGAGGCCACGATGCAGGAGCCTATCGTCGCGGTGCCGGCCGGCCACGTCACCCTGGAGGGCATGCTCGAGCTGCCGGCCGAGCCCTGCGGCATCGTCGTGTTCTCGCACGGAAGCGGCTCCGGCCGACTGTCGCCGCGAAACCAGTTCGTCGCAAGAGCGCTGCGCGCGGCGGGCCTGGGGAGCCTCCTCCTCGACCTGCTCACGCCGGTGGAGGATCTCACCTACGAGACGCGCTTCAACATCGATCTCCTCACCGAGCGGCTCGAGCACGCCGTGCGCTACGTGCGCGGCCACGCGCCGACGCGCGCGCTGCCGGTCGGGCTCTTCGGCGCGAGCACCGGCGCCGCTTCGGCGCTGCGGGTCGCCGCCCGGCTTCCGGAGGAGATCGGCGCCGTCGTCTCGCGCGGCGGGCGCCCGGATCTGACGGGCGCCGGACTGCTCGCCAAGGTTCGCTCGCCGACCCTGCTCATCGTGGGGGGTCGCGACCACGGCGTGATCGAGCTGAACGAATCGGCACGCGACGCGCTCGTGCATTGCCACCGGGAGTTGGCGATCGTTCCCGGCGCCACGCACCTCTTCGAAGAGCGCGGCGCGCTCGAGGAAGTCGCTCGACTTGCGGCGGAATGGTTCGCGCGCCGCCTCGCGCTCATGCGCGGCGCGCCCGCCGAGTGATCGCCTCGGGCCCGGGCATGCCGCTCGTCCGCACCCTCGGTGCGGCTCGGGCCGGCAGTTGATGCGGGAGCGCGAGCCGTGGCTCATCTGAAGGAGTTCCGGATCGAATCCCATGCGCGCGCCGAGCTCATCAAGCTGGATGGGCACGTGGAGAAAGCGATCGAAGAGAGCGGCGTGAAGGACGGCGTCTGCCACGTCTGTGTCCCGCACACGACCGCCGGCGTTACGATCAACGAGGGTGCCGATCCCGACGTGGCGCGCGACCTCCTCGCCCGGCTCGCGCAGCTCGTGCCGCGGGACGCCGGCTACGCTCACGCGGAAGGCAATGCCGACAGCCACATCAAAGCGGCGCTCGTCGGCGCTTCGGCGACGGTGCTCGTCAAAGACGGCAAGCCGCTTCTCGGCACCTGGCAGTCGGTCTTCTTCTGCGAGTTCGACGGCCCGCGGCGCAGGCGCGTACTGGTGCGGGTGGCCGCGAGCTAGCCGACGCCCGCGCGCCGCCATGCGGCGGTTTGACCTCGGTCAACCGCCGCGCCGGCTGCGCCGCGTACTCTCGCGCCATGGCCCGCATCGGCGTGATCGGGGGAGGCGCATTCGGCACGGCGATGGCGTGCGTGCTGCGGCGCTCCGGCCACGAACTGACGGTCTGGGCGCGCGAGCCGGAGGTGGTCGCGGCGATCAACGCCGAGCGGTCGAACCCACGCTTCCTGCCCGGCGTTGCCCTGGTGCCGGGGATCGTCGCCACCGGGGATCTCGCTGCGGCCGCGGACGCGGATTTCCTGCTGCTCGTGCCGCCCGCGCAGCACGTGCGCGCCGTCGCCACCCGACTCCAGGCTTGCCTGAAGGCGGGCACGCCGGTGGTGGCGTGCTCGAAGGGCATCGAGCGCGGCACCTGCGCGCTGATGTCGCAGGTCATCGCCGAGGCGCTGCCCGGGGCGCGAGTCGCCGTCCTGTCCGGGCCTTCGTTTGCGGCCGAGATCGGAGTCGACCTCCCGACCGCCGTCGCGATCGCCTGCGCCGACCGCGCGCTCGGCGAGCGGCTCGCCCGCGACATCGAGAACCCACGCTTTCGCATCTGCGTCACCGACGACGTCATCGGCGCGCAACTCGGCGGCGTGCTCAAGAACGTGGTTGCGATCGCGTGCGGCATCGCGACCGGCCGGAAGCTCGGCAACGACGCCCGCGCGCTCCTTGTCGCGCTCGGCCTGGGTGAGACGGTGCGTCTCGGCCTAGCGATGGGCGCGCGGCTCGAGACTTTCCTGGGTCTTGCCGGGATCGCCGACATGGACCTGAGCTGCAACAGCCCGACCTCGCGCAACATGTCGCTCGGGATCGCCTTGGGGGAGGGGCGCAGGCTCGCCGATGTGCTCGCCGAGCGCGTGACGGTGCAGGAGGGCCTCCATTCCGCCGAGGGCGTGGCCGCGCTGGCGCGGCGCTGCGGCGTGGCGATGCCGATCGTGGAGGCCGTGGATCAGGTGCTCAACCATCGCGCCGACATCGATGCGGCGATCACGCGAGTGCTGGCGCACCCTGCTCCTCTCGAACTCACTTCGGCGTGCTGATATGACCGGCGAACGCTTGCTTTCCTGCGCGCGCGGGCGATGTCCTCACTGACGCTGCTCGTGGGGCTGCTCGCCCTTGCGCTTGCCTTCGATTTCCTGAGCGGCTTTCACGACAGCGCGAGCATGGTGGCCACGATCATCGCCTCGCGCGCCATGAGCGCGCGCGGGGCGCTCGCCCTCGTAGCGGCCGCGAATTTCGCCGGCCCGCTCCTGCTCGGCGTCGCCGTCGCGCACACCGTGGGGGCCGAGGTCGCGGATCCGCAGTCGGTCACGATCTCCGTGGTGCTCGCCGCGCTCGCGGCCGCGAGCCTCTGGGACGTGGCGACCTGGCGCCTCGGCATTCCGGTCAGCTCGTCGCACGCGTTGATCGGCGGCATTGTCGGCGCCGCCGTGGCCGCCTCGGGCACCGCCGCGATCCAGGCCCCTGGGCTGTGGAAGGTCGCGATCGCGCTGCTCGCCGCGCCGGTGCTCGGCTTCCTGGCCGCGGCTGCGATTATGCAGGCGACGCGCTGGGTGCTGCGGGACGCGACGCCGCGGGCGAACGTTGCGCTGTCCAGGCTGCAGGTCCTCACCGCCCTGGCGCTCGCCATGGGCCACGGCGCGAACGGCGCGCAGAAGACGATGGGCGTGATCGCCCTGGGGCTCCTCGCGCTCAAGTTCACACCGGCGTTCGTCGTGCCGTGGTGGGTGGTGGTCGCGAGCGCGTCCGCCATCGCGCTCGGCACCGCGGCGGGCGGGCGGCGGATCGTTCATACCCTGGGGGCGCGTTTCTACCGGATCCGCCCGATCCACGGGTTCACGACTCAGCTCGCCTCGGCGACCGTGATCCTGGGGGCGTCGCTCGCCGGCGGGCCGGTGAGCACGACCCAGGTGGTGAGCCTCGCGATCCTCGGCGCAGGCGCGGCCGAGCGCAAGTCCAAGGTACGCTGGGCGGTGCTCGGCGAGATCCTGGTGGCCTGGCTCCTGACGGTGCCGGTCACCGCGGCGCTGGCGGTGCCGCTTCACTACGTCGTCGCAGCGGTGCTGCGACAGGGAGGCGCGTGATGGGCTGGTTCGACGGCGGTTTGACGGAGAAGAACAGGTTCCTCTCCATGCTGATTGCACAGGCCGCCAAGACCGTCGAGGGCATCCGCTACCTGGAGAGCACGATCGAGGACGTCGGTCCCGAGGCGGTCGAGAAGTCGCGCGCGCTCGCCGAGGAGGCGGCCGAGCTGCGCAGCGTGCTCATCGACGAGCTGCACAAGACGTTCGTCACGCCGCTCGATCGCGAGGACATCTTCAACCTGTCGCACTGCTACGAGGACATGGTGCGCTACGCGGAGACGACCATCGAGGGGATGAGCATCCTCAACGTGAGCGCGGACGACCACATCCGGCAGATGGTCGCGCTCGCGTGCGAAGAGGCGCGGCAGCTCGAGCTGGCGATCCTGCGGCTCGCGCAGAACCCGCGGGTCGCGGGCGACCACGCCCGCGAGGTGCGCACGCTCGAGCGCGCCGTCGAGCGCCTCTACCGCGCCGCGATCAAGGACCTGTTCGCCCGCGCCACCGACCCGCTGCTGCTTCCGGGCCTCTTCTATCGGCGCGAGGTCTACCGCCACATCTCGAACATGTCCGATCGCGCCGATTCGGCGGCCAACGTGCTCGGCATGGTGGTCATGAAGCTCGCGTGAGGCGCCGGCGCGTACGTCTCCGCCCGCTGCATTAACATTGGACCCATGCATCGCCACGATCCGGCTCGCGTCATCGCGCTCGCAATCCGCGTGTTCGGCGAGGAAGCGCAAGCGATCGCGTGGCTCGATCGGCCGAGCGTGCAGCTCGGCGGCCGCTCCCCGCGCGACACCCTCACGCTGCGCGGCGGCGCGCGGCGGGTCGAGGAGCTGCTCGCGCAGATCGCCGACGATGATCGCCTGCACCGCGGCCGCACGGCCGGGGGCGACTGAACCCGGAGCGCTCGCAGATGCAGGGCCCAAGCCTGCGATCGTCGCCGGTCACGCTCTTCCTTTCCGGCGACGTCATGGCCGGCCGCGGCATCGATCAGATCCTGCCGCACCCGAGCGTGCCGCATCTCTTCGAGCCGTACGTGCGCTCTGCGCTCGGCTATGTGGCGCTCGCGGAGCGGTCCGCGGGGCCGATCGCGCGGCCCGTAGAATTCGCCTACGTGTGGGGCGACGCGCTTGCCGAGCTCGAGCGCGTCCGGCCCGACGCGCGCATCGTCAATCTGGAAACGGCAGTGACGACGTCCGAGGACGCGTGGCCGGGGAAGGGGATCCACTACCGGATGCATCCGGGCAACGTGCCCTGCCTCTCCGCCGCGAAGATCGACTGCTGCACGCTCGCCAACAATCACGTGCTCGACTGGGGGCGCCGCGGGCTGGCCGAGACCCTGGCCACCCTGCGCGCCGCGGGCATTCGCACCGCCGGCGCCGGTCGCAACGCCGACGAGGCGGCCGCGCCGGCATCGATTGCGCTGCCGGGAGGCGGCCGTGTGCTCGTCTTCGCGTACGGCCTGGAGAGCTCCGGCATCGGCGCCGCCTGGGCCGCGGGCCGGGACCGCGCGGGCGTGAGCTTCCTCCCGAACTTCTCGATGCGAACGGTGGACGAGATCGCCCGCAGCGTGCGCGCGGCGAAGAGCGAGGGCGACATCGTCGTGGCCTCGATCCACTGGGGCGGCAACTGGGGCTACGCGATACCGCGCGCCGAACGCGCCTTCGCGCACGCGCTGGTCGAAGGCGCGGCGGTGGACGTGGTGCACGGCCACTCCTCGCATCACCCGAAGGGCATCGAGGTCCACCGCGACAAGCTTATCCTGTACGGCTGCGGCGACTTTCTGAACGACTACGAGGGCATCGGCGGATACGAATCGTATCGCGCCGACCTCACGCTGATGTACTTCCCGACGCTGGACGCGGCGAGCGGCAGGCTGGTTCGTCTCGGTCTCACGCCGATGCAGATCCGGCGCCTGCGGCTCAACCGCGCGGCAGACGCGGATACACGCTGGCTGGAGACCATGCTGAGCCGCGAATGCGGCACGCCCGGCACGCGCGTCGAGCGCGAAGCCGCGAACTCGTTCGTGCTGCACTGGGGCTGAAGCCCAACCGCGCTAGTATATTCCACGGCGGAAGACCAGTTGACCCACGTCAAAGGCGCTGGCGCGACGACGCCCCAAAGTTGCAGCAGCAGGAGCGCTTCCGCAGGCCCGTGCCGAAGGAGCGCCGCCGGATGTCCGCCGAGCCCTCTCCGATCCTCGTCGCAGCCCGGGCGTGCCTCGCCCGCGGTTGGTCGATCGTTCCGGTCGAGGCGCGCGGCAAGCGCCCGGTGGTCGCATGGCTCGAGTTCCAGCACCGCCGGCCGACGCCCGACGAGGTCGAGCAGTGGTTTGGCCGCCGCCGCGATGCGAACCTCGGGATCGTCACGGGCGCGGTCTCCGGGCTTGTCGTGATCGACGTCGATCCGCGGCACGGCGGCGAAGCAAGCCTTGCGGCGCTCGCAGCCGAGTACGGGCCGCTGGAGCGCACGATCGAGGCCACCACCGGTGGCGGAGGACGGCACTATTACTTCGCGCACCCGGGCGGGACCGTGCCGAATCGCGTCGGGTTCGCTCCCGGAATGGACCTGCGCGGCGACGGCGGCCTCGTCGTCGCGCCGCCGTCGGTGCATCCGAACGGGCGACGTTACACCTGGGTGCCAGGGCACTCGCCCGACGAAGCACGGCTCGCACCGATCCCGCGCTGGCAGCTCGCGCTGGTCCGACCGCCCACTGCCCGCGCCGGACACTCGATCGCCGAATGGCGCGCGCTCGTTCGCAACGGCGTGAGCGAGGGTAGCCGCAACAGCACCATCGCCTCGCTCGCCGGGCATCTCTTCTGGCACGGGGTCGACCCGCAGGTCGCGCTCGAGCTGCTGGTCGCCTGGAACCGTGCGCGGTGCCGGCCGCCGCTCGCCGACGCCGAGGTCGCGCAGGTGGTCGGGAGCATCGCGCGGTTGCACGCGCGTGGGCCGGAGTCTGCGCGGTGAGCCGAACCGGCCTGCTTGACTTGTGTCAAAGCGTGCCCGCACTGGAGGCGGAGGATGAAGCGGAGAGGGCGGCTTCGAAACGCGGCTGACGGGCGATCCAATAGGGACCCGCGCTCGCTTGGGTATTCTCGCGGGCGTGCAACGGAGAAACAGGAGATCGAAGGATGGGAATGACGATGAAGCTCAAGGCGCCGCCCCGATTTCGGCGCATCCGGCGCAATGCCCGGGTGATCGAGGATCGGGTACACGACGCCTACAAGTCGCGCGCCAAGCTGCCCGAGCCGACGCGCTGCCCCGACTGCGGCGCGGTGTACCACGAGGGGCGCTGGCGGTGGGGGCCGGCGGAGGGCGCGGCGCACGAGGAGCGTTGCCCCGCTTGCCATCGCATTCACGACAAGTTCCCGGCCGGCTTCGTCGCGATCGGCGGCGATTTCCTCGCGACGCACCGCGATGACATCGTCGGCCTGATCCGCAATATCGAAGAACGCGAGAAGTCGGAGCACCCGCTCGAGCGCGTGATGGCGATCGAGGACGAGGCGGACGGGCTGCTGGTCACCACCACCGATCTGCACCTCGCGCGCGCGATCGGCGACGCGCTCGAGCACGCCTACCGGGGCGAGCTCGAGTACCACTACAACCAGGAGGACCGGCTGTTGCGGGTGCATTGGATGCGGTAGCGTCCACCAGGGACGGCGCGCTGCGCTTGCGCAACGATGGTCACCATCGCGCTGATGGGCGACGTGATGCTCGGCCGCGGGGTCGCGCGCGCGGCCGAGCGCATGCTGCCCTACGAGCACTGGGGCGATACGGCTCCGGTGCTGCACGTGGCGGACCTGCGCATCTGCAATCTGGAGTGCGCGATCACCGGCCATCAGCGCCCGTGGGCCCGGTCGCCGAAGGTCTATCACTTCCGCGGCGACCGGCGCGCGATCGACGTCCTGAAGAGCGCGCGCATCGACGCGTGCATGCTGGCCAACAATCACATCCTCGACTACGAGGAGCAGGGGCTGCTCGACACGCTGCACGCGCTCGAAGCGGCGGGTATCCGGCACGCCGGCGCCGGTCGCAACGGTTCCGATGCGGCGCTGCCAGCGCTCCTCGCCGCCGGCGATCCGCCCCTGCGCGTCGCCGTCGTCGCGTTCACCGACAACGAGCCGATCTTCGGTGCGGGCAAGACACCCGGCACCAACTATCTCGAGGTCTCGCTTGCGCCCGCGGCCCTGGCGCGGGTGGAGGCGGCGATCGCGTCGGCGCGCAAGGCCGCGGAGCTCGTCATCTTCTCCAATCACTGGGGCACCAACTACCGGGCGCGGCCGTCGCCGCTCTTCCGCGACTTCGCGCGCGCGGTCATCGAGCGCGGCGCGGACGCCTACTACGGGCACAGCGCGCATGTCTTCCACGGCGTCGAGCTGCACCGCGGCAAGCCGATCCTGTACGACACCGGCGACTTCATCGACGACTACGCGCTGCATCCCAGCGCGCGCAACGACTGGTCGTTCGTGTTCCTGCTACGCTTCGACGGCGCGCAGTTCGCGGGACTGGAGATGGTCCCGGTCCAGCTGCGGTTCGCCAAGGTGGAGCTCGCGCGCGATCCGCAGCGCGCCGCGATCATGCAGCGCATGCAGGCGCTCTCCGCCGAGCTCGGCACCGCGCTCGTGCGCAGTGGCGACCGGCTGACGCTCGCGGCGCCGTCAGCGCCGTGATCGAGATCGACGGGGCGTACGGGGAGGGCGGCGGCCAGCTCGTGCGCACCGCCGCGGCGCTTGCGGCGGTGACCGGCACGGCGATCCGGATCGTCAACGTGCGCGCCGGCCGGGCAAGACCGGGCCTCGCGCCGCAGCACCTCGCGGCGGTGCGTGTCGTCGCGGAGCTCTGCGGTGCGCGCACCGAAGGGCTCGAGCCGCGTGCGGCGAGCTTCACCTTCTCGCCCGGCGCGCCGCGCGGCGGCACGTTCCGCTACGACGTCCGCACTGCGGGCAGCGTGACGCTCGTGCTGCAGGCGGCGCTGCCGGTGCTCCTCGCGGCCCCCGCGGCCTCGCGCGTGACGGTCGTCGGCGGCACCGATGTCCCGCAGGCGCCGCCCGCTGACTACTTCACGCAGGTGCTGCTGCGCCACCTTGCCCGCATGGGTGCACGCGTCGCCGCGCGCGTCGTGCGGCGCGGGTACTTCCCGCGCGGCGGCGGGGAGATCGTGCTCGACACCGTGCCCGGGCCGCTCCGCGCCTTCGAGCTCGATGCGCCGGGCAGGCTCGTTGCAGTGGAAGGGGCAGCGCACGTCGCCCATCTACCGCACCACATCGCGGAGCGCATGCGCGCCGCGGCGCTTCACGCGCTTGGGTCCGCTGCGGCGAGCGCGTGGATCGATGCGTCCGTCGTCGAGGGCGAGGGGGCGATCGGGCAGGGCGGCGCGATCGTCGCCTGGGCGCGGACCGAGGCGAGCGTGCTCGGCGCGGGCCGCGTGGCCGAGCGCGGCGTGCGCGCGGAGGCGCTCGGCGAGGCAGTCGGACAGGCGCTGGCGGCCGATCTCGCGAGCGGGGCGGCGCTGGATGCCCATGCCGCGGACCAGATGCTCGTCTATCTGGCGCTCGCGGGCGGCGGTTCGTTCACGACGCGCGAGGTCTCGGCCCACGCGCTCACCGCGATGTGGCTGATCGAGCAATTCCGCCCGGTGCGCTTCGCCTGCGAGCCGGCGGGCGCGCTCACCCGCGTGCGGGTGCGTTCGGCAGGCGCGGGAACGCCGTGATCCCGATCCACGAGCTCCTCGCGCGGATCCGCTGGGATCCGGCGTTCGGCCGCGCCCGGTTCGCGATCGGCTACTGGGACCGCGTGACCGGCGCCGAAGTGAAAGTACCGCTCGAGCGGATCCAGGTCGCACCCGGCTCGCACTTCTCCTTCGAGGCGATCGAGGCCGACGGCACGCTGCATACCGTGCCCTTCCACCGGGTGCGCACCGTGTGGCGAGACGGGGAACTCGTCTGGTCGCGCGGGTCAGCCCGTTGACGCGCCGTGGAGTTCACTTTCGAGACCTTGCCCTTAGTCCGGACCTAGAATCCGAAGCCGCTGCGAAGATACGGAGACGCACCATCATGGTAGTTCTGTTCCGAACGACCGCCATCTCGTTGCTCCTCATCGCCTTGGCAGCGCCCCTGGGAGCGCAGGAGGCGCGCGAGGCCACCGGCGAGAAGTTTGCGGTCCACCTCGGCGACGAGACCGTCGTCTTTGTGCGCGAGGGGATCAGATCGCTCACCGCACAAGAGCGTGCGGAAGCGATTACCCAGCGGCTCAAGCGGCTCGTGGACAACCCGAACATGCCAGTGGTCAAGGTCGTCGTGGAAGAGACCCCGGTCAGCAGCGACCTGCGCGTCGGGGATACCATCCTCGTCTCGGTGTTCGACGCCGACGCCGAGGGTCTCGGCAGGTCCCGACCGGAGGTCGCCGCCGTGGCGGCACAGCGGATCGAGGAAGCGGTCGCCCGCTATCGCGCGGAGCGCACGCCGCAGGCGCTCTTGACCGCCCTCGGCCAGACCGTCGCCACCCTCGCGATTGCGGCGCTTCTCCTCTTCGTGTTCGAGCGGCTATACCGGAGGCTGCAGCGTTTCGTGCTTGCAGGCTGGGATGCGCAGCTCGCCAAGGTCGAGCAGCGAACCGGAAGCACGTTTCGCGGGGCGCAGCTTCGCTGGCCGCTGCTCGCATTCACGCGCCTTGCGCACGTCGCGGTCTGGGTCGGGGCGATCTATGCCGTCCTGAGCCTTTCGCTCTCCTACTTCGCCGAGACCCGCGGCATCGCGCGACAGCTCGCCGATCTCATCCTCGTGCCACTCAGCGGACTTGCCCGCGAAGTGCTCGAGGCGCTGCCCGGGTTGGCCGTGGTCCTAGTGATCGCAGTGGCCGCCCGCTACATCCTGCGCTCCGCGCGCTTCTTCTTCGCCCGGGTCGCGGACGGTCGCGTCCACATCGACGGGTTCTATCCAGAGTGGGCACGGCCAACGCAGCGGCTGGTGACGGTATTCGTGCTGATCGCCGCGGTGATCATGGCCTATCCCTACATCCCGGGCTCCGGCTCGCCGGCGTTCCAGGGCATGGCGATTTTTCTCGGTCTGCTCGGCTCGCTCGGTGCGACCGGCGTGGTGGCGAACCTGATCAACGGGATGCTGATCACCTACATGCGGTCCTTCCGCACCGGAGACCTGGTCAAGATCGGCGACACGATCGGGGTCGTCGCGGAGAGCTCGCTGCTCGCCACGCGCCTGCGCACGATGAAGAACATCGAGATCAGCGTGCCGAACTCGCTCGTGCTCTCCGGGCAGGTGATCAACTACAGCATCTCGGGCCGTCCGACGCTGTCCACATCGGTGACGATCGGGTACGACACGCCGTGGCGTCAGGTGCATGCGATGCTCCTTGCCGCCGCTGCGCGCACGCCGCTCGTCGGCAACGATCCATCCCCTTTCGTCCTGCAGACCGCGCTCGACGACTTCTACGTTCGCTACGAGCTCAACTTCACACTGGCCGATCTCGCGCAGATGCCCCTTGCTCTGTCGCAGCTGCATCAGAGCATCCAGGACGCGTTCAACGAGTACGGCGTGCAGATCATGTCGCCGCACTTCATCGCCAACCCCGAGGCGCCGGCGATCGTGCCGCCGGCGAAATGGTACGCGCCGCCGGCGATGAAACCGCAACGCGAGGCACCGCCGCCCGGGAAGGGCGGGTGAGGCGCGCCCGGGCCCGTGCGGCTCACTCGATGCCGCGCCGAAAGGCGCCGAGCGTCCACTCCCCGGTCTGCGCGTCGTGGCGCAGGATGTAGGTGTCGCCATCGCTCGCGGCGACCTTGAAATAGCGATGGTCCGGCGCGAGCCAGCGATCCTGGATGGCGGCCACTTCCAGCCGCCGTTCGCCGAGCGTGAACGCCCGTGGCTCCTCCTCGCCGCGGTAACCCGCGTAGCACTCGACGGTGACGGGAAATGTGGCCATTGGGCGGTGACTTGCCGGCAGCAACGGATGGACAGTCTACCGCTCACTGCCGAGGCATGAGCAGAACCGGCTAAACTCTGTTCACGTTTCACGTTTCACGTTTCACGTTTCACGTTTCACGTTTCACGTTTCACGTTTCACGTTTCACGTTTCACGTTTCACGTTTCACGTTTCACGTTTCACGTTTCACGTTTCACGTTTCAC
>JADLAV010000060.1 GCA_020848075.1 Burkholderiales bacterium
CCCCGAACGGCCACCTCAAACTCCCCCACCTTTGGCCACCCAAACTCCCCCAGGCGAGGCGGGTTGATTATGCCTCGGCGGTGGGGCCCGTAGCGATGCGTTGGGCGAGCGCGCGCATCCTGTAGCTCTTGCCTTCGAATCGCAGCATCGCCGCGTGGTGCATGAGCCGGTCGAGGATAGTCGTGGCCATCGTGTTGTCGCCGAGGTACTTGCCCCAGTCCTCGAGCATGCGGTTGGAGGTGACGACGATGGCGGCGCGGCGCTTGTAGCGGGCATGCACGACGGCCTGCAGCAGTTCGGCGCCGGCCTCGGGCAGCCGGCGGGCGAGGAACAGATCGTCGAGCACGAGCAGATCGGTGTCGACGAACTCGCGCATCGTCTCGTTGCGTTCGTCGGCGGCGGCCACCGCGTAGCGAGCCAGTTCGGCGTCGGCTTCGGCGTACCGGACGCGATAGCCCTGCAGGGTCGCCTCGTAGGCGATCGCCTTCGCGATGTGGCTCTTGCCGGTGCCGGGCTTACCGATGATCAAGGCGTTGCCGCCGTCGGCGATGAACTTGAGCGTGTGCAGCTCGAAGCACGCCGCGCGCGGCACCTTGGGGTTGAAGCTCCAGTCGAACTCGGCGAGCGTGAGACGCTCGTCCAGACGCGAGAGCTTGAAGCGACGCTCATTCAGGCGCGTGCGACGCCGGTCGAGTTCATCCTGCAGGATCTGGCCGAGGGTCTCGAGGAAGGGCTGTTGGCTGGCTTGAGCCTGCAGCACGCGCGTGGGCAGCGTGGCGGCGATGCCCGAGAGACGAAGCTGGCGCAGCGCGCGGTCGATGTCGGCGAGGTTCATTGGGCGGTGTCCTGTAGGTGGTCAGCGGCTTGCGAGGCGCGTTCGAAGAGCTCGGCGTAGATCTGCGTGGATCGGATCAGCGGGTGCTGCTGGATGAGGCGCTCGGCGTCCTGCGAGGGTCCTGCGTCCAGAGCGGCGAGCGCGTGCTCGAGCAGGCTCTGGGCGATGACCTTGACGTGCTTGTAGCCGTGCACGCCGTCGGCGAGCGCGCGCTCGCAGGCGGCGTCGACGAAGCGGCGCGGGATGCGGTCGGCCAGGCCGACGATCCCCCAGAGCTTGCGCTGTCCGACGCGCCCCTGGACGGCGAACAGCAGCTCGCACAGGCGCTGCGCGGCGGGGCCGATCTCGCGAGCGCGGGCGAGGATCGCGCGGGTCTCGCGTGAGGGGTTGAACACCCGCTCGGCGGCGGGCAGCACGACGGTGCCGGGACGCTCGACGCGAACGTGGGTGCGCAGCAGCGCCTTGGTCGCACGATCGCGGATCTCGAGGTGGCGATCGAAGATGCGAACCAGCACCTTGGTGCCGATGCGCGCCGGACGCGCGGCGTAGCTGCTGTGGTCGACGAGCACGCAGGTGTCGTCGCACACGGTTCGGATCTGCTCGGTGAAGAACTGCATGACCGTGGCGGGCAGCGCCAGCAGATGCGGGCGCTCCTCCTCGAACATCGCTTGCACCTGCCGGCGGGTGTTGCCGTGGATGCGCGGCGCCGCCCACTTGGTCTCCCAGTGCTCGAGGAACTCGTTGTGCGCCTCGATGCTCTCGAAGCGCCGACCCTTGAGCGCAGTGGCCTGCGTGTGACCGATCGCGTTCTCTACGCTGCCCTTGCGGTTCGGATCCCCGACGCGCGCGGGGTCGGCGATCACGCCGTAGTGCGCCAGCGTGGCGGCGTACACGGGGTTGAGTTCGGGCTCGTAGAGATCGGGCTTGGCGACACCTTCCTTGAGGTTATCCAGCACGACGTAGCGGCAGGCGCCGCCGAAGTAGCGCCACGCCTGCTCGTGAAGCCGTGCCCAGCTCTGCTGATCGCTGCGCCAGAGCACGCGACGGAAGCTGCGTCGCGAGTAGCGCAGCGTCATCACGAACAGCCGCGGTCGGCGATACCGCGTGGTGCCGGGCACGCGCGTGAGCGCACCCTCGCCGTAATCCACCTGGGCCTCCTCGCCGGGGGCGAACTCGAGTCGGTCGAACTGTTCTGGCTCGCGCTGCGCAAGCTTGGCCACGAAGCGCTTGACGCTGTTGTAGTGCCCGTCGAAGCCGAACTCGTCGACCAGGTCCTGGTAGATCGCGGTCGCGTTGCGACGCAGCCGCAGCTGCGCTTCGACGAACTCGCGATGCGGCTCGCATAGCGACACCGTCACGCCAAGGCTGGGCACCGCCGCCGGAGGCCACGGTGGAGGAGTTCGAGCGGCCGGGCCGGTGGCCGCCCCGGAGGAGTTTGCCGGCTCGGCGGCCAGGCGCTTCTGAAAGTTGCGGATCGTCTTGCGGTCGATCCCCGTGACCCGGGCGATCTCGCGCTGACCAACGTTCTGCGCCAGCAGCGTGCGCAGCGTCGTCTGTAGGTGCGGCTTCAAGGCGTTCACTCCTGTTTCCCCTCGCGTGAGGGGCAGAAAGATACGCCTCGCCCGGTGCCCGCCGGGTCGCCGCGGGCTATCCCTCAGCCCGTCGCCGATCCCCGGTCAGGTGGGGGAGTTTGGGTGGCCATAAGTGGAGGAGTTTGGCCGGCCGCCCGGGTGGCAGGGCGGGGCAAGCGCGGCGGCGTACGGGTCATCTACTTCGCCCGAGCCGCGAAGGGTGTCATTTGGATGTTGACGATCTACGCGAAGAATGAAGCCGAGAACATCCCGGCTCATGTTCTAC
>JADLAV010000061.1 GCA_020848075.1 Burkholderiales bacterium
CGCTCACCGCGTTCTCGACCGTGCTCGGCCTCATCCCGATCGCGCCGACCGTGTTCTGGGGGCCGATGGCGTTCGCGATCATGGGCGGGCTGATGATCGGGACGCTGCTGATGCTCGTGTTCCTGCCCACGCTCTACGTGACCGTGTTCGGCGGCGAGCGAAACGCAGCCCCACCGGCCGCAAGGGCGGCGCCCGCGCCGGCCTGATCGGATCCGTGCCGAGGAGCGCCGAGTGACGCCGGAATCCCGCACGGACCCCTTGCCCCTGCCGCCAGGTCGTGGCCCGATCGAAGTGCAGGTCGGGGAGCTCGGGCAGATGTACGACGCGATGGATCCCGCACCCTTCCGCGAGCGCGACCTCGATCCCAAGGCGGAAGCGTTCATCGTCGGCGCGGCGCGCGAGCTGCGCCGCGAGGCGCCGCTCGCACTCGTCGTACGGGTGTCCCGGCGGGCGCCGATGCCCGGGGAGGTCGCCGCGTTTCAGCAGGCCGTGCGCGAGCACTTCGCCCACGGCGCGGCCACGATGCGCGCGCGGCTCCGCCAACTGTTCCGCACCGGACGCTGGGCCCTCCTGATCGGCCTCGTGTTCGTCGCCGCGGCGAATCTGATCGGCGACCTGCTGGCGGAGGTCGTCGGTCAATACCAATACGGCCGGTTCCTGCACGAGAGCATCGTGATCGGCGCCTGGGTCGCGCTGTGGCGGCCGATGGAGATCTTCCTGTACGACTGGTGGCCGATCCTCGGCGAGGCTCGGCTCTTCGACCGGCTGAGCGCGATGCCCGTGCAGGTCGGCGGCGCTGACGCGCACATCAACTGAGGGAGTCAGATGATCAAGTCTTCGCACCGATTGGCCGGGGCCATGCTGCTCACTGCGCTGGGCGCGACGGGGGCAACGCTTGCCCAGACGACGCCCTCCATCGCCGAATGCGCGGCGATCGGCGCCGACAGCGAGCGCCTCGCCTGCTACGACCGCGCGAGCGGGCGTGCCGTCGCGACGCCGCCGGGCGAGCCTCCCGCAGCGGCGGGGACGCCCGCGCCGGCGGTGGCAGGGACGGGAGCTCCCGTCGCTGGAGCCGCGGGCGCAACCCGCTCGATGATCGACACGGCATGGGCGTTCGACCCGGGCTCGAACCGGTACGTCATCGACGTGTACAAGCAGAACTACCTGCTGGTCGGCCGCTACACCGACAACCTGAACACCGCGCCCTACGCGCCGCTGTTCGCGGCCGCCGGCAAGCCGGAGACCCTGGACAGCATGGAGGCCAAGTTCCAGCTCAGCTTCAAGATGCGGCTGTGGACCACGGAGGACCGGCGCTGGGGCGTGTGGGCGGCCTACACGCAGCAGAACCAGTGGCAGGTCTACAACGGCGAGACGTCGCGCCCGTTCCGGGAGACGAACTACATGCCGGAGCTCTTCGCGAGCTACCGGCCCGGGCTCGACCTCGGCGGCGGGTTCCGGTGGAATCTCCTCAACGTTGGCTACAATCACCAGTCGAACGGCAGGACCGACATCCTGTCGCGCAGCTGGGACCGGATCATCGCGACGTTCGGCTTCGAGCGCGAGAATTTCGCGCTGCTCGCCTCGGCCTGGTACCCGTTCTACTACAAGGATGACAACCCGACCATCAAGGACTACTACGGCTACGGCAGCCTCACCGCGATCTACAAGTGGCGGGATCACAGCCTCTCGCTGATGGGCCGCGGCAACTTGAGCAAGGGGAAGGGCGCGGCTGAGCTCACGTGGATGTCGCCCCGGCTGCTCGGGCCGGTGCGCGCGTACGTCCAGGGCTTCGCCGGCTACGGCGAGAGCATGATCGACTACAACTGGAACCAGAAGACGATTGGCGTGGGGATCGCGCTCAATGATGCGCTCTAGCCGGGCTCTGGAGCTCCCCGGCGATGGCCTCGCCAATCGCGCTCTGCCAGACGGTGTCGCATCCGAGCGGAACAGCCGTGAGCAGGGTGCGGCGGAGCGGGGCGGCAGTCAGGCGTCGGCCGTGGACCCTCCGTCACCCCGGAACCTGATCTCGACATGACCCGGGACGGCAACGAAGGGCCAACCATCGGCGCGGCGCTCACCCGCTTCCTGGGGTTCGCGGCACTTTGGGGCGTGCTCATCCGCAGTGGGCAGCCGGGCGACCTCGCCGTCGGTGCACTGACCGCGGCCGCGGCGACCTGGGCGAGCTTGCGTCTCCTCCCGCCGGCTACTGGGCAGGTGCGGTTCGCGGTCCTGGCGGCGCGCAGCCCGCGCTTCCTGTGGCAGTCGATCCTCGCGGGCATCGACGTCGCGCGCCGCGCGCTCGCTCCGCGCATGCCGCTCGCCGCGGGCTTCGTCGCCTATCGCACCGGCTTGCCGCGCGGCCAGGCGCGCAACACGTTCGCCACGATCACCAGCGTTCTTCCCGGCACCGTGCCGGTCGCCGACGACGACACGGGCATGGTGTACCACTGCCTCGACACCGGGCAGCCGGTGACCGCGCAGCTGGCGGCCGACGAACGCGCGTATGGGAAGGCCCTCGTCCCGGGGCGCGCCCATGGCTGAGTTCCTCCTCGCGGCGGCGCTCTTCGTGCTCGCGATGGTCGCGCTCGGGTTCGTCCGCATCCTCCGCGGTCCGGGCGACGCGGACCGCATGATGGCCGCGCAGCTCATCGGCACGGGCGGCATTGGGGCCCTGCTCCTGATCGGCGCGGCAATGGGCGTCGGCCCGGTCGTGGACGTGGCGCTCACCCTTGCGCTGCTCGCTGCGTTCGCCTCGGTTGCGTTCTTCAAGGCCGTCACCGACGGGCAGCCGGACGACACGGGAGCGGCCGAACGCGAATGAACCTTGCCGATCTCTTCACCGTCGCCGCAGTCTGCGCCGGCGCGTTCTTCTTCCTCGCCGGCAGCGTCGGACTCCTCCGGTTCCCCGATGCGCTCACGCGCCTGCACGCGCTCACGAAGGCCGATAACCTGGGGCTGGGGCTCGTCGTGCTCGGCCTGCTGCCGCGCGTCGACGGCGTGCTCGGCGGCTTGAAGCTCGTCGTGATCTGGCTGCTCGCGCTCCTCGCGAGCGCGGCGGCCTCTCAGCTGATCGCGCGCGCGGTGAAGCGCTCGGAGCCAGGCGCATGAGCGAGGCGCTCAACGCCGGGCTCGCGCTCTTCGTGCTCGCGCTGGCGGCGTGGATGGTCGTTGCGCGCGACACGTTCGCCGCGGTCGTGGGTTTCGTCGCTTACGGGCTGCTGCTCACGCTGGTCTGGGTGCAACTGCACGGCGTCGACGTCGCGCTCACCGAGGGTGCGATCGGCGGCGGGCTGACCGGGGCGATGCTGGTCGCGGCCGCGGCTCGGCTGCGCCGCACGGAAGCCGCGGCGCGCGCCGAGCGACCCGGGTGGCCGACGCGGGCCGCCGCCGCGCTGCTCGCCGGCGGCGTAACCGCGGCGCTCGCCGTGGCGGTCCTCGCGTTGCCCGTGCCCGCGCCCTCGCTCGCGCCCGAAACCGCGGCGAACATGGGCGCAACCGGGGTGGGCAATCCGATCACGGGGGTGCTGCTCGCATTTCGGGCAGTCGACACCCTGCTCGAGACGACCGTCGTCCTGCTGGCGCTGATCGGCGTGTGGTCGCTCGCGCCGGACCGCGTGTGGGGCGGACGCCCGGGGCCGCGCCACCGGGCCGATCCGAACGAGACCCTCGCATACCTCGCGCGCGTGCTGCCGCCGATCGGGCTCGTGGTCGGCGTCTATATTTTCTGGGTCGGCGCGGATCTGCCCGGTGGCAAGTTCCAGGGCGCGAGCATCATCGCCGCGATGTGGCTGCTCGCGGTGATGGCCGGTCTCTCCGACGCGCCGCCGATCAGCCGGGGCTGGCTGCGGCTCGCGCTCGTCGGCGGCCCGCTGGTGTTCATCGCGATCGGCGCGGCCGGCGTGGCGACCGCCGGCGCCTTCCTCGCCTATCCGGACGGCCTCGCCAAGCTGCTGATCAAGGCGATCGAGTGGGCGCTGCTGCCCTCCCTCGCGCTGACGCTCGCTCTGATCCTGGCGGGCGTGCCGGAAAGACCGGCGCGATGATGGACACGGCGACGCTTTTCGGACTGTGCGCGGCCGCGCTCGTCGGCCTGGGCCTGTACGCCTTCATCGTGAACCCGCAGCCGCTGCGCAAGATCATCGCGTTCAACGTGATCGGCAGCGGCGTGTTCGTCCTCGTCGGCGCCGTGGCGTACCGCGGGGGCGCGGCGGGGTGGGGCGGCGACCCGGTGCCGCAGGCGCTTCTGATCACCGGTCTCGTCGTCGCCTTCTGCGCGAGCGCGCTCGCCATCGCCCTCCTGCAGCGGCTCGCGCGCGAGGCCGAATCGGTGACGCTCGCCTCCGATGCACCGGCTGCGCCGCCTGCGACACCCGAGTGACGGAACCGATGGCCCCGACACCCGGAGGGCTCCTGCTCGTGGCTGCGGTGATGGCGCCGTTCGTCGGCGCGCTCGCCGCCTTCGCCCTTGGCGGTCGCAACGCGCAGCGCGTGGCGATGCTCACGATCCTCGCAGGGCTCGGCATCGTCGCGGCGGCGGCGCACTCCGGCGGGGGACTCGTCTACCTGCTGGGAGGCTGGGCGCCGCCGCTCGGCATCGCGCTGCGCGCCGATGGCCTCGCGCTCGCCATGATGCTCGCGGTCGCGGTGGTCGTGCTCGGCATCGGCGTGTATGCCTGCGCCGGCTTCAAGACGCCGCCGGGCGAGCGGGAGGCGCGCGCGCCGTTCGTGTTCTGGATCCTGCTGCTCGCCATCTGGGGTTCGCTCAACCTCGTGTTCGTGTCCGGGGATCTCTTCACGCTGTACGTCGCGCTGGAGCTTCTCACCTTCGCCGCCGTGCCGCTCGTCGCGCTCGACGGCAGCGCGGAGACGCTCCGCTCCGCGCTCCGCTACATGCTGTACGCGCTTGCCGGATCGGTTTTCTATCTGCTCGGAACGATGCTGACGTACGGCGTCTACGGCACGCTGGACATCACGCTCCTCGGCGCGCGGGTCGCCGCCAATCCCGTGACCGTGACCGCGGTCGCGCTCATGACCGTCGGGCTGCTCGCAAAGACCGCGCTCTTTCCGCTGCACCTCTGGCTGCCCCCGGCGCACGCCGGCGCGCCCCCGGCGGCGAGCGCCGTCCTGTCGGGTCTGGTGATCAAGGGCTCGTGGTTCCTCGTCATTCGCGTCTGGTTCGACGTGTTCCCGGGCGTGGTGACGATGCCGTCGGCACAGCTCCTCGCCGGCCTGGGCGCGGCCGCGATCATCGTCGCCAACGTGGTCGCGCTGCGACAGGAGCGGCTCAAGTTGCTGGTCGCGTACTCGACGGTCGCGCAGATCGGGTACCTCTTCCTGATGTTCCCGCTCGCCTTCGACGCCGGTGCGGCCGAGATCGGGCGCGGGGGCGCGCTGACGGGCGGCCTGCTGCAGGCGATCTCGCACGCGACGGCGAAGGCCGCGATGTTCATGGCGGCCGGACTGGCCTACGGCGCGCTCGGGCACGACCGTATCGCCGCGCTGGCGGGCGTTGCCCGCGCGCTGCCGCTCACCGTCCTCACCTTCGCGCTCGCCGGGGTTGCCCTGATGGGTCTGCCGCCGAGCGGCGCCTACGTCGCGAAGAAGCTCTTCTTCGACGCGGCGGGCAGCTCGGGGCAATGGTGGTGGGAGCTGGTGCTCGACACCGGCGGGCTCCTGACGGCGAGCTACGTGGTGCTCGTCCTCGCGCACGCGCTGGTCCGCACCGATGCGCCGATCGCGCCGCGGAAACCGGTGCCGCGCATCGCGGAGCTCGCGGCGCTCGCGCTGGCGATTGCGTCCCTCGCGCTCGGTTTCGTCGCCGACGGTGCGCTCGGACTCGATGCCCTATGGGGCAAGCTCACGCTATCCGACTTGTGGTCCGCGGTCCTGGTCCTCGCCGGCGGCGCCGCGATCGCCGCGGCCTTCGCGCGCGATCTGCCGCAGATCTTCGGCGGTGCCGGGCGGTTTGCATTCGGGCGCCCGCTCCGCGCCGCGGCGGTCGCCGTCGGCGGCGCGTTCGCTGGCGCCGACGGCATCCTGCGCCGCTGGCCGGTCGCGTCACTCGCGCTCCTCGCGGCCGCGTTCGCATTCGGCGCCGCGCTGCTGGCAGGCTGACGCGCGGCAAGCGGCCGCTTCTTGCCGTGGTCCAATCGAGCGGCGCCCGGGCTCAGCGCCGGCAGCCCCCCGGTATCAGGGCGCCGGCTGGAACTGGAGCCCGGGCGGGCCGCTCATCCACAACGGCCCTTCGATCCCCTTGCCGTAGCCGATGTCGTAGAGTCGTCTCATCACGACCGGGTCGAACACTTCGTCGCCCTCGAGCTCGACGCCGTTCGGAATGGTGATCCAGTGGAAGCTCGCCTCCGTCGCGAGGGCGATCGTGTTGATGCGGAAGAGGTCGCCGATCATTCCCGCCCGGCCTATCGCGGCCAATGTCCGCGTCGCGATGCCGCGTAGCGAGCGCGGCGTCGCTTCGGCCACCGGCAAGAGCTGGCCGTTGTGGATCACGTAGATGGCCTCACGGCCCGGCCCGCGACCCGCGCGGCTGCGGATGACCGCCGTGTCGAACACGCCGCCCGTGAGGAAGACGCGCGCCGCGACCGCGCCGTCCACGTGCATCTCGTCGTAGCTCCGGCCGTCTGCTTCGACCCGAAAGAACACCGGCGGGAAGGCGATCGGCACCGAGGCGGATGCGAGCATCACCTGGCGGAAGAGCTCGAGCGCCTCCGGTCGCCCGCTCGTCGCGATGAGGCCCATGTTCCACACGATGAAGCGCTGGGCGTCGAGGTCGACCGTGCCGATGTAGAGGCGCCGGCCGCGCCGGTGCGCAGCCGCAACCCGGGCGAGGAGCGCGTCGTCCACGTGCCGTTCGATGAGCGTCATGAGAGGGACGGAGTCGGCGAGCGATTCCCCGGCCAGCAGCTGCGGAATGAACGAGAGCACGCGGAAGATGTAACGCGAGGAGATCGTGGTGTAGACCTCGCGCAGAGGTGTGTCGTAATCCGGGCCGATGAAAGCGAACGGCGCGATCAGCGCGCCGGTGGATACGCCGGTGACGATCTTGAAGACGGGTCGCTTGCCCGTGGCCGACCAGCCGTTGAGGAGTCCCGCGCCGAACGCGCCGTTCGGGCCGCCCCCGGAGAGCGCGAGATGCGCATACTCGACGACGCCGTCGCGCCCCTTGGGGAAATCCTCCGGCGATTCCTCATCGAACGAGGCCGCGAAATCGCGGTCCATCGCCAGGCTCGGCCGCCCGGCCCATGCCCGGACCTCGGGCAAGTACGGAATCCGCGCCTGCTCCGCGAGCTCGGGCGGGACCGCGTTACGCGGCAGCAGCGCGCAGCCGCCGAGGACGGCCGCGAGCGCGGCGACCGTGGCTACCGTGCCCAGTCGCGCGGTCCGCACCCGTCACCACGCAGGCCAGATCGTCACGACGGACCGCAGTCCGGGCTCGATCGGGGGCTGGCGCCCGTCCTCAGGCGAGCGCCTTCGCCTTGAGCCGCGCGAACTCGTCCTGGCTGATGGCGCCCGCGTCGAGCAGCTTCTTCGCATCGGCGATCTGGTCGGCGGGCGACTTCCCTGCCACCTCCCTGATGTACGCGTCGGTATCGGCCTTGGCGCGCTGCATCGCTGCGCGCTGCCGCTGCGCCATGCCGGTACCGCGGCCGACGATGTAGACGAGCGCCGTGAGCACCGGCAGGAAGATCAGGCCGATGATCCACAGCGCCTTGAAACCTCCCCCGAGCTCGGTGTCGCGGAACAGGTCGACGACGATGTGGAACATGATCAGGATGTACGCCACGAAGAGGAAGACGGAGACGATGAGCCAGACGAGATCCCAGAAGTTGCTCATTGCTCTCTCCCTCGAGTAGATACCGTAGCGGAAGGCCCGGAATTTCAGCGCTTCGAGCGCCGGGTCGGCGCGTGCGGAGGCCTTGGCGATTGTCCCCGAAATCTTTCTCGCGCGTCAACGGCGGCGCGTCTCGGGACGCACACGCGGAGCTCACGCGGAAGCTTCGGCCCAGCCCGACGACTCCGGCCAACCGCAGTCTCGCAAGCAGCCCGATCCATCCGCTGAGGTCCGCGCCCGGTTGGAATCGCCGATACGCTCCGGACCGGCAGGCGACCCGGTCGACCCCGCATCCGTCTCAGAACGATCCGAACATCGTTCCCAGGACGATGACCGCGACCAGCGCGACGATCGGGCCGACGATGCCGGCCATCACGATGTCGAAGTAGCTCTTGCCGTGGGTCGAGCCGCACACGGCGAGGAGCGTCACGACCGCGCCGTTGTGCGGCAGGCTGTCCAGCGTGCCGGCACCGATCACTGCGACGCGATGCATCAGCGCCGGGTCGATGCCGAGCTCCGCGGCGAGCTGCACGTAGGTCCCGCCGAGCGCCTCCAGGGCGATCGTGAGCCCGCCCGAAGCGGAGCCGGTGAGCGCGGCCAACACGTTCGTCGAGACCGCCAGCGACACGAGCGGCCCGCCCTCGATCGAGAGCACCCAGTCGCGCACGACGGCGAAGGCGGGGAGCGCGGCGACGACGGCACCGAATCCCACCAGGCTCGCGACGCTGACCGCCGGCAGCACCGATGCGTTCACGCCGGCGTCCATGCTGTCACGCAGCTTCGGCAGCCGGCCCCGGTTGAGCGCGACGAGCACCACGATCGCGACCGCGAGGGCGACGATCACCGACCACACTCCACCGACCGCAGCGAGGCTCGTCGAGCCCCAGCGGCTCTCGGCGAGAAAGCCGAGGTCGAGCCGCGGCAGCACCACCGCGCTCATCAGCAGGTTCACCGCCACCACCACGACGAGCGGCAGCGCGGCTACGAAGATCGGCGGCAGGAGCGCGCTGCGGTTGCCGTGATGGATCTCCGCCGGGTCGAATTCGCGGGCGACCGTGGCCCGCTCGCGCACCAGCGCATCGTCGGCGGCAGCGTCGGGCGCGACGGGCACGTCGTCGCCGTAGCCGGCGCCGCTCCGCCGCGCGGCGGCTTCACGGAGGCCGAGCCACCACAGGCCGAATGCCAGCATGACCGCCGAGGCGACGATGCCGAGGCCGGGTGCGGCGAACGGCGTCGTGCCGAAGAACGGCATCGGGATGGCGTTCTGGATCGCGGGGGTTCCGGGGAGCGCGGACATCGTGAACGTGGAGGTGCCGAGCACGATCGCTGCCGGCATCAGCCGGTGCGGGATATCCGCCTCGCGGAACAGCGCCTGCGCCATCGGGGCGAGCACGAAAAACGCGACGAACAGGCTGACGCCGCCGTAGGTGACGAGTGCGCCCGCGATCACCACGGCGAGCACCGCGCGGCGCGCGCCCAGCTTCGCGCCGATGAACCTGGCGATCGATTGCACCGACCCGCTGTCGTCCATGAGCTTGCCGAACAAGGCACCGAGCAGGAAGATCGGGAAGAACTGCGCGAAGAACCCCGCCCCGCTGCCCATGAACGTCTGGGTCCAGTGCGCGAGCAGCGGCTCGCCCGCGGTGAGCGCCGCAACGAGGGCGGCGCCGGGCGCGAGCAGGAGAATGCTCCAGCCGCGATAGGCGAAGCCGATGAGGAGCGCGAGCGCGAGCAGGATTCCGACGAGGCCCATGGGTCAGTTTCCTTCCAGCAGCTCGTCGAGATCGAAGGTCGAGCGATTGCCCAGGTCGGGGCCGTGCGCCGCGATGAACTCGTCCGCACAGCGCCGGCCCTCGTCGCGCAGCATGCAGAGAAAGGCCCACTCGGCATTGAGCTTGGACGAGACGCCCAGCTCGACCATCTTCTCGCTCGTGACGCGGTGGATGCGCATGCGCGCCCAGAGCGCGCCTTCCGCGTGGCCCGGATCGCTGGCCTGGCGCAGCAGCGCGATCATCTTGAGCTCCTTGAGGAGCGGCGAATTGAACGAGATCTCGTTGAGGCGGTTGAGGATGTCGCGCGCAGAGCGCGGCGTGCCGGGGCGCTCCACCGGGTTGATCTGGACGAGGATCGTGTCGCTCGCGCTGCACTCGCGCACGAGCGGGGTCATCGTCGGATTGCCGGTGTAGCCGCCGTCCCAATATGGGTCGCCGTCGATCTCCACTGCCTGGAAGAGCGTCGGCAGGCAGCCCGAGGCGAGCAGCGCCTCCGGGGTGAGCTCGGCGTTGCGGAAGAGGCGACCCCGTCCGGTGCGCACGTTGGTCGCGGTCACGAAGACCTTGATCGGCGACTCCCGGAGGCGCTCGAAGTCGATGTTCTTCGCCAGGATGTCGCGCAGCGGGTTCTGCGCCAACATGCCGAGGTCATAGGGCGAGAAGAGCCGCGACGCGACGTCCATGGCAACGTAGAGCGGAGAGTGGTCCAGGGTCCATTGCCCCAGCAGGATGTCGAGCGGCCCGCGCCGCAGCGGGCTGAGGAGCGCCGCGTCCGACACCTGGCGCCAGAAGCGTTCCAGGGCTTCGCGCGCGCCCTCCGGACCGCCCGCGGTGTAGCCGTCGGCGAGCACCGCCGCGTTCATCGCCCCGGCCGAAGTCCCGGAGATGCCTTCGATCCGCATCCGCGGCTCTTCGAGGGCGCGGTCGAGCACGCCCCAGGTGAAGGCGCCGTGCGCACCGCCTCCTTGCAGCCCGAAATCGACCAGCACCGGGGCGTCGCGTCCGGAGTCAGTGCGGGTGTGCTTGGTGTCGGGCGTGGGCATGAGACCTCGCTGTGCCGGAAGGTGGGCAATGAAATGAATGAAGTGCCGCGCGCCGCGCGATGCGGGCGCGGGAGCGTGCGGTCAGGCCGCGGCCCGGCTACCCGCCTTGCGCGCGGCGAGCGCGAGGAAGACGTAGGACCAGCCGCTCGCGATCAGGTCGATCGCGACGAACATCCCGATCAGCCAGAGCGCCGAGATCGGCCAGCGGAGGTAAATAAGAACGCCGAGCGCGATCGAGACGAACCCGCCCAGCAGCGTCCAGACCCAGCCCGCGGTTCCGCGGTGCTGGAGCGCCACCGCGACGCGCACGATCCCAATGCCGAGAATCGCTCCCGCCAGCACGAGCGTCAGCACCTTCGACGCGAGGATCGGGTCGTCCAGCACCGTGATGCCGCCGACGATGTAGAGGATCGCGATCAGCACGTGCCAGAGGACGCTCTTCCAGCCCTTGTTCTTGAATGCCTCGATCAGCTGGACGACGCCCCCGGCGAGCAGCAGCACGCCGAACACGAGGAGACTCGCGATCGTCAGCGTCACCGCCATGCCGATGCCGACCACGCCGAGGACGATGAAAAGGATCCCCAGCGCGAGAAGCCAGCCCCAGTTTTTCTCCAGCGCGCCGAACGCCCGCCCACGGTTCGCGAGCGTTGCTTCGTTGACCTGAGCCATCTCGGAATTCCCTTCTTGTCGCGTTTCCGTTCGTCGGATGACTTGCCCGCGCTTCGAGAAGGCGCGGGGTCCGGACTCCATCCGGAGGCGGGCGATTATACGTGGATCGCGCTGGCATACGTGGATCGCGCTGGCGGATGCGACCGGGTGCCAGTCAACGCGGGCGTCGCGCCGGACGTTGCTCTGCAGACACGCATTCGCTCCTTGCTGGATAATCGGCGCCCAGGAGGCTATTCATGGCTCAGCGGACAACACGAACCGCGTTTCGCACGACGCTCGTCGCCGTCGCCGCCGCCTGCGCCGGGGCGATCCCCGTCGCGGCGTTCGGCAAGGCCGAGGGCGGGGTCTACATCGCCGGCGCCGGCTTCACTTTTCAGCAGGCCGCCGAGCGGGGCCTGTCGAAGAACCCCGGCGGACGGAGGTTCTTCCTGCTGGCGGTGCCGCCCGAGACCGATGCGCTGATGCAAACGGCCGCCGGCGGGCTTGCGGCCGTGCGCGATCGGGTGATTGCGGCGAACGGAGTGCTCTACGTCTGCCAGCGCGACATCGACAACGGCAGGATCAACGAAGCGGATCTCGTTCCGGGTGTGGTGAAGGTGCGCGGCTGGCCGCCGGCGGGCAGCACGGCGTTGCCGCACGGTCAGCGCTATTTCGCGGGCGAGAATCCGGCCGATTTTCCGGCGTCGAACAACTCGCTGCGCCGGCTGCGGACGACCTGCTCGCACTGACGCCAGGCGCGCAGCTCGCGGACTTTGCGCGCGAGCGTGTCCCGGTATGGCGATGATGCCCCGAGCTGCGGAGCCGCCCGTCGACGAATGCGCGGCAGCCGCGTGGTATAGACTGCGTGCCCTTCGCCCCAGCCGCCTTGCGGCGCGTCGTGCCGAGAATCATCCCGACTCCCCACCGATCCGTCGATGAAGCCATTGCGCCTTGCGCTGATGCTGCTCGCGGCGCTCACCGCCTGCATGCCGCGTCACGATGCCCCGCCGGCGGCCGCCGCCGACCCGGCGCACAGCAGCCGGAACTCGTTGGACTGGGCGGGCGTCTACGAGGGCGTGCTGCCCTGCGCCGACTGCCCCGGCATCAGGACGCGCCTGACGCTGCTGAACGACGGACGCTACGCGTTGAGCACGCAGTATCTGGACCGCCAGGACGCGCCGCGCACGGTGAGCGGACAGTTCAGCTGGAACGCGGCCGGCAGCACCATCGTACTGGACGCCGCCGGGCACGGGCAGCAGTTCCGGGTCGGTGAAGGCCGGTTGCTGCAGCTCGGCCTGGACGGCAGCGTGCCGTCGTGGAACGACCCCCACCGGGTGCTGACACTCCGGCCCGGCGAGTGAATTGCGATCCGATCGGAGATTCCGTGATGCCTCAGTCCATCCGCACGCTGCTGCTCTGCGCCGCGCTCACCGCGCCGGCCCTCGGCCTGCAGGCCCGGCCGACCGCCGACGCCGGCGCACCGACGCCGCCGCGCCGCCACGCCGATGCCGCGCTGGTGCGCGCGCTGATCGATCACCGCTGGACGCTGCAGTCGGCCACCGACGCTGCCGGCAAGTCCATCGATACGCTGATGGTGCCGGGTCACCCCTTCGCGATGCGTTTCGAAGGCGGCCGCCTGAGCGTGCAGGGCGCCTGCAACAACATGAACGGCGGCTGGCGCCTGAGCCCGCGAAACGAGCTGCATGTCATGGGCTTGGCCGCGACGATGAAGGCCTGCGATCCACCGCTGATGGAAGCCGACAAGGCGCTCGCGGCCGCGCTGGCGCAGCCGCTGGACGCGCGCCTCGAACGCGGCGACCCGGCGAGGCTGCTGCTGGTCACGTCCGAGCGGCAGACCCTGAGCCTGGTCGGTGAGCGCACGCCGCAGAGCCTGTACGGCAAGCCGACGCGCATCTTCCTGGAAGTGGCGGCGCAGACCGTCGAGTGTCGCGACGGCGGGACGCGCACGCAGTGCCTGCAGGTGCGCAATCGCCGCTACGATGCGTACGGGCTGCCCATCGAGCCGCCCGGCAGGTGGCGCGTCTTCCATGGCGACATCGAGGGCTACACGCACCAGCCCGGCGTGCGCACCGTGCTGCGCATCGACCGCTATGAGCGCCGGCCGGCGCCGGCCGGCGCGTCCCGCTATCTCTACGTGCTCGATATGGTGGTGGAGTCCGAGATCGTGTCGAGGTAGCGCGGCAGGCGATACTGCACGCGGCAAGGCTGACTTGCCGCACGTCCCCGGATGGCAAACGCAATTCCCAGATCGACAGAGCTCTCGAAGAGCAGCAGAAAGGGTCCGATTCGGTCCTCCCCGCAGACGCGGTCCTCGAATGAAGCCGTCGGGGAGCGGCTGACGCCGAGTGCGCTGCAGGCGCGACGCCCCGGGGGGGCCGCGAACTTGATCTCGGACAACATGGGCCTGGCGATCGCGGTCAAGAATCGGCTTTGCATGGATCTTTCGATGGTTCGCATTGCGCAGGACAGGATGGCGAAGAATGGATTCCGGCGAGCCCTTGCGGCCCGGAACGCGCACGCAGTCGCACTCGACGGCCGCACCGCTGCCGGGTAGGCCTGCCACCGACCGTGCTGCAGCGGAGACGGACCGGTATCGCTTTCGCCTGTTCTGGGAAACCGCGTCCGGCTTCTGGCGGGGGGAATCCCGCCGCCTCGCGTGGCTGCTCGTCTACTCGCTCGCGCTCCTCGTCGTGCTGGACATCCTGGTCCAGTACGGGATCAACGTCTGGAACCGTCACATCTTCGACGCCCTGGAGCAACGCGACGCCCGGGAAGTCCTGATCCAGGCCCTCGTGTTTCCCGTCCTGGCGACCCTAAGCGTCGCCCTCGGCGTTGCCCTGGTCTACGGCCGCATGACCATGCAGCGCGAATGGCGCGGGTGGACCACGCGCCGCCTCGTCGAACGCTGGCTTGCCAACGGCCGCTACTACCAACTCAACCTGGTGCGCGGCGATCACCAGGTGCCCGAATACCGGATCTCCGAGGATGTGCGGATCGCGACCGACCCGCCGGTCGACTTCGCGGTCGGCATCGTCTCCTCGGTCCTCTCCGCCGTGACGTTCATCGGGGTGCTCTGGGTGGTGGGTGGCTCGCTTACGGCGACGGTCGCGGGGACGACCGTCACGATCCCCGGG
Source organism: Burkholderiales bacterium (assembly GCA_020848075.1). Taxonomy (GTDB): domain Bacteria; phylum Pseudomonadota; class Gammaproteobacteria; order Burkholderiales; family SG8-39; genus JAABRB01. The sequence continues at coordinate 14,465 of JADLAV010000061.1, forward strand.
TTCCTGGTCGTCGCCGCGGTGATCTACGCGGTCATCGCCAGCATCGCGATGCTGCTGACCGGGCGTCGCTTCGTCAGGGTCTCCATGCAGATGAACCAGGCCGAGGCCGAGTACCGCTATGCGCTGACGCGCGTGCGCGAAAGCGGCGAGAGCATCGCGCTGCTCGGCGGCGAGCAGGAGGAAAGGGCCGGCCTCGAGAAGGCGCTGCAGTTCGTGCTGCGGAGCTGGCGCGAAGTCCTCGGGCAGCACCTGCGCACGACCGTCGTCTCGCACGGCAGCGGCCTGGTCGCGCCGGTCGTTCCCCTCGTGCTGGCAGCGCCGAAGTTTCTCGACGGCACCATGACGCTCGGGGAGGTGATGCAGACCACGTTCGCCTTCGTGGCGGTGCAGAGCGCCTTCAGCTGGCTCGTGCACAACTTCCCGTCGCTCGCGGACTGGACCGCCTCGGTCCGCAGGGCCGCCTCGCTGCTTGCCTCGCTGCACGCGCTGGAGGAGGCCGAGCACGGAGGAGGCGTCGGCCGGATCACGCGCCGGCAGGCCCTGGACGCGGCCCTGCGGCTGCACAATCTCTCGGTCACGCTCGATGACGGCACCGGCGTCGTGAGCGACGCCGAGGTGATGGTCGCCACCGGCGAGAAGGTTCTGGTCGTCGGCGAGTCCGGCACCGGCAAGAGCACCCTGGTGCGCGCGATCGCAGGGCTCTGGCCGTGGGGTGAGGGTGAGGTGGTGATCCAGTCCGGAGCGCGCCTGCTGCTGCTGCCGCAAAAGCCTTACGTCCCGCTCGGCTCGCTGCGGCGCGCCACGACTTATCCGCTCGCGCCCGCGACGGTCAGCGACGAGGGAGTCAAGCGCGCGCTGGTCGATGTGGGGCTCGGCTATCTCGTCGAGCGGCTCGACGCCGAGGAGTCGTGGGAACAGGTCCTGTCGGGTGGCGAGAAGCAGCGGCTCGCGTTCGCGCGGCTGCTCATCCACCAGCCGGACATCGTGGTGATCGACGAAGGCACGGCCGCCCTCGACCCGGCGAGCCAGGCTGGGCTAATGCAGCTGCTGGTCGAACGCCTGCCCCGCACGACGGTCATCAGCGTCGGCCACCGCCCGGAGCTGGAAGCCTTCCACGACCGCGAGCTCGTCTTCGAGCGGCGCCCGGGCGGCGCACGACTGGTCGCCGACAAGCACCTGCCGATCAAGCCGAGAGTGATGCTCGGCCTGCCGCTCGCATGGGCGCGCCGGATGCGCGGGCGGGGGGCGCGGAAGACGCACGACGCACGCGCCGGGACTGCGCCATGAGCCTCGGGCGCCTCTACGTGCGTGTGCTCGAGCTGCTCGGCGCCGAGGCGCGGCTGGGATGGACGCTGGCGATCGGCAACGTCGCGCTCGCCGCCGCTCAGTTCGCCGAGCCCGTCCTGTTCGGCCGGATCATCGATGCGCTGACCGGTGCGCAGTCCCGCGGCGAGCCGCCCTCCTGGTCGCGCCTGGCGGTGCTGCTGGCTGCCTGGACTGCTTTCGGACTCTTCACGATCGTCGCCGGGACGCTGATCGCATTGTTCGCGGACCGCCTGTCTCACCGGCGCCGGCACGTGGTCCTGACCGACTACTTCGAGCACGTCCTGCAGCTGCCGCTCGCCTACCACGGCGCCAGGCATTCGGGCCGACTGATGAAGGTGCTGCTGCAGGGCACGGATGCCCTGTGGGGGCTCTGGCTCGGGTTCTTCCGCGACAATCTGGCATCGTTCGTCTCGCTGCTGGTGCTGCTGCCGATCTCGATCCTCATCAACTGGCGGCTCGCCTTGCTGCTCATCGTCCTCTGCATCGTGTTCGCCGCGCTGACGACGCTGATCCTGCACAAGACGGAGGCGCTGCAGACCTCGGTCGAGAGCTACTATTCCGATCTTGCCGAACGGGCGTCCGACACGCTCGGCAACATCGCTCTGGTGCAGAGCTTCTCGCGGCTCGAGGTCGAGGTCTCCGAGCTCCGCCAGGTCATGACGCGGCTCCTGGCGGCACAGATGCCGGTCCTGTCGTGGTGGGCGCTCGCCACCGTGCTCACGCGCGCCTCGACCACCCTCACGGTGCTCGCCATCATCATCGTCGGCACCTGGCTCCACTTCAGCGGCCTCTCCTCGATCGGAGAGATGGTCACCTTCATGGGATTCGCCGCGCTGGTGATCGGCCGCCTCGAGCAGGCCGTAGGATTCGCCAACAGCCTGCTGCGGGAAGCGCCGCGGATCCGCGAGTTCTTCGAGGTGCTGGACACGGTCCCGGCCATCCGGGACGCGCCCGGCGCCCGCGATCCCGGCCGCTTCGAGGGGCGCGTCGAGTTCGAGGGCGTGTCGTTCTCCTACGATGGCCAGCGCCCGGCGGTCGCCGAGCTCCATTTCAGCGCCGATCCGGGCGACACGATCGCACTGGTGGGCGCGACCGGCGCCGGCAAGTCGACGGCGATCGCGCTTCTGTATCGCGCGTTCGATCCCCAATCGGGCGTCATCCGGATCGACGGCACCGATATCCGGGAGATCAAGCTCGCCGCCCTGCACCGCAACATCGGCGTGGTGTTCCAGGAGACGCTGATGTTCAATCGCTCGATCGCCGAGAACCTTCGGGTCGGCAAGCCCGACGCCACCGAAGCGGAGATGCGCGCGGCGGCCGGGCGCGCGCAGGCGCTCGAGTTCATCGAGCGCAACTTCGAGGGCTTTGCCGGCATGGTCGGCGAGCGCGGCCGCGCGCTGTCCGGCGGGGAGCGCCAGCGCCTGTCGATCGCCCGCGCGCTCCTCAAGGATCCGCCGATCCTCATTCTCGACGAGGCGACGAGCGCGCTCGATGCAGACACCGAGGCGAAGTTGATGCGGGCGCTCGACGAGGTGATGAGGGGCCGCACGACCTTCGTCATCGCGCACCGTCTCTCGACCGTGCGCCGGGCGACCCGGATCCTCGTTTTCGACGCCGGTCGGATCGTCGAGATGGGGACCTTCGACGAGCTCGTGCGGACTGGCGGCCGCTTCGCCGCCCTCGCGCGCGCGCAGTTCATCGAGCAGAATCCCGTTGCCCTCCCGGACACCGCGTGAGTTCCCGGGTACGATCCGAGGCGAAAGGATCCTACCCGCCATGATCCAGCCCCCGCGCCGCACGTCGAAGGCGTATCGCAACCAGGCGTTCCTGAACAGCAAGGACGCGCGCGAGCTGCGCATCCTGGCCGAATACCTCGAACCGAAGGCGAGATTCGATCGCCTGCGCGTGGACGACACGATCGTCTTCATGGGCTCGGCCCGCACGCGCTCGCGCGAGGCGGCCGAGGTGGTGCTGCGCAAGGCAGAGGCGGGCGAGGGCGACCTCGAGCGCGCTCGCGTCGACCTGCAGATGTCGGTGTACTACGAGGCGGCGCGCGAGCTCGCGTACCGTCTCACGCAGTGGTCGAAGGGCCTCGACCCGCAGGGCGAGCGGCGCTTCGTCGTGTGCACCGGCGGCGGGCCCGGCATCATGGAAGCGGCCAATCGCGGTGCTGCCGAGGCGCGCGGGTTGAACGTCGGTCTCACCATTTCCATCCCGGCGGAGGAGTTCGAGAATCCCTACGTCACGCGCGAGCTCAGTTTCCACTTCCACTACTTCTTCATGCGCAAGTTCTGGTTCGCCTACCTCGCGAAGGCGGTGGTCGTGTTCCCGGGCGGCTTCGGCACGCTGGACGAGCTCTTCGAGCTGCTGACGCTCGTGCAGACGCGCAAGATGACCAAGCCGATGCCGATCGTGCTGTTCGGCACCGAGTACTGGCGGGAAGTTGTCGACTTCGACGCGCTCGTGAGCTACGGGACCATCTCCGCCCCCGACCCGAACCTCGTCTACCGCACCGATTCGGTGGACGAGGCCTACGACTGGGTCGTCCTCCAGCTCGCCGAGCACGCGCTGGCGAGGCCGGGACCGATGCTGTAGGGAGGCGCGTCATTCGTCGCGCACCGGCGTGGTGACGACGATGAAGACGAGATCGGTGATGCCGGTGTTGCGGATTGCGGGAGCCGCTGCGTGCCATCGAGCCTGCGCGCCGCAAGACCCCTCGGCGCTACAGGACGCGGTTGAACCAGAGAAGCGAGAGCGTCGCCGAAACGAGCGCGAGTAGGGCGGCAGCCGCGGCGAAGATGGCGGTGATCTCGGTCTCGCGCTTCTCGAGGGTGATCCGCGCGCTCAGGCTCTCGTACACCTTTTTCAGGTCCGCCGCAGTCCCCGCGTAGAAGTATTCGGCCCGCGTCGCGTTCGCCACGGCCTTGAGCGCCTCCTCATCGAGGCGCGCGTGGAACGACCAGCCCTCGAAGCTGATGGTCTCGCCCCTCACCGTGCCGATGCCGACGGTGAACACCCGCACGCCGTGGTCGGCGGCCATCTTGGCGGCTGCGAGGGTGTCCGGACCCGTGTTCCGCTGCCCGTCGGTCAGCAGGATGATGGCGGCGGAGGCGTACGAGCCGGGAGGCACCGGCTTCGACTCCTTCTTGGGCGCCTTGCCGCCACGGTCGATCGGTAACGGTCGGGGGCCGTCGCGTCCGTGGATCAGCTCGCTCACGTCGATACCGCCGTCGGGGAAGATCGTCGCGAGCGCGACGATGATGCCGCTGCCGACGGCCGTGCCGCGCTGCAGCTGGAACCGGTCGATCGCCTCGACCACGTCCTCGCGGCTGTGGGTGGGAGGCTGCACGACCGCGGCGGTGCCCGCGAAGGAGACCACGCCAACGCGCACGTTGCGCGGCAGGCCGGCGACGAAGGCCTTGGCCGCCTCCTGTGCGGCAACCAATCGGTTCGGTGCGACATCCTTGGCGCGCATGCTGCCCGAGACGTCCATCGCGAGAATGATGGTCCGGTCCTGCGACGGCAGCGTGATCACCGCGGCCGGGCGCGCGACCGCCACGATCATCGCGGCGATGGCGAGCAGGAAGAGCAGCGGCGGGACGTGGCGCCGGAGGCGCCCGCCCGCGCCGACCGCGTCCTTCACCATGGCCAGGCTGGCGTATCTCACCGCCGCCTTCCGCTTGCGCCGCACGATGAGCGCGTAGAGGAGCACGAGCGCCGGCAATACCGCCAGCAGCCAGAGCATCTCCGGCCACAGGAACTTCATGGGCGAGTGGCGCGCACGTGCGCGGGGAAGCTGCCGCCGGCGGCGAGCTGGCTGCGGCGCTTTCGCAGATCGGCGAAGCGGAGAATCGCGTCGACCAGATCGCCGTCGGTGGCCAGCTCGAGCGCATCGACGCCCGCCTCGCCGAAGGCCTCCCGCAGAGCCGCCTCGCGGCGCACGGCCGCTTCCGCGAAGCGCTTCCGGAACCGGCGGTCGTGCGTGTCGACGAAGACCTGCTCGCCGGTCTCCGCGTCCTGCACGACGAGCAGACCGAGATCGGGCAAGTCCATCTCCAGCGGGTCGTACAGGCGGACGGCGATGACCTCGTGACGCTGGGCGAGATGCGCGAGCGGCTCGGCCCAGCCCGGGACGGTGATGAAATCGGAGACGACGAAGACGAGCGAACGCCGCGGCACGACGTGGAACGCCGTGCGCAGAAGCTCTTGCAGGTTGGTCCGCGCTGCGGCCGGGCGGTCGGGCCGCGCGAGCATCGTGTGGAGCAGGTGGAGCACGTGGCGGCGTCCGGCGCGCGCCGGGACGATCGTGTCGACGCGGTCGTCGTACAGGAGCGCGCCGACCCGGTTGCCGTGGCGGCTCAAGAGCCGTGCGAGAACGGTCACGAACTCGGCCGACACGGTCTGCTTCGTGACGCGCTGCGAGCCGAAATCCACCGACGGGCTCAGGTCGAGCAGAAACCAGGCGGTGACCTCCCGGTCCTCGTTGAACTCGCGCACATACGGCGTCTGCAGCCGGGCGGTGACGTTCCAGTCGATGTGCCGAACGTCGTCGTTGTACTGGTACTCGCGCAGATCGGCCAGATCCAGCCCGAAGCCGCGGAAGAGCGTGCGGTAGTCGCCGTGCACGGCGCCGTCGAGCCGCCGGATCACGGTCCATTCGAGCCGGCGCAGGATGCTCTCCACCTGCGACGGCCCTCCCGCCGGCGCCTCGCGCCCCGCGGCGGCGCTCGCGCCGGACTTGCCGTCAGGCGCCTGCGGTGACGCGGACATGGGTGTCGAGGGGCTTCTCGGGCGCCGGGATCTTCTGCATGACGCGATGGATGAGCTGGTCGGGCGTGATCGCCTCGGACAGGGCCTCGTACGTCAGCACGAGCCGGTGGCGGAAGACGTCGGGGACGAGATCGGTGACGTCCTGGGGCAGGACGTAGGTCCGGCCGCGCAGATACGCCAGCGCGCGCGCCGCCTCGATCAGGTGGATCGGGGCGCGCGGACTTGCGCCGAAGGACAGGTAGCGCGCGAGGTCGGGGATGCCGTAGCGCTCCGGCGCGCGCGTCGCGGCGGCGAGGCGCACTGCGTACTGCATGTGCGAGGGGTCGACATACGACTTGCGGCATTCGCGCTGCAATGCGCGGAGCTGCTCGGTCGTCGCCACCGCGCCGACCGTGGCCGCGGCGACGCCGGTCACCCGGTCGACGATGACGAACTCCTCCTCCTCGCTCGGGTAGGCGACCAGCACCTTCATCATGAACCGGTCGACCTGCGCTTCGGGCAGCGGATAGGTCCCCTCGGTTTCGATCGGGTTCTGCGTGGCCATGACCAGGAACGGCTCGGGGACGCGGTGCGTCTCCCCCGCGATCGTGACCTGGTACTCCTGCATCACCTCGAGCAGCGCGCTCTGCACTTTCGCAGGCGCCCGGTTGATCTCGTCGGCGAGGAGGAGATTGGCGAACACGGGGCCGAGCGCGGTGGCGAACTCGCCCGTCTTCTGGTTGTAGATCCGCGTGCCGACGAGATCGGCGGGCACGAGGTCCGGCGTGAACTGGATGCGCTTGAAGGTGCCGTGGATGGTGCGCGCGAGCGTCTTGACGGTGAGCGTCTTCGCGAGCCCCGGGACGCCTTCCACGAGCAGGTGGCCCTGCGCGAGGATCGCGACGAGCACGCGCTCGAGGAAGTGGTCCTGCCCGACCACGACCTTCTTGACTTCGTACAGGATGCGCTCCATCAGCGGAGCGGATTCGGCGCGGCCGGTTTCTGAAGTGGTCATGTGATCTCGCTCCGTGGATGAAAGGGGGTGACAACCTATCTCAAAATGGCGCCGTCGTCGCGAACGAGGGGGTCGCGAACGAGGGGATTTCCAAGGGGCTCGCCCCTTGTTCGTACGACCACTATTCCCTGGAGCACGCACCGGCAGTCGTTTCGAGACGGCCTCAGAAAGGCGGCATGCCCGCGGCGGCGGCGGCATTCTCGATCGGCACCGCGAACCCGATGCCGATGAACACGCGCTGCTCCGACGGATTCAGGATGGCGGTGACGATCCCGACCACCGCTCCGTCGAGCGTGACCAGGGGCCCGCCGGAGCTCCCGGGGTTGGCGGCGGCGTCGAACTGGATGAGATTGGTGAGCACGCGCTCGCCCTGCTCGGAGCGGAACTCGCGCCGCAGGCCGGAGATCACGCCCGCCGATGCCGACGGGCCGATACCGAATGGAAAGCCCACGGCGACCACCTCGTCGCCGGGAGCGAGATCCTGCGTGGAGCGCATCGTCGCCGGGGTGAGATCGTCCGGCACGGTCTTCGCCTGCAGCACGGCGAGATCGTGCTCCGGACGGAGGCCGATGATCTCGGCGTCCGATTCCATCCCGTCCGCAAAGACCACCTTCACGCGCTCGGCGCCGGCGACGACGTGCAGGTTGGTGAGGATGATCCCCTTGTCGACGATCACGACGCCGGTACCGACGCCCTGCTCGACCTCTTCGGCATCGGCATCTTTCCCATCGCCGTTCTTCCGGTCCGTTCCCTTTCGCTCGGTCGCCTTGCGGTCCGCCGTCCGCGCGTCCTTCTTCTTGGTGGCCATGCCGCGCACGCGCACGACCGACGGGCGGATGATCTCGAAGGCCTTGGCCGTGCGCGACGGCAGCGGCTGCGTCTCGAGCGTGCGCAGCACCGCGGCGTCGATGTCGTGCTGGGTGATCTCGCGCGGCCCGCTGGTCCGCGGGGCGAGAGCGATCGCGAGAATCAGCACGCAGGCGAAGCCTGCAGCGAGAACGAGCAGCGACCCGCGCCGCCCGAAGCGCTGCAGGAGCGGGCGGCGCGGCGGAGGCGCCGAACGTGCCGCTGTCGCGCCTGCGCTTCCGGCGGCTTGTTCGCCCGCCACTGCCGAGGACGCCTCGGCCGGGCGTCCGGTCGTCTGCCCGGCCGGCCGCGCCCGGCTCGAGCTGCTGTAGAGCGTAGTCCGTTTCACTTTTGGCGCATCTGGCTCAGCTGCGTTGCCCGGACCGGCGATTCGGGTTCACGGGCGGCAGGAAAACGGTACCACGCCGCGATCCGGCGAGAAATACGCGACCCTCCGGCGACGGCCGGGGGGCGGGGAAGCCGGACGCGTGGCTGTTCTTGTGGACCGGACCTCTTCGCCCATGACGCCAAGTGCGCATCCTTCCTCGAAGGTTCCGGCTTCGCACGGATGCGCGGTGACCGGGGTCGGACCGAACGCGGCGTACGTTCCGCCGTGCCATGCAAGTGCTTGATCGATAAGCCCCGTGGCGCCCGACCGCGGTGCCCGACAGCACGGCTGCCCATGCGGCAGCCGGCGCGCTAGACTCCACCCATCCTGCGGACGCCGCAGAACGCTTCCCACCCTCTTCGCCACCGCCCGCCCGAGCGACCCATCCACACCGATGATCGATCCCATCGCCGCTTGGCACGCCGAGCACCAGAACTTCTCCCGCCTGCTCGAGCTCTTCGATCGGGAGGTGAACGTCTTCCATTCCGGCGATCGGCCCGACTACGAGCTGCTCCTGGACATCGTCGCATATCTACGCCACTTTCCGGACATGGCGCACCATCCGCGCGAGGACATCGCGTTTGCGCGGATCGTCGATCGCGACCCCTCGCTCGGTCCGGTGGCGGCGCGACTGCAGCAGGAGCACCGCGCGATCGCCGCCTCGGGCGCGCGGCTGCAGGAGCTGCTGGAGTTCATTCTCGATGATGTGTTCGCCGAGCGCGGACAGGTCGGGACGGCATGCGAGGCGTTCCTCACCGATTACCGGCGCCACCTGCTGACCGAAGAGCAGGTGATCATGCCGCGCGCGCGCGAGCTCCTCGACGCTGCGGACTGGCAAGCGATCACGCAGGCGCATGCCGTCACGCCTGATCCACTGTTCGGCGACAACGTGGAAGAGCGCTACCGGGAGCTGCGCAGGAAGATCATGGTCGCGGCGGGGGCGTAGCCCGCGACGCGCCGGCGCGGCCCCGCGGCGCCCGCAAGGGCAGACCGTGAGGATACCGTGAGGATACCGTGAGGATAGAATCGGGCCGTCTCCGGCGCCGCGCGCCGGCACGCTGGGAGAGCTCGGACGTATGAGCACGGACAGGGAAGACACGGCCGGCGACGGCCCCGCGAAGGTCGACCTCGCGGAGGTTGCCCGCCTCGTCGATGCGCTGGAGCGAGACCTCGGCAAGGTGCGCGAGGGCGCGAGCGGGGTCGAGACGCTGCGAAGCGAGGTCGAGCAACTGCGCACCGCGCTGCAGGCCGAGGGGCCGGCCGAGCCCGGCGTTCACGCCGGGCTCGAGAGCATTCGCGATCTGCTGCACCGCGCCGGCGACGAGCTGCTCGAAGATGCGGTGAAGGTGAGCGAGTACGTGACCCGCATCGGGCGCATGCTCGGGCTCTGAGCCGCGGGATTCAGCCCGGCTTCGCCAGCGGCTTGCCGCCTGCATCGACGATGCTCACGCCCACCGGAATCCCGGTGCGGATACTCTGCGTGACGATGCAGAAGTCTTCGAACTGCGCGAGGCAGCGATCGAGGTGCTGGACCGCCGCGGCATCGGTGCCGAGCCGGAGCGTGACGTCCAGCCGCGCGATGCGCAGGCGGGCACGCTCGTTGCGCGCCACCTCGGCGACGACCTCGGCGCTGATCCGTCCCGGGTCCTGCTTGAACTTCCGGATGCAGAACGCGAGGCTGGCGGCGAGGCAGTTCGCTACGGCCGCCGCGACGAGGCGGGCGGGATTCGGCCCGGCGCCGTCGCCAAGGGGCGGAGGCTCGTCGGTCTGGATCGTGCCGAATCCGTCGCCGAAGTCGATCTTGAACTGGTAGCCCTCGAGGCTCTCCAGCGTCACGCGGAACGATTGCGTCTCCGACATCGTGACCCCCCGGTGACTCAGGCGCAGCCCGGGCCGCAGGCGCTGCCGTCGCTCTTCACGCCCAGCTTGCGCAGCAGCGTCTCGGGCGGGCAGAAGCCCGTGAGCCCGCTCTGGAGCAGATTGATTCCGGCGAAGGCCGTGAGCCACAGCCAGTAGGAGCTGTGATAGACGCCGAGCGCGAGCGAGGCGAGGACGACCGTGCCGGCGAGGATGCGGATGATGCGTTCGGTATTCATCGGGATGGACGGGCTCCGTGGGTCGAGGATTACGCCAAGTGCGGGCGGACGAACTGCTCGAGCGTCGGCTTCGGCAGCGCGCCCATGGCGACGTCGACCGCCTTGCCCTCCTTGAACAGCATCAGCGTCGGGATCGAGCGGATCTGGAACGTCGACGCGAGCGCGCGCTCCTCGTCCACGTTCACCTTGACCACCTTGAGCTTGCCGGACTGCTCGAGCGCGAGCGCGTCCAGGGCGGGCGCCACGGCGCGGCAGGGCCCGCACCATGCGGCCCAGAAATCCACCAGCACCGGCGTGGCCGACCGAAGAACCTTCTCGCCGAAATCGGCTTGCGTTGCGTGTTCGACTGACATGAGCGTAAGACCTCCAGGGGCGTGATTGCGTCTCTCCAGGTGGAGATTACGCGGAAGCCCCTCAACGCCTCGGGGACTTTGGTCACACAAGTGCCGGGCGACCGGGCCGTGCGCGGTCCCGGAAGACGCCCCCGCGCGTGACGTCCGGCACGCCCCTGCGTTGGTTTGGCGGTTCGTCGGTGATACAATTGCGCGTCTTTGTCACGCCATCGCGTTCCCCGCCGGACCTGCCTTGAGCACACTGCACGACCCCGAGCCACAGCGCGAATCTCCCGCGCGGGCTTCCTCCGATGAGCGCGCGCCGCGACCGGATTAGCCGGCAGAGCAAGAAGAATCAAGGAAGCGCGCGGTGAATCCCACCGACATCGGCAACCCCGACTACTTCCACAAGGTCGTCGATTGCCAGTGGGCATGCCCGTCCCACACGCCGGTTCCCGAGTACATCCGCCTGATCGCCGCGGGTCGCTACACCGACTCCTACCTCGTCAACTGGCGGTCCAACGTGTTCCCGGGCGTGCTCGGGCGCACCTGCGACCGGCCGTGCGAACCTGCGTGTCGCCGCGGCCGCGTGGAGAAGGAAGCGGTCGCCATCTGCCGGCTGAAGCGCGTGGCCGCGGATTTCAAGGACGATGTCCGGGCGCGCTTGCCGACCGCACCGAAGCAGAAGAACGGGAAGCGGGTCGCCTGCATCGGCGCCGGCCCCGCCTCGCTCACGGTTGCGCGCGACCTCATGCCGCATGGCTACCGGGTGGTGGTCTACGACCAGGATCCGTTCGCCGGCGGGATGATCCGCACGCAGATCCCGCGCTTCCGCTTGCCGGAGTCGGTGATCGACGAGGAGATCGGCTATGTGCTGGACATGGGGGTCGAAACGCGCTTCGGCACCCGGATCGACTCGCTGAAGGGCATTCTCGCCGAGGGCTATGACGCGGTCTTCGTCGGGTGCGGCGCGCCGCGCGGCAAGGATCTCGAGATCCCGGGCCGCCGGGAGGCCGCTGCGCGCATCCACATCGGCATCGACTGGCTGGCGAGCGTGTCGTTCGGGCACGTCTCGTCGATCGGCAAGCGGGTGATCGTGCTCGGTGGCGGCAACACCGCGATGGACTGCTGCCGCACCGCGCGCCGCCTCGGCGGCGAGGACGTGAAGGTGATCGTGCGCTCCGGCTTCGAGGAGATGAAGGCCTCGCCGTGGGAAAAGGAGGACGCGATCGCCGAGGACATCCCGATCCTCAACTACCTGGTGCCGAAATCGATCAGCCATCACGACGGCAGGCTGACCGGCGTGTGGTTCGAGCAGGTGCGCGCCGAGTACGACGCCAAGAGCCGGCGCCAGCTCGTGCCCACCGGCGAGCCGGACCGGCATTTCGAGTGCGACGACGTGCTCGTCGCCATCGGCCAGGAAAACGCGTTTCCGTGGATCGAGCGCGATCTCGGCATCGAATTCGACCGGTGGGGCCTGCCCGTCCTCGACGCGACGACGCTCCAGTCCATCCACCCCCGGGTGTTCTTCGGCGGCGACGCCGCGTTCGGACCGAAGAACATCATCTGGGCCGTCGCGCACGGTCACGAGGCGGCGATCTCGATCGACAGGCTGTGCCACGGCGAGGACGTGCGCGAGCGACCGGCGCCGATGGTGAACCTCGTGAGCCAGAAGATGGGCATCCACGAGTGGAGCTACGACAACGAGATCTCCGCCGAGAAGCGCTACCGGGTGCATCACGCCGAGAAGCGCGTTGCCCTGAAGGACGTCAAGCTCGAGGTCGAGCTCGGCTTCGACCGCAAGCAGGCCTACCTGGAGGCGCAGCGCTGCCTCAACTGCGACGTGCAGACCGTGTTCAACGCGAAGCTCTGCATCGAGTGCGATGCCTGCGTCGACATCTGCCCGATGGACTGCATCAACTTCACCCGGAACGGCGCGGAGGAAGACCTGCGCCAGCGCCTGATCGCGCCCGCGGTCAACCTCGCCCAGGACCTCTACGTGTCGGGCGCGCTCAAGACCGGGCGGGTGATGGCGAAGGACGAGGACGTCTGCCTGCACTGCGGGTTGTGCGCCGAGCGCTGCCCGACCGGTGCCTGGGACATGCAGAAGTTCCGGATCGACATGACACACGCGGGGCCGGCATGCCGCAGCCGAGAGCGATCGCGAGCGTTAACGACTTCGTAGTCAAGTTCGCCAACATCAACGGCTCCGGGTCGGCGTCGGCGAACGGCCTGTTCGCGCGCGCGATCATGCGGATGGGCATCCCGGTCGCATGCCGCAACATCTTCCCGTCGAACATCCAGGGGCTGCCGACGTGGTACGAGGTGCGGGTGTGCGAGGCGGGCTGGCTCGGGCGCCGGGGCGGCGTGGACCTGATGGTCGCGATGAACCCGCAGACCTGGGACAAGGACGTCGCGTCGATCGACCCGGGCGGATACCTCTTCTACGACTCGTCCAAGCCGCTGCCGCCGTCGAAGTTCCGCGACGACGTCAACGTGATCGGCATGCCGATCACCGAGATCTGCAACAAGGCCTACACCGACGCGCGCCAGAAGCAGCTCTTCAAGAACATCATCTACGTCGGCGCCCTCTCGTCGCTCCTCGGCCTCGACCCGATCGAGGTGGAGAAGCTGATCGGCGAGGAGTTCCGCTCGAAGGCGAAGCTCATCGTGCCGAACGTGAAGGCCTTCCTGCTCGGGCGCGACTGGGCGCGCGAGCACCTGGCGGGCGTGCAGATGGGCCTCAAGCTGCAGCGCGCCGACAAGGTGAAGGACCGGATCTTCGTCGAAGGGAACAGCGCCGCCGCCCTCGGCGCCGTCTATGGCGGAGCCACCGTGTGCGCGTGGTATCCGATCACGCCGTCGACCTCGGTCGCCGAGGCGTTCATGCGCCACTGCGCGAAGCTGAGAACCGATCCCCAGACGGGCAAGGCGCGCTACGCGGTGGTGCAGACCGAGGACGAGCTCGCTTCGATCGGCGTGGTGATCGGCGCGGGTTGGAACGGCGCGCGCGCGTTCACCTGCACGTCCGGTCCGGGCGTCTCGCTCATGCAGGAGTTCCTCGGGCTCGCGTACTTCGCGGAGATCCCGTCGGTGGTGTTCGACGTGCAGCGCGGCGGTCCCTCGACCGGCATGCCGACACGCACCCAGCAGTCGGACCTGCTCGCGTGCGCCTACGCCTCGCACGGCGACACCAAGCACGTGCTGCTCTTCCCGGAGGACCCGCGCGAGTGCTTCGACCTGGGCGCGACCGCGTTCGACCTCGCGGACCGCCTGCAGACCCCGGTCTTCGTGATGATGGATCTCGACATCGGGATGAACGACTGGCTCTGCGAGCCGTTCGGCTGGGACGACTCGCGCCGCATGGACCGCGGCAAGGTCATGACACGGGAGGCGCTCGAGGCCGGGAAGGAGTTCGGCCGCTATCTCGACGTCGACGGCGACGGCATTCCGTACCGGACCCATCCGGGCACGCACCCGGCGCGCGGCGCCTACTTCACGCGCGGCACCAGCAAGGACCGCTACGCCCGCTACAGCGAAGAAGGACCGATCTACGTCGACAACATGCAGCGCCTGCTGCAGAAGTTCGAGACCGCCCGCGAGATCGTGCCGCGGCCGGTGCGGGAGGACGCCGAGCGCAAGACGCAGTTCGGCGCCATCTACTTCGGCTCGAGCGCCGCGTCGATGCGCGAGGCGCTCGAGGCGCTCCGCGGGCAGGGCATCCACCTCGATACGCTGCGCGTGCGGGCATTCCCGTTCCACGACGACGTGAGCGAGTTCATCGCCGACCACGGCCAGGTCTTCGTGGTCGAGCAGAACCGCGACGGCCAGATGCGGACGCTGCTCGTGAACGAGTGCGGGGTGGACCCGACGAAGCTGATCTCCGTGCTGAACTACGACGGCACGCCGATCACCGCCCGCTTCATCACGCGCGAGATCGCGGAAAAGGTCGGCGTGCTGACCCCGGTGCCGCTCAAGAAGCGGGTCGCGCGGTGAAGCCGTGAAACGCGAAGAGTGGAACGTGAAACGTGATGCGCGGCGGCGCCGCGCTCCCGTGACTCACCGTCCGGTGCCGACATGACCTACCTCGCCAAGCCGAAGCTGCACCACCCGCGACTGCCGAAGAACGCGCTCGGTCATACCCGCCGCGACTACGAGGGCGCGGTCTCGACCCTCTGCGCCGGCTGCGGTCATGACTCGATCAGCGCCGCGATCGTCCAGGCCTGCTTCGAGCTCGACCTGCCGCCGCATCGCATCGCGAAGCTCTCCGGCATCGGCTGCTCCTCGAAGACGCCGACCTACTTCCTCGGGAACTCGCACGGCTTCAACAGCGTGCACGGGCGCATGCCGTCGGTGCTAACCGGCGCCAATCTCGCCAATCGCGAGCTCGTGTACATGGGCGTCTCCGGCGACGGCGACTCCGCGTCGATCGGGCTGGGGCAGTTCGCGCACTCGATCCGGCGTGCCGTGAACATGGTCTACGTGGTGATGAACAACGGCGTGTACGGGCTCACCAAGGGTCAATTCTCCGCCACCGCCGACAAGGGCTCGAAGTCGAAGCGCGGTGCCGTGAACACGGACGCGGCGATCGATCTCGTCGGGATGGCGCTGCAGCTCGGCGCGAGCTTCGTCGCGCGGAGCTTCTCGGGCGACAAGGCGCAGCTCGTGCCGCTCATCAAGGCGGCGATCCTGCATCGCGGGGCCGCACTGATCGACGTGATCAGCCCGTGCGTGGCGTTCAACAACCACGAAGGCTCGACCAAGAGCTTCGATTACGTACGCGCGCACAACGAAGCGGTGAACCGCCTCGACTTCATGGTCGAGCGTACTCCCATCGCCGTGGATTACGCACCTGGCACGGCGCGCGAGGTCGTGCAGCACGACGGCTCGACGCTCCGCTTGCGCAAGCTCCACGATGACTACGACCCGGGTAACCGGATCGCGGCGATGACTTTCCTGCAGGAGCGGGCGGCGGCAGGGGAGATCGTCACCGGCCTGCTGTACGTCGATCCGCAGGCGGGCGACCTGCACGAGAGCCTGAACACGGTCGACCAGCCGCTGAACGCGCTGGGCGACGCCGAGCTCGTCCCCGGCGCGGCCGCGCTCGAGGGCATCAACGCGAGCCTGCGGTAGGAGCTTTGCGCCGCGCCTTGAGGCGCGCTCGCTCCGAGCGGGCGTACCGGGGCGGTCGGACTCGGAAGCCGATCCGTCGCGGATCAGGCGCCGGCAGCGGTCGCCGGCTCCGCCGCGCGCACTTTCGCGATCGCGGCACGCCCCTCAGTGAGATGCCGGTGCATCAGCTCGCCGGCGCACTCGGCATCGCGCGCGCGAATCGCCGCCACGATCGCGCGATGCTCGGTGAGCGATTGCTGGACGCGGCCGCGGGCGAGCAGGGAGTGATGCCGGGCGAGGCGCAGCGCCCGGCGCAGATCCTGGATCACCTGCGTGAGCCACCGATTGCCCGCGAGCTCCATGACTAGGCGGTGGAACTCCTGATTGGCCTCGAAGAACCGGTCGATGTCGCCTTTGGATGCGTGGGCCTCGAGCTTCTCGTGCACCGCCTCGAGGCGACGCAGGTCGGCGGGACCGGCTCTCAGCGTTGCCTCGACCGCGCAGCGGCTCTCGAGCAGCGCGAGCACCGGGAAGATGTCGTCGAGGTCCCGATCGGAGACCTCGGTCACGTAGCAGCCGCGGCGCGGCTTGAGCGTGACCATGCCTTCCGCGGCGAGGACCTTGAGCGCTTCGCGGAGCGGCGTGCGGCTGATGCCGTATTGCGCCGCGAGCGCTTGCTCGTCCAGCCACTGACCGGGCGCGAAGTCGTGTGCGAAGATGCGCTCGCGCAGGCGCGTCGCCACTTCCTCGTAGAGGGCGGAGCGGGGGATGGCCACGGCAGCCGGATGGCGGGCGCGCGAAGTCCTTGCATGCATAATTATGAATACAGTATTATCTGGCACGGTCGATGTCAAGGGTTCGCGCGTGTCGGCGCGGGCCGGCCGAGAGGGAACTCGCCATGACGGACTCGTGCAAGCACGGTGCTGACGGCATCCGCACTTCCGCGGAGATCGCGACCTGGGAAGAGATCGCCGCGAAGTCCGCGCCCGACGGCGATCTCGGAAAGCTCGTCTGGCACACCCCGGAAGGCCTCGCGGTCAAGCCCCTCTACACGCGGCGCGATGTCGAGGGACTCCCCTACGCCGACACGCTCCCGGGCTTCGAGCCCTTCGTCCGGGGTCCGCAGGCGACGATGTACGTGGGCCGGCCGTGGACGATCCGCCAGTACGCGGGCTTCTCGACCGCCGAAGACTCGAATGCCTTCTTCCGCCAGACGCTCGCCGGCGGCGGGCAGGGCGTCTCGGTCGCCTTCGATCTCGCCACGCACCGGGGCTACGACTCCGACCACCCGCGCGTGACCGGCGACGTCGGCAAGGCGGGCGTCGCCATCGACTCGGTCGAGGATATGAAGATCCTGTTCGACGGCATCCCGCTCGACCGGGTGTCGGTCTCGATGACCATGAACGGGGCGGTGCTGCCCGTGCTGGCCGGCTACATCGTCGCGGCCGAGGAGCAGGGGGTGGCGCAATCCGCGCTCTCGGGGACCATCCAGAACGACATCCTGAAAGAGTTCATGGTCCGCAACACCTACATCTACCCGCCCGCGCCTTCGATGCGCATCGTCGCCGACATCATCGAGTACACGGCGGCGCACATGCCGAAGTTCAACTCGATCTCGATCTCGGGCTATCACCTGCAGGAGGCCGGCGCGACGCAGGCGCTCGAGCTCGCCTTCACGCTCGCCGACGGCAAGGAATACGTCAAGACGGCGATCGCGCGCGGCATGGACGTGGACGACTTCGCCGGAAGACTGTCCTTCTTCTTCTGCCTCGGCATGAACTTCTATCTGGAGGTCGCGAAGCTGCGCGCCGCCCGCCTGTTGTGGTGGCGGATCATGCAGGGCTTCGCGCCGAAGAGCCCGCGCTCGATGATGCTGCGCACGCACTGCCAGACCTCCGGCTGGTCGCTGACCGAGCAGGATCCCTACAACAACATCGTCCGCACCGCGATCGAGGCCATGGCCGGCGTGTTCGGCGGGACGCAGTCGCTGCACACCAACTCGTTCGACGAGGCGATCGCGCTGCCCTCGGACTTCTCGGCGCGCATCGCGCGGAACACGCAGCTCGTCATCCAGGAGGAGACCCACATCCGCGACGTGGTCGATCCGTGGGCGGGTTCGTACATGATGGAGCGCCTCACCCAGTCGCTCGCCGACGCGGCCTGGGCGATCATCGAGGAGGTCGACCGCATGGGCGGGATGACGAGGGCGGTCGAATCGGGCTGGGCCAAGCTGCGCATCGAGCAGTGCGCCGCCGAGAAGCAGGCACGCATCGACCGCGGCGAGGACGTCATCGTCGGGGTGAACAAGTACCGGCCGGAGCAGGAAGCGCGGATCGACGTGAGGGAGGTCGACAACACCGCGGTGCGCGATGCGCAGATCGCGCGCCTCGCGAAAGTGCGCTCGCGCCGCGCTCCGGCCGCAGTGCAGGCCGCGCTCGATGCGCTCGCGCAGGCGGCTGAATCGGGGAACGGCAACCTCCTCGAGCTCGCCATCAAGGCGGTGCGTGCGCGGGCGACGGTGGGCGAGGTGTCCAGCGCACTCGAGAGGGTCTGGGGGCGCTTCAAGGCCGACACGCAGAGCGTATCGGGCGTCTATGGCGCGGCCTTCACCGATGATGCCGAGTGGAAGGCGCTGCAGGCCGAGGTGGCCAAGTTCGGCGAGAAGGAGGGACGTCGGCCGCGGGTGATGGTTGCCAAACTCGGCCAGGACGGCCACGACCGCGGCGCCAAGGTCGTCGCAACCGCGTTCGCGGATCTGGGCTTCGACGTCGACATCGGCCCGCTCTTCCAGACGCCGGAAGAGGCCGCGCGCCAGGCGATCGAGAACGACGTGCACGCGATCGGCGTCTCTACGCTCGCGGCCGGCCACAAGACGCTGGTCCCCGCGCTCATCGCCGCGCTGCAGGCGCAGGGCGCGGAGGACATCGCCGTGTTCGTCGGCGGCGTGGTGCCGGCGCGGGACTACGACTTCCTTGCCCGGGCGGGCGTGAAGGGCGTGTTCGGCCCCGGGACGCCGATCCCGGAGGCGGCGCGGAAGGTGCTCGCCGCGATCCGCGGGGCGCGCGTCGCGACCGTCTGATGCGCAGCCAGCGCGCGAGATTTGCGAGGAGCTCACCATGCTGCGACCGTCCTCGCCGCACCGGCAGCCGTTGGCGCTCGGATTGAGGCGGCGACTCGACCGGCTCACCGTCGCGGCGGCATCAGGCGCCGTCACGCCGGCCGCCGCGGCGAGCCGGTTGCCGGGAATAGCGGAGCACGAGAGGTAACTCGCATATCGGGGGAGCGATGCAGGAGATCATCGGACAACTGGCGGAGAAGCGCGAAGCAGCCCGCTTGGGCGGCGGTGAGAGCCGCATCGCGGCGCAGCACGCGAAGGGCAAGCTCACCGCCCGCGAGCGCATCGAGATCCTCCTCGACCCGGGGAGCTTCGAGGAGTGGGACATGTTCGTCGAGCACCGCTGCGCCGATTTCGGGATGGCGGACCAGAAGGTGCCCGGCGACGGGGTCGTGACCGGTCACGGCACGATCAACGGACGGCTCGTGTTCCTGTTCAGCCAGGACTTCACGGTCTTCGGCGGATCGCTCTCCGAGGCGCACGCCGAGAAGATCTGCAAGGTCATGGACCATGCGATGCGGGTCGGGGCGCCGGTCATCGGCCTGAACGACTCCGGCGGCGCGCGCATCCAGGAAGGCGTCGCGTCGCTCGGCGGCTACGCCGATGTGTTCCAGCGCAACGTCCTCGCCTCGGGGGTGATTCCGCAGCTCTCGCTCATCATGGGGCCGTGCGCGGGCGGGGCGGTCTACTCGCCGGCGATGACGGACTTCATCCTCATGGTGAAGGACTCGTCCTACATGTTCGTCACCGGGCCCGAGGTGGTGAAGACGGTCACGCACGAGGAAGTGACCGCGGAGGAGCTCGGGGGCGCGGTCACGCACACCACCCGATCGGGCGTCGCCGACCTCGCCTTCGAGAACGACGTCGAGGCGCTGATGATCACGCGGCGCCTGGTGAGCTACCTGCCGCCGAGCAACCGCGAGAAGCCGCCGACCATACCGACCGAGGATCCGGCCGATCGCTGCGACGCCTCCCTCGACACGCTGGTGCCCGACAATCCGAACAAGCCGTACGACATCAAGGAGCTCATCTTCAAGGTCGTCGACGAGTACGACTTCTTCGAGCTCCAGCCCGACCATGCCAAGAACATCGTGATCGGCTTCGGGCACATGGACGGGCAGCCGATCGGCATCGTCGCCAATCAGCCGCTGGTGCTCGCCGGGTGCCTGGACATCAAGTCCTCGATCAAGGCCGCGCGCTTCGTGCGCTTCTGCGATGCGTTCAACATTCCGATCGTGACCTTCGTCGACGTGCCCGGATTCATGCCCGGCACTTCGCAGGAGTACGGCGGGATCATCAAGCACGGGGCGAAGCTCCTCTACGCGTACGCCGAGGCGACGGTGCCCAAGGTGACGGTGATCACGCGCAAGGCGTACGGCGGCGCCTACGACGTCATGAGCTCGAAGCACCTGCGCGGCGACGTGAACTTCGCCTGGCCGTCGGCGGAGATCGCGGTGATGGGGCCGAAGGGCGCGGTCGAGATCATCTTCCGCAAGGACATCGGCGATGCGCAGAAGATCGCCGAGCGCACCGACGAGTACCGCAGGAAGTTCGCCAACCCGTTCATCGCCGGCCACCGGGGTTTCATCGACGACGTGATCCAGCCGCGCGAGACACGCAAGCGCATCTGCCGCTCGCTGAAGGTGCTGCGCGACAAGCGGCTCGAGAATCCGTGGCGCAAGCACGGGAACATGCCGCTGTGAGGACGCAGTGACGGTGGCCGCGACAATCGGGTGTGGGGCGCGCCGTGGCGCGGCCGATGCATGGTGCCGCAGGTCTCTTTCCCCTCCTCCCCGAGGGCGAGTTCGGGGTTTCGAAGAACGCGCCTGCGCGCGTTCGAGCCGACGAGCGCCACCGGCGATGCAGCGCCGGTGGCCGGCCGGGGCGCCGGCGAAGCCGGCGGGGTGGTGCGCGCATAATCGCACGGTGCACAGGGCGAGGCGGTCTGCGGCGGGCTCATGGTGCCGCAAATCGCGTCGCCGAGCTCAGGGAGGGAGCGGAAGGGTCCCCTTCCCTTCCTTGGCCGGTTTGCTGCGGCCGGTCAACACACGACCAGTCACAACAAACCACCCGCTTCACGGCGACTGCGGCACAAATCGCCCACCGCAGACCGCCTCGTCCCGCGCTGTAGCGCCGTGCTCCGCGATCGTCTCCAACACCCTTCGCGTACCACCGGCACCTCAGCGGCAGCGGCTGGCGCGTCGGAGTGATGCGCCCAAGCCACCCCGCCGCGCTGCGCGCGGCACCCCTTGGAAAGGAGGGGACTGGTTTGCGGCCTCAGGCGCCGGGCGAGGGCAGTCGCCGATGTCCTCAGAGCGGGTTGCGCCTCAAACGAAGAAAACGAAATGTTCAAGAAGATCCTGATTGCGAACCGCGGCGAGATCGCCTGCCGCGTGATCAAGACAGCGCGCCGCATGGGCATGGGCACCGTCGCGGTGTACTCGGAAGCCGACCGGGATGCGCGGCACGTGAGTCTCGCCGACGAGGCGGTCGCGATCGGGCCGCCGCCCTCGGCGCAGAGCTATCTCGTGATCGATCGTATCCTCGAGGCGTGCCGGCAGACCGGCGCCGAGGCGGTGCATCCCGGCTACGGCTTCCTGTCGGAGAACTCTGCATTCTGCGGGGCGCTGGAGCAGGCGGGCATCGCCTTCATCGGTCCGAAGGCCCACGCGATCGAGAGCATGGGAGACAAGATCGCGTCGAAGCGCATCGCGCTGGCGGCCGGCGTCAACGCGATTCCCGGTTACACGGATGTTGTCCGCGACGCGGACCACGCCGTCACGATTTGCCGCGAGATCGGCTATCCGGTCATGATCAAGGCCTCGGCGGGCGGCGGCGGCAAGGGCCTGCGCTTCGCGCGCAACGACGCCGAGGCGCGCGAAGGCTTCCAGAGCTGCCGCGCCGAGGCGAGAAGCGCCTTCGGCGACGACCGGATCTTCATCGAGAAATTCATCGAGGAGCCGCGGCACATCGAAATCCAGGTGCTGGGCGACGCGCACGGCAACATCCTCTACCTGTGGGAGCGCGAGTGCTCGATCCAGCGCCGGCACCAGAAGGTGATCGAGGAGGCGCCGTCGCCGTTCCTCGACGCAGCGACGCGAGAGCGGATGGGCGCGCAGGCGGTGGCGCTCGCGCGAGCGGTCGAGTACCAGTCCGCCGGCACCGTCGAGTTCGTGGTGGACGCGAAGCGCAACTTCTACTTCCTCGAGATGAATACGCGGCTGCAGGTCGAGCACCCGGTCACCGAGATGATCACCGGCCTCGATCTCGTCGAGCAGATGATCCGGGTCGCCGCCGGCGAGAGGCTCGCCTTCCGGCAGGAAGACCTCAAGTGCGACGGCTGGGCGATCGAGGCGCGCATCAACGCCGAGGACCCGTTCCGCAACTTCCTGCCCTCGACCGGGCGGCTGGTGCGCTACGTGTCGCCGGCGGAAGAGCCGGGCGCGGTGCGCGTCGACACCGGCGTCTACGAAGGCGGCGAAGTGTCGATGTTCTACGACTCGCTGATCGCCAAGCTCATCGTGCACGGCGCCACCCGCCAGCAGGCGATCGAACGCATGCGCGAGGCCCTGAACGCGTTCTACATCCGCGGCGTCTCGCACAACATCGCCTTCGTGGCCGCGGTGCTGCAGCACCCGCGTTTCGTGTCTGGGCGCATCCACACCGGCCTCATCGCCGAGGAGTACCCGGCGGGATTCAACCCGGCCGACGCACCGCCCGACGATCCGGTTTTCCTCGCAGCGATCGCGGCGTTCGCGCGGCGGCGCTACATCGACCGCGCCGTGCGCATCAGCGGACAGATGCCGGGTCTCGGGCGCAAGGTGAATGCGCAGTGGGTCGTGCTCATCGGGACGGAGCGCTACCCCGTGGCGGTCGAGCCGGTCGAGGGCGGCTACCGGATTCGCCACCGGGACACGGTGTACGACGTCCGCTCGGAGTGGCGCCTCGGCGAGCCGCTCTTCAACGGCACGTGCAACGGCCGCCCGTTCGTCCTGCAGGTCGAGCGGCGCGGATTGAAGTACCGCATCTTCCACTGGGGCACGCAGGTCGACGCGGTGGTCATGACGGGCCGGGGCGCCGAGCTCCTCGCCCTGATGCCCGCCAAGCCGCCGCCGGATCTCTCGAAATACCTCCTGTCGCCCATGCCCGGCCTGCTCACCGAGATCGCAGTGGCGCCGGGGCAGGAGGTGAAGGCGGGGGAGCGGCTGGCGGCGATCGAGGCGATGAAGATGGAGAACGTGCTGAAGGCCGATCGCGATTGCGTCGTCGCCGCGGTGCTGGCGAAGCAGGGCGAGAGTCTGACGGTCGATCAGCCCATTCTCGAATTCAAGTGAGGTGCGTCGCGGGGCGGCACCCTCACTGGGCGCTTTTCACCGGCCAGATGACGCCGCCCATCCCGCAGCGCAGCGGGACCGACGGGACGTAGAACACCGTCTCGGCGGGGCGCGCGCCGGCCGTGCCCATGGCGACGAGCCAGGCGAGCAGCTCCACCGTGCCGCCGTCTCCGGCCGCGATCATGCGCTCGACCGTGGCTTCGCGGAGCACCTTTTCCGGATCGCCCTCCGCGAGGAGCGCGAGGAACCAGCGGTCGAATGCTTCGTCGACGGCGAAATACCGCGGTCCGCCCGGATCGTGGGAGAGGCCGCCCGTGCCCATCACCGCGATCCGCTCGCCGCCCGGCCAGGTCCGGAGGGCCTCGGCGAGCGCGCGCCCGAACGCGAAGCACCGCTCTGGCGCCGGCACGGGCGGCATCACGCAGTTCATGTGGATGGGAACGAGCGGGATGTCGTGCGCAGGCGTCAGGAACTTGAGCGGGACGGAAAAGTTGTCGTCGAATTGAAGGGCCTCCGAAAACGCGAGGTTCACTCCGCGCCGGGCGCACTCGCGCACGATGTGGCGCGCGAGCCCCGGATGGCCGGCGACCTCGTAGTCGTCGACGTTCAGCCAGTCCTTGAACCAGGCCGCCGGACCACGCCAGCGCGCCGCCGTGCCGACGCACCAGTCCGGAATGCTCTCCATGGGGAAATTGAGCAGGTGGTCGTTCGCGATGCCGACGATGACATCGGGCCGCGCGGCACGCAGCCGCGCGCCCATCTCGCGGTAGCCGGCGAGCATCTCGTCCTGCTCGGCCTGCGGGGCCTTGTCCAGCCATCCGGTCACGCCGGGGGCGTGCGAAAGCGCGGAGATGGAGACGATTTCTGCCATGAGCGTGTGTATGTGCGTCTCTGGATCCCCGCTTTCGCGCGGATGAGCGCGCCCGCGCCAGCTGGGCCGGCGCTCGCGCGCGGTCACTTCAGCATTTTGTCGGCGTAGAGGCGGGCGGCGTCGCTGTCGTTGTGGTTGTAGGCCGTGCCCTTGAAGAGTCGCGTCACCTGCGGAAGGAAGTAAGGGTGCACGCCGAGATCGCCGAGCTGCTTGATGTCGAGCGCGCGCCACGCGCGCTTCTCGTCCTCCGAGAGCCCGTACTCACGCATGGTGGCCTCGAGATCGGCGAGCAGGTGGCGGTGCTTGGCGGGATCGCGGCGCACCTCGAAGATCAAACGGTTCGACGGCAGCGTGCGATCGGTGTGCTGGATCCCCATTGCGTGGCCTTCGCGAGTCAGCTGCCGCCGATTATACGGTATGCCTCGATCACTTCCGGCGGCGCTTGCACGAGCTCGATCAGGACCCCCTCGCCGCCGATCGGGAACGCGTCGTTTCCCTTGGGATGGATGAAGCAGATATCGTGGCCCGCGCCGCCTTTGCGGATCCCGCCCGGAGCAAACCGAACGCCCCGGGCGGCGAGCCATGCGAATGCCGCAGGAAGGTCGTCCACCCAGAGTCCGACGTGGTTGAGGGGAGGCTCGTGCACGGCGGGCCTCTTCGCCGCGTCGAGCGGCTGCATCAGGTCGACCTCGCACGCGAGCGCTCCCGTCCCGAGCGCCGCGATGTCCTCGTCGACGTTCTCGCGCTCGCTGCGGTAGTTGCCGGTGACGCGCAGACCGAGGGTGTCCACCCAGAGGCGCCGCAGCCGCGCCTTGTCGAGGCCGCCGACGGCGAACTGCTGCACACCGAGTATGCGGAAGGGTCGTCCTGCCATGCGCGTTCCTCGAGCGGGTGTCGTCCTGGCCGCTTTGCCGAAGGTACGACGGGAGCGAGCACGCTGCGCGCCCAATCCCCGGCAACGTCTCCGGGACGAGCAGAAGTCTAATCGCTGGAGAACGCCCCTGTCAGGGGGCCGGGCAGTGCCGGCAAAGAGTGGGTGCTCGGGTTGATGCGAGCCCCGGCGATGCGCCGAGTGTCCGGCCGCCGTTGAGCGGCGGCCTGGAAGGGTGTCGCCGACACAACATGCGTCGGCGAATCAGCGCCTACCAGTCGAGGTAGGCGGCGCCGTAGTGGTAGCCGATCTGCACGCCGAGCGCATATTCGTCGGCACCGGCGAGCAGTTCGGGCGCCGGCACGCGGTGGCGCGCGCGCGCGCTCTCTCCGGCGAGGAATCCGGCAGCAAAATCGAAGGTCCAGCCTGTCTTTTCGGCCAGTTGCACGGCCTCGTTCTTCATCAGGTTCAGCATGGCGTTCCTCCTATCAGTCCCTGCCTATCGAGGAGCAATCCACGTGCCACCGCGCCCGACCGGGTGGGCATAGTTCACGTTCCACGGCCGGGCGGATTCCCACCGGGCAAAGAAAAGGGGCCGGGTGCATGTGCCACCTCGGCCCCAGGCGGAGAGACGAAATGTCAGGCGGTCACCGGCTGCTCGAGCGAGCTCACCATGTTGCTCATCGCGCTCTCGACCAGCGGGCTGTCGGAGATGATCTCGGCACGGCCGCGGCGGAATGCCTCGGCGAGCGCCTTCGGCTCGAAGGCGAGCGCACGCGCGCCGTTCGGGTTGCTGAAGAGATAGATGCCCTTGAGCGGGCTGATCCAGGTGAGCTTCGCGCGAATGCTGTCCCCATCCTGCTGCAGGAACTGGACCCACATCCCGCGGACCAGGCTCGAGACGACGTTGTCCCACTTGCGCCGCGGATCCTCGTCCTCGAACGTGCTCCCGCCCTGGATCTTAATCTCCTCGATCAGGACGTTCCCCTGATTGAGGCGGGTGGCGACGAGCTTCGGCGCGTCCGCATTCGACGCGCCCGAGTCCCAGACGTCCTGGGGCTCCGCCGGCTCCTCCGCCGCGGCAGGCGCAGCCTCGGCGCTGACGACCTCGAGCTTTCGCTGCGGCGTCGCCGCGCTCGCGGGCGCCAATCCCGACTTCACGGCCTGCGCGTGACAGCGCACCAGGTCGGCGAAGAAGCGGTTGCGCGACTCCGGGGCGAGCGCAATCAGATCCATGCCGGCGTGCAGTCGCCGCAGGAGCTCGGGGAGAAGGCCCACGAGCTTCTTGCGCTCCTCCGCGCTCTCCTTGGGTGCGACGCTCCAGATGAGATCGTCCATGGTGCCGAGCGTGAGCGCCCAGCGCTCGCTCCCTTCGCCGTGCGCCGCATAGCTCACGACGAGCGCCTTCTCCCAGCTCTGCTGGAGGAAGAGGCCGACGGGTTCGGGCATCTCGCGCGTCTCGATGCGCCGCTGCACCTCGTCGCGCGCGACCACCCGGGCGATCTCGAGCCGCTCGCGCTCGTGGACCACCTTGGCCGACTGCTCCGAGAAGCTCGCGAGGCGCTGTTCCTCCTCGGCGAGGAACGCCTCGAGCTCCTTCACCATGCCCTCGAAGAGGGCGATGTCGCTGTCGAAGCCCGCGACGACGCGCTGGACCATGCTCTCGATCTTGGAATAGAGCGGGTCGGCCTCGTCGGCGGCCCCGTTCCAGCCGACCGCCGCGGCGGCGAGCCCATCGAGCAGCCGGCGCGCGGGGTGCGTCTTGGTCGAGAAGAACTTCTTGTCGAGGATCGCGACCTTGAGGATCGGGATCTGCAGGCGGCCGAGGAGCGCCTTGATCGCGTCCGGGATGCGCTTGTCGTCGAACACGTAGTCGAAGAGCATCGCGACGATGTCGATCGTCATCGCGTCGATCTGGCCGAATCCCGCGGCGAGGCTCGAGCCCTTGATGTCGTGCAGGACGTTGGCCTTGCCCGAGACGAGCAGCGCCGGATCGAAGTTCGGCACGGAGTTGCCGAGCGCCTCGACCGCGCCGCGCTGCAGCTGGGTAAGCCCCTGCAGCGCCGCCGCGCTGATCTGGGGCGCCTGCATCATGGTCGGCCATTGCGCGGCGGCGGCCCCGGCAGCCGCGCCGCCGACGAGCTTCTGCAGCACCGCGAACCAGTCCTTCGCATCGCCCGCGGGGACCTCCGGCGCCCTCGTGTCCGGCGTGGCCGGTCGCGCCCCGCCTGCCGGAGCCTGCACCTTCCTCGCGCCGAGGCGGATCTGCGGCAGGACGTTGCGCTGGATGAGCAGGTCGTTCAAGTCGTGATAGAGCGTGTCGACCTCGTCGATCAGGTACTGCTCGATCAGCTTCACGACGGTCGGCTTGGCCTTGCGGCCGAGCTTGAACTCCGCGAGCGCCGCCGTGAGCGCGGCGCCGATCGTCTCCGGCCCGAGCGGATTGTCCGCATCCTCGAGCTGCGGATTCTGGAGGACGACCGCCATCCGGCGCGTGAGCGCGTAGAGCGCGTCCTTGTTGGCATCGCGGAGCCGGGTCACCATGTTGCCGAGCGCGATGTTGTCCTCGAGCACGCCGTCCTCGACGAGCGAGAGCTCCATCATGTCCTGCGCCGGACTGGGTGCGGCCGGGCGCCGCGCCGCCTCGCGTCGCGCCTTCGCGTTGAAGTGATTGACGAACTCCCGCTCGAGCGCGGCGCAGAAGTTGGGAAGCTTCACGCGGCTGTCGTCGCGCGCCTCGAAGTACTGGTTGCGCGTCTCGCGATCGGTCGAGTTGTAGGCGAGCTCGAAGAGGTCCTGCTCCACCTTGCCGATGATCCCGCGCACGGCGGTCGAGAACCTGGCGAGCGCGAGTTCCCGGCATTCGCGGGCGACCGCGAATGGCTCGCCGGCCCCCGCCGGCCGGGCCGGCTTGTCGTGGCTGCCCAGGACGACCACGTTCGAAGGCTTCGATGACGCCATGTTCCTTCCTCCTGCCGGGCACTGCCCGTCCTTTGCCAGCGACCGCTCGCGCGATACGCGCGCGGCGCAACTGCCGACGCGATCACCGGCGGAATCCGGCAGGAGGCCCGAGGAGGATTGGAGATGACGGAGCGGTGCTTGCGCGCCTTGCTCGCGTCGGTCTGGCAATCCCGCTGTCGTAGGACTCGAAGTCCGGTAGACCGGTGACTTTGCGTCCCCACCTTTCGGTGGGTTTGCCCCTTACAGACCTGCCCGCGTTCGCGAGAGCGCAGGCCGCGTGTCGTAAAGATTCGGATGCGGTATGACACTAGCATCGGACCGTCCGGGACGCAACGGTGCGATGTGATTCCGACAACGCAACGTGTTATCCGGCGTGAAAAAATGAGCGGTGGTGTCGGAACGTCGTCGCCGGGTGCTCGCTCGGAGCGCCTCGGACCGGAGCCGGCAGGGTCGTTTCGGCGCGTCAACGAGGTCGGTGCGGTCGTCGGACCCCGGATCGTCGCTCCCTGCTAGCATTGCCGGGGCGCGTGCGCCTGCAACGCGCGCGCCCGTCGAATGGACCGCACCGAACGCTTCTACAAGATCCACCAGCTGCTCACCCGCAAGCAGGTCGTGCGGGTCGACGAGTTCCGCGAGGCTCTCGGCATCTCGCTCGCGACGTTCAAGCGCGACCTCGAGTACCTGCGCGACCGGTTGAACGCGCCGATCGAATGGGACCGCGCGCGGGGCGGCTACCGGTACGTCGCGCCGAGCCCGGATGCGCCGCGCTACGAGCTGCCGGGCGTGTGGTTCAATGCCTCCGAGATCCGGGCGCTGCTCACCCTGCAGCACCTGCTCGCGAACCTCCAGCCCGGGCTGCTCGAGCCGCACGTGAAGCCGCTGCTCGCCCGGCTGCGTGCGCTCCTCGGCGGGGCAGAGCATCCCGCGGAGGAGATCGAGCGGCGCATCCGCATCATCCACCTCGGCGCCCGCGCGGTGCGGCTGCCGCACTTCGAGGAGGTCGCGAGCGCGCTCCTCAGGCGCCAGCGGCTCCGCATTGTGTACCGCGGGCGCGGCAGCGGCGAGCTCACCGAGCGCGAAGTGTCGCCGCAGCGCCTGGTCCACTACCGCGAGAACTGGTATCTGGATGCGTGGTGCCACCTGCGGGAGGGCCTGCGCAGCTTCGCGGTGGACGCGATCGAGCGCGTAGCGGTGCTCGACCAGCGCGCCGAGACGGTTCCGGACGCTGAGCTCGACGAGGTCCTCGCGAGCGGGTACGGCATATTTTCGGGGCCGGTTGCAGCATGGGCGACGCTCCGCTTCAGCGCGGCGCGTGCGCGGTGGGTCGCCACCGAGCAGTGGCACCCGCAGCAGAAGGGACGATTCGAGGAGGACGGCAGCTACGTGCTCGAGGTGCCGTACTCCGACCCCCGCGAGCTCATCATGGACGTCCTGCGCCACGGCCCCGAGGTCGAGTTCCTCGCGCCGGAGGCGCTGCGGCAGGCAGTGCGGCAGCAACTCGAGGTCGCCTTGGCGCGGTACCGTAGCTGATCCGGAGGCTCGCGGGTTGAGCCAGTCGCATACGCACAATCCCGGCTCCACGCACCCATCAAGGAGCTGCCATACCGCAACCGGAATTCCTCGACCTCAGCGCGATCATCCCGATGCCCGTCTTGCTCGTTTGGGTGGTGCTCGGGAGATAGCCCGCTCGACGGCGCGTCGAGCGCGCCGCGCGGTTATGCCGGATGCTGCGGATGCGGGGTGAGCCGGCGCTCGGCAGGCAACCTGCGCCGCGCCGCCTGTCAAGGGCGGCGCCGGGGGCACTCGCCTAATTCTGCCGGGAACGCGACAATCCGGATCAAGCGCGCCGCGTGGCGCGCGACACCCAGCGAGCCGCAGGAACCGATGCTCACCGTGAACGACCGCCCGCACGCCGCAGGATACGCATGCCCGCCGTGAAACGCATCGTGATCATGGGCGCGGCGGGCCGCGACTTCCACGACTTCAACGTCGTCTTCCGGGACGACCCGGCGTGCGAGGTCCTTGCCTTCACCGCCGCGCAGATTCCCGCAATCGCTGGGCGCGTGTATCCACCCGTGCTCGCGGGGCCGCGCTACCCGCAGGGCATTCCGATCGTTCCGGAGGCCGAGCTTGCCCGCCTGATCGAGACGCGGGACGTCGACGAGGTCGTGTTCGCCTACAGCGATGTCTCGCACGAGGCCGTGATGCACCGGGCCTCGCTCGCGATCGCGCTCGGTGCGGACTTCCGGCTGCTCGGCGCACGCTCGACCATGCTGCGCGCCGCGCGGCCGGTCGTCTCGATCTGCGCCGTGCGCACCGGGTGCGGCAAGAGCCCCGCGACGCGCCGGATCGCCGGGACGCTGCGCGCGGCCGGCCTTCGGGTAGGCGTCGTGCGTCATCCGATGCCCTACGGAGATCTCGCGGCGCAGGCGGTGCAGCGCTTCGCCAGCACGGCCGACCTGGATGCCGCTCGCTGCACGCTCGAGGAGCGCGAGGAGTACGAGCCGCACATCGCCGCCGGGCAGGTCGTCTATGCGGGCGTGGACTACGCCCGGCTGCTGCGGCTCGTGGAACGCGAGTCCGACGTGATCGTCTGGGATGGCGGCAACAACGACCTGCCGTTCTTCGTTCCGGATCTCGAGCTCGTGCTCGCCGACCCGCAGCGCGCCGGGCATGAGCGCACCTACCATCCCGGCGAGGCGAACCTGCTGCGCGCCGACGTCGTCGTGCTCACGAAGCTCGACTCCGCGCAGCCGGACGACGCGGGGCGTCTGCGTGCGAGCGTGCGCGCCGCGAACCCGCGCGCAGCCATCGTCGAGTCCGCGATGCCGGCGGTGGCGGACGCGCCCGAGCGGATTGCCGGCGCGCGGGTGCTCGTCGTCGAGGACGGGCCGACGCTGACGCACGGCGGCATGGCGTTTGGCGCGGGCGCGCTCGTCGCGCGAGGGCACGGGGCTGCCGAGCTCGTCGATCCGCGCCCATATGCGGTCGGAAGCTTGCGCGAGGTGTTCGCGACGAATCCTCACATCGGCCCCGTCCTGCCGGCAATGGGCTATGGGGAGGCGCAGATCGGCGAGCTCGCGGCGACGATCGCTGCGGCGCCGTGCGACCTGGTATTGATCGCGAGCCCGGTCGACCTGCGCCGGCTGATCGCGATCCGCCAGCCGACGACCCGCGTCTCGTACGCATTCGAGGAGATCGGCGTGCCGAGACTCCCCGCGCTCCTCGCTCCGATCATCGAGCGGGCGCGCAAGACCGGGGCGTCCGCGAGCGCGCCGCCGCGCGACGGATGATGCTGCGCGTCGTCCAGAGCAATCGCCTGGAGACGCTCGCCGAGGCACTGGCGCGCGCACTGCAAGAGGCGCCGCTCCCGCCGCTCCTGCCCGAGACGATCGTCGTTCAATCCGATGGGATCGCGCGCTGGCTCAAGCTCGCGCTCGCCGACCGGCTCGGCATCGCCGCCGGGCTGCGGTTCGTGTATCCAGCAGGGTACGTCTGGGAGCTCGTCGCGCGGGTGGTTCCGGGCGTGCCGGAAGACTCGCCGCTCGCACCGGAGCTGCTGAAGTGGCGCATCGCCGCCGCGCTGCCCGCCATCGCCGCGGAGCGCCGCTTCGCGTCCCTGGCGCGCTACCTCGACGCGAGCGATGCGCTCATGGCATACCAGCTCGCCGAGGGGCTGGCGGCGGCGTTCGACCGCTACGTCGTCTACCGTCCGGACTGGATCGCAGCATGGGGCCGCGGTGCCGAGTGCGGCCTCGGACCGGACGAGGCCTGGCAGGCGGCGCTCTGGCGTGCCGTGCTCGCGGGTCTGCCCGAGGTCGCGCGCACCGATCCGCGAGAGCGCTTTCTCGCGTCGCTCGCGCACGACGCAGCTGCGCAGCGCGCCTTGCCTCCGCGGTTGCATCTTTTCGCGATCGAGGCGCTGCCCCCTGTCTATCTGGAGACTTTCCGGGCGATCGCGGCCCACCGCGAGGTGCGGCTCTGGATCGTCAATCCCTGCCGCGAGTACTGGCCGCTCATCGACGATCCGCGCCGGGTCGCGCGCGCGCGCGCCGAAGGCGGGCCGGAGGCGGAACATCGCGAGACGGGCAACCGCCTGCTCGCCTACCTCGGGCGGCACGGCCGCGCGCTCATCGATGGGCTCGCCGATGAGCTGTCCGATGGACCGGGCGGCAACCACGCGTCCGCATGCTTCGTCGATCCCGTTTCCAGCAGCGCCCGCCCGTCCCCGCCGACGCTGCTCGCGGCGCTGCAGTCGGACGTCCTGAATCTGCGCGAGCGCGGCGACGAGGGCGCGCCGCCCCTCCCGCTCGCCGCGGCCGACGATTCGCTGGCGGTACGGGTCTGCCACAGCCCGATGCGCGAGGTGGAGGTGCTGCACGATCAGCTGCTCGACCGGTTCGAGCGCGATCCGGCGCTGCGACCCGCGGACGTCCTGGTGCTCATGCCCGATGTAGCCACCTACGCGCCGTTCGTCGACGCGGTATTCGGTACGGCCCCGCGCGCGCGGCGCATTCCCTACGCGATCGCCGACCGCACGGGTCCGGCGGGCGGTGAGGCGCTGCGTGCCTTTCACACCCTGCTTGCGCTTCCCGACGGACGGCTCGAAGCCGAGCAGCTGCTCGCGCTCCTCGAGATGCCTCTGCTGGCGCGCCGATTCGGTATCGCGCCGGCCGATCTCGCGACGTTGCGCGTGTGGGTCGAGCGGGCGCGCATCCGCTGGGGTGCCGACGCGGATGACCGCGTGCGACGCGGGCTGCCGGCTGCGCGCGCGCACAGCTGGCGTGCCGGGCTCGAGCGGCTCTTCCTGGGATACGCGATGGCGGGCGATGGCGGCGAGCTCTTCGCCGGCGTGCTGCCGGTGAGCGGCGTGGAGGGCGGGGACGCGGAGCTCGCCGCGCGTCTGGCGCGGTTCGCCGAGAGCGCGTTCGCGCTGGAGGCGAGTCTGCGCGAGCTCCGGTTGCTCGCGGATTGGAGCGCCCTGCTCGGAGAGGCGCTCGAGAGGTTCCTGGCGCCGGACGAGGCGCAGGCCGCCGACGTCCTCGAGATCCGGTCGGTGCTCGAGCGGATGGCGATGCACGGAACCGCGAGCGGCTTTCGGGCGAAGGTGCCGCTCGCCGTGGTGCGGGAGCACCTGCGGGGCGAGCTCACTGCCCCGGCTGCCGGTCGCGCCTTCCTCGCCGGCGGGGTGACTTTCGCCGCGATCGCAGCGGCGCGTCCGATCCCGGCGCAGGTCGTGTGCCTCATCGGCATGAGCGACGGCAGCTTCCCGCGCGAGGAGCGCCCGCCGGGCTTCGACCTCACGGCGCGCTCGGCGCGGCGGGGCGACCGCGTGCGCCGCGACGAGGATCGCTATGCGCTGCTGCAGGCAGTGCTCGCCGCGCGGGGGGCGCTCTACATCAGCTACGTCGGCCGGAGCGTGCGGGACAACAAGCCGCTGCCGCCGTCGCCGCTCGTGGCGTCGCTGCTCGACGCCGCCCGCCGCGCGCTGGCGCCCTCCGTGCGGGATGCCGCGATGCACGCCGTCCTCCTCGAGGCGCCGCTGCAGCCGTTCAGCCGGCGCTATCAGCCCGCCTCGGTGACTTTCACGTACGCGGAGGAATACGCGCGGCGCGTGCCGCCCGCGCCCGCGCCGCGCTTTGCCGGGCGCGTGATCGAGGCGCCCGAGGCGGCTGCGCCGGTCGTCACGCTTGCGGCACTCGCCCGCTTCCTCGCCAATCCGGCGCGGCACTTCTTTGAGCGGCGACTCGGCCTGCGCCTCGAGGCCGCCGGCGGCCCGATCGAGGGCACCGAGCCATTCGTGCTCGCGGAGCTCGCGGGCTGGGAGGCGGACCAGCGCGCATTCGAGCTGCGGCGCGCCGGTCGCAGCGCGGCCGATGTGGGGCAGATCCTTCGCGGCGCGGGGCTCGTTCCGGACGGCGCGGCGGGCGACGTGGCGCTCGCCAGGCGTCTCGCCGATGTCGAGCCGATCGTCGCGGCGCTCGCGCGCGTGCCCAGCGCGGCGCCCATCGAAGCGGAGCTCACGCTCGGCGCGACGCGCCTCGCGCTGCGACTGGATGGGCTGACACCCGAGGGCCGGCTGGCCTGGCGGATCGGGAAGCTCCGCGCGGCGGACCGCCTGCGCGCCTGGGTCGAACACCTCGCGCTCGTCGCGCTTGCGCCGAGTGGCGTCGCGCCGCGCACCCGGCTCCTCGCGCGGAAGGCGACGGTGACGTTCGACGGCGCAGAAGCCCCGCGGGCACGCCTGGCGGAGCTCCTCGTGCTCTACACGACGGGCGAGCGCGAGCCGCTGCCGTTCCTCCCGGAAACCGCGCTGGCGTTCGCGGCTGCGCGACGCAGCCCGAAGGCTGCGGGCGGAACCGACGGGCCGTTGCGAGCGGCGGCTCGCAAGTGGAGCGAGGAACGCGAGGCCGATGCGTATCTCTCGCTCGCATTCGGCGACATCCCGCAGCTCGATGGGCGGTTCGCCGAGATCGCACAGGCCGTGTTCGGCCCTCTGCTCGATGCGGAGCGCATCGATGCCTGACCGGGACTTCGCGCCACTCGATTTCGCGAGCGCGCCGCTCGCGGGCAACGTGCTCGTCGAGGCGAGCGCCGGCACCGGCAAGACCTGGACCATCGCGGCGCTCGTGCTCAGGCTGCTGCTCGAGTGGCGCCCCGGTGGCCGGCCCTGCCGGATCGAGGACATTCTCGTCGTAACCTACACGAAGGCCGCGACCGCCGAGCTGCGCGAGCGGATCCGCGCGCTGCTCGTCGCCGCCCGCGACGGGCTCGCGACCGGTCGCAGCGACGATCCGCGCATCGCTCACGCGCTTGCCGCGAGCGCAGGGCGGAGGCAGGCCGCGCTGCACGATCTCGAGCTCGCGATCGAGAGCTTCGATCTCGCCCCGGTCCACACGATCCATGGCTTTTGCCAGCGCGCGCTCAGCGAGCATGCGTTCGAGAGCGCGCGACCGTTTGCAGCCGAGATCCTGGCCGACGAGACGACTTTGCGCGAGCGCGCGGCGCAGGACTTCTGGCGCCGCGAGCTGGCGGTCGTGAGCGCGGGGCGCGCGGCCGTGATGCTCGCACGCTTCGGTGGCCCGTCGGGCGTGCTCGCGCGCATCGGGGCAGCGCTCGACCGCCCCTACGCGGAGATCGTGCCGGACGGTCCGCCGCCCGACCTCGACGCTGCGCACGGGCGGGTGGCCGACGCCTTCGCCGATGCCCGCGCGATCTGGGAAACCGGGCGCGCAGCGATTACGGCCGCCGTTGCCGGCGCGAAGCTGCACGCCGGGTCGTATCCACCGCATGCGTTGACGGACTGGTGGCAGACCTTCGACGAGTACTTCCGCGGGGACGCCGACGGAGAGGCGCCGCCGAAGCTTGCAAAGCTCACGCCGGAAGCCCTGGCAAGAGGCAAGACCAAGACGGGCACGCTTCCGGAGCATCCGTTCTTCGGGCGCGTCGGCGCGCTCGTGGGCGCGAACGAGGCGCTCGCCGCCGCGCACGCCGCGGCAGACGCCGACCTCGTGCAGCGCGCGCTGCGCTTCTGCCGCGAGGAGGTCGCGCGCGACAAGGAGCGTCTCGGCGTGCAGTCCTACGACGACCTGCTGCTCGGGCTGCGCCGGGCCCTGGAAGGCGCCGGCGGCGCGGATCTCGCCGGCGCGCTGCGTCTTCGCTACCAGGCCGCGCTCATCGACGAGTTCCAGGACACCGATCCCACGCAGGCGGAGATCCTGCAGCGCATCTGGGGCGGCACCGCGCAGCCGCTCTACTTCGTCGGCGACCCGAAGCAGGCGATCTATGGCTTCCGCGGGGCGGACGTCTTCGCCTACCTCGCGGCGCGCGAGCGCGTCGGCGCGTGCTACACCCTCGTCGTCAACCAGCGCTCCGACCCGCCGCTGCTCGACGCGGTGGCCGCCCTCTTCGCCGGCCGCGCGCGGTTCGTCATTCCGGAGATCGGATTCCCGCCGGTGCGACCGACCTCGCGCGCGCGGCCGCGACTGAACGTCGACGACGGCGCGGCCCCCTTCACCGTGTGGCGCGTTCCGCGGGATGAAGACGCCACCAAGGACGCCGTGCGAGAGCGCATCGCGCGCGCGGTGGCGGAGGACATCGCGCGCCTCCTCGAACGCTCGCGCGCCGAGCGGGCCCTGATCGAGCTGCCGGGGGAGCGGCCGCGGCCGCTCGCCGGCGGCGACATCGCGGTGCTCGTCGGCACCCACCGGGAAGGCGACATCGTGCGCAAGGCGCTCGCGGCTGCAGGGCTGACGAGCGTCACGTACGGTGCGGACAGCGTGTTCGCTTCGCACGAGGCGATCGAGCTCGAGCGCGTCCTCGTCGCGGCGGCCGACCTGGGAAGCGAACCGCGCCTGCGCGCCGCGCTCGCCACCGACTTCTTCGGGCTCGATGCGGAGGCTCTCGCCCGGCTCGCGGCCGACGGCGCCGAGTGGGAAGGCTGGGTCGAGCGCTTCCGGGCGTATCACACGCTCGCGCGCGAGGACGGATTCGCGCGCATGTGGCGCGAGCTCGCCGTGCGCGAAGGCATCGCCGCACGGCTGCTCGCGCATCCCGATGGGGAGCGGCGCATGACCAATGTCACGCACCTCGTCGAGCTCCTGCACCGGCGCGTGGAGGAGGAGGGCCTCGACCTCGCGGAGCTCGCGCGGGCGCTCGCGCACGCGCGGGACGGCCCGATGCGCGATCCGGATGCCGAGCAGCTCCGCCTCGAATCCGACGAGCACCTGGTGAACATCGTGACCGTGCATCGGGCGAAAGGCCTCGAGTTTCCGGTGGTCTACTGCCCCTTCCTCTGGGACGGCCGCCAGCGGGCAAGCCGCGATGCGACGCCGGTGTTCCACCCGCCGGGGGCCGGGCAACGTGCCGTCGTCGATCTCGGCGGCCCGGATGTCAAGCGACACCAGCGGCTCGCAGCGGTGGAGGAGCTGGCGGGAGATCTTCGCCTCGCGTATGTCGCGCTCACCCGCGCGCGCCACCGCTGCACCGTCGTGTGGGGCGTGCTGCCGGACGCGGGCACGTCGGCGCTCGCATGGCTGCTGCACGGAGCGGAAAGGCCCGCCGGAGATGCGCACGGCGGCGCAGAAGCCGATCCGCTCACCTTGCTCGAGCACGCCTGGAAATCCATCGATGACGAGGCCATCGCCGAGCGGCTGTCGCGGCTCGCGCAGGATGCGCGCGGCGCGATCGCGGTAACGGCGCTGCCGGCGCCGGGCGAGATGCCGGCGACGCGCGGGCCGGCCGCGCCCGAGCCGCTCGTGGCAAGGTCGTTCCCGGGAACGGTGAGCCCCGCCTGGCACATGTCGAGCTTCACCGCGCTGGTTGCCCGCACGGAGTCCGAATCGCCGGATCACGACCCGCTGCGGATTCCCGAGGGCGCGTCGCGCCGCGCCGCGCGGCGGGACGCGTTCGGGATTCCCGGCGGGGTGCGCTTCGGCACCGCGCTGCATCGCGTGCTCGAGCAGCTCGATTTCGCCGGGGCCGGCGAGGCGCGCGTGACGGGGATCGTCGGGCGCGAGCTCGCTGCCGCCGGGCTGGATCCGGCCTGGGTGCCGGCGGTGGTCCGCCTAGTCGCGGACGTGCTCGAAACGCCCCTCGAGGACGGCGGATTCGCGCTGCGGCAGCTCGAGCGCGCGCGGCGCCTGGACGAGCTGGAGTTCACCTACCCCGTGCGCGCGGCCGCCGGCGTCGAGCTCGCCCGGGTGCTCGGGCCGCTGCGTGCGCTCGGCTCTCGCGTTCCCGAAGCGATCGGGTCGCTCATCCT
This sequence comes from Burkholderiales bacterium, assembly GCA_020848075.1. Classification (GTDB taxonomy): domain Bacteria; phylum Pseudomonadota; class Gammaproteobacteria; order Burkholderiales; family SG8-39; genus JAABRB01. The sequence goes on from JADLAV010000061.1 coordinate 52,244, forward strand.
CGCCCCCGCGCGCGGTTTCATGCGGGGATTCATCGACCTCGTGTTCGAGCGCGAGGGAATCTACTTCATCGCGGACTACAAGTCGAACTGGCTCGGCGACACGCTCGCGGACTACGCACCGGCCCGCCTCGGCGCGGCAATGGCCGCATCGTTCTACGATTTGCAGTACCTCGTGTACACCGTCGCGCTGCACCGGATGCTCGCCGGGCGGTTGCGCGACTACGATTACGACCGGCATTTCGGCGGGGTGTACTACCTCTTCGCACGCGGCATGCATCCGGCGCAGGGTCCGGCGGCCGGCGTGTACTTCGCTCGGCCCGAGCGCGCGCTCGTGGAAGCGCTCGACGCGTGCCTCGCGCCCGAGCATGGCCTGATCCTGCGCGAGGCGGTCGCGTGAGCCGGGCGGGGCTGCCGCTCCTCGCGAACGAGTTCGCGCGCGTCGTCGTGCAACTTGCTCCCGGGGCGAGCGAGACCGTGCGGATCGCCGCCGCACTCGTCGCCGACGCGACGGCCGCCGGCCATGTGTGCGTCGACCTCGCGGCGGTGGCCGGCAGGGCGGCGTTCGACGGCGCGGCTGCGGTGCCGCCGCTCGCAGCGGTGCTCGAAGCCCTGCGCGCAACCCCGCTAGTCGCGGCGCCCGGCGAGTTCGCGCCGCTCGTGCTCGATGGAACGCGGCTCTATCTCCACCGGTATTGGCATTACGAGACCGCGCTCGCCACGTCACTCGCCGCGCGCGCCGCGCACGCGCCGGACGAGGTCGACGAGACGGCGCTTGCGCGCACCCTCGCGCGGCTCTTTCCCGACGAAGGCGCAGGCGCGAACCTGCAGAAGGTCGCCGCCGCGGTGGCGTGCATGCGCCGCCTCGTCGTGATCTCCGGGGGGCCCGGAACGGGGAAGACTTCCACGGTGGCGCGCGTGCTCGCTGCGCTCGTCACGCTCGCAGGCGATGCGCGGCTCGCGATCGGCCTCGCGGCGCCGACCGGGAAGGCGGCGGCGCGGCTGGAGGCGTCGCTCGCCCACCACGCCGATACGGCATCACTCGGCCTGCATGCGGTGACGCTGCATCGGCTGCTGGGGCTGGCTGCCGGAAGCACGCCCCGATTCGATGCGCAGAACCCGCTGCCGCTCGACGTCGTGGTGGTCGACGAGGCATCGATGATGGATCTCGCCGCGGCGGCGAAGCTCGTGGCTGCGCTTCCGGCGCACGCCCGGCTCATCCTGCTCGGCGACAAGGATCAACTCGCCTCGGTGGAGGCGGGCGCGGTGCTCGCGAGCATCGCGTCGGGCGCGAGCGGCTTCTCGCCGCCGATGCGCCGTGCGCTCGAGCGCGTCACGGGTGCCGCCCTTCCTGCGGCTGTGGATGGCGGCGCGCCGCGGAACGCGCCGCTCTCCGACGCGATCGTCCTCCTGGATCGGAGCTATCGGTTCGACGCGGCGCGCGGCGTCGGCCGTCTGGCGCGAGCGGTACGCGCCGGCGACGTGGATGCGGCGCTCGCGACCCTCGACGAGGGCGTGGAGGCGCGCATCGCGCTACCGGACGCCGAGGCGCTCGGCGGCGCGGCGTTCGCGGGCTATCGCAGCTACTTCGATACGGTGCGGGCAACCGCCGATCCGGCCGCGTGCTTCGCCGCGCTGGCGCAGTTTCGCGTGCTCGCCGCGGTGCGCGGCGGGCCGCTCGGCGTCGAGGCGCTGAACGCCATGGTCGAGCGGCGCCTCGCGGCCGAGCAAGCCGCGGTGCTGCACCGGCGCTGGTATCCGGGGCGACCGGTCATGGTGACCCGCAACGACTACGCGCTCCGGCTGTCGAACGGCGACGTCGGCATCGTGCTGCCCGTTCCCGGCGCATCCGGAGGGGTCTCGGTCTGCTTCGAGGCACCCGACGGATCGACGCGCAGACTTTCGCCGGCGCGCATGCCCGACTGCGAGACGGTCTACGCCATGACGGTGCACAAGAGTCAGGGCTCGGAGTTCGACGAGGTCCTGCTGGTCTTGCCCGACGAGCCGTCCCAAGTGTTGTCGCGCGAGCTGCTCTACACCGGGGTGACGCGAGCGAGGACGCGCGTCACCGTCCACGCGCGCCGCGAAACGGTCGCGGCCGCGATCGGCGAGCGCGTCGTGCGCGACTCGGGGCTGGCGGAGCGCTTGTGGGGGCCGTGAGCGGGCACCGGCCCGCGTCCGAACCGCCGTCGCTGGCGTCCCCGCGCCGGGCGGCGCATCATTCACCCCGCCAGAGCCACGCCGGAGGGAGGGTATGGACGTGAAGGAGCTGCAGGGCCACCTTGCCGGGTTCGCGGCGACGCGGGGCTTGGACGAAAATCCGGGCAGCTTGGCGACGGCCTTGGCGGCGGAGGCGGGTGCCGTGCTCGGACTGTTCAAGCGGATGGGCGAGCAGCAGCCGGAGGCACAGGCCCGCGCGCCGGATGGGATCGCCGAAGTCGTGCTGCACGCGTTTCTGTTGGCCGACCGCCTCGGGATCGACCTGGACGAGGCAGTGACCCGAAAGCTCGCCGAAGCCGGGACCAAACACTCCGGGATGGAGCCCGGTGCCACCGTGTCACCCGACGCTTCGGAGTCTCGTCTCGCCGCGAAGACGCAAGGGTTGCGGGAGGAGCTGAGGCTGGCGACATCCCGCCTGGCTGCGCAGAAGGTGGCCGTCCGTGGCGCGCCAGCGCGGGTGCACGAATCCGACGCTCTGACGCGCGCCGCGCCGCCGCCATCCCCGCGTGCGCCGGAGCCCCGTCCGGCACCTGCGCCGGCGGTCCATGCCCCTGCGCCGCCGGTACGCGCCAGCGCATCACCGACTGTGACGCGCACGGCCAGCCCCGACGCGCCGACTCCGCCCGCCCGGTCAGCCGGCGCGCAATCTCCAACGGAGCGACCGCCGGGGCCGGTCGTCGCAGCCGTGCCGCCGCCGCCTCCTCCTCCTCCTCCGCCTTCTCCCGCTCCGGCGGCCGCCCCGCTGAGCGAGCCACCGCCGGAGCGTTTCTCGAACCTGGACACGGAGTCCGTGATCGGCTTCCTCAAGTCGCTCTCGCGGCGGGTCGACGGCGCCCGGAGCGACGACCCGCTCCTGCGCGAGCTGCACGACGAGATCCAGACGCTCAGGCGGAACCTTTACTCGTCGAACGCGAAGCCCACCTGGATCGGCGCGAGCCTCGACACGATTCGCACGCTGCTCGAGGAAGCGAAGCGTCACTCGATCGCCGATGAGATCCGAGCGGCCGAGCATCTCGTTCACGTCCAGCGCATTTTGAACAGGTAGCGTGCGGCATCGATCGGATCTCTGCACCGATTGGGAACGCGCCGCTTCGCGTTTCGGACCGCGGTAGAAGCGCCCAGCGCCAGCATAGCTGCATGAACCCACTGACGAGCACGGCGAGCGCCCTCCTCACCGACCTCTACCAGCTCACGATGCTGCAGGGGTACTACGAGGCCGGGATGACCGATACCGCGGTCTTCGAGCTTTTCGTCCGCAAGCTGCCGCCCGGACGCAACTTCTTCGTCGCCGCGGGGCTCGAACAGGCGATCGCCTTCATCGAGGACCTGCACTTTGCGCCGAGCGAGCTCGAGTGGGTCGCGCAGAGCGGGCTTTTCGGCGCCGGTTTCGCGCAGCGGCTCGAGCGTTTCCGGTTCAGTGGCGACGTTCACGCAATGCCCGAGGGCACGGTGTTCTTTCCGAACGAGCCGATCCTCCGGGTGACGGCGCCGCTCCCGGAAGCGCAGTTGCTCGAGTCCCGCGTGCTCAACATCCTGCATTACGAGACGCTCGTCGCCTCCAAGGCGGCGCGCGCGGTGCTCGTCGCCGGCGGCAAGGGCCTCATCGATTTCGGCCTGCGGCGCGCGCACGGGGCCGAAGCCGGGCTGCTGGCGGCGCGCGCGAGCTTTCTCGTCGGGTTCGACGGCAGCGCAACGACCCTTGCCGGCCCGGTGTTCGGCATCCCCGTGTTCGGAACCATGGCGCACTCGTTCGTCCAGGCCCACGACGACGAGGCGGCCGCGTTCGAGACGTTCGCGCGCGCTTTTCCGAAGAACGCAGTCCTGCTGATCGACACGTACGACACAGTAGCGGGTGCGCGCAAGGTGGTCGCACTCGCGCGCCGCTTGCGATCGCGTGGCATCGAGGTGCGCGGCGTCCGCCTCGACTCGGGCGATCTCGCCGCGCTCGCACGCGAGGTCCGGGAGGTGCTTGACGCGGGCGGACTCGAACGGGCGATCATCTTCGCGAGCGGCAACCTGGACGAGTATCGCGTCGAGGCGCTCGCACGAGCGCCGATCGACAGCTTCGGCGTGGGGACGAGTCTCGTGACGTCCTCCGATGCGCCCTATCTCGACGCGGTGTACAAGCTGCAGGAATACGCCGGGCGGCCGCGTCGCAAGCGGTCCGCCGGCAAGGCCACCTGGCCCGGGCGCAAGCAGGTCTACCGCGAGGTCGCGGCCGATGGCACGATCGCGCGCGATGTCGTGACGCTCGAGACGGACGCGCGTCCCGGAGAAGCGCTGCTCGTACCGGTCATGCGGGCAGGGCGGCGCGTCGAAAAGGCGCCGGGACTGGACGCGATCCGGGCGCACGCGCGGCGCGAGCTCGACCGGCTGCCGCCTCGGCTGCGTACGCTGGGCGACGCGCCCCCGCCATACCACGTGGAGATCGCGCCGCCGCTCGCGGCGCTTGCCGCCGTCGTGGATCGCGCCACCGCCGGAGGCGAAACGAGGGAGAGCGCATGATCGAGCCGCTGGCAGCCGATCGTCTGACGCATCGCTGCGACCCGGCAGTCTTCCGGTTCGCGACTACCGCGGAGCTCGGGCCACTCGACGACGTGATCGGACAGGAACGCGCCGCACGGGCCGTCGACTTCGGCATCTCGATCGCGCGTGACGGCTACAACCTGTTCGTAATGGGGGCGCCGGGCAGCGGCAAGCACACGCTCGTCCGCCGCGCCATCTCGCGGCGCGCCGAGCGCGCCGAGCGGCCCTCGGACTGGGTGTACGTCAACAACTTCCAGACCCCGCACCGGCCGCTCGCCCTCGCGCTGCCGCCGGGGCGCGGCAACGCGCTCCGGCGCGACATGGCGAAGCTCGTCGAGGAGCTGCGAGGCGCCATTCCGGCCATCTTCGAGAGCGACGAATACACCGCGAGGGTGGAGGCGATCGACGCCGAATTCACCGAGCGGCACGAGCGCGCCTTCGGCGCGCTCGGGGCCGAGGCCGCGGAGCAGAAGATCGCGCTCCTCCGCACGCCGAGCGGTTTCTCCTTCGCGCCGGTCAAGGACGGCGAAGTGATGGGTCCCGAAGAGTTCGCGAAGCTCTCCGAGGAGGAGCAGGCGCGGATCGAGTCGACGATCGCCTCGCTGCAGGGCAAGCTCGAAAAGCTGGTGCGCGAAGTCATGCGCTGGCGCGCCGAGCGTATCGAGCGCGTCAAGGCCCTGAACCGCGAGATGACGCTGCTCGCCGTGGGCCATCTGGTGGACGAGCTGAAGCGGGGCTACCAGGATCTTCCCAAGGTGGTCGAATACCTCGAGGCGCTGCAGCGCGACGTGCTCGATCACGCCGACGACTTCCGCAAGCAACCCGAGGCGCCAGCGGCGCTCGCGCGCCTGGTGCAGCGCGACGAGCCGTCGCTGCGGCGCTACGAGGTCAACGTGCTCGTGGACCACAGCGCCCCGGACGGATCGCCGGTCGTGTTCGCGGATCATCCGACGTACCAGAATCTCACCGGTCGCGTCGACCACATCGCCCAGCTCGGCACGCTCGTCACCGATTTCAACCTGATCAAGGCGGGAGCGCTGCACCGCGCGAACGGCGGCTATCTGCTGATCGACGCGACGAAGCTCCTGAACCAGCCGTTCGCCTGGGAGGGCCTGAAACGGGCGCTCACGCGCAAGGAGCTCAGGATCGAGTCGCTCGCCGAGATGTACAGCCTCGTCTCCACCGTGTCGCTGGAGCCGGAGCCGATTCCGCTCGCAGCCAAGGTCGTCCTGTTCGGCGAACGATATATCTACTATCTCCTGCAAGCCTACGACCCGGACTTCAGCAAGCTCTTTCGCGTCGCGGCGGACTTCTCCGACGACTTCGATCGCAGCGCGGATACGACGGAGACGTTCGCGCGGCTGGTGGGCACGCTGGCGAGCCGCGAGCAGCTGCTCCCGCTCGATCGGTCGGCGGTGGCGCGCACGGTGGACTTCGGGTCGCGCTACGCCGGCGACGGCAAGAAGATTACCGCACGGTTGCAGCGCATCACCGATCTTCTCACCGAAGCGGATCACGTAGCGCGCGAGGCCGGGCATGCGGCGCTCTCCGCCGAGGATATCGACCGCGCCGACGCGGCGCGGCGGGACCGTGCGGACCGGCTGCGCGAGCGCGTGCACGAGGAGATCCTGCGCGGCACGCTCCTGATCGACACGTCCGGCGCGAAGGTCGGGCAGGTGAACGGCCTCTCCGTGCTCGCGCTCGGCGACTACGCGTTCGGCGGGCCGACCCGGATCACCGCGACCACGCGGCTCGGCGAAGGCCAGGTGATCGACATCCAGCGCGAGGTCGAGCTCGGCGGGGCCATCCACTCGAAGGGGGTGCTGATCCTGTCCGCGTTCCTCGCCGCCCGCTACTCCGGCCAGCGCCCGCACTCGCTCGCCGCGAGTTTGGTGTTCGAGCAGACCTACAGCGAGGTCGAAGGCGACAGCGCATCGCTCGCGGAGCTCTGCGCGCTCTTGTCGTCGCTCGCGGACGCGCCCATCCGGCAGTCGCTCGCGGTCACCGGTTCCATCAACCAGCTCGGCGAAGTGCAGCCGATCGGCGGCGTGAACGAGAAGATCGAGGGGTTCTTCGACGTGTGCCGCGCGCGCGGACTCGCCGGCGACCAGGGCGTGCTGATCCCGGCCGCGAACATCGATCACCTGATGCTGCGCGCAGACGTCGTCGCGGCTGCGCGCGAGGGCAAGTTCCACGTCTACGCGGTGTCCACGGTGGATCAGGCGATCGAGCTTCTCACCGGGGTGCCGGCTGGAACGCCCGACGTGCTGGGGGAGGGACCGCAGGCGACGATCAATGGCCGCGTGGCAGCGCGCCTGCGGGACTACTCCACCGTGCGGCGGACCTGGGCGCGGCCCGGCGCGCGCCCGGGAGGCCCGGGCAGGCCGAGGAGGCTCGGTGGCGACTGATCGCAGGCGCGTCGAGGTGAAGGTCCGGCGCGTCGTCGTCGCGCTCGACACGGCATCGGCGCCGAGCGAGGCGCTCGAGGCGGCCGCCGGGCTTGCGCGCGGGCTCGGTGCGGAGCTGGTCGGGCTCTTCGTCGAGGATCAGCGGTTGCTGCGTTTCGCCGAGCTGCCGTTCGCGCAGGAGCTGGGCGGCGCGACCGCGCGTGCGCATCCGGTCAACACGGCCGACATCGAGCGCGCGCTCAAGGCGCACGCCGACCGGCTGCGGCGGCTCCTGTCCGAGGCTGCGCGCTCCCTCGACGTGCCCTGGACGCTGGCGGTCGCGCGCGGACAGGTCGTGCAGGCGGCGCTCGAATTCGCCGGCATCGAGGATCTGCTCGTGATGGCGCGCGCGCGCTACCTGTCGGTGACCGTCGCGCGCCCGCAGGCCGGGCAGCAGTTTCCGAGCCTCCGCGCAAGAACGGTTGCGGCGCTCTTCGACGGGTCGCCCGCCGCCGAGCGGGCGCTGATCGTCGCGCACACGCTGGCGCAGGTCGCCGGCTGCGAGCTCGCGGTGATCATCCCCGCCGCGGGACCCGAGCTCTTCCGTGCGCGCCGGATCGATGCTGCGGAGGTGCTTGCCTCGCGCGGCGGCAGCGCTGCGGCGTACGTCATGGTGCCCGGCGCCGATCCCGCGACGGTCGAGCGGGCGGCGCGCGCACAGCGCGCCCGCGTGCTGCTGTGGCCGGGGGGCGGCCGTGAGGGCGCGGGCAAAGCGGTCGCCGCGCTGCTCGCCGACGTGTCCTGCCCGGTCGTGATGATCGGGTGACGCCGGCGTGGGCAGGTATCTCCTTGTCGGAACGACGGAAAGGCGCTGCGTTGCACGAGCGCGCCGGCATCCGGCGGGGCAGGCGTCGTGCCGGCCACAGGCATTAAGGCATTCGCGCGCGTGCGAACCCATCGACCACCTTCCCAAACGCGGTATCCTCATCCGGACGCGCCCGCTCATGCGAAAGGACGTGCATCACGGGCGGACGCGACGGCGCGCAGCCGGAATACTCGGAGCAACCAGGAGACGTCATCGATGCAAACCGAACTCCAGATCACCGTGCGCGATATGGAACACTCCGCGGCGCTGGACGAGCGGATCCGCGACAAGGCGAGGAAGTTGGAGCAGGTCTATCCCCGGGTTCAGAGTTGCCGGGTGGTGCTCGAGGCGCCGCACCGGCACAAGCAGCAGGGCAAGCTCTTCACGGTCAGGGTGGACCTGACCGTGCCGGGCAGGGCGATCGTGGTGAATCGCGATCACCACGAGGACGTCTACGTCGCGCTGCGCGACGCGTTCAACGCGGCGCGACGTCAGCTCGAGGCATACGGCCGCATCCAGCGGGGCGACGTCAAGAATCACGAGAGCGGCACCACCGGGGCGCCGCCCGCTGCGGCAGACTAAAGCCTATCGCGACGACTCCTTTTTCGTCGATCGATCACTCGGAGGCGGACGCGCGGGCTGCGAATCTCCGCGGCTTGCGCGGTTTCATGCGTCTGCGCTCCGTCGCCAGCCGCACCGCGCGCTCGACCCGGCCGAGCGCGCGATCCATGGCGGCCTGCAGCGATTGATGTCGCGTGTCGACGACCACGCTCGGCAGCCCGCTCAGGACGACCTTGATCAGGCAGCGCTTGTCGATCCCGCCGCGCGGGCCGTTCACATCCTCGACGCGCACGCTCGTGCGCTCGATCGCCGGCGCGAACCTGCCGAGTTTGCGGCCGAGCTTGCGCCGCAGGTACTCCTTGTCGGCGGCGTCGAGCACCGCGCCGACCGAACGGATGTGCGCCGGTGTCAGCGGGGCTGCGGTGCGGCCGGCCGAGCGCTTCGCCGCGCGCGCCACGCGCGCCGGCAGCGGCGCGCGCTCAAGGCTGTCCGGCTGGCGTACGCGCTCGCGCCCGAGGGTGGGCGTGATGCGGCCCGTGATTTTCGCCGAATCGTCGACGGGCACGGCCGCGCCGCCTTTGCCGGACTCCAGGGCCGCTTGCCCGCCCCGCCCTCCGCGATTGCCACCGCCGGGCGCCTTTGCCGCCGACCGACGCCCGGCCGCAGGCGGCAGGCGCATCGACTGACGCTTGGCCCGAACGGTCGGGCGGCTCGATCCGCGACCGAGTTCCTCGAGCACGTCGGTTGCGGTGACGATGCCCACGACTTCGCCGCGCTCCACGACGGGCAGCGAGCCGATGAGCCGGCTGCGCATCAGGTTGGCCGCCTGCCGGAGCGTCATGATCGGGGTCGCGGTCGCCACCTGCGCCGTCATGAGCTCGCGCACCGTACGGTCGCGCCGTACGCTCGCGCCTTCGCGCCCGCCGAGGTCCCGCTCGGAGAGCACGCCGAGGAGGCGTCTCGCCTCGGTCACGATCAGGTGCCGGATGCCCTCGCGCTCCATGCGCGCCCAGGCGGCGCTCGCCGCCTCGTCCGGGCCGATGGTGACGACGTCGGTGTTCATGATCTCCTGCAATTGCATGGTGGTACTCTCCTGAACGAGGTGGTTGTGGGGTTTTGAGCGATTGTTCCCGCCGCCGCGGGCGGTGCTCGGTACCGTGGCCATCATTCTGCCAGCGTCCCGCGACGAGCGCGCGCGAACCGGCGACGCGGTCGCCAACTGTGCCCCGGGCGTGCGCCCGACCGCGTCCCGCAGCGCCTACGCGGTGACATCCTCGAGGCTGAACCGCTCGGACTGATCGTCGTAGGCGAACAGCTCCGCGTAGCGGCCCCAGTCGATGGCCGTGTTGAGGGTTGCGCGCGCGTACTGCTCGCTCAAATGGTCCTCGAGCTCCGCCTCGAAGCGCACGCGCGGCGCCTGGCGATCGGGACGCGTGTTGAGGACGTCGCGGATGTGCGCGACGAGCGGGACGTGGGCCAGCAGGTGTTCCGCAAAAATGCGCTTGCGCTCCTGCGTGTCCGCCCCGGCGTACGCGCGCCCGGCTGCAGTGAGCACGATGTCGCCTTCGGCGACGTCGGCGAGTCGCAGCATCTGCAACGCCTCGGCAATCGGCAGCAGCTCGTCCACTTCGAGCTGAAGGTCGCTCGCGACGTCCGGCAGATCCGCGTTCCCGCCGTATGGGGTCGCGGCGACCGTTTCGAGCAGTCCGCCCATCATGTTCGTCGAGACGTGCCGCAGATGCTGGGCGATCGGCGGCCCGAGCGGGCGCGCGGCCGCCGTCGGCCGGGCCGTCATGAGCGCGTAGATGCTCTCGACGATCTCGCCGAAGGCGGCCGACAGCCGATCGCGCGGATGCGGCAGGCGGATCGGAATCTCGGCCTGGATGCGTCCCGGGTTGGCGGCCAGCACGATGACCCGGTCGCACATGAACACGGCCTCCTCGATGTTGTGGGTCACCATCAGGACGCCCCGAATCGGAGTCCGGCCCTCGAGCCAAAGGTCCAGGAAGTCGGTGCGGAGCGTCTCGGCCGTGAGCACGTCGAGCGCCGAGAACGGCTCGTCCATGAGCAAGAGCGTCGGGTCGACGACCAGCGCCCGCGCGAAGCCGACCCGCTGCCGCATCCCGCCCGAGAGCTCCCGCGGGTAGGCGGTCTCGAACCCGTCGAGCCCGATGAGATCGATCGCGGCGAGCGACCGGCGGCTCACTTCGTGCGCCGGAGCGCCAAGGGCCTCCAGGCCTAGTTCCACGTTGCCGAGCACGGTCAGCCACGGAAAGAGCGCGAAGTTCTGGAAGACCATCGCGATGCCGCGGGTCGGTCCGACGACGGATTGCCCGCGGAAGCGGACGCGGCCCGCGGTGAGCGGCATCAGCCCGGCGATGCTGCGCAGCAACGTCGACTTGCCGGAGCCGGAGCGTCCCAGGAGGCCAACGATCTCGCCCGATTCCAATCGCAGGTTGATCGCGTCGAGGACGACGAGCTCGCCGGCAGCCTTCGGGAAGACCTTGCGCGCACCTTGGACTTCGAGCAACGGATCGGAGCGGTCCATCGAGCCCTCCTACTGCGGTCGAAACCGGCGCCCGGTCGCGTCGTAGAGCGGCCGCCACAGCAGGCGGTTGATGACGACGACGAACAGGCACATGACGATGATCCCGAGCGCGATGCGCGGATAGTCGCCCGCCTCGGTGTTGATCGTGATGTAGGCGCCCAGGCCTTGCGCGACGAGACGGGTATCGCCCCAGCGCACGACCTCGGCCACGATGCTCGCGTTCCAGGCGCCGCCCCAGGCGGTGAGCGCGCCGGTGACCGCGTAGGGGAGCACGGCCGGCAGCATCACCTTGCGCCACCACAACCAGCCCCGCACGTGGAAACCGCGCGCGGCCTCCACGAGATCCTGCGGAACCACGCTCGCGCCGGCGATGACGTTGAACAGGATGTACCACTGCGCGCCGAGCAGCATGAGCGGGCTGAGCCAGATGTTCGGTTCGAGCCGCAGGTGCACGATGCCGACGACGGCGATCGGAAATAGCAGATTTGCCGGAAAGGCCGCGAGGAACTGGGCGGCCGGCTGGATCCGCTCGGCGAGTCGCGGACGCAGCCCGACCAGAATGCCGAGCGGAACCCACACCAGGAGCGCGAGGGAGGTGAGGACGGCGACGCGCAGGAGCGTGAAGCACCCGAGCAGCGCCACGTGGAGGATCTCGGTCGTGGCGATCCCGGAGACGACCGCCCATGCGAGCCACGCTCCTCCCAGGCTCGCAGCCGCCAGGATGCCGTAGAAGAGGAGATCCGCGGCGCGGGCTCTCGTCGAAGAGGGGGTCGGGGTCTTGCGAGCGCGGAACTCGAGCCGCCACATCGCCATGCTGCGCGCGCGGCGGCACAGCGGTGCACCGAGGCCTTGCAGCAGCCGCGTGCGCCGGAAGAGCCGCAGCACCCAGCTCCGCGGCATCTCGGCAGCGGCCGTTTCACCCAGGCGGAATTTGTCCGACCAGGCCACGAGCGGGCGGAACACGAGCTGATCGTAGAGGCCGATGACGATCAGCATGGCGCCCAGCGCCCAGCCCACGGCGGCGAGATCGCGCTCGGTGATCGCCAGCGCGACGTAGGAGCCCACCCCCGGCAGCGCGATCGTGTGGGCGCCGACTGCAATCGCCTCCGCGGCGACCACGAAGAACCAGCCGCCCGACATCGACATCATCATGTTCCACACGAGGCCGGGCACGGCGAAGGGCACTTCGAGGCGCCAGAAGCGCTGCCACGCCGAGAGGTGGAACGCGCGCGCCGACTCGTCCAGGTCGCGCGGCACGGTCCGCAGCGACTGGTACAGGCTGAAGGTCATGTTCCAGACCTGGCTGGTGAAGATCGCGAAGATCGCCGCCAGCTCCGCACCCAGCACCGAGCCCGGGAAGAGGCTCAGGAAAAGCAGGACCGTGAACGAGAGGTACCCGAGCACCGGCACAGACTGCAGGATGTCGAGCAGCGGGATGAGGATCGTCTCCGCGCGCCGGTTCTTGGCCGCGAGCGTGCCGACGCCGAACGCGAAGAGGAGGGACAGCGCGAGCGCGGCGAACATTCTCGTGGTGGTGCGCGCCGCGTACTCCGGGAGGTGGGTGGGATCGAGGGTGATCGGCGTCGCGCCGAGGACCGCCAGCGGCACGTGCATCTCCCGCGCCACGACGACGACCAGGGCGAGCGCGCCGAAGACCAGCGCTCCGGCGACGAAATCCCATCGATTGGGCCGCGCAAGCCGGACCGGAAATCGCGCGATGCGGTGGATCAATTGCATCCCCGTTCCGCGATGGGCGCAGGAGGCTCAGGGACGCGCCGGCAGCGCACTCGGCATAGGGGCGGGCACACGGATGGGCAAGCGGGACGGGCAAGCGCCAGCGCGGGCAGCGCCTGGGATCGCTACTATGCGGGGGCCGCCGCTGCAGCCGTGTCGACCGCGCGCGCGCCCATCAGCACACGCAGGTCCTCCTCGGTCAGTGTTTCCTTGGCGAGGAGCTGCTGCGCGCCGCGCTCGAGGAGGTCGCGCTTCGCGAGAAGAATCGCGCGGGCCCGATCGAACGCCTGCCCGGCGAGCTCGCGCACGGCCTTGTCGATCTCGCGCGCGGTGTCCTCACTGAAATCGCGCATCGGCGGCGGCGCACCCGGCACCGCGAGGAACGCGGGGCGCTCGTCGCGGTAGGACACGTGGCCGAGCGCCTCGACCATCCCGTAGCGCATGACCATGCTGCGCGCGATGTCCGAGACTTTCGCGAGGTCGTCCGCGGCGCCGGTCGACAGGTGATCGAACACCACCGCCTCGGCCGCACGCCCGCCGAGCAGCACCGTCATCTTGTCGTCGAGCTCCTCGCGGGTCATCAGGAAACGGTCCTCGGTCGGCCGCTGGATGGTGTAACCGAGCGCACCGATTCCACGCGGGATGATGGAGATCTTGTGCACGGGGTCGGTGCCCGGGATCGACATCGCGACGAGCGCATGCCCCATCTCGTGATAGGCGACGACCTTGCGCTCCGCCGGGTTGAGGAGGCGATTCTTCTTCTCCAGCCCCGCCACGATGCGCTCGACCCCGGCGGTGAAGTCCACCATGTCCACGGCGCTCGCGCCGCGTCGCGTGGCAAGCAGCGCCGCCTCGTTCACCAGGTTGGCGAGGTCCGCGCCCGAGAAGCCCGGCGTGAGCGCGGCGATCTTCTCCGGGTCGACGTCCGGCCCGCGCGAGATCTTCTTGAGGTGCACCTCGAGGATCTGGATGCGGCCGATCTTGTCCGGCCGGTCGACCAGCACCTGGCGGTCGAAACGGCCGGCGCGCAGCAGCGCGGGATCCAGGATCTCGGGCCGGTTCGTCGCCGCGAGCAGCACGATGCCCTGGCTCGGGTCGAAGCCGTCGAGCTCGGCGAGCAGCTGGTTCAGCGTCTGCTCCTTCTCGTCGTGCCCGCCGAGGCCCGGGTAGGCGCCGCGCGCGCGCCCGAGCGCGTCGAGCTCGTCGATGAAGATGATGCACGGCGCCTTCTGCCGTGCCTGCTCGAAGAGGTCGCGCACGCGCGCCGCGCCGACGCCGACGAACATCTCGACGAATTCGGAGCCGCTGATGGAGAAGAAGGGCACCGCCGCCTCGCCCGCCACCGCGCGCGCGAGCAGGGTCTTGCCGGTGCCGGGCGGACCCACCAGGAGGACGCCCTTCGGGATGCGGCCGCCGAGGCGGTTGTACTTGGCGGGATCCTTCAGGAAGCCGATGATCTCCTGGAGCTCTTCCTTCGCTTCGTCCACGCCGGCGACGTCCTGGAAGGTGACCTTGGTGTCGCTCTCCATGTAGACCTTCGCCTTGCTCTTGCCGATCGTGAGGAAGCCGCCGCCGAGGCCCTGGCGCTCGGCGAACCGCCGCATCAGGTAGAACCACAGGCCGAAGAAGACGAGCGCGGGCAGGATCCACGAGAGCAGGTCGCGCAGGAACGTGCTCTGGACGACGCCGCTGAACTTGACGTTGTACTGGTCCAGATCGCGCGCGAGGTCCGGCTCCACCCGGACGGCGACGAAGCGCGTGCGCCCGTCCGGCAGCGGCTCCCGGAACTTGCCCTCGATGGTGTTGGTGCCGATCGAGATCTCCGCGACCTTGCCCGCCTTGAGGTAGCCCTGGAACTCGCTGTAGGAGATCGGCTCGACCGTGCGGTACTCGGTCCACACCCCATGCACCCAGACGATCGCCAGCAGCGCGACGATGAAATACCAGATCGAGAACTGGGTGTGTTTCTCCATGTCCCTGATGTTACACGCTGAGTGGCGGGCGCCGGAAGCGGCTCATGGAGCGGTTGCCAGCCCGGAGCGACTGGATCAGAATGAGCCGAATCGGTGTTGCAGAGAATCTCCCATCGGCCCTGTTGCGTCGCTCAGTCGAAGCGGGGCGGCGACAGTCTCAAGGAGGTCCGCCATGGCACGCGCTAGACCCGTGACCGCGCCCGAGTTCGACGACGCCCGCATTCTCGAGCGTCCCGACGGGTTCTACTGGCAGTCCAAGGAGACGGGGGAGGAGCTCGGGCCGTTCAGGACCTTGGCCGAGGCGGTCGAGGACCTCGAATTCAGCGCTGACGCAGAGCCCGAGGTGCCCGACACGCTGGAGGAGGCGGAGGCCGATCTGGGCGTCGAGGGTTACATCGACCCGGAAACCGGGGAGCTGGAGGATCCGTCGCTGCCGCGGCTCGCGGACCACTGAGCGGGGCATTCCCGGCGCCTCGAGCGTACGTGCAGTTCGCCGCGGCGCGCGACGCGCGGACCATCATGGATGTGCGTGCCCCGCGGCATTTGCTTAACGCCGCATCGAATGGGAAAATGCCGCCGCTACGCGCCCCGGCCAGTGGGGTCGCCGCCCGGCGCGCCCGAAAAGTCCAATCCGGCCGGAACACCAACGCATTCGAAACGAGGAGGGCAAGATGAAGAACCCCGCAACCGGCCGCACGCTGTCCCGCCGTCGCGTCCTGAAGGCGGCCGCGGCCTCGGCCGCACTCTCGAGCGTCGGTTTTCCCGCGATCGTCCGCGGCCAGACGACGCTGAACGTCGGCGTCCTGCTGCCGGTCTCGGGCCCGCAGGCGTTCATCGGCCAGTCGTGCAAGCGCGGCGCGGACATCGCGCCCGAAGCGCTCGCCGCGCTCGGCTACAAGGTGTCGCTCAAGCTGATGCACGCCGACACCGAGACCAGCGTGGACGTCGCCCGCTCGCGCGCCGAGAAGCTGATCAACGACGGCGCGCAAGTCCTGGTCGGTCCTTTCGACTCGGGCGCCGCGGTCGCGATCGCGCAGGTCGCCGAGCAGAAGGGCGTGCCGTTCGTGATCAACATCGCCGCCGCGCCGCAGATCACCGAGCAGGGCTACAAGTACGTGTTCCGCAACTTTCCGACCGCGCCCGAGCTGGTGCGTGACGGCCTCGCGCTCCTCGGCGAGCTCTTCCGCGCGACGAACACCGCGCCCCGCACCGCGGTCTTCATGCACGTGAACGACACCTTCGGCCAGGCGATGCAAAAGGGCATCAGCGCGACCCTGCCCAAGCTCGACTTCCTGCCGTTCAAGGTGGTCGAGACCATCAGCTACGACCTGGCGGCGCGCGACCTCTCGGTGGAGGTCGCGAAGGCCAAGGCCACGAACGCCGACTTCGTGCTGCTGATTAGCCGCCTGAACGACGCGATCCTGCTGCGGCGCGAGATCGTCAAGCAGCGCTGGAACATGATGGGCATCATCAGCCCGGGATCGCCCGGAATGTACGAGGAGCAGTACTACAAGACGCTCGGCCCGCTCTCCAACTACGCGATCACGAACGTGCCGTGGTACGACCCGAAGTCGCCGGTGACCCACACCGTGGACAAGGCGTTCCTCAAGCACTTCCCGAAGGACAAGCTGATGTTCCATGCGCTGAACGTCGGCTACACCTTCGAGGCGCTCCTGATCGTCGCCGACGCGTTCGCCCGGGCGAAATCCACCGATCCGAAGGCGCTCACGCAGGCGATCCGCGAGACCGACATCAAGAGCCGGATGATGCTGGGCGGGCCGATCAAGTTCGACGCGAAGGGTCAGGTCGAGGGCAACCGGTCGGCCTGCGTGCAGAACCTGAACGAGCGTCCGACCGTGGTGCTGCCCGCGGCGCGCGCTGAAGCGAAGCCGGTCTTCCCCTGGCCGCAATACAAGCCCGCCTGAGCGTGCGGAGCGCGCCGGGCTGACGGCGCACGCGGGGCCGCGCCCCGTGCGCGCCGGGACCGGTGCGCTCCCCCGCGGGCTTGCGCCCATGCCGCTCGATCTCTACCTCAACGCGGTCCTGAGCGGGGCGCTGACCGGGCTCGTCTACGGGCTGATGGCGCTCGGCCTGTCGGTGATCTTCGGGGTGGTGCGGATCGTCAACTTCGCGCACGGCGAGATGATGAGCGCCGCGATGTATCTCGCGATCACGCTCGCCGCGGCGTTCGGCCTGGATCCGCTCGTGGCGATGTTTCCGGTCGCCGCCGCGCTCTTCCTCGCGGGCTATCTGCTCCAGCGCGTGCTCATCAACCGGTTCATCGTCCGTCCCGAGCACACCCAGTTCATCCTGATGGTGGCGGTCGCGACCATTCTGGTGAACACGCAACTCCTCATCTTCGGGCCGAACGCGCGGAACGTGCAGGTCGCATACGCGCTCGATTCCTACGAGATCGGCAACATTATCATCGACAAGGTGCGGGTGTACGCGGCGGTCGCCGCGCTCGCCGTCGCCGCGGCGCTCTTCGCCTTCTTCCGGTTCACGCTGGCCGGCAAGGCGATCCGCGCCTGCGCGGACAACTATCTCGGTGCGCAGGTCGTCGGCCTGAACGTCAAGCAGCTCTACGCGGTCACCTTCGGGCTCGGCGCGGCGTGCGTGGGCGCGGCGGGCTGCATGCTGCTCCTGCTCGTCGACGTGACGCCCATGCAGGGCCCGGGCTACACGCTGCTCGCGTTCATCATCGTGATCGTCGGCGGCATGGGCAGCCTGACCGGAGCGCTCGTCTCGGGGCTCCTGATCGGCGTCACCGAGGCGCTCGGCGGACTGCTGATCCTGCCTTCGGCGAAGAGCATGGCCACGTTCGCGATTCTCATCCTGGTGCTGGCGTTCCGCCCGCAGGGATTGCTGGGAAGGCGCGCGTGAGGGCATTGCTCGAGGGTGTTCCGCTGCGCTCGCTCGTCGCGCTCGCGGCGCTCGTGGCAGCGCTCGCCGTCGCGCCGGCCCTGGCCGATCCCTACGTGCTCTCGGTCCTCATCTTGTGCCTGTACTTCGCTTTCGTCGGTCAGGCCTGGAACATCATGATGGGTTTCGCCGGGCAGCTCTCGCTCGGGCACTCGCTCTACGTCGGCGTCGGTGCGTATGCATCGGCGCTCCTCTTCGTCAAGTTCGGCGTCAACCCCTGGGTCGGGGCGCTCGCCGCGATCGCCGTCTGCACCGCGCTCGGGCTCGTGGTCGGCGTGCTCGCGTTCCGCTTCGGCATCGCCGGAGTGTATTTCGCGATCCTGACCATCGCGTTCGCCGAATTCACGCGCATCGGATTCGACCACTGGCAATGGGCCGGGGCGACCGGGGGGCTCTTCCTGCCGGTCGCCTACCGGGAGACGAGCGATGTCGCCACGCTGCGCGGCTCGCCGGCGATGTTCTACTACGTCATGCTCGCCTTCACGGCCGGCGCGCTCGTGCTGTGCCGGGCGCTCCTCGCGAGCCGGCTCGGCTATTACTGGCGCGCGATCCGCGAGGACGAGGCGGCGGCCGAGGCGCTCGGCATCAATGCCTTCGGCTGCAAGATGGCCGCGGTTGCGCTCTCGGCCGGGCTCACCGCGCTCGGCGGCGTGTTCCTCGCCTTCTACTACAACAACCTCTTTCCGGAGCAGATCTTCTCGATCCACCGCTCGATCGAGATCATCCTGGGACCGATCGTCGGCGGGATCGGGACGCTCGTGGGACCGATCCTCGGCGCTTTCCTGCTCACGCCGCTCGCCGAGTCTCTCTCCGAGCTGATGGCATGGGCGGGGATCGACGCGCCGGGCGTGAAGCACGTTTTCTACGGCGCATGCCTGCTCGCCGTCGTGGTCTTCCTGCCGGACGGCGTGTGGCCGCCCATCGCGCGGCGGCTCGGGCTGGGCGCCGACCGGCCGCGGCGGCGCTGACCGTCATGGCGCTGCTCGAGGTCGACGCGATCAGCAAGCACTTCCGCGGGCTGCGCGCGGTGCACCAGGTGACCTTCGCGGTGCCGGAGGGAAGCATCGTCGCGATGATCGGCCCGAACGGCGCCGGCAAGACCACCTGCTTCAACCTCATCGCCGGCGTCTTCGCGCCGGATGTGGGCACGGTGCGGCTCGCAGGCCGCGACATCACCGGATTGCGGCCGCACGAGGTCTGCCGGGCGGGTGTGGGGCGGACGTTCCAGGTCGTGAAGCCCTTCCCGCAGATGAGCGTGCTCGACAACGTCGTGGTCGGCGCGCTGAATGCGCATCGGCACGTGCGCGACGCACGGCGCGTCGCCGAGAAGATCCTGGCGCTCCTGCATCTCGATTCCAAGCGGGATGACCTCGCCGCGAGCCTCACGCTGCCGGAACGAAAGCGCCTGGAGGTGGCGCGGGCGATGGCCACGCGGCCGCGGGTGCTGCTCCTCGACGAGGTGATGGCGGGACTCCGGCCCACCGAGGTCGACGAGATGGTGGCGATGTTCCGCCGCATCAACGCCGAGACCGGACTGACGATCCTCGTGATCGAGCACGTCATGCGGGCGGTCATGGCGCTCGCCGGAACGATCGTCGTCCTGCACCACGGCGAGAAGATCTGCGAAGGCGTGCCCGGCGCAGTCGTGCGCGATCCGGCCGTGCTGGAGTGCTATCTCGGCGCGGAGTCCCTGTGACCCTGGAAGTGAGCGGGCTCGATCTCTTCTACGGCGACGCGCAGGCGCTCGACAAGGTGTCGCTCGTGGCGGCGGCGGGCAGCGTGGTCGCCATCGTGGGCGCGAACGGGGCGGGCAAGTCGAGCCTGATTCGCGCGATCGCCGGCATCGAGACCCCGCGCGGCGGCACGGTCCGCTTCAACGGCGAGGACATCACCGGTCTCCCGAGCCACCGGATCTGCAACCGCGGCATCGGACAGGTCGCCGAGGGACGGCAGGTGTTCCCGACGCTCACGGTGCGGGAGAACCTCGAGATGGGCGCGATGCTCAAGCGCGCCAGGCCACGGCTCGGTGCGACGCTCGAAGAGGTGTACCGCCTCTTTCCGCGCCTGCGCGAGCGTGCAGGGCAGGCTGCCGGAACGCTCTCCGGCGGCGAGCAGCAGATGCTCGCGATCGGGCGCTGCCTGATGGGCCAGCCCGAGCTCATCATGCTCGACGAGCCTTCGCTCGGGCTTGCCCCGACGATCGTCCAGGAAGTCTTCCAGATCGTGCGCCAGCTGAACGAGCGCGGCATCACGATCGTGCTGGTCGAGCAGAACGTCGCGGCGTCGCTCAAGCTCGCGGGGCGCGCATACGTGCTCGAGAACGGGCGGATGGTGATGGAGGGTACCGGCGCGGAGCTCCTCGCCGACGACCGCGTGCGCCAGGCGTATCTCGGGCTCTGACCGCGCGATCGCGAGCGTCGGGCTTCCCGCGGCGCGTCGAGCCGTGACGCATTTCACGGCGCTGATTCGCCAGACGAGCCTGCGGCATCGGCGCAGGGCGGCTGGCACGAGTCGTGCTCCTCAGAGGGTACTTTCGCCTGTTTTTCCTCCTCCTTTGGGGTGAAAGTCTTCCGGCGGCCCATTGGGCCGCCTTTTTTTTTGGATCTACCCCACCGAGTGCGAGGGAAGTCACGGCATTTCGTGCCCGTGTGACGCAGTGCACGCAGAGCGGCGCGCCGCACGCTCGGACAGGGCCTCGACATCGTGTCTCCAAGTCGACAGTGGCGTCGGCGGTGAAGCGGTGCGCCCGGGGCGTGTTACACCGGGCTTGTCACGTTTGCCGCAGACTCGCCCTCACCGCGGTCGGTTGAAAACTGCGTCGCCGTGCCCAAATAAGTAATTTAAAGAGGAATCCGATCCATGCCCGCTCATCCCAACTCGTTTGACACCACGACCGCGAATTTCGCACGCGACGTCATCGAGGCGTCGCGGCGCGCTCCGGTCCTCGTCGATTTCTGGGCGCCCTGGTGCGGTCCCTGCCGGGCGCTCACGCCGATCCTGGAGAAGCTCGCCGCGGAGTTCGAAGGCAAGTTCGTGCTCGTGAAGATCAATACCGACGAGCATCCAGAGGTCGCCGCGCAATACGGCGTGCGCGGCATCCCGAACGTCAAGGCATTCGTCGGCGGCGCGCCGGTGGACGAGTTCGTCGGTGCGCTGCCGGAAAGCGCAGTGCGGGAGTTTCTCGCACGGGTGCTGCCGAGCCCGGGCGACGCATTGCGCCGGCAGGCGCGCGAAGACGTGACCCGCGGCGATTTCGACGCGGCGGAGTCGAAGCTGCGCGAGGCGCTTGCGCTGGACGAGCGGGACGAGGCGGCAGCGCTCGATCTCGCCGAGCTGCTCGTCGCCCGGCAGGACTTCGCCGGTGCGGACCCCCTGGTGGAGCGGATCCCCGAGGCGCTGCGCGACGATCGCGCGCAGCAGCTCGCGGCCAAGATCGCCTTCGGCAGGAAAGGCGAAACTCTGCCAAGCGTGGCGGAGCTCGCCGCGCGCGTTGCCGCGACACC
Source organism: Burkholderiales bacterium (assembly GCA_020848075.1). Taxonomy (GTDB): domain Bacteria; phylum Pseudomonadota; class Gammaproteobacteria; order Burkholderiales; family SG8-39; genus JAABRB01. The sequence continues at coordinate 73,480 of JADLAV010000061.1, forward strand.
GGACGACGCGGATGCGCGTCTTGCGCTTGCCGAGCGGCTGGTGGCCGAGGGGAGCTATGCCGCGGCGCTCGACGAGCTGCTCGAGGTTGTGCGCCGCGATCGGGCGGAGCGGCGAGAGGCCGCCCGCGAAGCCATGGTCAAGGTGTTTCGCCTGGCCGCGGACCGGGCCGACCTGGTCGCCGACTACCGCCGCCGCCTCGCCGCCGAGCTCAACTGAGCCGCGGCTGCCCCGGCCGGAGCGAGCTGAGCTGCTCGCGCGACGCCGGCCGGATGCCCATGGCACCCCGTCTTCTTTTGCGGCACAATTATGCCCGCGCTGCCGTGCGCACCGGGTTGGGGAGCCGATGTCACCTGCGATCGTCGGCGCACCCATGTCGAGCGAAACGCCACTCATCCTGACCCTGGATTTCCACGGAGTGCCGCACCGCTGGGTGACCTGGCAGCAGGCCTGCTTCTACTACGCGAAGAACCTGGTCGCCTGGACACTCGGCCACACCGCCTTCACCGTCTACGGCGGGACTTCGCGCGCGACCGGCCAGCGCTCGAGCATCTCCGGGCACTCGATCATCGCGATCCGGGGCAAGGCGATGGCGATGAAGGGCTTCACGCAGGTGCCGCCGCTCAACAACCGCGAGCTCTTCCGCCGCGATCGCCACCTCTGCGCCTACTGCGGCGGGGATTTCTCCTTCCTGCGACTCACGCGCGACCACATCGTCCCGCTGTCGCGCGGCGGGCGCGACATGTGGATGAACGTGGTCACGGCCTGCCGGCACTGCAACGGGATCAAGCGGAACCGCACGCCCGAGGAAGCAGGGGTGGAGCTCCTGTACGCGCCGTACGTGCCGAACAAGGCCGAGTTCCTGATCCTCAGCAACCGGCGCATCCTCGCGGACCAGATGGAGTTCCTGGTCCAGCACGTCTCGTCGCACAGCCGGGTCTTCCATCTCGCGCTCGCCGCGCGCTGACGTGGTCCCGGGCGCCGAGCAGCTGACGCCGCACTACTGGCACCGCGCGAAGCGCGCGCTCGCGCGCCGCGATCCGGTCATGCGGGGGATCATGCGCCGGCACCCGCGCATCGCCCTGACGAGCCGCGGCGACCCGTTCCAGACGCTGGCCCGGTCCATCGTGGGGCAGCAGATCTCGGTGAAGGCGGCCGACAGCGTCTGGACCAAGCTGCTGCGCGTGGCGCCCGGAATGCGGCCGGAGGAGGTGGTGGCGGGACGCCGGCGGCTCCTGGCGGCCGGACTCTCGCGGCGCAAGCGCGAGTACCTGCTGGACCTGGCGCGGCGGTTCGCGAACGGCTCGCTGCAAGCAGCCCGCTGGACGGCGCTCGACGACGAGGCGGTGATCGAAGACCTGGTCCAGGTGCGCGGCATCGGTCGCTGGACTGCGGAGATGTTCCTCATCTTCAACCTGCTGCGGCCGAACGTGCTGCCGCTCGACGATCTCGGCCTGCAGCGCGCGGTGCGCATCCACTATTTCGATGGCGTCGCGCCGAAGGTCGAGGCGATCCGCGCGCTGGCGGGCGACTGGGAGCCGTGGCGCTCCGTCGCGACGTGGTACCTGTGGCGCAGCCTGGACCCGCTGCCCGTGGAGTACTAGCAGCCGTGGATCGAAGGCGAGTGGGGTCGTTGTCTCCCGCCCGGCACGCACGAGGTGCGGGCGATCCGGCGGCGCTTGGACTAGAATCGGCCTCCGTCAGCGCCGCGTCGCGGCGATCCGGCACCTTAGCGCATTGACCGCGAAAGCCACCTTCCTCGAATTCGAACAGCCGATCGCCGAGCTCGAGGCGAAGATCGACGAGCTCCGCTACGTGCAGGACGACTCGGCGGTCGACATCTCCGAGGAGATCCAGCGGCTGCAGAAGAAGAGCCAGTCGCTCACCAAGGAGATCTACGGCAAGCTCACGCCGTGGCAGACCGCCCTGGTGGCGCGCCATCCGCAGCGACCCTACATGCTCGACTACGTTCGGGTGCTCTTCACCGATTTCGAGGAGCTGCACGGGGACCGCGCGTACGCGGACGACCCGTCGATCGTCGGCGGCCTCGCGCGGTTCAATGGCCAGACGGTGATGCTGGTCGGGCACCAGAAGGGCCGCGACACCAAGGAGAAGATCCATCGCAACTTCGGCATGCCCCGGCCCGAGGGCTATCGCAAGGCGCTGCGGCTGATGCGCCTTGCCGAGCAGTTCGGCATTCCGCTCCTCACCTTCGTCGACACGCCCGGCGCCTACCCGGGGATCGGCGCGGAAGAGCGCGGGCAGGCCGAGGCGATCGGACGGAACCTCTACGTCATGGCGGGCCTGCGGACACCTATCGTGTGCGCGATCATCGGCGAGGGCGGCTCGGGCGGCGCACTCGCCATCGCGGTCGGCGATGCCGTGCTCATGCTGCAGTACGCGACGTACTCGGTCATCTCGCCGGAAGGCTGCGCGTCCATCCTCTGGAAGAGCGCCGACCAGGCGCCGCTCGCGGCGGAGGCGCTCGGCATCACCGCAGGGCGGTTGAAGACGCTCGGCGTGATCGACAAGATCGTGAACGAGCCGCTCGGCGGTGCGCACCGCGACCACGCGGCGACGGCGCAAAGCCTGAAGAAGGCGCTGCAGGATGCGCTGCGCCAGCTCTCCGGCCAGAGCACCGACGCGCTCGTCGAGGCGCGGTTCGAGCGGCTCATGGCCTATGGCAAGTTCAAGGAAGTCCAGGTCAAGTGAGCTTCGCGCTTGCGTCGAACGCGAGCTTGAGCGCGAGGTGCCGCGCGGGGCGCGCCTGACGCTCGCGCTCTCCGGGGGCATCGACTCGGCGGTTCTGCTCGACCTGCTCGCCGCGGACGCCGGACGCCGCGGCCTGCGCCTCGCCTGCCTGCACCTGAACCACGGCATCAGCCCGAACGCTGCGGCTTGGGCGCGCTTCTGCCGCCGGCTCGCGGCGCGCTACGGTCTGCGCTGCCGGGTGAGGAAACTCGATCTCGCGCCCTACCGTGCCCTCGGAATGGAGGCGGCCGCCCGCGAGGCGCGGTACGCGGCGCTGCGCGCGGAGCACGCCGACTTCGTGGCCCTCGCACAGCACCTCGACGATCAGGCCGAGACGGTCCTCTTGCAGCTCGTGCGCGGCGCCGGCGTGCCTGGTCTCGCGGCGATGCCGGCGGTGCGCGGTGCGGGCAATGGAACGGGCCCCCGGCTGGTGCGGCCGCTGCTCGGTGTTCCGCGGGCCGCGATCGAGACCTACGCGCGGGCGCGCGGGCTCGAGTGGATCGAGGACGAGAGCAATGCGAACGACGCGATCGCGCGGAACTACGTCCGGCATCGCGTGATGCCGCTGCTTGCCGAGCTCAACGTAGGCGCCGCCGACAACCTCGCGCGGAGCGCGCGGCATCTCGGCGAGGCGACGGCGTTGCTCGCCGATCTCGCCGCGATCGACGCGGCGCAGTGCGCCCTCGATGGCGGCATCTCCATCGCCGCGCTTCGCCGCCTCGGCGGGGCGCGGGCGCGGAACCTGCTGCGCTGGTACCTGCAGCAGCACGGCCTGCGAGCCCCGTCGAGCGTCCAGCTCGACGAGATGCTGCGCCAGGCGACGAGCGCCCGGACCGACCGGGCGGTGCACTTCGCGCTCGGCGCGGCGACGCTCCGCCGCTACCGGGACGCGCTGTGGGCGGTACCACCGCTGCCGCCCCCGCCGCCGAAGGACTTCCAGGCGAAATGGCCGGGCGGTATGGCGCCGTGGCACGTGCCGGACTTCGGGGGCGTGCTCCGGTTCCGGTCCGGGCGGGGTGCCGGCCTGCGGTCCGCCGCGTTGCGCAAGGGGCGAGTCACGCTGCGGGCGCGCAGCGGTGGCGAAGCGCTGCGCCCGCGGGCCGGAGGCCCGCGGCGCACCGTCAAGCGGTTGCTGCAGGAAGCAGGCGTGCCCCCGTGGGAGCGCCAGCGCCTCCCGCTCCTCTACGTGGACGGCCGCCTTGCTTGCGTCCCGGGCGTCGCCGTGGACGCGGAATGGCAGGCGGAACCGGGCGAGATTGGGGTCGTCCTGGAGTGGACGCCGGTGCCGCTCGCCCCGGCACGGGCGCGCCGGCGCGCGGAGACTCGCCGAAACGCGTGAAACGCGTGTTAAAATAAGCGCTTATTTTCGGGGCGTGCACTTCATCGCGAACGGCTTTCCGTTCGGATCCGCGTCCCCGCAATCCATCACGAGGCGCACGGGAGATCATCAGCATGGCCATCGAACGAACCTTGTCGATCATCAAGCCGGATGCGGTCGCGAAGAACGTGATCGGGCAGATCTACGCCCGGTTCGAGGCGGTCGGGCTGAAGATCGTCGCCGCGAGAATGATGCGGCTGTCGCAAGCGGAGGCGGAGGGGTTCTACGCCGTGCACCGCGAGCGTCCGTTCTTTCGCGATCTGGTCAAGTTCATGATCTCCGGGCCGGTGATGATCCAGGTGCTCGAGGGCGAGGACGCCATCGCGCGGAACCGCGAGCTGATGGGCGCGACCGATCCGAAAAAGGCCGCCAAGGGGACGATCCGCGCCGACTTCGCCGAGACCATCGACGCCAACGCGGTGCACGGCTCCGACGCACCGGAGACGGCGCGCGTCGAGATCGCGTACTTCTTCCCGGCGTTCCAGATACTCGGCCGCTAGCACCCCCGTCGCATTGCATGGGCGTCAATCTCCTCGGCCTCGATCACGACGCGCTCGCGGGCTGCCTTGCCGGGCTCGGCGAGAAGCCGTTTCGCGCGCGGCAGGTGATGCGCTGGATGCACCAGCTCGGCGAGAGCGAGTTCGCGCGCATGACGGATCTCGCGAAGCCGCTCCGTGCACGGCTCGGCGAGGTCGCCGAGATCGTGGCGCCTCGGCTGGTGTCGGACACGACCGCGCCGGACGGGACGCGCAAGTGGCTGCTCGACGTCGGCTCGAGCGCAGTCGAGACCGTGTTCATTCCCGAGTCGAGCCGCGGCACGCTCTGCATCTCGAGTCAGGCGGGGTGCTCGCTCGACTGCCGGTTCTGCGCGACGGGAAAGCAGGGATTCAACCGCAACCTCACCACGGCCGAGATCGTCGGCCAGCTCTGGCACGCGCGCCGGGCGCTCGGTGCGAGCCGCGCGGACCGCGTGATCAGCAACGTCGTGATGATGGGCATGGGCGAGCCGCTGCTCAATTTCGACAACGTGCTGCCCGCGCTCAGGCTGATGCTCGACGACAACGCCTACGGGCTGTCGCGCCGGCGCGTGACGGTATCGACGTCGGGGATCGTCCCGATGATCGACCGGCTGCGCGACACCTGTCCGGTGGCGCTGGCGGTGTCGCTGCACGCACCGAACGACCGGCTGCGCGACGAGCTCATGCCGATCAACCGCAAGTATCCGCTGCGCGAGCTCCTCGCCGCGTGCGCGCGCTATCTCGAGTGCGCCCCCCGCGACAGCATCACGTTCGAATACGTCATGCTGGCCGGCGTGAACGACGCGCCGTCGCATGCGCGCGAGCTGCTCGCGCTGGTGTCCGACGTGTCGTGCAAGGTCAACCTGATCCCGTTCAATCCGTTTCCGGGCGCCGGCGATCAGCGCTCGTCGGACGACGCCATCCGCCGTTTTGCCGAGCGATTGCAGGCGGCGGGGATCGTCACGACCATCCGGAAGACGCGCGGCGGCGAGATCGACGCGGCGTGTGGACAGCTCGCCGGCCGGGTAGCCGACCGCACGCGCCGCACCTTGAGAATCGCGAGGGCTGCATGATCCGGGCGAACCGGCTGATCCTCATCCTGAGCCTCGCGGCGCTCGCCGCCGGCTGCGTGTCCGCGCCGAGCGAGGGCGGCGGCGACGGCGAGCCCGCGGCGGGTGCGGCCCAGGGCGACACACAGTCGCTCGTGCAGTCCCCGGGCGATGCCCGCACGCGCGCCAAGGCGCACACCGATCTCGCGGCCGCGTACTACGGGATCGGCAACATGGGCATCGCCCTCGAAGAGGCGCGCATCGCGATCGCATCCGATCCGTCCTATGCGCCCGCGTACAACGTGCAGGCCCTGGTCAACATGGACCTGAAGGACAACGGTGCGGCCGAGGCGAGCTTCCAGCGCGGCTTGAAGATCGCGCCGACGGACGCGGATCTCAACCACAATTACGGCTGGTTCCTGTGCCAGACCGGACGCGAGCAGCAGGCGATGGCGCATTTCACCGCCGCGCTGCGCAATCCGCTCTACACGACGCCATCGCGGACCTATGCGGCCGCCGGGCGCTGCCTGCTCCAGCGCAACAACGTGACGGAGGCCGCCGATTACCTCGACCGCGCGCTCCGGCTCGACCCGAACAACGTCAGCGCCTTGCTCCCCTACGCGAAGTTGCAATACGACCGCGGTCGCCTGACCGAGGCCCGCGAACTGCTCGCCCGCTACAACCGCCTGGCGCCGCCCTCGGCCGAGGCGCTGTGGCTCGCGGTGCGGGTCGAGCGCAAGATCGGCGACAAGATCGCGGAGAACAGCTATGCGGCGCAGTTGCGGCTGCGGTTCCCGCGGTCACCGGAGTATCAGGCGCTGCAGCGCGGGGAGTTCGAGTGAGCGAGCCGCATCCGGGCAGCCTGGCGCCTGACGAGCCGACGGCGGGCGGCATCCTCGCCGCGGCGCGGGCCGCGCGCGGGTTGTCGGTGGCCGAGGTCGCCCAGCGGCTCAAGTTCGCGACGCGCCAGATCGAGGCGCTCGAGAGCGAACGCTACGACGCGCTGCCGAGTCCGCCGTTCGTGCGCGGGATGGTGCGCGCCTACGCGAAGCTCCTGGAGATCGACGCCGCGCCGCTCATCGGGTCCCTGGACCGAAAGCTCCGCACGGTGAGCATCGAAGTGCAGCCGCCCGCGATGAGCGTGCCGTTTCCTGCCGATCGGAGCTCGGGCTCCCGGGTGTACGTGCTCCTCTCGATGCTGATCGTCGTCGCCGTGACGGTGGTTCTGGCCGAGTGGTTCATCCGCAGCCAGCGCGTTGCCGCGCCGCAAGAGGTCGCGGCGACCGCACCGGGCCCGGCGACCTCATCGACCGTTGCTCCGCTCGTGTCGCCTGCGCCCGTGGCGGCGACCGAGCCCGTGGCGGCGACCGAGCCCGTGCCCGCACCGAGCGCAGCAGCGCCGCCGCCCGACGCCTCGTCCGCGCCGTCCGGCGGCGTTGCACCGGCGCCCAGACCGGGTACCGCACCGGCGACTGCCCCGGTGGCGGCGCCGGCCCTGCAGGGCCGGGCTCAGGTCGTCCTCAATTTCGACGACGAATCGTGGGTCGAGATCCGCGACGCGAGCGGGGAAGTGATCTACTCGGGCATCAGCCGGCCGGGCACGCGCAGGGTGATCCAGGGCGCCGCGCCGATGTCGATCGTGATCGGCAACGCGGTGGGCGTCAGGCTCACCTATAACAATGCGACGGTCGACCTCGCACCGCACACGCGGGTGGATGTTGCGCGCCTCACGCTGGAGTGACCGCATGACGCGCCCCACGGTCGTACGCAGGAAGTCGCGGCAGGTTCGCATCGGGCACGTGCCGATCGGCGGGGACGCCCCGATCGTCGTCCAGTCGATGACCAACACCGACACGGCGGACGTCGAGGCAACCGCGCGGCAGGTGCGGGAGCTTGCCGATGCGGGCTCGGAGCTGGTGCGCGTCACGGTGAACGGCAGCGAGGCGGCCGCGGCCGTGCCGCGCATTCGTGAGCGCCTCGATCGCGCAGGCTGCGCGGTGCCGCTCATCGGGGACTTCCACTACAACGGGCACAAGCTGCTCGCGGAGCACCCGGCGTGCGCAGAGCTGCTCGCGAAGTACCGCATCAATCCGGGCAACGTCGGCCGCGGCGCCAAGCGCGACGAGCAGTTCGCGACCATGATCGAGGCGGCGTGCCGCTACGGCAAGCCGGTCCGGATCGGCGTCAACTGGGGCAGCCTGGACCAGGCGCTGCTCGCGCGCATGATGGACGAGAACGCGGGGCGTGCGGCGCCGAGCGCTGCCGGGGAGGTGATGCGCCAAGCGCTGATCGCATCGGCGCTCGAGAGCGCCGAGCGCGCCGAGGCGCTCGGCCTCCCGCGCGAGCGCGTCGTGCTCTCGTGCAAGGTGAGCGGCGTCCAGGATCTGATCGCGGTGTACCGCGAGCTCGCCGCGCGCTGCGACTATCCCCTGCACCTTGGATTGACCGAGGCGGGCATGGGCTCGAAGGGCATCGTGGCCTCCGCCGCGGCGATGGGGGTGCTGCTGCAGGAAGGCATCGGCGACACGATCCGCATCTCCCTCACCCCCGAGCCGGGCGGCGCGCGGACCCGGGAAGTCGTGGTGGCGCAGGAACTGCTTCAGACCATGGGATTGCGCTCGTTCGCGCCGATGGTGACCGCGTGCCCGGGATGCGGCCGCACGACGAGCACGACCTTTCAGGAGCTCGCCGCGACGATCCAGGGGTTCCTGCGTGCGCGCATGCCGCGATGGCGCACGGAGTTTCCCGGCGTCGAGGAGATGCACGTCGCCGTGATGGGGTGCGTGGTGAACGGCCCAGGCGAGTCGAAGCTCGCGAACATCGGAATCAGCCTGCCAGGCTCGGGCGAGCGTCCCGTGGCGCCGGTCTACGTCGACGGGGTGAAGACCGTGACGCTGCGGGGCGACACGATTGCGGCGGACTTCCAGCGCATCGTCGAGGAATACGTGCGCACGACCTATGGGCGCGGCGGCCACACCGCGGCGCCGCCGCAGGCGGTCTCGAGCGACGCCGTCGCATAACGCGCTCTCCGGCAAGCCAATGACACAGACCCTGCAAGCGGTCCGGGGGATGAACGACATCCTGCCGGACCAAGCCGAGCTTTGGGAGCGCTTCGAGGAGACGGTGCGCGGGTGGCTCGCCGCGTACGGCTACCGCAACGTGCGCACGCCGCTGCTCGAGCACACGGCGCTCTTCCGCAGGGCCATCGGCGAGGCGACCGACATCGTCGAGAAGGAGATGTACAGCTTCGTCGACGAGCTGAGCGGCGAGCATCTCACGCTGCGGCCGGAGGCCACCGCGTCCGTCGTGCGGGCGGCGGTCGAGCATTCGCTCCTCTACTCCGGCCCGCAACGGCTCTGGTACATGGGGCCGATGTACCGGCACGAGCGGCCGCAGAAAGGCCGCTTTCGCCAGTTCCACCAGGTCGGCGCCGAGGCGCTCGGCTACGCCGGCCCGGACGTCGATGCGGAGCTCCTCCTCATGTGCGCGCGGCTGTGGGGCGACCTCGGCATCGACGGCATCCGGCTGCATATCAACTCGCTCGGCAGCCTGGACGAGCGCCTCGCCCATCGCGAGGCCCTGGTCGCCCACCTGCGGGCGCACGAGGGCGAGCTCGACGAGGACTCGCGGCGGCGGCTGCAGACGAATCCGCTGCGCGTGCTGGACAGCAAGAACCAGGCGATGCAGCAGGTGATCGCCGGTGCGCCGAAATTGCTCGACTTCCTCGGCGATGCCTCGCTCGCGCATTTCGAGGGCGTCCAGGCGATCCTGAAGGACGCCGGGCTGCCGTACACCATCGACGCGCGCCTGGTGCGCGGGCTCGATTACTACAATCTCACCGTCTTCGAGTGGATCACCGACCAGCTCGGCGCCCAGGGCACCGTGTGCGGGGGTGGCCGCTACGATGGGCTCATCGAGCAGATCGGCGGAAAGCCAGCCCCCGCGGCGGGATTCGCGATGGGCGTCGAGCGCCTGATCGCGCTCATGCAGAAGGCCGAGGACGACTCCGGAGCCGCACCCGACGTTTACGTGGTGAACCAGGGCGAGGCCGCGACGCGCCTCGCGTTCCGTGCGGCGGAGCGCCTGCGCGATCACGGTCTCGCGGTCATCCAGCATTGCGGCGGTGGCAGCTTCAAGTCCCAGATGAAGCGCGCCGACGCGAGCGGGGCGACCATCGCAGCCATCATCGGCGACGACGAGGCGGCTGCGGGCGAGGTGACCGTGAAGCCGCTGCGCGAGGAGCGCGGGCAGTCGCGTGTTGCGCTCGAGCGCCTCGCGGACGCGGTATCCGAACTGCTCTATGGAGAACATTTCGAATGAGCGCCTTCGATCTCGAGGAACAGGAGCAGATCGCCGCGCTCAAGGCATGGTGGCGCGAGCACGGCACGCTGGTGATCGCCGTGATCGTCGCCGCGGTGCTCAGCGCGTCCGCGGTGCTGGGCTGGCGTGAGTACCAGCGCACGCAGGCCCTGCGGGCGAGCGCGGTGTACGGCGAGCTGCAGAAGGCCGCCGGCACGCGCGACGTCAAGAAGGTGCGCGAGCTCGCGGGCACGATCCTGGAGGACTATCCGCGCACTGCCTACGCGCCGCTCGCCGCCCTGATCTCGGCCAAGGCGCACTTCGAGAGCGGCGATCTCAAGACCGCGCGCGCCCAGCTGGAGTGGGTCGTCGAGCACGGTCGCGACGCGGAGCTCGTCGCGATCGCCCGGTTGCGGCTCGCGAGCGTGCTGATCGACGAAAAGGCATACGACGAAGCGCTGAAGCTGCTCGAGTCCAAGCCCGCGCCGGAATTCGAGGGCCGCTATGCGGAACTGCGCGGCGACATCTACGCGCTGCAGGGCAAGACGAACGACGCGCGGACCGCGTACCGTGCGGCGCTGGAGAAGGCGTCGCCGAGCGACAGTGGCGGGCGCGAGCTCCTGCGCCTCAAGCTCGAGACGCTCGGCGGAGGAGAGTCGTGAGGCGGTGTCCGGCACCGATCGCACGCCGCGTGACGATGAGGGGGCTCGCGGCGGTGCTGGTGCTCGCGCTCGGCGGCTGCTCGAGCTTCAGCTGGAACCCGTTGTCCTGGTTCGAGCCCGCGCCGACGCAGGTGCCGGCGCCGCTCGTGCCGATCGCGAACCCGCTCGCGGTCCGGACGTTGTGGCAGGCAAGCGTGGGGGCCGGCGGGCCGGCTGCATTCAGCCCGGCGGTCGCCGCGGGTGGCGTGTTCGCCGCTGCGAACGACGGGACGGTCGCGCGTCTCGACGAGCGCACCGGGGCGCCGGTCTGGCGCGTCGATGCGGGCGGCCGTCTCTCGGGCGGTGTCGGCAGCGACGGCGCGCTCGTCGTGGTGGGCTCCTCCGAGGGCGAAGTGGTCGCGCTCGACGCGGGCGGGCAGCTCCGCTGGAAGGCGCGCGTGTCGAGCGAAGTCCTGGCCCCGCCGGAGGTCGCCGGAGACCTCGTGGTGGTGCGCAGTGCCGACAGCCGCGTGTTCGGATTCGACGCCCGCGACGGGCGACGCCGTTGGGTGTACCAGCGCCCCGCGCCTTCGCTCGCGGTGCGCAGCCCGTCGGGAATGGCGATCCGCGGCGGCCATGTGTTCGTCGGGTTCCCGGGGGGCAAGCTCGTGGCGCTCGCGCTGGCGAACGGCGCGTTGCGCTGGGAGGGGACGGTGTCGCTGCCGCGCGGGACGACCGAGCTCGAGCGGATGAGCGACGTCAGCGGCCGTCCTTGGGTGGGAGAGCGCAATGCGTGCGCGGTGGCGTATCAGGGGCGCGCCGCCTGCTTCGACCTCGGGAACGGCGCGTTGCTGTGGGCGCGCGACATCTCCTCGAGCGCCGGGCTCGCGGTCGACGCGCGATACGTCTTCGTGAGCGAGGACATCGGCGCCGTCTCGGCGCTCGATCGCAACACCGGAACCAGCGTCTGGCGCCAGGACAAGCTGCGGTATCGACGGCTGTCGGCGCCGCTGCCGCTCGCCCAGGAGGTCGTCGTGGGCGACGTCGAGGGTTACGTCCACTTCCTCGCGCGGGAGACCGGCGCCTTCGTCGCCCGCGTCGCCACCGACGGCACGCCGATCCGCAGCGCCCCGGTGCCGATCGAGGGCGGCTTCGTCGTGCAGACCGCGGGCGGCAGGCTCTACGCTTTCGCCAGACCTTGAAACCGACCATCGTCCTCGTTGGCCGGCCGAACGTCGGCAAGTCCACGCTCTTCAATCGCCTGACGCGCGCGCGCGATGCGATCGTGGCGGACTTACCCGGGCTGACGCGCGACCGGCACTACGGCGAGGGCCGCCTCGGCGGTCGCGCGTTTCTCGTCGTGGACACCGGGGGACTCGAGCCGGTGGCGAGAAGCGGCATGCTTGCCGAGATGGCGAAGCAGACGCGCGCCGCGCTCGCCGAAGCCGACGTCGTCGTCTTCATCGTGGATACCCGGGAAGGCCTCACTCCGCAGGACAGACGCATCGGGGAGCAGCTCCGGACCGCGCGGGCGCGCGTGGTCGTCGCGGTGAACAAGGCGGAAGGCATGGATCCGGACATCGCGGCTGCCGAGTTCCACGAGCTCGGGCTCGGCGCGCCGCACGCGATCTCGGCGGCGCACGGCGAAGGCGTGCATGCGCTCGTGGAGGCGGCGCTCGCGGATTTCCCGGAGGAGGGCGAGGCCGGCGCCGAGGACGCGGAATCCGACGTCCCGGCGGTTGCGATCGTCGGCCGCCCGAACGCCGGCAAGTCGACGCTGGTGAACGCGCTCCTCGGCGAGGAGAGAGTAATCGCGTTCGACCAGCCGGGCACGACGCGCGACCCGATCCGCGTGCGGTTTCGCCACGGCACGCGCGAATACGTGCTGATCGACACGGCGGGCCTGCGCCGGCGCGGCCGCGTGTTCGAGACGGTCGAGAAATTCTCGGTGGTGAAGACCCTCCAGGCGATCGAGTCGGCCAACGTCGTGGTCCTGCTGCTCGACGCGCAACAGGGGATCGCGGATCAGGACGCGCATATCGCGGGGTTCATCGCGGAGCGGGGGCGCGCGGTGGTGGTGGCGGTGAACAAGTGGGACGGATTGGACGACTACGCACGCGAGCAGGTGAAGCGCGCCCTGCGGGACAAGCTCGCATTCCTGTCGTACGCCCGGATGCACTACACCTCTGCGCTGCGCGGGCAGGGCCTCACCGGGCTCATGCGCTCGGTGGACGATGCGTATGCCGCCGCGATGGCGAAGCTGCCGACCCCGCGGCTGACGCGGCATCTGATCCAGGCGGTGACGCAACAGCCGCCGCCGCGGGCCGGGCTGGTGCGGCCGAAGCTGCGCTACGCGCACCAAGGCGGCTCGAACCCGCCGGTGATCGTGATCCACGGCAACCGCCTGGACGCGGTCGTGTCCGGGTACCGGCGCTACCTGGAGGGCTCGTTCCGCGAGGCGTTCGGGCTGGAGGGCACGCCGCTTCGGGTCGAGTTCCGTACCGGGCGGAACCCTTTCGGCGCGCGGGGCTCGGACCGCCGATGATGGCATCGCTATGCGAAATGAATTACAGTAATGATCCAAAAACCACGCTTTGGAGCCGCCATGAGCAACAAAGGGCAACTATTACAAGACCCGTTCCTCAATACGCTGCGCAAGGAGCATATCCCGGTCTCCATCTACCTGGTCAACGGCATCAAGCTGCAGGGACAGATCGAATCGTTCGACCAGTACGTGGTGCTTCTCAAGAACACCGTCACGCAGATGGTCTACAAGCACGCCATCAGCACCGTGGTGCCGTCGCGCCCCGTCAACCTCAGCCTGGGCGAGGGCGGCGACAGCTGATGGTCGCCGGACGGTAGGCTGCGGGCGGCATGCGCGAACGCCCCGCCCGTGGAGAGGCTGCGGTCCTCGTCGCCCTGGACCTCGGGGCCGCAGACTACGCCGAGAGCCTGCAGGAGCTCGACCTGCTCGCCGCGAGCGCCGGCGCCACCGTGCGCGGCGTCGTCAAGGGCCGGCGCGACCGCCCCGACCCGGCCTTTTTCGCCGGCTCCGGGAAGGTGCGCGAGATCGCCGCCATGGTCGCCGAGACGGGGGCCGAGCTCGCCATCTTCAATCACGATCTCTCGCCCGCGCAGCAGCGCAATCTCGAGCGCGAACTCGGGCGCCGCGTCGTGGACCGCACCAGCCTCATCCTGGACATCTTCGCGCTGCGCGCGCGGACGAGCGAGGGGAAGGTGCAGGTCGAGCTCGCCCAGCTGCAGCGCCTGGCGACGCGTCTCGTGCGCGGGTGGGCGCACCTCGAGCGCCAGAAGGGCGGCATCGGCCTGCGCGGGCCGGGCGAGACGCAGCTCGAGACGGACCGCCGGCTGATCGGCGCGCGCGTGAAGGCGCTCAAGGCGAAGCTTGCGACGCTGCAGCGCCGGCGCGACGTGCAGCGCCGCGCGCGGGCGCGAGCGGAGGTGCTGTCGGTATCGCTCGTCGGCTACACCAACGCGGGGAAATCGACCGTGTTCAACGCGCTGACCCACGCCGGCGCGTACGCCGCCGACCAGCTCTTCGCGACGCTCGACACGACCACGCGGCGGCTCTATCTCCCCGCCGCGGGCAGCCTCACGCTCTCGGACACCGTCGGATTCATCCGCGGGCTGCCGCACGCGCTGGTCGCGGCTTTTCGCGCGACCCTGGAGGAGACCATCCACGCCGATCTGCTCCTCCACGTCGTCGACGCGTCCAGCCCGGTCCGCGACGCGCAGGTGGGGGAGGTGAACAAGGTGCTCGCCGGGATCGGCGCGGACGTCATTCCGCAGATCCTGGTCTGGAACAAGATCGATCTCGCGGGCCTTGCCGCGGGGGTGGACCGCGACGAGTATGGTAAGATCCAGCGCGTCCGTCTGAGCGCCAAGACGGGCACGGGTCTCGAGTTCCTCAGGCAGGCGCTGATCGAGGCGGCCGCCTCGAGGAATCCATCCAAGACGGACACAGGCGGGCGCGAGCAAGTCAGGGATATTCATGTCGCTTAACGATCCCCAATGGGGCCGCAAGGGCGGCGGCGGGCCGGGCGGCAACCAGGGCCCGCCCGACCTGGACGAGCTCTGGCGCAGTTTCAACCAGCGCCTGAACAGCATCTTCCGCCGCGGCGGCGGCGGATCCGGCGGCGAGCCCCCGGGCGTGCGCCAGCTCGGTGGCGGCGCCGGACTGATCGTCGCCCTGATCCTCGTCGTATGGCTCGCGAGCGGGTTCTACATCGTCGATGCGAGCCAGCGCGGCGTGGTCCTCACGTTCGGCAAGTACAGCGAGACCACGGGACCGGGGCTGCGGTGGCGGTTGCCCTATCCGTTCCAGAGCCACGAGCTCGTCAACGTCACGCAGATCCGGACGATCGAGGTCGGCTACCGCGCGAACGTGAAGACCAAGGTGCTGCGCGAGTCGCTCATGCTCACCGACGACGAGAACATCGTCGACATCCAGTTCGCGGTGCAGTGGCTGCTGAAGGATCCGGAGGATTACCTGTTCAACGACCGGCGTCCCGATGAAGCCGTGCTGCAGGTCGCGGAGAGCGCGGTGCGCGAGGTGGTGGGCAAGTCGAGCATGGATTTCGTGCTGTACGAAGGCCGTGAGCAGATCGCAGCGCAGGCGCAGAAGCTGATGCAGGAGATCCTCGACCGCTACGGCACCGGCATCAGCATCAGCGCGGTGACGATGCAGAACGCGCAGCCGCCGGAGCAGGTGCAGGCGGCGTTCGACGACGCGGTCAAGGCGAAGCAGGATCTCGAGCGGCAGAAGAACGAGGGGCAGGCGTACTACAACGACGTGGTGCCGAAAGCCCGCGGCACCGCGGCGCGGCTGACCGAGGAGGCGAGCGGCTACCGGCAGCGGGTGGTCGCCGACGCCGAGGGCGAATCGTCACGCTTCCGGCAGGTCCTCGGCGAGTATACGAAGGCGCCGCAGGTGACCCGCGAGCGCATGTACCTCGACACCATGCAGCAGATCATGTCGAGCAGCAACAAGGTGCTGGTCGACGCGCGCTCGGGCGGCAACCTGCTCTACCTGCCGCTCGACAAGCTCATGCAGATGTCCGCCCCCGCCGCGCCGTCCGCCCCGGCTGCCCGGCCGCCGCAGGCGGAGACGCCGCCCGGGTTCGACTCGACCAGCCGTTCGCGCGACGCGCTGCGCAATCGTGAACGGGAGGGCCGGCCATGAAGACCGGGCTCGGCGCAATCCTCGCGGCGGTCATCGTCGTCCTGCTGCTCGTCTCGATGTCGCTCTTCAGCGTCGACCAGCGCGAGCGGGCGATCGTGTTCCAGCTGGGCGAGATCAAGGAAGTGATCGATCAGCCGGGCCTGCACGTGAAATGGCCGCTCATCCAGAATGTGCGCTTCTTCGACCGCCGCATCCTCACGCTGGACACGCCGGATACCGAGCGCTTCATCACCTCGGAGAAGAAGAACGTCCTGGTCGACTCGTTCCTGAAGTGGCGGATCATCGACGTGAAGCAGTATTACGTGAGCGTCCGCGGCGACGAGACCCTGGCGCAGACCCGCCTGCAGCAGCGCGTGAACTCGGCCCTGCGCGAGGAGTTCGGCAAGCGCACCGTGCACGACGTGGTCTCCGGCGAGCGCGACGAGATCATGAAGACCGTTCGCGAGAAGGTCGATGCGGACGCGAAGGAGATCGGCGTGCAGATCGTGGACGTGCGCCTGAAGCGGGTCGACCTGCCGCAGGAGGTGAGCGAAGCCGTGTATCGCCGGATGGAGGCGGAGCGGCGGGCGGTGGCGAGCGAGCTCCGGTCGCAGGGCTTCTCCGCGGCGGAGAAGATCCGCGCGGAGGCGGACCGCGAGCGCGAGGTGATCGTCGCGGAGTCCTATCGCGACGCGCAGCGCGTCAAAGGCGAAGGCGACGCACGGGCGGCGGCGGTCTACGCGCGGGCATACAGCGAGAATCCGGAGTTCTACGCGTTCTACCGCAGCCTGGAGGCGTATCGGGGCAGCTTCCGGGGCTCCGGCGACATCCTCGTCCTCGAGCCGAGCTCGGACTTCTTCAGGTACCTGAGGTCGCCCGGCGGCACGCGCTCCGGAACCACGGGGAAATGATGTGGTCGGTGTTCCTCATGGCATTCGCGCTCATGCTCGTGCTCGAGGGGCTGCTGCCGTTTCTCGCGCCGGCGCTCTGGCGTGAGACGTTTCGCCGCATCCTGCAGCTCTCGGACGGCCAGATCCGCTTCTTCGGGCTCGTCTCGATGGCCGCGGGCATCGTCCTGCTCCTGATCGCGCGCTAGCGCGGCGCGCCCGGCCGCCATGCCTACCTGGCTGCTCCCCGAGTACGTCGAGGACATCCTGCCCGCCGAGGCAGGCGCGATCGAGCGCCTGCGGGCACGGCTGCTCGAGCTCTTCCGCGTGCACGGCTACGAGATCGTGATCCCGCCGATGCTCGAGTACATCGACTCGCTGCTCACCGGCACCGGCCACGACCTCGATCTGCGCACGTTCAAGCTGATCGACCAGCTTTCGGGACGCACGATGGGCCTGCGCGCCGACATGACGCCGCAGGTGGCGCGCATCGACGCGCACCTGCTCAACCGGCGGGGGGTGGCGCGGCTCTGCTACTGCGGGACCGTGCTGCACACGCGCCCGCGCGGGCTCTTCGCGACGCGCGAGCCGCTGCAGATCGGCGCGGAGATGTACGGGCACGCCGGCATCGAGAGCGACCTCGAGATCCAGCGGCTGCTCCGCGCGGCGTTGAACGCGTGCGGCGTCGCCGAGCTGCGGCTCGACGTCGGGCACGTGGGCGTCTTTCGCGCGATCGCGCGGCGGGCCGCGGTGGGCCCCGAGGCCGAAGCCGAGCTGCTGGGGGTGCTGCAGGCGAAGGACCGCCCCGGGCTTGCAGCGCTCACCGCGGCGTGCGACGCGACGACGCGCGATGCGCTGCGCCTGCTCCCAGAGCTGTACGGCGGAGGCGAGGCGCTCGCGCGCGCGCGGCGCGAGCTTCCGGCTTGGCCCGAGATCGCCGCCGCGCTCGAGGCGCTCGCGGCGCTCGTCGCGGACAACGGCATCGGGATGAGCATCGATCTCGCGGACCTGCGCGGGTACCACTACCACAGCGGCGTGGTGTTCGCGGCATACTGCGCGGGGCTGCCGAACGCAATCGCGCTGGGCGGCCGGTACGACGAGGTGGGCGGCGCGTTCGGCCGCGCGCGGCCGGCGACCGGCTTCTCGATGGATCTGCGCGAGCTCGCGCGCGTCGCAGCGCGGGAATCCCGCCGGGGTGGGATCCTCGCGCCGTTCGCGCACGACGCCGCGCTCGCGGCCAGGATTGCCGAGCTGCGCGACGCCGGAGAGATCGTGATCGTCGAGCTGCCGGGGCACGAAGCCCTGCGCGAAGAGCTCGGGTGCGACCGGCGGCTCGCGCGGCGCGGCGGCGCGTGGACAGTCGAGCCGCTCTAGCGGAGAGGGACATGGCGAAGAATGTCGTGGTGATCGGCACGCAATGGGGCGACGAGGGCAAGGGGAAGCTGGTCGACTGGCTGACCGACCACGCCCGGGGCGTGGTGCGTTTCCAGGGCGGCCACAATGCCGGGCACACGCTCGTCATCGGCGGCCGCAAGACCGTGCTGCACCTCATCCCGTCGGGGATCCTGCGTGCCGGCGTCACCTGTTACATCGGCAACGGTGTGGTGCTCGCGCCCGACGCCTTGCTGAAGGAGATCGAGGAGCTCGAAGCGGCCGGCATCGAGGTGCGGAGCCGGGTGAAGATCTCCGGCGCCTGCCCGCTCATCCTGCCCTACCACGCCGCGATCGACATCGCGCGCGAGGCCGCCAAGGGCGACGCGAAGATCGGCACGACCGGCCGGGGGATCGGGCCGGCGTACGAGGACAAGGTGGCGCGGCGCGCGCTGCGGCTGCAGGACCTGCTGGTCGCCGATCGCTTCGTGGCCAAGCTTGCGGAGCTGCTCGATTTCCACAATTTCGTGCTCACGAGGTATCTGAAGGCGGCGCCGGTCGATTTTGCGATGGTCCGCGATGGCGCGCTCGCGCTTGCGCCGCAGCTCGCACCGATGGTCGCGGACGTACCGCGCGCGCTGTATGCCGCGCATCGCGCCGGCGAGAGCCTGCTGTTCGAAGGCGCGCAGGGCAGCCTGCTCGACATCGACCACGGCACCTATCCGTTCGTCACGTCGAGCAACTGCGTGGCCGGCGCGGCGGCGGCCGGCGCGGGCGTCGGCCCGGGCATGCTGCATTACGTGCTCGGCATCACGAAGGCCTACACGACCCGCGTCGGCTCCGGACCGTTTCCGACCGAGCTCGACGACGCGGTCGGCGAGCACCTCCGCGCGCGCGGCAACGAGTACGGAGCGACGACGGGGCGACCGCGCCGCTGCGGGTGGTTCGATGCCGCCGCGCTCAAGCGCTCGATCCAGATCAACGGCGTCTCGGGGCTCTGCATCACCAAGCTCGACGTCCTCGACGGCATGGATGCGGTGAAGCTCGGCACCGGCTACATGATCGACGGCGAGCTGAGCGAACTGCTGCCCGCGGGCGCCGAGGACGCCGCGCGCTGCAAGCCGGTCTACGAGGAGCTACCGGGGTGGGGGAAGAGCACGGTCGGCATCCGGCGGTTCGAGGATCTGCCGGGAAACGCGCGCGCGTATCTCGAACGCATCGAGCAGACCTGCGGCATTGGCGTGGACATGATTTCGACCGGTCCGGACCGCGACGAAACCATCGTGAGGCGCCATCCTTTTCAGTGACGCCGCGAAGGAGTCCGGGGCTTTGCGCGATGCGCTTCCTGCGATGGCGGAAGGCTGCGATCTGCAGTACCGCAAGCGCAGAACCCTGGTGCCGAGAAGAGGACTCGAACCTCCACACCCTTGCGGGCGCTAGGACCTGAACCTAGTGCGTCTACCAATTCCGCCATCTCGGCACGAGGCGCGCATTTTAGGCGAACCCGGGGTTTTGTTCAATGAAGACGCGCCGCCGCGCTAGCGCCGATCGCCGGCCGCGCACGCTGCGGCGCGCCGACCCGTACTACGCGCGCGAGGCGGCGCGCTACGAGAAGCCGCTGCCGAGTCGCGAGTTCATCCTGCAAGTGCTCGAACGGGAGGCCGTGCCGCTCGACGAGGCGCGGCTAGCGCGGCTGCTCGGCGTCGCGCGGGGCGAGGGCGAGGCCTTTGCGCGCCGGCTGGCCGCGATGGAGCGCGACGGCCAGCTGCTGCGCAACCGCAAGGGCGCGCTGCTGGTGGCGGAGAAGCTGCATCTGGTGGCAGGCCGCGTCGAAGCGCATCCGGACGGCTACGGCTTCCTCGCGCCCGACGACGGCGGCCCGTCGCTCTACCTCGGACCGAACGAGATGCGGCAGGTGATGCACGGCGACCGGGTGGTCGCGCGGCCGGGCGCGCTCGATCGGCGCGGGCGGCGGGAAGCGTCGATCGTGGAGGTGACCGAGCGCGGGCAAAGCCGCGTGGTCGGCCGACTGCACCGTGCCCGCGGCATCTGGATCGTGGCCGCCGCCGACCGGCGCATCCAGCACGACATTCTGGTCGAGCCGGGCGCCACCGGCAACGCGGCGGCCGGGCAGGTCGTCACCGTGCAGCTGAGCACGTATCCGGCACCCGGCGTGCAGGCGATCGGCCGCGTCGTCGAGGTGCTCGGCGACTACGAAGATCCGGGGATGGAGATCGAGATCGCGCTGCGCAAGCACGCGCTGCCGTTCGAGTTCTCGCGCGCAACCGAGCGCGTCGCGGCGCGCCTGCCCGAAGCGGTGCGCAAGAGCGATCTTGCCGGCCGGCGCGACCTGCGCGGGCTCGCGCTGGTGACGATCGACGGCGAGACCGCGAAGGACTTCGACGACGCCGTGTACTGCGAGCCGGCCGGCCGCGACTTCCGGCTCGTGGTCGCGATCGCCGACGTGAGCCACTACGTGGGGCACGGAGATGCCCTGGACTCCGATGCCCGCGGCCGCGGCAACTCGGTGTACTTCCCGCGGCGCGTGATCCCGATGCTGCCCGAAAAGCTCTCGAACGGGCTCTGCTCGCTCAACCCGGACGTCGACCGGCTCGCGATGGTTTGCGACATGATCGTAACGCCGCGTGGCGACATCACGGAGTACGCGTTCTATCCGGCGGTGATCCGCTCGCACGCGCGCCTCACCTACACGCGCGTCGCGGCCGCGCTGTACAACGAGCCGCGGCGGCTCGACGCCGATTCGAGGCGGCTTGCCGAGCGCCTGCGGCTGCTCGACGAGGTGTTTCGCGCCCTGCTCAAGGCGCGCGAGCGGCGCGGCGCCATCGACTTCGAGACGGTCGAGACCGAGCTCAGGTTCGACGCGCGCGGCAAGATCGAGCGGATCGTTCTCGTCCACCGCAACGACGCGCACCGCCTGATCGAGGAATGCATGCTGGCCGCGAACGTGTGCGCCTCGGACTTCCTGCAGCGCCGCAAGCATCCGGCCCTCTACCGCATCCACGAGGGGCCGACTCCCGAGAAGCTCGCGGCGCTGCACGAGTTCCTCAAGAGCTTCGGCCTGCAGCTGGGCGGCGGCGAGGAGCCGCACGCCAAGGACTACGCGAAGCTCCTCGCGCGGATCAAGCCGCGCCCCGACGTGCAGCTGCTCCAGACGGTGCTGCTCCGCTCGCTGCAGCAGGCGGTGTACAGCCCGGAGAACGTCGGGCACTTCGGGCTCGCCTACGAGCACTACACGCACTTCACCTCCCCGATCCGGCGCTATCCCGACCTCCTGGTCCATCGCGCGATCAAGTCGGCGCTCGCGGGCGAGCGGTACGACCCGGGTGGCTGGGCGGACCTCGGCAAGCATTGCTCGATGACCGAGCGCCGCGCGGACGAGGCGACGCGCGACGTGGTCACATGGCTGAAGTGCTACTTCATGAAGGACAAGGTTGGCGAGGAGTTCGACGGGTCGATCAGCGGGGTCGCGAGCTTCGGCATCTTCGTGGCGCTCGACGGCATCTACGTCGAGGGCATGGTGCACATCGCCGAGCTCGGCAACGACTACTTCGAGCACGATGCGGTGCGCCATCTGCTGCGCGGCGAACGCACCGGAAAGGTGTTTCGCCTGGGCGACCGCGCGCGCGTCAAGCTGGTGCGCGTCGACCTGGAGGCCGGCCACCTCGACTTCGTGCCGGCTGCGACGTGATGGCCGCAAGCGGTCTCATCTACGGCTTCCACGCGGTGACGAGCCGGTTGCGGGCGCATCCCGATTCGGTGCTCGAGGTGATCGTGGACGAGGCGCGCGCCGATGCGCGCGCCGCCGCCTTGCGACGGCTGTCGGACGAGTGCGGCGTTCGCGTGCGCGCGGTGAGCGGCGCGCGGCTCGATGGCATGGTGCGCGGCGCCCGCCACCAGGGCGTGGTGGCGCGCGTCACCGAGGTTGCGCAGGTCCGCAGCATCGACGAGCTGCTCGCAGCGCTGCACGTTCCGCCGCTGCTGCTGGTGCTCGACGGCGTCACCGATCCGCACAATCTGGGCGCGTGCTTGCGGGTGGCCGATGCCGCCGGAGCGCACGCGGTGATCGCACCCAAGGACCGCGCGGCCGGGCTCGGCGCGACCGCCGTCAAGGTGGCGAGCGGCGCCGCGGAGACGATGCCGTACATCGCCGTCACCAATCTCGCGCGCACCCTCGAGGCGCTGAAGGCGCGCGACGTGTGGGTGATCGGGGCGGACGAAGGTGCGCCCGAGGATCTCTTCACGGCGCCGCTGCCGGACGCGGTGGCCTGGGTGCTCGGCGCGGAAGGGCACGGCATGCGCCGGCTCACGCGCGAGCGCTGTGACCGGCTCGTCCGGATTCCCATGTACGGCGCGGTCGAAAGCCTGAACGTCGCGGTCGCGGCCGGTCTGTGCCTGTTCGAGTCGCAGCGCCGCCGGGCCGTCAAATAGCGGAGCGCGCTGCGCATCCCGACGCATGCGCCGTCTGCCAGACAAGCCTTTGATTCGCTTGCGGGAAGGCAAGACGCTCGGATAGAATAGCAAGCTTTCCCGCCCAGGGCGCCCGTGCTCCGTCCACGGACCCCGCACGGCGGACATCCGCAACGGAAGACGCCCTTGCCTCACCGGTTCCGCATGCCGGGAGGCTGCAACCCACAAGGAGACCGCATGCGACATTACGAGATCGTCTTCATCGTCCATCCGGACCAGAGCGAACAGGTCCCGGCGATGATCGAGCGCTACCGGGGCATGATCGGCGCGCGGCAGGGCGCCGTGCACCGCCTCGAGGACTGGGGCCGGCGCCAGCTGGCGTACCCCGTCGAGAAAGTGCACAAGGCGCACTACGTGCTCATGAACATCGAGTGCGATCAGGAAACCCTGAACGAGCTCGACCATTCGTTCCGCTTCAACGACGCCGTGCTGCGCCACCTCGTCGTGAAGATGAAAGGTCCGGTCACGGCTGCCTCCCCGATGATGAAGGAGGACAAGGCGAAGTCGGTGCTCCAGCAAGGCGAGGGCCGGGGCGAAGGCGGGCGCGGCGAGGGCCGGGGCGAAGGCGGGCGCGGCGAGGGGCGGGGCGAGGGCGGCCGCAGCGAAACCCGCCGCTCCGAGACGCCGGCGGGCGCTTGACCGCGCGCGCCGCAGCGGCACCGGACCGGCTTGAACCGCGCGAACGAGCTCGTGATCGCCGGAGAGCTTGCGGAGCGGGACGCCCTTCGCCACACGCCGGCGGGCGTCGCGCTCGTCAACTTCCGGATCGTGCACGCATCGCGGCAGATCGAGGCCGGCACCGAGCGGCAGGTGTATGCCGAGATCGCATGCGTTGCGGCGGAGGACGAAGCCCGGCTGGTGGCGGCGGCGCCGCTCGGCGCGGCGGTCCGGTTGTGCGGCTTCGTGGCGGGCAAGGGCCTTGCCGGGGCTCGCAGCGGTTCGACTGGAGACGCGAAGGTTGGTGCTCGATCCGCGCGGCAGCTCGTGCTGCACGTGACGCGGATCGAGTTCGAGGAAAGAGAACGGGATCGTCCGGCGCCCCCGCGCACGGCGGGAGCGCATCCGGACGACAAAGGAACGTAGGAGAAGAGTGATGGCAACGTTTGGCAGGCCGCGCAGCGCGGCGGGCAAGGGCGGCAAGGGCGCCAAGGGCGGCAAGGGCGCCAAGGGCCGCGAGCGCGGCGGGCGCGCGCTCTTCAGGCGGCGCAAGTTCTGCCGCTTCACGGCGGAGAAGATGGAGTGGATCGACTACAAGGACGTCGATCTGCTGAAGGATTACATCGGCGAGAACGGGAAGATCATCCCGGCGCGGATCACCGGCACGAAGGCTGGTTACCAGCGTCAGCTGGCCGAGGCGGTCAAGCGGGCGCGATTCCTGGCGCTGCTGCCCTACACCGACGTGCACTGAGGAGAGCGCCGGCCATGCAAGTCATCTTGCTCGAGAAGATCACGAACCTCGGCAGCCTCGGCGATGTGGTGAAGGTGAAGGACGGGTTCGCGCGCAACTTCCTGATCCCGAAGGGCAAAGCCCAGCGCGCCACCGCGCAGAACCTCGCCGCGTTCGAGCAGCGTCGCGGGGCCCTGGAGAAGGCGCAGGCCGAGACGCTTGCCGCGGCGCAGCAGCGCGGCGCGGAGATCGGCGGGCTCACGGTGCAGCTCACCCGCCGCGCGGGAGCGGACGGCCGGCTGTTCGGGTCGGTGACCACGTACGACATCGCCGATGCGCTTACCGCGCTCGGTCATCCGATCGAGCGCGCGACGATCCGCCTCCCGCAGGGACCGTTGAAGCTCGTGGGCGACCACGACGTCGCGGTGGCGTTGCACAGCGACGTCGTCGTTCACGTCAAGGTCTCGGTCCTCGGCGAAGCCGCGGAGTAGGGCTGTCGGACAGGCCGTCCGAGACGCACGGTGGCGGCGCGCGCCACGCACTTCATCGCCAGGGTGGCGCGTCGAGCCGGGGGTGTAGAATCCCCCCGAGAGCCCACTTGACTCCCGCAATGCCCCAGGCAATCGTCACTTCGTCGAACGAGGCACCGCTCGTCGCGCTGCGCGTGCCGCCGCATTCGATCGAGGCGGAGCAGTCGGTCCTCGGCGGGTTGCTGCTCGACAACACCGCGTGGGACCGCGTCGGCGACGTGATCGCGGTCGACGACTTCTACCGCGACGACCACCGCCGGATCTTCCGCCACATCGCCCGGCTGATCGAGCGGGCGAAGCCAGCCGACGTGGTGACCGTCGCCGAGTCCATCGAGTCGAGCGAGGACAAGGACAAGGCGGGCGGCATCACGTACCTCGGGCAGCTCGCGCAGAACACCCCTTCGGCGCACAACATCCGGCGCTATGCGGAGATCGTCCGCGAGCGGGCCGTCATGCGCAAGCTGGTGACCGTCGGCGGCGAGATCGCCGACAGCGCGCTCAATCCGGCGGGCAAGGACGTGGGGCAGCTGCTCGACGAGGCCGAGTCCAAGGTGTTCGAGATCGCGGAAGCGGGCAGCCGCGGCCGGGAAGGCTTCAAGGACATCCACCAGCTCCTGTCGCAGGTGATGGAGCGCGTGGACATGCTCTATCACCGCGACAACCCGTCGGACATCACCGGCATCCCGACGGGGTTCCACGATCTCGACCAGATGACCTCCGGGCTCCAGGAGGGCGACCTGGTGGTGGTCGCCGGGCGGCCGAGCATGGGGAAGACGGCGTTGGCGCTGAACATCGGCGAGCATGTCGCGGTGGAGAACCGGCTGCCGGTCGCGGTGTTCAGCATGGAGATGGCGGGCACGCAGCTCGCCACGCGGATGCTGGGCTCGCTCGGCCGGCTCGACCAGCACAAGCTGCGCACCGGGCGGCTCTCCGACGAGGACTGGAACAAGCTCACGAACGCGGTCGGACGGCTGCACGACGCGCCGATCCACATCGACGAATCGGCGGCGCTGAACGCCCTCGAGCTGCGCGCCCGCGCGCGCCGGCTGCACCGCCAGTACGGGAAGCTCGGCCTGATCATCGTCGATTACCTGCAGCTCATGTCGGCCACGAGCCAGGGCGAGAACCGCGCGACCGAGATCTCGGAGATCTCGCGCTCGCTGAAGGCGCTCGCGAAGGAGCTGCGCGTGCCGGTCGTCGCGCTCTCGCAGCTGAACCGCAGCCTCGAGCAACGGCCGAACAAGCGGCCGGTGATGTCGGACCTGCGCGAGTCGGGTGCGATCGAGCAGGACGCCGATCTCATCCTCTTCATCTACCGCGACGAGGTCTACAACGCCGATTCGGCGGACAAGGGAAAGGCCGAGATCATCATCGGCAAGCAGCGGAACGGACCGATCGGCACCGTGAGCCTGACGTTCCTCGGGCACTACACCCGCTTCGAGAACTACGCGCCCACGGGCAGCTTCTAGGGGGGGCCGAGCCTGGACGGGATTCGCGCCATCGCGTCGGGCGGGCGAGTCCGGCACACGGCGGACTCAGGGCGCTGCACGGGGCACGTAGAAACAAGAAGGCCCGGATGTTCACCGGGCCTGAGGGTGTCGCACCGTCGCGTCGTTGTTCTTCTTCCCCTGGGGCCGCGCCATCCACCGACGTACGGAGGAGGAGTCGAATCGTCGGATGTTTACGCTGCCGCTTCAGAGTGTTAACGCGGGTTCTTTATAGTCGACTTCAGATGTCGCTGTCAAGTGGGAAATTTCGGGCTCGCCAAGTCCCCCGCAGTCCCGCAGCGGCAGCCGGGAGGATGCGAGGGCACCGTATGCGTGCCAGATTCTACAAGTATTTGTTTTACATTACGTTTCAGCAGACCCGCCGGCCTGATCTCGCCACTCGCAACGGCCAAGCGAGGTCTTGCATCGCCAGCGCCACCGAGCTTGGCCTCCCCCGATCGCGGCGAATGACCGGTGCGCGCGCCGTCATGGGCAAGCGGGGGGTATGCGTCGCCGCCAGCCTCGTCGCGATCCTGCTGGCCGTTCCTCCGGCGGCCCACGCCGCGTGCAGCGGCACGCTCTACCTCACGCTCGACACGAGCGTCATGACGCAGGCGGAGAATGTCGCCCGCATCCTTGCGAAGCATCACGTTCAGGCGACGTTCTTCATCGCAAATGAACCGACGTTCCGCGGCGACCACTCGCTCGATGCGTCGTGGGGCGAATACTGGCGCACCCGCGCCGCCGAGGGGCACGCCTTCGGCACCCACACCTGGGATCACGGCTACTTCCGCGGCGACCTGCCGGGCGGCAAGGTGAAGTACGTCCGCGGCAGAGAGGTCCGCGAGCTCGACGCGAACGGAGTGTGCGAGGAGTTGCGGCGGGTCGACACGCGGTTCCGTGAGCTGACGGGCCGCGGCCTCGACCCCCTGTGGCGCGCGCCGGGCGGGCACACGACCCCGAATGCGCTCGCCGCGGCGCAGGCGTGCGGCTACCGGCACGTCCTCTGGTCGCGCGCGGGATTCCTCGGCGACGAGCTGCCGTCGGACAAGTACCCGAACGACGTCCTGCTGCAGCGCGCGCTGCGCAACCTCCGCGACGGCGACATCCTGGTGATGCATCTCGGCATCCGGTCGCGGCAGGATCCGTTCGCGCCGATGCTCGATCCTTTGCTCGAAGGGCTGAAGCAGCGGGGATTCTGCTTCGCGACCCTCGCGCCCGCACGGGTCAACTGACTCGTTGTTCGTCTGGCGTACGCCACGCCAGAGGTCCGCGGATGGCAGTGAGGCACTCGCAGGGCGGCTCGCACCGCGCTGATCGGTCAGCTCGAAGTCAGAGGACTTCGGCCGCGTGATCGGCGAGGCGCGAGCGCTCGCCGCGCTGCAGGGTCACGTGCCCGGAGTGGGACCAGCCCTTGAAGCGGTCGACGACGAAGGTGAGGCCCGAGCTGCCCTCGGTGAGATAGGGCGTGTCGATCTGCGCGATGTTGCCGAGGCACACCACCTTGGTGCCCGGCCCGGCGCGCGTGATGAGCGTCTTCATCTGCTTCGGCGTCAGGTTCTGCGCCTCGTCGATGATCAGGTACTTGTTGAGGAAGGTGCGGCCGCGCATGAAGTTGAGCGACTTCACCTTGATGCGCGAGCGGATCAGGTCGCGCGTGGCCGCGCGTCCCCATTCGCCCGCCTCCTCGTCGGTGTTCTGCAGCACGTCCAGGTTGTCCTCGAGCGCGCCCATCCACGGCGTCATCTTCTCCTCCTCGGTGCCGGGCAGGAATCCGATGTCCTCGCCGAGCGGCACGGTGACGCGCGTGATGATGATCTCGCTGTAGCGCTTGGCCTCGAGCGTCTGCATGAGCCCGGCGGCGAGCGTGAGCAGCGTCTTGCCCGTGCCGGCCTGCCCGATGAGCGTCACGAAGTCCACTTCCGGGCTCATCAGCAGGTTGAGCGCGAAGTTCTGCTCGCGGTTGCGCGCGGTGATGCCCCATACCGCATTGCGCTGATGCGCGTAGTCGCGCACCGTCTCGAGGACGACGGCGCGGCCGGTCTTCTCCCGGACGATCGCGTGCAGCGGCCGCTCGCCGTCCTGGTAGACGAACTCGTTCAGCAGGAGCTCGTGGCAGAGCGGCCCCTTCACGCGGTAGTACGTGCGCCCGTCCTTCTTCCAGGACTCGACGTCCTTGCCGTGCTGATCCCAGAAGTCGGCCGGCAGCTCGCGCGTTCCGGTGTAGAGGACGTCGGTGTCCTCGAGGGCCTTGTCGTTGTAGTAATCCTCGGCGGCGAGGCCCAGGGCGCGAGCCTTGATCCGCATGTTGATGTCCTTCGACACCAGGATCACCTGGCGCTGCGGATCGCGCCCCTGCAGGTACATCACCACGCCGATGATGTTGTTGTCGGCCTTGCCGATCGGCAGGGTCGGCGGGATATGGCCGTTGATCGCCTCGGTCTGCAGGAAGAGGCGGCCGGTGGCGGTGTCGGCCGCGTGGCGCGCGAGCGGGATGCCGGCCTCGATCGGTCCCGCGGCGGCGCTCACGATCTCCTCGATGAACCGGCTTGCCTGGCGGGCGCTGCGCGCGACCTCCGACATGCCCTTCTTGTTGTTGTCGAGCTCCTCGAGCGTCATCATCGGCACGAAGATGTCGTGCTCCTCGAACCGGAACAGGCTCGCGGGATCGTGCATGAGTACGTTGGTGTCGAGGACGAAGAGCTTGGTGAGGGTGCCGCGCGTCTCGCGGCGGGCGCGGCGTGGGGCGGGGCTGGCGGTTGCGGCGCTCGCGGCAGCGGATTCAGAGCGTCTTAACAAAGTCGAGTACCTCCTGTGCATGACCGGGAACCTTGACGCCGCGCCACTCGCGGCGGATGGCGCGCCGCGCGTCCAGCACGAAAGTGCTCCGCTCGATGCCGCGCACCTGCTTGCCGTACATGTTCTTCATCTTGATGACGCCGAACTGCTGGCAGACCGCCTCGTCCTCATCGGACAGCAGCTCGAACGGGAATTGCATCTTCGCCTTGAAGTTCTGGTGCGACTTGAGACTGTCGCGCGAGATGCCGTACACCTCGCAGCCGAGCTTCGCGAACGCGCCATGCAGGTCGCGGAACGCGAGGCCCTCTTTGGTGCAGCCGGGCGTGTTGTCCTTCGGGTAGAAGTAGAGGACCAGGGTCCTCGCCTTGCTCCGGGAGAGCCGGAACTCGCCGCCGGTCCCGGGGAGGGAAAAATCGCTTACCGCAGGGTCCGCCATTCGCTGAGTCGGTTTCGGGCAGGTCCGTATCGGATTGTTATGAAATTCGCCCGCGGGTGCAAGCGCCGGTCACGCGAGGAATTAGACCGGAATTAGACCGGCGCGGCGGCCGCTTGCTCGGCGCGCGCTCAGGCGAGAAACGGCTTGCCTTGCACCGCCAGCCGGCCCGAGCGGCCCGGCACCGGCGCGAGGGCGACATTGCAGCGCGGCAGCTGGCGCGGGTCGAGCGACTGACAGATATCACGCATCGCCACGAGCTCGTAGCCTTGCGTGCGCCAGCCCTGGAGCAGCTGCTCGAACACCGGTGCGAGCTTCATGCCCTCGAGCTCGGCGTGGAGCGTGAACACATGGCCGGCCGGCGGCGGATTCGCCGTGAGCGCAAGCACGCGCTCGGCGGCGTTTTCGGCCGTCACGCCGTCGAGGCCGATCATCTCGTCCAGCGTGGGCAGCGTCGTCGGGATCTGCGGACAGGCGATGATCTCGGCGCGATGGATCGGGATGAACGGCTCGGTGCCGCGCGTGTCCGACGCGTACGCGAATCCGAGCCGCTGCGTCAGCCGGTACGCGTGCAGGTTCATCTGCCATCCGGCGGCGCCGTGCACGCGCGTCGGCTCGCCGAAGATCTCGTCGAAGCGCTCGCACGCGAGGCGCATCTGGCGCTCGGTCCACGCCGCATCCGCGCCGGCGACGCCGTCCTGCCACTTCACGTGATCCCACGCGTGAATGCCGACCTCGAACCCGGCATCGCGCACGTCCCGCATGACGTCGGCGCACGCGCGGCCGATGTCCGGCCCGGGCAGCAGGGTCCCGTAGAGCAGCGTCTTCAGCCCGTAGTGCTCGAGGACCGAGGTGCGCGAGACCTTGCCGACGAATCCCGACCGGAATACGCGCTTGATCGCGCGCCCGGTGTGGTCGGGTCCGACGCTGAAGAGGAACGTCGCGTCCGCCTCACGCCGCTTGAGCAGCTCGACGAGCCGCGGCACGCCGAGCCGCGTGCCCCGGTACGTGTCGACGTCGATCTTGAGCGCCAGCCTCATTCGACCAGCCGGCGCGCCTCCGCGACGTGGTCGCGATACGCCTCGAAGATGCGCTCGAGCGCCTCGTTCATTGCGACCCGCGGCTTCCAGCCGAGATCGGCCGTCGTGTTCGCGATCTTCGGCACGCGGTTCTGCACGTCCTGGTAACCCTTGCCGTAGTAGGCGGTCGCGGCCACCTCGACCAGCTTCACCCGCTTCGCGTGCGACCGGTACTCCTCGTACTGCATCGCCATGCGCACCATCCGCTGCGCGAGCTGCTTCACCGAGAGGTTGTTCTTCGGGTTGCCGATGTTGTAGATCTTGCCGGAGGCCACGCCGCGCCGGTTCTCGATGATGCGCACGAGCGCGTCGATGCCGTCGTCGACGTACGTGAAGGCGCGCTTCTGGTGGCCGCCGTCCACCAGCTTGATCGGCTCGCCGCGCACGATGTGGCCGAGAAACTGGGTGATCACGCGCGAGCTGCCCTCCTTGGGCGTGTTGATCGAATCGAGACCCGAGCCGATCCAGTTGAATGGCCGGAAGAGCGTGAAGTCGAGCTTGTGCGCCATGCCGTAGCCCCAGATCACCCGATCCATGAGCTGCTTCGCGCACGAGTAGATCCAGCGTGGCTTGTTGATCGGGCCGAGAACGAGATGCGAGGTGTCCGGGTCGAACTCGCGATCCGGCGACATGCCGTACACCTCGGAGGTCGAGGGAAACACCAGCCGCTTCCGGTGCGTCACGCATGCCCGTACGATCGGCAGGTTCGCCTCGAAGTCGAGCTCGAAGACGCGCAGCGGC
This sequence comes from Burkholderiales bacterium, assembly GCA_020848075.1. GTDB lineage: Bacteria > Pseudomonadota > Gammaproteobacteria > Burkholderiales > SG8-39 > JAABRB01. Next base: position 104,498 of record JADLAV010000061.1, read on the forward strand.
TCCTTCACGTAGGTGGCGGGCGTCGCGATCGCCACCAGCGGCAGCACCGTGTCGCACTTGCGGATGTGATACTCCATCCACTCCTTGTTGATCGTGATGTCGCCCTCGAAGAAGTGGAAGCGCCGCTCGCCGAGCAGATCGGAGATCCGGTCGGTGTTCATGTCCATCCCGTAGACCTCCCACGGGGTGGTCGAGATGATGCGCTTGGAGAGGTGATGGCCGATGAAGCCGTTCACGCCCAGGATCAGGATTTTCTTCGCGGACATGTCAGATGAGTGAAGAGGAGAGAAGTGGCGGTCAGTCGTTGAGCGCGACCTCCTCCGTGCCGAAAGCTGCCCGGAAGAGGTTCGCGGTGAGCGGCGCATTGCCGAATTCGGCGTCCAGGACACGCAGCAGCCCGCCGTCGGCGCAGCGCACGCACAGGCGGCCGGCGCGTGCGAGTAGCGCGGGCCCTGCGCCAGGGTCCTGCCGCTCGCCGAGATCGAGCGTGCGCAGGATTCGGAGCTCCTGGCCGCCGATGAAGGAGAAGGCGCCCGGGTAGGGCGGCGCCACCGCGCGCACGAGGTCGTGGACCGCGCGCGCGCTCCGCGTCCAGTCGATGCGGCCGTCCTCGGGCCGGCGGCCGCCGAAGTAGCTGCCTCGCGCGAAGTCCTGCGCGCGCAGCTCGGCGGTGCCGGCGAGGATCCGCGGCAGCGCACGATCGAGCGTGATCTCCGCGGCGACCGTGACCTTGTCGAACACCTCGCGCGCCGTGTCGTTCGGCAGGATCGGCACCGCCTGCTGGCCGGCGATGCGCCCGGCGTCGGGCTTCGCGACCATCTCGTGCAGCGTCGCGCCCGTCTCGCGCTCGCCGTGCAGCACCGCCCAGTTCACCGGCGCCCGCCCGCGATACTTCGGCAGGAGCGAGCCGTGCATGTTGAACGCGCCGCGTTGCGCAGCCGCGAGGAGCCGCGGTCCCAGCATTCGCCGGTAGTAGAAGGAGAAGATGAAGTCCGGGGCGAGCGCGCCGATGCGCTCGAGCACCTGCGGCGCGTTCGGATCCTCCGGCGCGATCGCCTGGATGCCGTAGGCGCCGGCGAGCCGCGAGACGCTTTCGAACCAGATGTTCTCGCCCGGTGCGTCCTCGTGCGTGAGCACCAGCGGCACCCGCACCCCGTGCGCGAGCAGCACGGCCAGGCAGCGCACCCCGACATCGTGGTAGGCGAAGACGACGGCGGAGGCGGGCGGGGAAGACGGAGCGGACACCGGGGAGCGGATCGTGATGGCGGCGACGCGCGATGGCGGCGATGCGCGCTAGCCGACCGACTTGACGCTGCGGCGCTCTTCCGGCGCCGCAGCGCGGTCCGCCTCGACCTCGAGCACCGCCTCGATCAGATAACGCGGACGCTGGCGCACCTGTTCGTAGATGCGGCCGATGTACTCGCCGAGGAGCCCGATGCCGAAGAGCGCGATGCCGAGCAGGAAGAAAGCGATGCCGAAGAGCGTGAAGAGCCCCTCGGCCTCGGGTCCGACGATCAGCCGGCGCACCGCGAGGTACAGCACGAATGCAAACGAGCAGACCGAGATCGCGATGCCGGCGAGCGAGAACACCTCGAGCGGCACGACCGAGAATCCGGTCACCAGGTCGAAGTTCAGGCGGATGAGCTTGTAGATGGAATACTTCGTCTCGCCCGCCGCGCGCTCCTCGTGGCCCACCTCGATCTCGGTCGGGCGCTGGGCGAAGGTGTAGGCGAGGGCGGGAATGAAGGTGTTCACCTCGCGGCAGCTGTTGATCGTGTCGACGATCGCGCGGCTATAGGCGCGCAGCATGCAGCCCTGGTCGGTCATCCGCACGTTCGTGATGCGCTCGCGCACCCAGTTCATCGCGCGCGAGGCCGAACGGCGGAACCCGGTGTCCTGGCGCATCCGCCGGATGGTCCCGACGTAGTCGTAGCCTTCGTCCATCTTCGCGAGGAGGCGGCCGATCTCCTCGGGCGGGTTCTGCAGGTCGGCGTCCAGCGTGACGATGCGCGTGCCGCGCGTGTGCGCGAACCCCGCCATGATGGCGAGGTGCTGGCCGTAGTTGCCGTTGAAGAGGATCACGCGCGTGACGTCCGGCCGCCGCTGGAACTGCTCGGCTAGGATGGCGGCCGAGCGGTCGCGGCTGCCATCGTTGACGAAGATCGCTTCGTAGCGCACCCCGAGTGCGTCGAGCGCCGGATAGAGGCGCGCGAAGAGCGCGGGGAGGCCGGCCTCCTCGTTGTAGACCGGGATGACGACCGAGAGCTGCGGCGCGGCCATGCGCTGAGGCGATCTCCTAGCGTGGGTGGGCGCGGAGGATATCACGCACCGCGGTGCACACCCGGTCGACGTCGTCCTCGGCCATTGCCGGGAAGAGCGGGAGGGTGAGGATCGAGGCGCCCACGCGCTCGGCATGCGGGAACTGGCCGGGCCCGTAACCCATCGCCCGGTACAGCTTGAAGAGGTGCATCGCGGGGTAGTGCACGCCCGACCCGATGCCGGCATCGTGCAGGAGCCGGATCGTGTCCCCGCGCCCGATCGACATCTGCTCGAGCGGAAGGAGGATCTGGAACATGTGCCAGTTCGTGTTCGAGAAGTCCTCCGGCGGCAGGCCGCAGCCGAGGCTGCGATCGAAGCGCTCGAAGTAGCGGCGCGCGAGCACGCGCCGCCGTGCGGTGAATTCCTCGAAACGCGCGAGCTGCCCGAGGCCGATCGCGGCTGCGACGTCGGTCAAGTTGAGCTTGGCCCCCGCGCGCTCGACTTCCTGCTCGCCGTCGGGCGAGCGCACCACGCCCTGCAGGCGCAGCGTCTCGACGAGGCGTGCCTCGGCGTCGTCGTTCACCACCAGGCACCCGCCCTCGGCGGTGGTCATGTTCTTGTTGGCGTGAAAGCTCACCGCGACGAGATCGCCGAAGCTGCCGATGCGCCGGCCGCGCCACGTCGCGCCCATGCTCTGGGCGGCATCCTCGATCACCCGGAGGCGGAGGCGCGCCGCGATGTCGTTCAGCCGATCCCGGTCCACCGGCAGGCCGGCGAGGTCCACCGGGACGATCGCGCGGGTCCGCGGCGTGATGGCGCGCTCGATCTGCGCGAGGTCGATGTTCCGCGTGGCCGGGTCCACGTCGACGAACACCGGGCGTCCCCCCGTGCGCACGATCGTGTTCGCGGTCGCGACCCACGAGAGCGGCGTCGTGATCACCTCGTCGCCGGGTCCGACTCCGACGAGCTCGAGCGCGAGCTCGAGGGCGCCCGTGCCCGAGGCGAGGGCCCGCACGGGACGCCCGCCGAAATACTCGGACAGGCGCGCCTCGAACGCGCGCGCCTGCGGGCCGGTCGTGATCCAGCCGGAGCGCAGGACCTCGGCGACCGCCGCAATGGTCTCCTCGTCGATGCTCGGGCGCGTGAAAGGCAGGTACGGACGCATGCCGTGCCGATCAACTCCGGGCGACGACGAACACGCCGACGATGATGATCGCGATACCGACGACGCGCATCGGCGTCACCGCTTCGCCGAACAGGTGCCACGCCGCGACGGCGTTGACGATGTAGCCGATCGAGAGCATCGGATAGGCGATGCTCACCTCGGTGCGCGAGAGCGCGAGGATCCAGACGACGACGCTCACGACGTAGCAGGCGATGCCGCCGACGATGTGCGGCTCGCAGGCGAGCTTCAGCCCGACCGGTAGCGCGTTCGCCGCGCTGAACTCGAAGCGCCCGACCGCATTGGTCCCGGCCTTCAGCAGGAGCTGCGCGGCGGCGTTCAGCAGGACCCCGACCAGCACGAGCGCGAAGCTGAGCGGCGTCATGGCTTCGCGACGATGACGCGGCGGGGATCCCGTGCAAGCACCTTCATCGGCAGTCCACGTTCTTGCCACTCGGGAAAATCGCGCGCGCGGATGAGCGCGGCCGCCCGCCCGGCGGACTTCCACGCCTCCTCGAAGGCGGCGCGGTCGGCGATGAAGTCGCGCGGCTCCCAGCCGATCGGGACGGCGAGCTCGTCCGGGTAGACCACCATGGTCGCGGTGCGCCGGAGATAGAAGAGGAGCGAATGATCGAACGTCTCCACCAGGAAGAACGGCGCGTCGGCCGGAATGCCGGGAGCCGCGCGCGCGACGCTATCATAAGCGGAATACACGGGCGAGAGGCGCTCGTAGGCCGCGGAGGCGAGCAGCACGCTCGCGAGTGCGCCGAGCGCGAGCGCGAGCACTGCCCCGGTCCGCCGGCCGCGCCACTCGAGCCCGGCGCTCGCAACGCTGCCCGCCGTGAAGGCTGCCGCGGCGGCGACGATCCAGGGGAGGGCCGCCTGCAGGAGCCCGGCCGGCAAGTCGTCGTCCGCCCAGCGCGGGACGAGGTGCGGGGCGGCGAGTACCGCGACGAGTCCGCCGATCGCCCCCACGACTGCCTGGGCGAGGATCCAGCGCCGGCCCGCGACCGCGAGCTCGGTGCCGATCAGCACGGAGAGCGCGGGCACCACCGGCAGGATGTAGGACGGCAGCTTCGAGCTCGACGCCGAGAAGAACACGAACACGACGCCCGCCCACACCGCGAGGAAGCGCAAGGGCCGGAAGCGGACGCCGGGTTCGGCGCTGGGCAGGCGCGCAAGCGCCGGGAAGAGCATGAGCGTCCACGGCACGAGGCCGGCGAGCAGGATGGGAACGAAGTACCACCACGGCGCGTAGCGCCCGTGCGCCCTGGTAAGAAAACGCTCGAAGTGCTCGTGGACGAAGAAGAAGTCGAAGAATTCCCGATTTGCGAGCGAGACCGCGACGAACCACGGCACCGCGATCGTCGCGAAGACCGCCGAGCCCGCCAGCCAGTGCATGCGGCCGAGCAGCCGCCAGTCCCGCTCGAGCAGCACGTACGCCGCGACCGCGCCGGCCGGGAGCACGAACCCGATCAGCCCCTTCGAGAGCGTGGCGAGCGCCATCGCGGCCCAGGCCGCGACCATCCAGCGTCGTCGTTCCGCCGGCGTTGCCGGATCGCGCTGCGCCAGCACGAATGCGAACACGGCGATCGCGAGGAACGCCGCGACGCCCATGTCCAGGCTCGCGAAATGGCCGAGCCCCGCGAAGAGGAACGCGCTCGCCGTGACGGCAGCGGCGAACAGGCCGACGGGCGGCCCGCGCACGCGATTCGCGGCGTACCAGGTGAAGAGGATGCAGGCAAACCCGGTGAGGGCGGTCCAGAGCCGCGCCGTCCATTCGCTCGGGCCGAATGCCGTGAAGGCCGCGGCGGTCGCCCAGTACTGGAGCGGCGGCTTCTCGAAGTACTGGTAGCCGTTCAGGCGCGGGGTCAGCCAATCGCCGGTGGCGACCATCTCGCGCGCGATCTCGGCGTAGCGTCCCTCGTCCGTGCGGAAGAGCTTGCGGTGGCCGAGCCCGGCGAACCAGGCCGCCGTCAGCACGATGAGCACGGCGAGCGCGAGACCGCGCGACGCGGGAGCGGTCACTCTCGGTGTCCGCTCACTCGAGGAGGAGGGCAGCGCCGACCTTGCGATCCTCGGCCACCAGGATATTGAAGGTGCGGCAGGCCGCCGAGACGTCCATGACCTCGACGCCGATCCCGGCGTCGATCAGCGGCCGGAGCACCTCCGTGGCGGGAAACCGCAGCGTCGCGCCGGTCCCGAGGAGCACGATCTCGAGGGCGAGCGCGGCGAGCGGCACGAGGTGGTCGGGGGCGAGGGCCTCGAACGTCGATCCCGTCCAGTCGGTCAGGATCCGGTCGGGGAGTACCACCAGGCTGCGTGCATGCCGCTCGCGGTTCACGACGACGTACCCGACACCGTAGCCGGTGAAGACATTGAGCCCGGTCGGTGCCGAACTGTGCAGCTTCAAGGAATTCCGAATTGCGGTAAGGGGTTAGAACCGATACATTATAGGCCTTTTGCGCCGCGCCCCACCCCTGGGCGCCGGCGCGCAAGCGCTGCCGGGGTGGCAGCGCGCACTGGGAACGACTGCACCGGCATGAGCGATTTCGAGCGCATCAAACGGCTTCCCCCGTACGTGTTCAACATCACCGGGGAGCTCAAGATGGCCGCGCGCCGGCGCGGCGACGACATCATCGACCTCAGCATGGGCAATCCGGACGGCCCGACGCCGAAGCACATCGTCGACAAGCTGGTCGAATCGGTGCAGCGTCCGGACACGCACGGGTACTCGGTCTCCAAGGGCATTCCGCGGCTGCGCCGCGCGATCTGCACGTGGTACCGCCGCCGGTACGGCATCGAGCTCGACCCGGAGAGCGAGGCGATCGTCACGATCGGATCGAAGGAGGGCATCGCGCATCTCGCGCTCGCCACCCTCGATCGCGGCGACATCGTGCTCGTGCCGAACCCATCGTACCCGATCCACATCTACGGCCCGGTGATCGCCGGCGCGGACATCCGTCACGTGCGCATGACGCCGGAGGTGGACTTCTTCGAGGAGCTCGAGCGCGCCATCCGCGAATCGTTCCCGAAGCCGAAGATGCTCATCATGAACTTCCCGAGCAATCCCACGGCGCAGTGCGTCGACCTCGGGTTCTTCGAGCGGATCGTCGCGCTCGCGCGCAGCCACGAGCTCTACGTGGTGCACGATCTCGCCTACGCCGACATCGTGTTCGACGGGTACCGGGCGCCCTCGATCATGGAGGTGCCCGGTGCGCGCGACGTCGCGGTCGAGTTCTTCACCATGTCGAAGAGCTACAACATGGCCGGCTGGCGCGTCGGCTTCATGGTCGGCAACCGCGAGCTCGTGGCGGCGCTCGCCCGCATCAAGAGCTACCACGACTACGGCACGTTCACCCCGGTGCAGGTGGCTTCGATCGTCGCGCTGGAAGGGCCGCAGCAGTGCGTGGACGAGATCCGTCTGAAGTACCAGAAGCGGCGCGACGTCCTCGTCAAGGGGCTGCACGAGGCCGGCTGGATGGTCGACCTGCCGAAGGCCACGATGTACGTCTGGGCGCGCATCCCCGAGGCCTATCAGGCGATGGGCTCGCTCGAGTTCGCGAAGAAGCTGCTCGAGGAGGCGAAGGTTGCGGTGTCGCCGGGCATCGGGTTCGGCGAATACGGCGACACGCACGTGCGCCTCGCCATGATCGAGAACGAGGCGCGCACGCGTCAGGCCGTCCGGGGCATCAAGGAGATGCTGCGCAAGGACGGTCTCCTGCCCCGGCCGGTCGCGGCGATCGCCGGCTAGGGGCGCCTCGCCGGGCGGCGCGGGCAGGCGCTTCGTGCGCGCCGGCGCGGGGGCGGCGGATTCGATCTCTCCAGGCAAGCGCAACACCATGAAACCGATCAACGTGGGGCTCCTCGGCATCGGCACCGTCGGCGGCGGCACGTGGAACGTCCTCGCGCGGAACCGCGAGGAGATCTCGCGCCGGGCGGGCCGCGAGATCCGGATCGCGGCGGTCGCGGACAAGGACATCGAGAAGGCGCGGCGGCTCGTCGGGCGGGCGGCCAGGGTCACCGCGGATGCCTTCGAGCTGGTGGCGAGCCGCGACATCGACATCGTCGTCGAGCTGATCGGCGGCTACACCGTCGCCAAGGACCTCATCCTGAAGGCGATCGAGCACGGCAAGCACGTGGTCACCGCGAACAAGGCGCTCCTCGCCCTGCACGGCAACGAGATCTTCGCGGCGGCGCAGGCGAAGGGCGTCATGGTCGGGTTCGAGGCGGCGGTTGCCGGCGGCATCCCGATCATCAAGGCCGTGCGTGAAGGCCTCACGGCGAACCGGATCGAGTGGATCGCCGGGATCATCAACGGGACCTCGAACTTCATCCTGTCGGAGATGCGCGACCGCGGGCTCGCCTTCGAGGCCGTGCTGAGGGAAGCGCAGGCCCGCGGGTACGCCGAGGCCGATCCGACCTTCGACGTCGAGGGCATCGACGCCGCGCACAAGCTCACCATCCTGGCGGCGCTCGCGTTCGGCGTGCCGATGCAGTTCGAGAGCGCTTACACCGAGGGCATCGCCAGGCTCACGCAGGCGGATATCCGGTACGCCGAGAGCCTCGGCTACCGCATCAAGCTGCTCGGCATCACCAAGCGCACGGCAGAGGGGATCGAGCTCCGCGTGCATCCGACCCTGATTCCGGAGCGCAGGCTGATCGCGAACGTCGAGGGCGTGATGAACGCGATCCTCGTCAAGGGCGACGCGGTCGGACCGACGCTCTACTACGGCGCCGGGGCCGGCGCCGAGCCGACGGCGAGCGCGGTGGTGGCCGATCTCGTGGACGTCACCCGCATGCACACGGCGGATCCGGAGAACCGCGTGCCGCACCTCGCGTTCCAGCCCGACCGCCTGTCGAGCGAGCGCATCCTCCCGATGGAGGACGTGGTCACCTCGTACTACCTGCGCATGCGGGTGCTGGATCGGCCCGGCGTGCTCGCCGACATCACGCGCATCCTCGCCGATCGCCTGATCTCGATCGACGCCATGGTGCAGCGGGAGCCGGGGGAGGGGGAGGAGCAGGTGGACATCATCATGCTCACCCACGAAACGCGCGAGCGGAGCGTGAACGAGGCCATCCGCGCGATCGAGGACCTGCCGGTGGTGACCGGGCACGTCACGCGGATCCGGCTCGAAACCCTGCTGTAGCGGGTCGCATGCGCTACGTCAGCACCCGGGGCGGCATGGCGCCGCAGCCGTTCTGCGAGATCCTGCTCGAGGGGCTCGCGCCCGACGGCGGCCTCGTCGTGCCGGAGCGCTATCCGGCGATCGACCCGCTCACCCTCTCGAGATGGCGCCGCCTCGGCTACGGCGATCTCGCCTGCGAGGTGATCGGCCGCTTCGTCGACGACATCCCGGCGGAGGATCTGCGCGCGCTGATCGCGAAGACCTACACGAGCGAGATCTTCGGCACCGCGGAGATCACGCCGCTTAGGACGCTCGAGCCGGGGCTCCACATCCTCGGCCTGTCGAACGGCCCGACGCTCGCGTTCAAGGATGTCGCGATGCAGCTCCTCGGCAACCTCTTCGAGTACGTGCTCGCGCGGACGGGCGAAGAGCTGAACGTGCTCGGCGCGACTTCCGGCGACACCGGCTCGGCGGCGGAGTACGCGCTGCGCGGCAAGCAGGGCGTCCGCGTCTTCATGCTGTCGCCGTACGGCAAGATGAGCGCGTTCCAGACGGCGCAGATGTACTCGCTGCAGGACCCGAACATCTTCAATATCGCGGTGCGTGGGGTGTTCGACGACTGCCAGGACATCGTGAAGGCGGTCTCCGGCGACGCGCGCTTCAAGGCGCGCCACCGGATCGGGACGGTGAATTCGATCAACTGGGCCCGGATCGTCGCCCAGACGGTGTACTACTTCAAAGGCTACTTCGCGGCCACGCGCTCGAACGAGGAGCAGGTGTCCTTCGCCGTCCCTTCGGGCAACTTCGGCAACATCTTCGCGGGGCACATCGCGCGGATGATGGGACTGCCGATCCGCACGCTGGTCCTCGCGACCAACGAGAACGACGTGCTCGACGAGTTCTTCCGCACCGGCCGCTACCGCGTGCGGTCGGCCGCCGAGGTGGTGCAGACCTCGAGCCCGTCGATGGATATCTCCAAGGCGTCCAACTTCGAGCGGTTTGTCTACGACCTCGTCGGGCAGGCGGCGGGCGTGGTCTCGGAGCTCTGGCGCAGGGTCGACCGGGAAGGCGGCTTCGATCTCGCGGGCACGCCCTACCTCGAGCGGCTGCCGGAGTTCGGATTCGTGTCGGGCTGCAGCACGCACGCCGACCGCGTGAAGACGATCTGGCGCACGCACGAGCGCTACGGCGTGCTCGTCGATCCGCACACCGCCGACGGCCTCAAGGTCGCGCTCGACTACCGCACGCCAGGCGTGCCGATGATCTGTCTCGAGACCGCGCAGCCGGCGAAGTTCGCCGAGACCATCCGCGAGGCGCTCGGCCGCGAGCCGGAGCGACCGGCGGGCTACGAGGGCATCGAGCGCCTGCCGCAGCGGGTCGAGGTCATGGATCCCGACGCCGAGCAGGTGAAAGCGTTCATCGCGCTTCACGCCGGAGGGGCCGCCTCATAGCGGCTCCTGCGCGCTCAGAGTTTCTTCAGCCGGTAGACGAGCTCCAGCGCATCGCGCGGCGAGAGCTCGTCCGGGTTCACCGCTTCCAGCAGGTCGAGCGCCGGATGGCGCGGCGGCTCCGCCGCCGGCGGCGCAGCGGCGAAGAGATCGGGCTGGCCATCGCGCGCGAGGCTCTGCTGCTCGAGCGCCTGCAGGTGGCGCCGCGCGGCGCGGATCACGCTCCCTGGCACCCCGGCGAGGGCGGCGACCTGCAGGCCGTAGCTCTGGCTCGCCGGGCCGTCCTCCACCGCGTGCAGGAACACGACCGTATCCTTGTGCTCGACGGCGCTGACGTGCACGTTCGCCGCCTCGCGGTACTCGAGGGCGAGGCGCGTCAGCTCGAAGTAGTGTGTGGCGAAGAGGGTGAACGAGCGGCTGCGCTCAACCAGGTGCCGGGCGATCGCCCAGGCGAGCGCGAGGCCGTCGAAGGTCGAGGTGCCGCGACCGACCTCGTCCATCAGCACCAGGCTCGCTTCGGTCGCGTTGTTCAGGATCGTCGCGGCCTCGGTCATCTCGACCATGAAGGTCGAGCGGCCGCCGGCGAGGTCGTCGGCGGCGCCGATGCGCGTGAAGATCTGGTCGATCGGCCCGAGACGCACGCGCCGCGCCGGCGCGAAGAGGCCCGTGCAGGCGAGGAGGACGATCAGCGCAACCTGGCGCATGTAGGTCGACTTGCCGCCCATGTTCGGGCCCGTGATGAGCAGCATGCGGCGGGCGGCGCCGAGGCGCGCGTCGTTCGTGATGAACTCGTCCACCTCGTCCTCGACGACCGGGTGGCGGCCCGCCTCGATCTCGATGACGGGCTCGTCGGCAAACTCGGGGCGACACCAGCCACGCTCCACCGCGGTGCCGGCGGCGCTCGCCAGCACATCGAGCTCGGCGAGGGCTCGCGCCACGCGCTGCAGCCAGGCGACGCGGGCCGCGAGCGCCGCGAGCAGCGTCTCGTACAGCGACTTCTCGAGGGCGAGCGCGCGATCCTGCGCGGAGAGCGCCTTGTCCTCGAAGGCCTTCAGCTCGGGCGTGATGTAGCGCTCGGCGTTCTTGAGCGTCTGGCGCCGGCGGTAGCCCTCCGGCACCTTGGCCGCGTGCACGTTGGCGACCTCGATGTAGAAGCCGTGGACGCGGTTGTACTCGACCCTCAAGTTCGGGATGCCGGTGCGGGAGCGTTCGCGCGCTTCCAGCTCGATCAGGAAGGCGCCGGCGTTCGCGCGGAGCGCGCGGAGCTCGTCGAGCTCGGGCGAGTGCCCGTCGCGGATCACGCCGCCGTCGCGCACGTTCGCCGCGGGCTCGTCCGCGAGCGCGGCTCGCAGCAGCGCGAGCGCATCGCCCGGCGTCTCGAGCTCGGCACGTAGCTCGGCGACGCGCACGGCGTCCGCGGACCGCACCGAGGCGGCGATCGCCGGCAGCGCAGCGAGGGTATCGCGCAGGCCGGCGAGCTCGCGCGGCCGGGCGCTCGCGAGGGCGATTCGCGCCGAGATCCGCTCGACGTCGGCGACCTGCCGCAGCTGCGCGCGCGCGGTGCGCCACGGGCCGCTGTCGGCTTCGCCCGCGAGCGCCGCGATCGCTGCCTGTCGGGCGGCGAGCGGCACGCGATCCCGCAGCGGATGGTGTAGCCAGTGCCGCAGCATCCGACTGCCCATGCCGGTGGAGCACGTATCGAGCAGGCTGAAGAGCGTGGGCGAGGGCGCCCCGCGCAGCGTCTCGGTGAGCTCGAGGTTGCGGCGCGTGGCCGGGTCCATGCGCACGTACTGATCGCGCCGCTCGACCGCGAGGCGCGTGAGATGTTCGAGCGAGCGGCCTTGCGTGCGCTTGGCGTAGGCAAGCAATGCGCCGGCAGCGGCGAGCGCCGGGCCCATGTCCTCGCAGCCGAAGCCGGCGAGGTCGCGCGTGCCGAACTGTTGCGCGAGCGCCGCGCGCGCGGAGCCGGCGTCGAACTGCCAGTCGGGGAGCCGTGTCCGCGCGGCGTCGTCCCCCGGCAACACCGCGGCGGAGGACTCGGGCACCAGGACTTCGGCCGGCCGGATGCGCAGCACCTCCGCGGACCATGCGCGCGGCGCGACTTCCATCACGCGCAGCTCGCCGCTCGCGAGGTTGAGCCACGCGAGCCCGGCACGCTCGGGATCGAGCGCGAGCGCGAGGAGCAGGTTGTCGGACTTCTCGTCGAGGAGCGCGCTGTCGGTCAGCGTGCCCGGCGTGACGATGCGCGTGACCGCGCGCTCGACCGGACCTTTCGACGCGGCCGGGTCGCCGATCTGCTCGCAGATCGCCACCGACTCGCCGAGCTTCACGAGCCGCGCGAGGTACTGCTCCACCGCGTGGTAGGGCACGCCGGCCATCTTGATCGGCGCGCCGGCGGAGGCGCCGCGCTGCGTCAGGGTGATGTCGAGGAGCCGCGCCGCCTTCTCCGCATCCTCGTAGAAGAGCTCGTAGAAGTCCCCCATGCGGTAGAAGAGCAGGAGGTCCGGGTACTCGGCCTTGAGCGCCAGGTACTGCTGAATCATCGGCGTATGCCCCTTCGCCGGGGCAGTGCCGAAGTCGGTGGAGGTGTTCAAGCGCGATCCGGGGAGCGTGCGATGCGCCGCGACGTGCGGGCGCACGGCGACGGCTGGCGAAATGGTACGTCATCCTCGCGCGGCCGATGCCGCGCCCAGGAGCTGGTGGGGCGGGGTGCCCTCGATGGCTGCTTCTCGCGCGCCAGCCGTGTTTCCACGGTTCGTGAAATAGCTCCGAATTCACGTGAACGAAGCAATGTATCCTATTGCTGATTAAGCATCTTTGAGTTATGCTCCGCGCACCGAGCGATGCGGAGCCGCGGCTGAAGAACAAGGAACCAAGAACGATGTGGCGCGGGATTCGCGGCGCCCTTCTGCTCCTCCTCACCGTCTGGCAGCCCATCGTCTTGGCCCGGGAACCCTCGGCGCCCGTGCGCTTCGAAGTCACGCGGTTCGAGGTCGAGGGCGCATCGCAGCTTGCCCCGGACCGGATCGAGCAGGTGCTGGCGCCGTTCGTCGGACCGAACCGCACCATCGCCGACCTGCAGCAGGCGCGCACGGCGCTCGAGAGCGCCTACGCTCGGCGCGGCTACGGCGCCACGCGAGTGAGCCTCCCCGAGCAGGAGATGAAGGGTGGGGTCGTGCGTCTGCGGGTCGTCGAGCCGAAGCTCGGCCGCATCGCGCTCGAGGGCAACCGGTATTTCAGCGACGACAACATCCGGGCGAGCTTGCCCGCGCTGCAGACGGGCGAGCCGCTCGACACCGGCTGGCTGGCGGCGAACCTGCAGCTCGCAAACGAGAACCCGACGAAGCAGACGGTGGTCGTCCTGAAGCCGGGCACGAGTGAAGACGCGATCGACGCCGAGGCGCGCGTCGCCGACCAGCGGCCGTATCGCTTCAGCCTGAGCCTCGACAACACGGGCACGCCGGAGACTGGCGACTACCGGGTCGGCGTGGGATTCCAGCACGCGAACCTGTTCGATCGGGATCACGTGTTGACCCTGCAGTACGTGACGTCCCCGTCGAAGGCGGACGACCCCGACCGCCTCGCGCTGCCGCCCAACAAGAACGTGCTCATCGCGGGCGCCGGTTACCACGTGCCCCTCTATTGGCTCGGCGACTCGATCGATCTGGTGGCGGGCTACTCGAACGTCGACTCGGGCGTGGTGCAGAATCTCTTCAACATCAGCGGCAGCGGCCGCGTCTACGCCGGCCGCTACAACTTCGGTCTGCCCCGCGCTGCAGGGGTCGAGCAGAAGCTCTCGCTGGGGCTCGACTACCGCTACTACGAAAACAACGTCATTCCGGTGGGCACGACGACGGGCATCGCGCCCGACTACGAGATCCACCCGCTCAGCCTCGCGTACGCGGCCGCCTGGCGCGATGGCGCCGAAGACATCTCCTTCTCCGCGGCTGCGGTTCAAAACGTTCCTGGCGGCGAGAACGGCGACCAGGCGCGATTCGACCGCGTGCGCCCCGGCGCGAACGCCCGCTACACGCTTGCCCGCGCGAACCTCGTCTGGCTCCACACGTTCCCGCGCGACGTTCAGGGTCGCGTGCGCTTCGCCGGCCAGTACACGCGCGACGCGCTCGTGCCCGGGGAGCAGTTCGGCATCGGCGGGCTCGACTCGGTGCGCGGATTCATGGAGCGCCAGTACGCCGACGACCGCGGCTACTCCGGCTCGTTCGAGATCCGCTCGCCGGACTTCGGCGGTCTCTTCGGGATCGACGGGCTCCATGTGCGCGCGCTCGCCTTCTACGACTACGGCCGCGTGAGGCGGATCGATCCGCAGGTATTCGAACCCGGCAGGATCGGCATCTCTTCCGCGGGGCCGGGCATCCGCGTCTCCTACCTGTCGAGCCTGAGCCTTCGCTTGGACTACGGGTTCGTGATCACGGACGACGCGCCGGACGGCGGGAAGCAAGGGCGCGGCAACTTCAGCGTGGTCTGGGTGTTCTAACTCGACGAAGCCGCGCCGTACGCGCCCCCGGCGGGGTCCGATCCAAACGCGTTCGATTCGACGGGTGTGCCTGCGGCGCGCAGTGTTGCGCTGTGGGGGATGCGATCGGGCGTGCGCGGACTTCGTATCCGCGAAGAGAGGACGCGCGCAGGCCGCGATCGTTGCGCGATCGACGAGGCGCCGTTACCCTACGGGCTTCTTTCCGCGTGCGGGACTCGGTCCGCACCCGCTCGACGGCTGCGCGGACGGTCGCACGGACAATTCAGGAGATCAGATGGCAAGGACTCTACCCGGGGCCGGCACGCGCGCCGATCAGACGCTCGCGCTCAACATGCGCTTGATCGCACACCACGCGCTGGAAGGGTTCGGCGGCATCGGCGAGGGCATGGCCCTGCAGGCGACGCGCGACGGTCGGCGCATCCTGTGGCTCGCGCACGAGTCGGCGCCGAAGAACTTCACCGGCGTGGACGTCACCGATCCACGGGCGCCGCGCGTGGTCGTGCAGACCGAGCTGCCGCACGCGAAGATGCGCTCGAACTCGCTCGACGTGGTCGGCGACGTCATGGTGGTCGCCTATCAGACGAGCGTGGTCGGGCTGCAACCGGCCGGCATCGACCTGTTCGACGTGAGCACGCCCGAGCAGCCGAAGCGGATCTCGCACTTCGACGCCTCGGGCCCGCATTCGCGCGGCGCGCACGCGGTCTGGTTCGTCGACGGCGAGTTCGTGCACATGGCGAGCGGCGCGCCCGATTTCCAGCCGCGCAATCCGCTCGACGACCAGTGCTACCGCATCGTGGACGTGCGCGATCCCGCGAAGCCGGTCGAGGCGGGGCGCTGGTGGCTGCCGGGCACGTGCGAAGGCGACGCCGCGCCGCCGCCGGCCCGGCTCGAGAAGCGCTTCGACGCCGGCTTCCGCGCGCACAACACGAACGTCTTTCCGGCGCGGCCGGACCGGGCCTACGTGGGCTACATCGACGGCGGCGCGGTGGTGCTCGACATCTCCGACAAGGCGCGGCCGAAGCTCGTGAGCCATTGGCGCCACTCGCCGCCGTTCAACGGATTCACGCACACGGTGCTGCCGCTCTTCGACCGCGGCCTCCTCGTCGTCAGCGACGAGTGCATCCACGACGAGGGGGGCGACTGGCCGAAGCTCGTGTGGGTGGTCGATGCGCGCGTGGAGACGAATCCGGTGCCGATCGCCACTTTCCCGGCACCGCCCTACGAGACCTTCGTGAAACGCGGCGGCCGCTTCGGGGCGCACAACCTGCACGAGAACCTGCCGGGACCCACCTCGTGGCGATCCGAGCAGATCATCGTCGGGACGTTCTTCAACGCGGGCGTGCGCGCGTACGACATCGGCAATCCCTACCAGCCGCAGGAGGTCGCGTACTTCGTCCCGGGCGCGCCGCGCATGTCGCCCGTCGGCGCGGTGCAGCTGAACGATGTCTTCGTCGATGACCGGCGGATCGTCTATACGGTGGACCGCCACGTGGGCGGCCTCTACATCCTGGAGATGACGCTCTGATGCCGCCGGCGGCCGGGCCGGCAGGCCTCGCGCGCGATCCGCTCGCCGGGCGCCTGCCGGTCACGATCATCACCGGGTTCCTCGGCAGCGGCAAGACGACACTGCTTCGCCGGCTCCTGCGTCACCCGGCGATGCGCCGCGCCGCGGTCATCATCAACGAGTTCGGCGACGTCGGGCTCGACCACGAGCTCGTCGAAGCCTCCTCCGAGCAGATGACGCTGCTGTCGAACGGCTGCCTGTGCTGCGCGGTGCGTACCGATCTGCAGGAGACGCTGCGCGAGCTCTTCGTCAAGCGCCGCGCGGGCGAGGTGATCGACTTCGACCGCGTGTTCGTCGAGACGACCGGCCTCGCCGATCCGGCGCCGGTGCTGCATACGCTCGACAGCGACGGCATGCTCGGCGCGCAATACCGCCTGAACGGCGTGGTGACGCTCGTGGACGCTGTGAACGGCATGGAGCAGCTCGACGCGATGAACGAGGCCGCCAAGCAGGCGGCGGTCGCCGACCGGCTCGTGATCACCAAGACCGATCTTGCGGACGCGGCGCAGGCAGCCTCGCTCGAGCGGCGCCTGCGTTCGATGAATCCCTACGCCCTCGTCACGTCCGCCGTCGACGGGCGCCTCGCGCCCGAGCTCCTCGCGGAGATCGTGCCGGCGAGCGCGGGCGCGCTCGCGCGCGATCCGGACCGGTGGCTGGCGGCGGCAGGCGCCGACGCGCGTCTGCACGACACGGACGGCGAGGTTGCGCACGCGCATCGTGCGTCTGCGCACGATGCGGCGATCGGCGCGTTCTGCCTCTGGTTCGATCAACCGTTCACCTGGGACACGCTCGGCGCCTCGCTCGAGGTGCTCACCTCGCTGCGCGGGCCCGATCTCCTGCGGGTCAAGGGCATCGTCAACGTCGTGGGCGAGCCCGGACCGGTCGCGATCCACGGCGCGCAGCACGTCTTTCATCCGCCGGTGACGCTGGCGGCCTGGCACGGCGACGATCGGCGGTCGCGGATCGTCTTCATCGTGCGCAACATCCCGCGCGCCTCGATCGAGGCGGTATTCGCAGCCGTCGGCGCGCTCGGTCCCGCGGCGGCGGGAAGGCATTGAATTCGATCGCACGCAAAGGAGGAGTCCAGTGGCCAGCTATCCGCTTCCGGTTCACACGAGCATGCCGCTCGCCACCGCCAGCCGGCTCATCGACGAAGTGCTCGCGGTCCGCGTCAAGGAGGGCGTGAATCCGCTCGCCGTCGCGGTGCTCGATTCCGGCGGGAACCTCGTCGCCTTCAAGCGCGAGGATGGCTGTGGCGCGCTCCGCTACGACATCGCGTTCGGCAAGGCGTGGGCCGCGCTCGGCATGGGCATCCCGACCCGCGTGCTGCGCGATCGCATGGCGGAGAAGCGCCCAACTTTTCTGAACGCGCTCGCGGCCGCGTCCGACGGGCGCTTCATCCCGGTACCTTCGGGCGTGCTGATCATGGGCAAGGACGGCCAGGCGATCGGCGCGGTCGGCATCAGCGGCGACACTTCCGACAAGGACGAGTACTGCGCGATCGCCGGCGCGAAGGCGATGGGCTTGGCCACCGAGCCCGCCGAGATCAATCCGGACTGGCGGACTGCGGGCGTGTAGGTCTGAACGGTTTCTCTCGACTGTCACGAACGGCGTTTGCTCAAGGCGTCGCTGAGCGGGGCATGCGGGCCCGCATGCACCGTCGAGACGCTTTGCCCTGCGAGGGTTTCAACACCGTTCGCAGACTGCCGACCTCGCAGCGTCTGCCGCTGACGCTTGGCAGCGCCGCGCGAGACTACAAGCTAGGTTGAAGCCACCCACATTTCCCATATCATGCGATAGGCTCGCTCGAGCGCGCGCGTGAAGCCCGCGTAGTCGGCGAGCGGCGAGCGCCGGAAGCGCTCGCGGAGCCCGGCACGCAATCCGGCAAGACGGTCGAGGTCCCGGGCGAGGCCTACTGCGATGTCGACGTACTGCGCCTCGTCGCCGGCGATGAGCTCGCTGAGATCCAGGTTCGCGAGCATGCTGGCAGTCTGCCGGCCGGCGATCATGACGTGCGGCAGCGTGACGACCGGCACGCCCATCCAGAGCGCATCCAGGCTCGTCATGCCGCCGCAGAACGGGAACGGATCGAGCGCGATGTCGATGTCGTGATATGCGGCGGCGGCTTGCTCGGCCGGCGCGAAGGGGCGCAGCGCCAGGCGATCGTCCGGGATGCCGCACTCGCGGGCGAGCGCGCGGAAGCGCTCGCGGTTCGGCGTGTCGGAGAGCGCAGAAGCCTGAAGCGCGAGCCGGGCGTCCGGCAGCGCGGCGAGGATGCGCGCCCACAGCTTGAGCACGCCCGGATTGAGCTTGGCGAGGTTGTTGAAGCAGCCGAACGTGACGAACCCGTTCCGTCGCGCCGGGAGCGGGCTCACCTCCGGCATGAACTCGGGCGGCTCGTAGCAGAACCGCGTCGCGGGAAGACGCACGAGCTTCTCGACGAAGTAGCGCTCCTGCCCTGGCGGGGAGGAGTGCGGGTCGGTGACGAACCAGTCGATCGTGGCGACGCCCGTCGTGTTGAAGTATCCGAGCCAGCTCACCTGCACGGGCGCGGGCCGTCGCGCGAAGGCCGGCAGCCGGGTATGCGTCGTGTGCCCCGCGAGATCCACCAGGATGTCGATGCCGTCGGTGCGCACGTGTTCCGCGAGGGCGGCGTCGTCCAGCGCCGCGACGTCCCGCCAGCAATGCGCCGCGCCGCGCATCCGCTCGGTGACGGCATCGCTGCGGGCGAAGTTGTAGTAGCAGAACGTCTCGAACGCGCCGGCGTCGTGCCGGTCGAGCACGGGCGCGAAGAGCGTGCCGACCGGATGGCGGCGCAGATCGGGCGAGACGTAGCCCA
This sequence comes from Burkholderiales bacterium, assembly GCA_020848075.1. GTDB lineage: Bacteria > Pseudomonadota > Gammaproteobacteria > Burkholderiales > SG8-39 > JAABRB01. The sequence continues at coordinate 123,397 of JADLAV010000061.1, forward strand.
CGCGCAGCCGGCGCGCCGGATCGCGGACGTTCGCGAACCGCGGCGCGGCCGGGTAGAGCGGGGCGGCGATGAGCCGCGCCCATTCCCGATGCGCGTCGAGGATCGCCTCGGGCGTTGCATCGGCCACCGAGTTCAGCGCGCCGAGCACGCTGCTGAGCGCGTGATGGAACACCGGGTCGAGCCGGAACGTCTCGCGATACTCGCGCACCGCCTCGGCGGCGCGGCCGAGCCGGTTGTAGCAGTTCGCGAGGCGGTTGCGCACCTCCGCGAGGCCCGGGCGTGCTTGCGCGACCGCCTCGAGATGCGCGGCCGCTTCGGTCCACCGCCCGCAGGCCTCGAGCGCCCTGGCGAGCACGTAGCGCATCTCCGTCTGATCGGGCGCGCGCGTCCAGCGGGACTCGAGCAGTGCAACCGCCTCGGCAGCGCTCGCCGTGCGCTCGTCGCCCTCGGTCCGGCGTTCGATCAATGCCATCGCGAGTCCGAATGCCGCGTCGTCGCTCGCCGGATCGAGCGCGAGCGCGCGGCGGAATGCCGCCACCGCCGCGTCGGCGCGGCCGCGCTCGCGCGCGAGCTGACCGAAATTGAACCAGGCGGCGAAGCGGCCCGGATCGCGCTCGGTCGCGCGCGCGTAGCTCGCCAGCGCCTCCTCGCCGCGGCCGAGCGCGCGCAGCGCGTTGCCGAGGTTGAGATGGCAGAGCCCGACCGTGCCGTCGCGCACGATCGCCCGTTCGATCAGCGCGACCGCCGCAGCGTCATCGCCGCGCTGGTGTGCGGCAAGCCCCGCGAGGTGCAGCGCCTGCGCGTGATCCGGCGCCGCGGCGAGGATGCGACGGTAGATCGCATCGGCCGCGTCGATGCGCCCCTGCTCGTGCAGCGCGAGCGCTGCCTCGAGCTCGGCCTGGTGCGCGCGGGCGCGCCGCCCCGGGAAGGCATCGCGGAGCCGGCCGAGCAGGCGCATCGGTCCGTGCCTCACGCCTTGCGCTGGTGCTCCGCCGAGAGGAGCGGCAGCAGCTGGCCGAAGATCTTCGGCGAGCCGCACACGATGTGCCCCTTGTCGAGGTAACCCTCTTCGCCGTCGAGGTCGGCCACGAGCCCGCCGGCTTCGAGGATGAGCAGGCATCCGGCCGCCATGTCCCACGGCGAGAGCCCGATCTCCCAGAAGCCGTCGAGCCGCCCGGCTGCGACGTAGGCGAGATCGAGCGCGGCGGCGCCGGCGCGCCGCACGCCCGCCGTCCGGCGGACCACGGCCTTGAACATCCGCGTGTACTCCTCGAGATACGCGAGCTCGCGGAACGGGAAGCCCGTGCCGATCAGCGCTTCGCTCATGCGGCTGCGTTTCGCGACGCGGATGCGCCGGTCGTTCAGAAACGCGCCCCGGCCGCGCGAGGCGGTGAAGAGCTCGTTGCGCGTCGGATCGAAGACGACCGCCTGCGCGAGGGTGCCCCGGTGCCGCAGCGCGATCGAGACCGCGTACTGCGGAAAGCCGTGGATGAAGTTGGTGGTGCCGTCGAGCGGATCGATGATCCAGGTGTAGTCCGAGGCGCCGGAGGCGCCGGACTCCTCTGCTAGAATGGCGTGGTCCGGATACGCCTTCGCCAGCACGTCGATCGCCGCGGCCTCCGCGGCCCGGTCGACTTCGGTCACGAAATCGCTCTGCCGCTTGGTCGTGACCGTGACGGCCTCGATGTCGCGCGACGCGCGGCTGATCACCGCGCCGGCGCGGCGCGCGGCCTTCACGGCAACGGTGAGCATGGGGTGAAGCTGATGCATGTTCGCTCGAGGGGCGGGAGGCGACGCGCTCGCGGAAATTCGGAGAACCCACGATTCTAACGAATCTATCCGCCGCAGACCCGCTCGCGCGCATTCGCGTCGTGCTCGTCGGCACGACGCACCCCGGGAACATCGGCGCCGCGGCGCGCGCGCTGAAGACGATGGGGCTCGCGCGGCTCGTGCTCGTCGCGCCGCGCACGTTCCCGGATCCTGAGGCCGAAGCGCGCGCGAGCGGAGCGGCCGACGTGCTGGCGGAAGCGCGGGTGGTTCCGACGCTCGATCAGGCGCTTGCCGGCACCACGCTCGCGATCGCGCTCTCGGCGCGGCGGCGCGGGCTCTCCCTGCCGGAGCTCGACGCGCGCGCGGCCGCGGACCTCGCGGTGACGGAGGCGCAGCACGGCGAAGTCGCGCTCGTGTTCGGCACCGAATCGGTCGGCCTGTCGAACGACGAGACGCTCAAGTGCCAGCGCCTTGCCTGGATCCCGACCGGAGCGAGCTACTCGTCGCTGAACCTGGCGGCGGCCGTGCAGGTGGTCGCCTACGAGCTGCACATGGCGGCGGGCGCGCCGCCGCGACCGGGCACGGGCTTCGATGCGGCAAGCCTCGAGGAAGTCGAGGCGTTCTTCGCGCACCTCGAGCGCAACCTCGTGGTGTCGGGGTTTCTCGATCCGGCGCAGCCGAAGCGGCTGATGGAGCGTCTGCGGCGGCTCTTCGGACGGGCACGGCTCGAGCGCGAGGAGGTCAACATCCTGCGCGGAATCCTCACCGCCTGGGACGGCTTCGGGGCGCGAAAGCGCCGATCGCGGTGACGGGCGCCCTGGGAGCGGGGGCGGGCGCAGGGCGCAACCAGCACACACAGCCCAAAGTTGACTGAATCGCTAGGGTTTGGCCATAATGGCCGGACTCGACAGGATTTTTCGCCATGTTCGCCCGACTCCGTGAGGACATCGACTCGGTCTTCGACCGCGACCCGGCGGCGCGCACGCGCTTCGAGGTCCTCACCTGCTACCCGGGGCTGCACGCGATCCTCTTCCACCGCCTCAGCCATTGGCTGTGGGGACGCGGGCTGCGCTGGTTCGCCCGCTGGGTCTCGCACTTGGCGCGCTGGCTCACCGGCATCGAGATCCATCCTGGCGCCACGATCGGGCGCCGCTTTTTCATCGACCACGGCATGGGGATCGTGATCGGCGAGACCGCGATCATCGGCGACGATTGCACGCTCTATCACGGCGTGACCCTCGGCGGCACCAGTTGGCGGAAGGGTAAGCGCCACCCGACGCTCGGGAACGGCGTGGTGATCGGCGCGGGCGCGAAAGTGCTCGGACCGATCAACGTGGGCGACGGTGCGAAGATCGGCTCGAACGCGGTGGTGGTGAAGGACGTGCCGCCGGGTGCCACCGCGGTCGGCATTCCTGCCCGGATCATGGAGACGCCGGACGAGCTCAAGCGCGAGGTGCACGCCGCGAAGCTCGGCTTCTCGGCGTATGCGCTCTCCGGGCGCGGCGACGACGATCCGGTGGCGAAGGCCATTCGCGGCCTCACCGATCACACGGCCGAGGTCGAGCAGCAGGTGAAGGCGCTCTCCGAGCAGGTTCGAGTGCTCGAGAGCCGGCTGCGCGCGGCGGACGAGCGCACCGAGCCGCCGACGCTGCGCAAAGTCGTGGACAAGTGAGCTAGGGGAAAAGGGCCAGCACGCCGTCCAGCCCGACGTGGTTGAGGCAGTAGGTCGCCTTCTCGCGCACGAGCGGCTTCGCGCGGTAGGCGATGCTGGTGCCTGCCTCGGCCATCATCACGAGATCGTTGGCGCCGTCGCCGATCGCGAGCACCTGCGCGCGATCCAGCCCGTGCGCATCGCGCGCCGCGCGTAGGGCGGCGGCTTTCCCCTCGGCGTCGAGGATCGTGCCGACGAGCCGGCCGGTGAGCCGGCCTCCGGCGATCTCCAGGACGTTCGACGCGGTCTCGTCGAAGCCGAGCCGCGCCTTCAACCGGTCGGTGAAGTAGGTGAAGCCGCCCGAGACGAGCAACGTGTGGATGCCGAGGCTCCGCAGCCGCGACATCAGGGCCTCGGTCCCGTTCGTGATCCGCAGCCGCTCGGCGTACACGCGCTCGAGCGCGTTCTCCGGGAGCCCCGCGAGGAGCGAAACGCGACGCCGGAGCGACTCCCGGTACGCGATCTCGCCGCGCATCGCCGCCGCGGTGACCGCGGCGACCTCGCTGCCCGCACCCGCGAGCTCGGCGAGCTCGTCCACGCACTCGATCGTGATCACCGTCGAGTCCATGTCGAAGACGACCAGCCGGAAGTCGGCGAGCCGCGCCTGCGGCGCCACGAATCCGAAATCGAGCTGCGCGCCCTCGCAGTACGCCGCGACGCCCTCACGCTCGTGCGCCTCGGGGAGCCGGAACGCGTCCGGGCCGATGCGGACCGCGGCGGTCGCGCCGGTGATCTTGGCGAGGTTCTCGAGATGGCGGGGCGTAACCGCGGGCCCCTGGACGACGAGGTTCATGCCGCCGCGGGGTCTGACTGCGGCTCGCCGTGCCGGGCGGCGAGCGCATCGTGCAGCGGGCCGCGCGCCTCGCGCAGCACGCGCTCGGTGGTGGCCCAGTCGAGGCAGGCGTCGGTCACCGAGCAACCGTAGCGGAGCTGCGCGAGATCGGCCGGGATCGGCTGGTTGCCCGCCTCGATGAAGCTCTCGATCATCAGACCCACGATCGATCGGTTGCCCTGGCGGATCTGGTGCACCACGTCGCGCATCACGAGCGGCTGCAGCTCGGGCCGTTTGTACGAGTTCGCGTGCGAGCAATCGACCACGATGTTGAGCGGGAGCTTCGCCCGCGCGAGGGTCTGCTCGACGAGCGAGACGCTCACCGTGTCGTAGTTCGGGCGCTCGGCGCCGCCGCGCAGCACGATGTGACCGTAGCGGTTGCCGCGCGTGCGCACGACTGCCGAGCGGCCCTGCGGGTTGATCCCGAGGAAGCTGTGCGGGAGCGACGCCGAGCGGATCGCGTTCACGGCGGCCTCGATATCGCCGTCGGTGCCGTTCTTGAAGCCGACCGGGGTGGAGAGCCCGCTCGACATTTCGCGGTGCGTCTGCGACTCGCTCGTGCGTGCGCCGATGGCGGTCCACGAGATGAGATCCCCGAGGTACTGCGGCGCGATCGGATCGAGCGCCTCGGTTGCCGCGGGCAGGCCGAGCTCGGCCACGCGAAGCAGGAACTCGCGCGCCTTCTGCATCCCTTCCTCGATGTGGAAGGAATCGTCCATGCGCGGATCGTTGATGAAGCCCTTCCAGCCGGTCGCCGTGCGCGGCTTCTCGAAGTAGATGCGCATCAGCAGGAAGAAGGTGTCGGCGAGATCCTCGGCGAGCCGCTTCAGCCGGCCCGCGTAATCGAGCCCGGCCGCCGGGTCGTGGATCGAGCAGGGGCCCACGATGACGAACATGCGCGGGTCCTTGCGATCCAGGATGCGCTCGATCGTCTCGCGGCCGGTGATCACGGTGCGCGCGGCCGCGGGCGTGAGCGGGAGGCGGTGCTTCACGTCCTCGGGCGAGGGCATCAGGTCGAACCCGCCGACGTTGACGTTCTCCATCTGCAGCGTGTGGGTCATGGGCGGTCTCGTGCGCGATATTCCATCAATGCGTCGTCGGCGCGAGCTGCCGCAGGACCTCGCGCACCCCTTGTGCGCGCTCCCTGAGCGTGGCCGAGGCGCGCTCGATGCGCAGCCTGCTCGGCCCTTGCAGGCGCCAGCCGCGGTTCTTCTGGATGAGCTCGATGATTCGCGCCGGATCGACGGCGGGGTGCGCCTCGAAGTGGATCACCACGGCCTCGGCGGTCGCGTCCACCCGCGCGATGCCGAGCGCGCGCGAAAGGATGCGCAGCCGGTGGCTTTCGAGGAGCGCCTGGGCCTGCTCCGGCAGCGGGCCGAAGCGGTCCACCAGCTCCTCGTGCATCGCGGTGAGCGCTTCGTCGGTCTCGCAGTTCGCCAGGCGCTTGTAGACCACGAGCCGCTCGTGCACGTCGGAGCAGTAACCGGAGGGCAGCAGCACCGGCCGGTGCAGGTTGATCTCGGTCGCGACCCCGAGCGGCTGCGAGAGGTCGGGCTCGCGCCCCGCCTTCAGCGCGCGCACTGCGTGGTTGAGCATGTCGGCGTAGAGGTTGAAGCCGACTTCCTGGATCTCGCCGCTCTGCGACTCGCCGAGCACCTCGCCCGCGCCGCGGATCTCGAGGTCGTGCATGGCGAGATAGAAGCCGGAGCCGAGCTCCTCCATCGTCTGGATCGCCTCGAGCCGTTTCTTCGCGGCGGCCGTGAGCGCCTCCTCGGGCGGAGTCAGCAGGTAGGCGTAGGCCTGGTGGTGCGAGCGCCCGACGCGGCCGCGCAGCTGGTGCAGCTGCGCGAGCCCGAGCTTGTCGGCGCGGTTGATCACGATCGTGTTCGCGGTCGGGATGTCGATGCCGGTCTCGATGATCGTCGAGCACACCAGGAGGTTCGTCCGCTGCTGCAGGAACTCGCGCATCACGCGCTCGAGCTCGCGCTCGCGCATCTGGCCGTGCGCCACCGCGATCCGCGCCTCAGGGAGGAGCTCGCCGAGCTTCTCGCGCATCGCCTCGATCGACTCGACCTCGTTGTGCAGGAAGTAGACCTGGCCGCCGCGCTTCAGCTCGCGCAGGCAGGCCTCGCGGACGAGGCCGGGCGAGTAGTTGGCGACGAAGGTCTTGATGGCGAGGCGCTTCGCGGGCGCCGTGGCGATCACCGAGAGATCGCGCAGGCCCTCGAGCGACATGGCGAGCGTGCGCGGGATCGGCGTCGCGGTCAGGGTGAGCACGTCCACCTCCGCGCGCAGGCGCTTCAGCGCCTCCTTTTGGCGCACGCCGAAGCGGTGCTCCTCGTCCACGATCGCAAGCCCCAGCCGCGCGAACTTCACGTCGCGCGAGAGGAGCTTGTGGGTGCCGACGACGATGTCGATGCGGCCCGCGGCGAGCGCGTCGAGCGTCGCCCGCTGCTCCTTGCCGGTCCGGAACCGCGAGAGCTCGGCGAGCCTCACCGGCCAGTCGGCGAACCGGTCGCCGAAGGTGTTGAAGTGCTGCTCGGCGAGCAGCGTCGTCGGCGTGAGGACGGCGACCTGGCGGCCGTCCGCCACCGCGATGAACGCGGCGCGCAGCGCCACCTCGGTCTTGCCGAAGCCGACGTCGCCGCACACGAGCCGGTCCATCGGCTTCGCCGAGCGCATATCCTCGGCCACCGCGGCGATGGTGGCGGCCTGGTCGGGCGTCTCCTCGAAGCCGAAGCCCTCGGCGAAGGCGTCGAGGTCGTGCGCCGCCACCGCGAATGCGTGTCCTTCGCGCGCGGCGCGCTTCGCGTAGAGCGCGAGGAGTTCGGCGGCGGTGTCGCGCACCTGCTCGGCCGCCTTGCGCTTCGCCTTCTCCCACTGGTCGCCGCCGAGGCGGTGCAGCGGCGCGGCCTCGGCCGGACCGCCGGAGTAGCGCCCGATGACGTGCAGCTGCGCGACCGGGACGTAGAGCTTGTCGGCGCCCGCGTACTCGAGCTGCAGGAACTCGGTCTCGCCCTCGCCGAGGTCGAGGCTCACGAGGCCGCGGTAGCGGCCGATGCCGTGGCTCTCGTGCACCACCGGGTCGCCGATCGCGAGCTCCGAGAGGTCGCGCAGCATGCCGTCGACCGAGCTCCGCTTCTCGCGCTCGCGCCCGATGCGGGCACGCGCGGTGCCGGCGTAGAGCTCCGATTCGGTGACGATCGCGATGCCCTCCGCCGGCAGAGCGAAGCCGCTCGCAAGGGGTCCGACGCCGAGCATCAGGCGCTCGGACGAGGCGGCGAACTGCCCGAAGTTCGCGCACGGCGCCGGATGCAACCCGTACTCGGCGAAGTACTCGGTCATGGTCTCGCGGCGCCCGGGCGAGTCCGCGAGCACCAGCGTGCGCGCGGGGCTCGCGGCGAGATAGGCCTTCAGCGAGTGGAGGGGATCGGCGGCGCGGCGCTCGACGGCGATGCCGGGCAGCGCGTGGGCGGCGAAGGCGTCGGCGTCGTGCCGTGCGAGGGGGACGGCGTGCAGGTCCACCCGCGCGAAGTCGCGGAGCGCGACGAACAGCTCCTCGGCGCGCAGGAAGAGATCCGACGGTGGCAGCAGCGGCCGGTCGCGATCGCCGCGCAGCAACTGGTACCGCGAGCCGGTGTCGCGCCAGAATTGGTCGATCGCCCCGTGCACGTCATGGTGCAGGGCGATCGTCGTGCCGGTGGGCAGGTAGTCGAAGAGGGTGCCCGTCTTCTCGAAAAAGAGCGGCAGGTAGTACTCGACGCCGGGCGGCGGCACGCCGTTCGAGACATCCTTGTACACCGGGCTCTTGGTGACGTCGCCCTCGAACGCGTCGCGGAAGCGCTGCCGAAAGCGGTTGCGGCCGGCCTCGTCCATCGGGAACTCGCGCGCCGGCAGCAGGCGGATCTCCTGCGCCTGGTAGATCGTGCGCTGGGTGTCGACGTCGAAGGTGCGGATCGACTCGATCTCGTCGTCGGCGAGGTCGATGCGATAGGGGACCGCGCTGCCCATCGGGAAGAGGTCGATCAGCCCGCCGCGCACGCAGTACTCGCCGGGCGCCACCACCTGGGTGACGGGGGCGTAGCCGGCGAGGGTGAGCTGGCTCCGCAGGCGCGCCGCGTCGAGCTTGGCGCTGCGCTGCAGGAAGAACGTGTACGCCGCGAGATACTCGGCAGGCGGCAGGCGGTAGAGGGCGGTCGTCGCCGGTACGATCAGCGCGTCGCACTCGCCCTGCGTGACCCGGTACAGCGTTTCGAGCCGCTCCGAAACGAGGTCCTGGTGCGGCGAGAACGCGTCGTAGGGCAGCGTCTCCCAGTCGGGGAAGAGCGCAACGCGCAGCTCGGGCGCGAACCAGACGATCTCCTCGCGCAGGCGCTGCGCGTCGAGCGCGGACGCGCACACGATCGCGAGCGGGCGCGACCGCGCGGCGATGCGCGCGAGCGCGAGCGCATCGGCGGAGCCGTGCAGCTCGCCGGGGCGGATGCGTTGCGGAGCCGCGGCCGGGGCGGAGTCGGCGAGCACGGCTAGGACGCCGACCGGCCGCGGATCGGCGCCGGGCGCACGCGGACGCGAATGTGGCGGAGAGACGGTCTGTTCAAGGGCGTTAGTATAATGGGGTTGCGCTGCACAAAAAACGACCTAACTCCCAATGACATCGCGGCTTTTCGGCCTGATCCCGGCAGCGGGGGCGGGTGCGCGCTTCGGTGCCGGCACGCCCAAGCAGTACACCGAGATCGCCGGACGGCCGCTCCTGCATCACGCCGCGCGCGCGCTCGCGTCGCACCCGGCGATCGAGGCGGTCTTCGTCGTGCTCGCGATCGACGATCAGCGCTTCGGGAGCGTCGACTGGTCGGCCTTCGGCGACCGGATCGCGCCGCTCTTCTGCGGTGGACCGACGCGGCGGGACAGCGTGATGAACGGCCTCGTCGCCATGGCGGACACGGTGAATCCCGACGATTGGGTGCTCGTCCACGACGCGGCGCGCCCGTGCCTGGACGAGGCGGCGCTCGCGCGGCTGATCGACGCGGTCTCCGGCGACGAGGTCGGCGGGATCCTCGCGGTGCCGGTGGCCGACACCCTGAAGCGCGCTGCGGGCGACGGCCGGATCGCCGCGACGGCGGCGCGCGAAGGCCTCTGGCAGGCGCAAACGCCGCAGATGTTCCGCCACGGCGTGCTCCTGCGTGCCATCGGCGCCGCGGGCGAGGTGACCGACGAGGCGGCGGCCGTCGAGGCGCTCGGCCTGCGTCCGCGACTCGTCCAGGGCAGCACCCGCAACCTGAAGGTCACCTACCCCGAGGACGTTGCGGTGGCCGCCGCGCTCGTCGGGAGCGCCGCGCGCCGATGAGCGACCGCTCATGAGAATCGGCCACGGCTTCGACGTGCACGCGCTCGTTGCGGGACGGCCTCTGGTGATCGGCGGCGTGGCGATCCCGTTCGATCGCGGCCTTGCCGGCCACTCCGACGCCGACGTGCTGCTGCACGCAATCACCGACGCGCTGCTCGGGGCCGCCGGCCTGGGGGACATCGGCCGGCACTTCCCCGACGACGATCCCCGGTTCAAGGACGTCGACAGCCGTGCGCTGCTGCGCACGGCCGCAGAGCGGGTGCGGCAGGCGGGCTTCGCGGTCGCCAACGTGGACGCGACGATTATCGCGCAGGCGCCGAAGATGGCGCCGCACGTCGCCCGGATGGTCGCCAACATCGCAGCCGACCTCGGGGTCGCGCCGGGGCAGGTGAACGTGAAAGCGAAGACCACCGAGCGGCTCGGCTTCGCCGGCCGCGGCGAAGGCATCGCGGCCGAGGCGGTCGCCGCGCTCGAGGATGTCCGAGCCGGCCGGTGAGGGCGCGCGCCCGCGCGCCCCATCCCGGGTACGGCTTTTCTTCGCGCTGTGGCCGGGCGACGATGTGCGCCAGGCGCTCGCGAGCTGGGCGAAGCGACTGCACGAGGCGTGCGGCGGACGCATGACGCGGCCGGAGAACCTGCACGTCACGCTCGCGTTTCTGGGCGAGACCGAGGCGGGCCAGCTTGCTGCGCTGAAGGCGGCCGCAAGTCGCGTCCCCCCGCAGCGGTTCGAGCTCGTGCTCGACACGCCCGGCTACTGGAAGCACAACCGGATCGCCTGGGCCGGGGCGGCGCAGGACCCGGAGGCGCTGCTCGCGATGGTTGCCGACCTGCGGGCGGCGCTCCTCGCGGCGCGGTTCGACTTCGACCCGAAGCCGTTCGTCTCGCACGTGACCCTGCTGCGCAAGGGCAGCCCGCCGCGCGAGCTGCCGCGGCTCGCGCCGATCGTGTGGCGCGGCAGCGGTTTCGCGCTCATCCGCTCGGTGACGGGGCCGAATGGCAGCGACTACATGGTCGAGGGGCGATGGGCCGCGGAATGACGGTCGCGGTGTGCGTCATTCCACGGCAGGGTGTAACGATTTGTAAAGCCGGTGTCCCGAGCGGCCGGCGGCGAGTTATCCTTGGCAACGGCTCGTTACGCGCAAGACGCTCGACCATGCACAACCTCATCGCCCTCGCCGGCCTCCTCTTCCTGCTGTTCCTCTCGATCCTCTGGGTCTTCGGCGCGCCGAAGCCGAAGCGAGCGCGCGCGACGACCGTCATCCGCGGCGTGCGCGGCGAAGACGGCAACTGGCGCCGCGACGGACCGCGGGTCCGCGACGACGGCTGAACCGGTGGCCGCGGCGGGCGCTTGATTCGCCGCGATCCCCTGCTTGCGAACCCGCCGGGTGCGCCGCTCCCGGGCGGCCGACCCGGACACCCCCGGCCAGGACCGTCGTTCCGGGCATAATTGCGCGCATGTCCGCGCGCATCCCAGTCGGCATTCGAGCCACCGCGGCCGGGCGTCGGACGCCGCGATGAGAAAGATCACCGCCTACGTCCTCGCCTACAACGAGGCGGAGAAGATCGAGGCCGCCGTCGCGAGCGTGCTGTGGGCCGACGAAGTGCTGGTCGCCGACTCGGGCAGCACCGACGGTACCGCGGAGAAGGCCGAGCGCCTCGGCGCGCGCGTCGTGCAGATCCCGTTCCAGGGCTTCGGCGACCTGCGCAACCGCGCCATCGAGGCGTGCACGCACGAGTGGATCTTCAGCCTCGACGCGGACGAGCGCTGTACGCCGGAGGTGCGCGACGAGGTCCTCGTGCTCCTCGCCGGCGAGCCCGCGCACGATGCCTACCTCGTGCCGCGGCGCAACTACTTCATGGGCCGGTGGATCAGGGGCTCCGGCTGGTATCCGAACTTCCGGCAGCCCCAGCTCTTCCGCAAGGGCGCGATGCGCTACACGCTCGAGCCGGTGCACGAGGGCTACGAGATGCTCACCGGTCGGCCGCCCGGTGAGCTCGCGAGCGCGATCTGGCAGTTTCCGTTCCGCGATCTCGACGAGATCATCCGCAAGATGAATCGGTACTCCTCGCTCGGCGCGGAGAAGCTCGCCGGGCGCGGGACCGGCATGTCCGCGGCGCTCGCGCACGGCATCTGGGCGTTCGTGAAGCACTACGTCTTCAAGCGCGGCTTTCTCGACGGCTGGGCGGGATTCGTGATCGCCCTCGGCAATTTCGAGGGCACCTTCTACCGCTACGCGAAGCGCGTGGAGCTCGACCGCGCCTGGCGCCCGCCCGCGCAGCCGCCGCTCGGCCGGGAGTCGAAATAGCCGGTGAAGCCGATCGCGGTCATCGTCACCACGTACAACCGCCCCGACGCGCTGGCGGCGGTGCTGGAAGGCTATCTCGCGCAGAGCGATCCAGATTTCGAGCTGATCGTTGCCGACGACGGCTCGGGGCCGGAGACGCGCGCCGTGGTGGAGGCGTTCGCCGCGCACGCGCGCTTTTCCCTGCGGCACGTGTGGCAGGAGGATGCGGGCTTTCGCGCAGCGGCGATCCGGAACAAGGCGCTCGCGGGCACGGAGGCCGAGTACGTGATCTTCACCGACGGCGACTGCATCCCGGCGCCGGACTTCGTCGCGCAGCACCGCCGGCTCGCCGAGCCGGGCTGGTTTCTCTCGGCGAACCGCGTGCTGCTTTCGGAGCGATTCACGCCCGAGGTGCTCGCCGGCCGGCTCGCGGTGCATCGCTGGGGCCTCCGGCGTTGGCTGCGCGCCTGGGTGCGGCGCGACATCAACCGGTGGCTGCCGCTCGTGCGGTTGCCCGACGCCGCCGCGCGCAAGCGTGGAGCGGCGCGCTGGGAGGGTGCGAAGACCTGCAACCTCTCCGCCTGGCGCTCCGATCTCGCACGGGTGAACGGCCTCGACGAGCGCTACTCGGGCTGGGGGCTCGAGGATTCCGACCTCGTCATCCGCCTGCTGCACGCGGGGGTGCGGCACAAGAGCGCGCGCTTCGCGGCGTCCGTGTTCCACCTGTGGCACCCGGAGAACGACCGTACGAGGTTGCCGGAGAATCAGCGCCGCCTGGACGAACTGCTGCGATCGAACCGGGTGCGCGCGGCCGCGGGCCTCGATCAGTACGCCGCAGTGGCGTAGCGCGGCGCACGATGGCATCGACCGGACTGCTCGCGACGCCGCCGCAAACGGTGCTCGTCGTCGTCACGCGGCGCATCGGTGACGTTCTCCTGGCCACGCCGCTCATTCGATCGGTGAAGCGCGCCTGGCCGGAGGCCGCGCTCGATTGCCTGGTCTTCGCCGGCACCGAGGGCGTGCTGGCGCGCAATCCGGATCTGCGCGAGGTGCTGACGGTGCCCGAGCGCGCCTCGCTCGAAACGCAGCGGACGCTCGTGCGCCGGATCCGGCGTCGCTACGACCTCGCGCTCACCACGCTGCCCGGCGATCGCCCCACGCTCTACGCGTGGCTTGCGGGACGGACGCGCGTCGGGCCCGCGCTGCCCGGAATCAAGCACGCGTGGAAGCGGTGGCTCCTCTCGTGCTGGGCGCCGTTCGACGATCGCGCGACGCACGTGGTCGCGCAGAATCTCGCCCTCGCGGCCTTGCTCGGCATTCGGCCGTGCGCCGAGGTCGCGGCGAGCTGGAGCGCCGAGGACGAGCGCGCGGTTGCCGCCGCGTTGCCCTTCGATGCGCGTGCCACGCGCTACGCCGTGCTCCACCTGTATCCGAAGTTTCGCTACAAGCAGTGGACGTCGGACGACTGGACTGCTCTCGCACAGTGGCTGGCAGGCGAGGGCGCGCGGCTCGTGCTCACCGGCAGCGCCGCCCCGGACGAGGTCGAGTACGTCGCGCGGATCGCACGGGAATTCCCGGACGGAACGGTGAACCTCACCGGGCGGCTCGCCTTTCCGCAGGTGGCCTGCCTGATTGCCGGAGCCGCCGTCTTCGTCGGCCCGGACACCGCGACGACGCACCTCGCCGCGGCGACCGGCACGCCGACGATCGCGCTCTTCGGGCCGTCGAGCCCCGTGCGCTGGGGGCCGTGGCCGCGCGGCTACGAGGAGACGGCGAGCCCGTTCGCGCTGCGCGGCAGCCGCACCGTCAACAACGTCACGCTCCTGCAGGGCACGAACGCGCGCGGCTGCGTGCCGTGCCTGCTCGAGGGCTGCGACCGGCATCTCGAGAGCCGCAGCGACTGCCTGGACGAGATGCCCGCCGAGCGCGTGATCGAGACCGTGCGCCGGGTGTTCGCGCGCGTGGACGTGAGCGAGCGGGCCATCGGAACCCCGCTTGCACGGGAATGACGCCGGCTGAGCTTCCCCAGCGGTAACGCGCTCAACACCTGTCGGCCGGAAGAGTGACCCGGGCGATCAGGCCGCCGCCCTCGCGGGGCAGCAGCTCGAAGGTCGCGTCGTGCATCCTGGCAATGCGCTCGACGATCGCGAGACCGAGCCCGGACCCGCTGTGCCCGGTGCGCGCGACCTCGAGCCGCGTGAAAGGCTGCTTCAGGCGATCGACCTCGCTCGCCGGGATCCCCGGGCCGCGATCGCGGACCTCGACCACCGCGTTGGAACCCTCGGCGCGCGTGGCGACGACCACGTCCTTCTCGCCGTAGCGGATCGCGTTGTCGACGAGGTTCACCAGCATGCGCTTGAGCGCGAGCGCGCGTCCCGCGAGTTCGGGCACGGCGCCGATCTCGGCCTCGACCGCGTATCCGCGCTCGCGGTACTGCTGCACGCACTCGCGCGCGAGCGCCGCGAGGTCGAGCGGGCCCGCCGGCTCCCCGCCCTCGCTCCGCGCGAAGTCGAGAAACTGCCCGATGATGCGGTCGATCTCGTCGATGTCGGCGTCCATGCCCTGCTTGAGCGGCGGATCGGCCCGGCTCATCTCGATCGACAGCCGGAGCCGGGCGAGGGGCGTGCGCAGGTCGTGCGAGACGCCCGCCAGGATGAGCGCGCGGTCGTCCTCGAGGCGCGCGAGATCGCGCGACATCTGGTTGAACGCGTGCGCGAGCGTACGGATCTCGTCCGGCCCGGATTCCGCGACCGGCGCCGGGTTGCGGCCGCGGCCGACTTCGGCAGCGGCCTGGGTGAGCGCGCGCAGCGGGCGCTTCAGGCGGAACACGATCACGTAGGCGCCGAGCAGCGCGAGCGCGAGCGCGAGCGCTGCCCAGCCCAGCCACTGCAGCGCGCGTTTGCGCTCGACGCGCTCGCGCGGAAGCATCACCCAGTACTCGTCCTCGGCGATGCGGAAGCTCACCCAGAAACCCCGCTGCCCGTCCAGCGCGGTCGCAAGCCGGGTGCCCGGTCCGAGCTGGCGCCGGATCTCCTCGCCGAGGAGCTGCGCACCTGCCCGGCTCGTATCGAGCGCGGTGACGCGGTCGTCGGGCTCGGCAGGATAGACGCGGATGCCTTCGCTCTGCGCGAGCTCGAGCAGGAGCTCGCGCCGCAGATCGGGCGCCGCCGTGAGAAGCGCCGCGCGCGTGAGGTTCACCACGCTCGCGACCATGTCCGCGGTCTGGCGCGCACGCGGCCCCCGCTCGACCGCGCGGAAGATCGTCACCCACGCCGCGAGCGCGAGGACGATGAGGAGCGCGATCAGCGCGAACGTGCGCCAGAGCAGGCTGCGCGGGGCGAGCCTCACTGCGGAGCGGCAGCGCCGTCGGGCACGAACATGTAGCCGAAGCCCCAGACGGTCTGGATGTAGACGGGCTTCCCAGGATCGGGCTCCACGAGCTTGCGCAGGCGCGAGACCTGGACGTCGATCGCGCGGTCGAAGACTTCGTACTCGCGGCCGCGCGCGAGCTCCATCAGCTTGTCGCGCGAGAGCGGGGTGCGCGGATGGGTCACCAGCACCTTGAGTAGCGCGAACTCGCCGGTGGTGAGCGCGACCTCCTGGCCGTGCTTGGTGAGCGTGCGCCGCGCCAGGTCCACAGTCATGCCGCCGAAGCTGACCGGGCCGGCCTCGTCGGTCGGGGCGCCGGGCGGGGCGGGGGCGGTGCGCCGCCTGAGCACCGCGTGCACGCGCGCGACCAGCTCGCGCGGATTGAACGGCTTCGGCAGGTAGTCGTCCGCGCCCATCTCCAGGCCCACGATCCGGTCGACGTCCTCGCCCTTCGCCGTGAGCATGATGATCGGGATCGTGTTCTTGGTGCCGCGCAGGCGCCGGCAGATCGAGAGCCCGTCCTCGCCCGGGAGCATCAGGTCGAGGACCATGAGGTCGAAGCGCTCGTGGGCGAGCTGCTTGTCCATGGCGTGACCGTCGGACGCAGTGCGAACGGCGAATCCCTGCTCGCCGAGGTACCGCTGCAGGAGATCGCGCAGGCGGGGGTCGTCGTCCACCACCAGGATCCGGGTCTTGTGCTCGCTCATACGGGGGAATCGTAGCTCCGCCGGCGGCGCCAAGCCAGCGATTCGTAACGGGACTTTGCCGTCCGCGGCTGCGAAACAAAGCGTTACAAAGTTCCCGCGTCCGCTCACAGTCGGCTTACACCTTGGCCCCAGAGTGCGTGCATGCGCCGCAGACGGCGCGGACGAGGGACGCGGTAAAGCGGCACGGAAAAACGGCACGCGGAAGAAGAGAACGGGGAGATGACACCCCGGCGGATCGAGATAACCCGCCAACCGGGAGAGCGAGGCGCTTGACCATCCAGGGGCTCAGGACCAAGCTGCTCGCGGACAGGGGGATCAGGAAGCGAAATGAAGACCGCATCGGCGAGCCGGAGAATCGGGCAGCGCGTCCTGCGAACCGCAGGCGCGGCCGCGCTCGCCCTCGTGCTCGCGGGTGCGATGACCGCGGCCTCGGCGCAGTCCGGACGGAACGGCGACCGCGGATCCGGTGACCGCGGGCCGCAGCAGGTGCAGCCGGGCGACATGAGTCGCCGCGGCGACATGCGGGGCACGCGCGACACGCCCGATCGCGGGCAGATCGGCGGCGGCACATATCGCCAGCTGTCGCCCGAAGAGCGCGAGCAGCTGCGCCGCGACATCCGCGACCACGGCCGCGACGTCTATGGCGACCGCGAGCAGCGCCGGCGCAGCGGCCCGGCGCGTTGAGCAGTCGTGAACGGCGCTCGGGGGGCGCGTCTCCTCCTCCCCAGACGCTCGCCTCCTGAGCGCCGTTTCACTTCCGTCCGGATGCCGCCTCGCGCGTGGCGTCCGGGACCACTGAACGGCGACCGGCTTTCTGCTCTAATGGCGATCCGGCTGCGACGCGCGGCGCGGAGCCGAGCACCGCGCATCGCGGACGCCGGCGGCCCAGCGCCCGTCGCTGCGCGAGCGCGCCGGCGTGCACTGGATCGATGAACCGCCCCGTCGAAACGCCTGTCGAGGAATCGGCCGTGGCCCGCGCCGGCGCGCGGCGTCGCTGGCTCTGGACGGCGCTCGCGGCGGCGTTGCTCGTTCTTGCCGCGTACTTCGCCTACCACCGCTTCGGCGGCGCGCCGTCGCCCGAGCCGCCGCACGGCGCCGGCCGCTTCGGCGGGCCGGCGGGCGCGGGAGGTCCGACGCCGGTCGTCGCGGTCCCGGCGCGCACCGGCAGCATCGACGTCTATCTCAACGGGCTTGGCACCGTCACGCCCGACCGCACCGTCACCGTCCGGAGTCGCGTCGACGGGCAGCTCCTGCGAGTCCTGTTCCAGGAAGGCCAGGCGGTCAAGCCGGGCGAGCTGCTCGCCGAGATCGATCCGCGGCCGTTCGAGGTGCAGCTCGCGCAGGCCGAAGGCCAGCTGCTGCGCGACCGCGCGCTGCTCGACAACGCGCGGCTCGACCTGGCACGCTACCAGAAGCTCTTCGCGGAGGACTCCATCGCCAAGCAGCAGGTCGACACCCAGGCCGCGCTGGTGCGCCAGTACGAGGGCACGGTGAAGATCGATCAGAGCCAGATCGACAATGCGCGGCTGCAGATCACGTACTCCCGGGTCACCGCGCCGGTCGGCGGCCGCGTCGGCCTGCGGCTCGTTGACCCCGGCAACATCGTGCATGCCAGCGACGCGAACGGCATCGTCATCATCACGCAGCTGCAGCCGGTGAGCGTCGTGTTCACAATCCCGCAGGACAACGTCCCGGCGGTGATGAAGCGCGTGCGCGCGGGCGATGCGCTTCCGGTCGAGGCGCTGAACCGCGAACAGACCGTGCGCCTGGCCGAGGGGACGCTCGCCTCGGTCGACAACCTGATCGATCCCACGACCGGCACGGTCAAGCTGAAGGCACGGTTCGCGAACGAGGACAGCGCGCTCTTTCCGAACCAGTTCGTGAACGTGCGGATGCGGATCGACACGCTGCACGATGCGACGCTCATCCCGTCTTCGGCGGTGCAGCGCGGGGCGCAGGGGATGTACGTCTACGTCGTCAAGGACGACCACACCGTCACCGTGCGCCCGGTGAAGATCGGACCGTCGGATGGCCCGCGCATCGCCGTCACCGAGGGGCTCGCCCCCGGCGAGCAGGTCGTCATCGATGGTGTGGACCGGCTGCGCGAGGGCGCCGCGGTCGAGGTGTCGGAGCGCCGGCCGGAGCTGAATGCGCCGCCGGAAGGCCGGGCCGCGAAGGGCGCGCAGCGCGGGCCGCGCTCCGGCGCCCCGAGTGGCGCGGGCGCCGCGCGCGGCGGCGCCGGCAAGGCGCAGCGGTAAGCAAGAAGCGTCGGCGCCGGACGCGAGCGCGGTCAGCCATGAACCCTTCGCGGTTGTTCATCCTGCGCCCGGTGGCGACCACGCTCTTGATGTTCGCCATCCTGCTCTCGGGCGTCTTCGCCTATCGCGAGCTCCCAATCTCCGCGCTGCCGCAGGTCGACTACCCGACCATCCAGGTGTTCACCTTCTATCCCGGCGCGAGCGCCGAGGTGATGGCGTCCTCGGTGACCGCGCCGCTCGAGCGCCAGTTCGGGCAGATTCCGGGTCTCAAGCAGATGATCTCGACGAGCTCGGGCGGCGCCTCGGTCATCACGCTGCAATTCGAGCTCGCCGTGAGGCTCGACGTCGCCGAGCAGGGCGTGCAGGCGGCGATCAACGCCGGGTCCAACCTCCTGCCGCAGGATCTGCCCGCGCCGCCGGTCTACAGCAAGGTCAACCCGGCCGACGCGCCCATTCTCACGCTGGGGCTCACCTCGGAGACGCTCACGCTGCCCGAGGTGCAGAACTTCGCCGATACGCGGCTCGCGCAGAAGCTCTCGCAGGTGAGCGGCGTCGGCCTCGTCACGCTGTCGGGCGGCCAGCGGCCCGCGGTGCGGGTGCAGGTGAATCCGAAGGCGCTCGCCGCGAACGGCCTCGGCATGGAAGACGTGCGGACCGCGATCACCGCCGCCAACGTCAAGAAGGCGAAGGGCAGCTTCGACGGCCCGAGCCGCGCCTACGCGATCGACGCGAACGACCAGCTGCGCTCGGCCGCCGAGTATCGCGGCATCGTGATCGCCTATCGCAACGGCGCGCCGGTGCGGCTGTCGGACGTCGCCGACGTCATCGACGACGCCGAGAACGTGCGGCTCGCCGCCTGGATGAACGAGGTCCCGGCGGTCATCCTCAACATTCAGCGCCAGCCCGGCGCCAACGTGATCGAGGTGGTGGACCGGATCAAGCGCGCGCTGCCGCAGCTGCGCGCCTCGCTCCCGCAGGCGATCGACGTCGCGGTGCTGACCGACCGCACGGTCACGATCCGCGCCTCGGTGCGCGACGTGCAGATCGAGCTCTTCACCGCGGTGGCCCTGGTGGTGATGGTGATCTTCCTCTTCCTGCGCAACCTGCCGGCGACGGTCATCCCGAGCGTCGCGGTGCCGCTCTCGCTGGTCGGGACGTTCGGGTTCATGTACCTCGCCGGATTCTCGATCAACAACCTGACGCTGATGGCGCTCGTCGTCGCCACCGGGTTCGTCGTCGACGACGCGATCGTCGTCATCGAGAACATCGCGCGCTACGTCGAGCAGGGCGAGCCGCCGGCCCAGGCGGCGCTCAAGGGGTCGGCGCAGATCGGCTTCACCATCATCTCGCTCACGTTCTCGCTCGTCGCGGTGCTGATCCCGCTCCTCTTCATGGGAGAAGTCGTCGGGCGCCTGTTCCGCGAATTCGCGGTCACGCTCGCGGTGGCGATCCTGATCTCGGCCGTGGTGTCGCTCACGCTGACGCCGATGATGTGCGCCAAGATCCTGCGGCGCCGCCCGGAGCGGGAGCAGGGCGCATTCTACCGCGCGAGCGGACGCTTCTTCGAGGCGGTGATCGCCCGCTACGGCCAGGCGCTCGACTGGGTGCTCGACCGGCAGGGCGCGACGCTCCTCGTCGTGCTCGCGACGCTGGTGTTGACCGTCGCGCTCTACGTCGTGGTGCCGAAGGGGTTCTTCCCGGTGCAGGACACCGGCGTGATCCAGGGCATCTCGGAGGCGCCCCAGAGCGTGTCCTTCGCCGCGATGGCGGCGCGCCAGCAGGCGCTCGCGAAGGTCGTGCTGGCGGATCCCGCGGTGGAGAGCCTGTCCTCCTTCATCGGCGTGGACGGCCAGAACGCCACGATGAACAGCGGCCGGATGCTGATCAACCTGAAGCCGCTCGCCGAGCGGCGCATCAGCGCGAGCGAGGTGATCCGCCGGCTGCAGCCTGAGCTCGCGCGGGTGCCCGGCATCACGCTCTTCATGCAGCCGGTGCAGGACCTCACCGTCGAGGATCGCGTGAGCCGCACGCAGTACCAGTTCACGCTGGCCGCCGCCGATCCCGCGCTCCTCAGCGAGTGGGTGCCTCGGCTCCTCGACCGCTTCCATGCCCTGCCGCAGATCACCGACGTCGCGAGCGATCTGCAGGATCGGGGCCCGCAGGCATTCCTCGAGATCGACCGCGACACCGCCGCCCGGCTCGGCGTCACGCCGGCGGCGATCGACACGGCGCTCTACAACGCGTTCGGCCAGCGCCTGATCTCGACCATCTTCACGCAGTCGAGCCAGTACCGGGTGGTGCTCGAAGTGCAGCCTGAATTCAGTCGCGGTCCGGAGGCGCTGAATGGCGCCTACGTCGCCACCGCGTCGGGCGCGCAGGTGCCGCTTTCCTCGCTCGGCCGGGTGACCCTCGGGACGGCGCCGCTCGCGATCAACCAGATCGGACAGTTTCCGGCCGCGACCATCTCGTTCAACGTCGCGCCGGGCGAGTCGCTCGGCAGCGCGGTCCGCGCGATCGAGGCCGCGGAGCGCGACATCGGCCTGCCGGCAAGCGTGCGGACCGAGTTTCAGGGTGCCGCGGCCTCCTTCCGTGCCTCGCTCAGCGGCACGCTGCTCCTCGTCCTGGCGGCGGTGGTCACGATGTACATCGTGCTCGGCGTGCTCTACGAGAGCTTCATCCACCCGGTGACGATCCTCTCCACGCTGCCGACCGCGACCGTGGGCGCGCTCGCCGCGCTGCTGCTCGCCCGCAGCTCGCTCGGGATCATCGCGGTCATCGGGATCATCCTGCTGATCGGGATCGTGAAGAAGAACGCGATCATGATGATCGACTTCGCGCTCGACGCCGAGCGCCTGGAGGGCAAGCCGCCGCGCGAGGCGATCCACCAGGCCTGTCTGCTCCGCTTCCGGCCGATCATGATGACCACCCTGGCGGCGCTGTTCGGCGCGCTGCCGCTCATGCTCGGCACCGGCGTCGGCTCCGAGCTTCGCCACCCGCTCGGCATCACCATCGTGGGCGGGCTCATCGTGAGCCAGGTGCTCACCCTGTTCACGACGCCGGTGATCTACCTCGCCTTCGACCGGCTCGCGCGCCGGGCCGAGCGCGGCGTCCGCGCTCCGGCGGCCCGCCCGGCCGGCGGCGAGGCCGAGCCCTCATGAGCTTCTCGGACACTTTCATCGACCGGCCGGTCGCGACGACGCTGCTCACGCTCGGGCTCGCGCTGGCGGGTGCGGTGGCGTTCACGCAGCTGCCGGTGTCGCCGCTGCCGCAGGTGGACTATCCGACGATCGCGGTGTCGGCGAGCCTGCCGGGCGCGAATCCGGAGACGATGGCCGCCACCGTGGCGACCCCGCTCGAGCGCCAGCTCGGCCGCATCGCCGGCGTGACCGAGATCACCTCCTCGTCCTCGCTCGGGGCCACACGCATCATCCTGCAGTTCGAGCTCGACCGGGACATCAATGCCGCGGCGACCGAGGTGCAGGCCGCGATCAACGCCGCGCGGAGCCAGCTGCCCACCGGCATGCCCGGCAACCCGACCTATCGCAAGGTCAATCCGGCCGACGCGCCGATCATGGTGCTCACGCTCATCTCGGACGTGATGACGCAAGGCCAGCTCTACGACGCCGCGTCGACGATCGTCGCGCAGAAGCTCTCCCAGGTGCGCGGCGTGGGCGCCGTGACGGTCGCCGGGAGCGCGCTTCCCGCGGTGCGCGTCGAGCTCAATCCGTCCGCGCTCAACGCCTACGGCATCGGGCTCGACAGCGTGCGCAGCGCGCTCGCCACGACCAACGCCAACCGGCCGAAGGGGCTGGTGGAGGAGGGCGACCGGCAATGGTGGATCTATGCGAACGACCAGGCGCGCACCGCGGCCGAGTACGCGCCGCTCATCGTCACCTACCGGAACGGCGCCGCGGTGCGCCTCGCCGACGTGGCCGACGTGCGCGACTCGGTGGAGGACGTGCGCAACTCCGGCGAGTTCAACGGCCGGCCGGCAGTGCTGATCATCGTCAGCCGCGAGCCGAACGCGAACATCCTCGACACGGTGCAGCGCATCAAGGACGAGTTCCCCTTTCTCGAAGCCTCGCTCCCGGCCGCCATGGAGCTCGGCGTGGCGATGGAGCGCACCTCCACCATCCGCGCATCGCTGCACGAGGTCGAGAAGACGCTGGTGATCGCGGTGGCGCTGGTGATCCTCGTCGTGTTCGCGTTCCTGCGGCGGGTCCGCGCCGCACTGATTCCCGCGGCCGCGGTGCCGGTGTCGATCATCTCCACGTTCGGGTTCATGTATCTCGCGGGCTACAGCCTCAACAACCTCTCGCTGATGGCGCTCATCGTGGCGACGGGCTTCGTCGTGGACGACGCCGTGGTGGTGCTCGAGAACACGATGCGCCACATCGAGGCCGGCATGTCGCCTACGGCGGCGGCGCGGGCCGGCGCGCGCGAAGTGGGATTCACCGTCCTCTCGATGAGCCTGTCGCTCATCGCGGTCTTCATTCCGATCCTCTTCATGGGGGACATCGTCGGGCGCTACTTCCGCGAGTTCTCGGTGACGCTCTCGGTCGCGATCCTCGTCTCGTTCGTGGTTTCGCTCACGCTGACGCCGATGATGTGCGCGCGGCTGCTCCCGAGCGGCCCGCCGCGCCGCCCGAGCCGCGTCTACCTCGCGAGCGAACGCGCCTTCGCGCGCGTCCTGCGCGCCTACGAGCGAAGCGTCGACTGGGCGCTGCGTCATGCCCCGCTCATGATCGTGCTGCTCGTCGCGGCGGTCGCGCTGAACGTGTATCTCTACATCGCGATCCCCAAGGGTTTCTTCCCGCAGCAGGACACCGGCCGGTTGCTCGGGTTCATCCGTGCCGACCAGACGAGCTCGTTCGAGGCGACCCGCGGCAAGATCGTGCAGATCGCCGCGATCGTGCGCGCGGACCCGGCCGTCGAGTCCGTCACGGCCACCACCGGCGGCGGCATCGGCGGCGCCCGCAACTCCGGGGTGATGTTCGTCGCCCTCAAGCCGCTCGCCGAGCGCCGCGCGAGCGCGGGGCAGGTGGTGGCGCGGCTGCGTGCACAGCTCGCACCCATGCCGGGAGTGCGTCTCTTCCTCGTCCCCGTGCAGGACGTGCGGATCGGCGGCCGGCAGGGGAGCGGGAGCTACCAGTACACCCTGCAGAGCGAGGACCTCGAGTCCCTGCGGACCTGGACGACGCGGCTGCAGTTCGCGCTGCAGGGCTCACCCCAGCTCGTGGACGTGACCACCGACCAGGAGACGCATGGCCTCCAGGTGATGGTGGACATCGACCGCGCGACCGCCTCGCGGCTCGGCGTCACGCCCGATCTCATCGACACGACGCTCGGCAACGCGTTCGGCCAGGTGTTCGCCTCGACCATCTACACCACGCGCAACCAGTATCGCGTGGTGATGGAAGTGGATCCGCGCTATGCGCGCGGGCCCGAGGCGCTGCGGAACGTCTATGTCACCACCGCGGCCGGCGCGCAGGTGCCGCTCACGGCGTTTGCGCGCTACGGCTTCGCGAGCACGCCGCTCTCGGTCAATCACCAGGGGCAGTTCGCGGCGTCGACCGTCTCCTTCAGTCTCCCGGAGGGCGGGTCGCTCTCGGCGGCATCGGCGGCGATCAATGACGCGATGGCGCGCATCGGCGTGCCGGCTGCGATCTACGGCAGCTTCCAGGGCACCGCGCGCGGCTTCCAGCAGACGCTCGCGAAGCAGCCGTGGCTGATCCTCGCCGCGATCGTCGCGATGTACATCGTGCTCGGCGTGCTCTACGAGAGCTACGTGCACCCGATCACCATCCTCTCGACGCTGCCGTCGGCGGGGGTCGGCGCGCTGCTCGCGCTCATCGCGTTCCGGGCCGAGTTCACCGTGATCGCGCTGATCGCCGTGTTTCTCCTGATCGGACTGGTCAAGAAGAACGCGATCATGCTGGTCGACGTCGCGCTCGAGACCGAGCGCACCGGCGGGAAGCCGCCCGCGGAGGCGATCCTGCACGCCTGCACGCTGCGCTTCCGCCCGATCATGATGACCACGATGGCGGCAGGGCTCGGCGCGCTGCCGCTCGCGCTCGGCACCGGCGACGGCGCCGAGCTGCGCCAGCCGCTCGGGATCGCGATCGTCGGCGGCCTCGCCCTGAGCCAGCTCCTGACCCTCTACACGACGCCTGTCGTCTATCTCTATCTCGACCGCTTCCGGCTGTGGGTGCTGGACCGGCGCCGGCCGCGCGCGCGGGCGGCCGAGTGGAAGCCGTCATGACCTCGCGCGCGCTCGCGCCGCTGCTCGCTGCGTGGCTGGCTGCCGGCTGCACGGTCGGGTCGGACTACGTTCGCCCGGATGCACCCGTCCCCGAGACCTACAGGGAGATGGCGGGCTGGAAGCAGGCCGCCCCGAGCGACGCGATCGCCCGCGGCCCCTGGTGGGAGGTGTTCGGCGATCCCGAGCTCGATGCCCTCGCCCAGCGCGTCGACGTCTCGAACCAGAACATCAAGAGCGCGGAGGCGCGCTACCGCCAGGCGCAGGCGTTCGTGCGCCAGGTGCGCGCGGGCCTCTTCCCGGTGGTTGGAGCGAGCGGGTCGGCGAGCCGGGGCACTTCACCCGGCCGCGATGCGCCCGTTGCGTCGAACTACCAACTCGCGCTCGCCGCGAGCTGGGAGCCGGATCTCTGGGGACGCGTGCGCCGCTCGGTCGAGTCCGCCGAGGCGTCGCGGCAGGCGAGCGTCGCGGATCTCGAGTCGGCACGGCTTTCCGCGCAGGCTGCGCTGGTGCAGGCCTATTTCGCGCTTCGCATCACCGACGTGCAGCGCCAGGTGCTCGAGGACACGGCCGCCGCGTACGCCCGCACGCTCGAGCTCACGCGCAACCGCTATGCCGCGGGCACCGCGGCGCGGGTGGACGTGGTGCAGGCCGAGGTGCAGCTGAAGAGCACGCAGGCGCGGCTCGTGGATCTCGGCGTCAGCCGGGCGCAGCTCGAGCACGTCATCGCCACGCTGGTGGGCAAGCCGCCCGCGGACCTCTCGATCGCGCGCGCACCGCTCGCGGCGCGCATCCCGGCGATCCCCGCCGGCGTCCCGTCGGAGCTTCTGGAGCGCCGGCCGGACATCGCGTCGGCCGAGCGGAGCGTCGCTGCGGCGAACGCCCAGATCGGCGTCGCGCAGGCCGCCTACTACCCGTCGCTCACGCTCTCCGCTACGGCGGGCTTCCTCAGCCCAGCGCTCGCAGACTGGTTGAGCGCGCCGGCGCGCTACTGGTCGCTTGGCGCGGCGCTCGCCGAGACGCTCTTCGACGGCGGTGTCCGCGCTGCGGTCTCCGACCAAGCGGTCGCCGCCTACGACGCCGAGGTGGCGCTCTACCGGCAGACCGTGCTCGCCGGATTCCAGGAGGTGGAGGACAACCTGGCCGCGCTGCGCGTGCTCGAGGAAGAGGCGGCGCTGCAGGACGAGGCACTGCAGGGCGCGCGCAAGGCGGTCGATCTCACGACCAACCAGTACAAGGCCGGCATCGTGAGCTTCCTCAACGTGATCGCCGCGCAGGCGATCGCGCTCAACAACGAAGCCACCGCCGTCAGCATCCAGGGCCAGCGCCTCCTCGCGAGCGTCGCGCTGGTGAAGGCGCTGGGCGGCGGATGGAGCGCGAAAGAGCTCGAGCAGGACTCGCTCTCGCGCGACGGACCCGTGCAGAACGAAGGCACTTCCGATTGAGTCATCGCCGCAGGAGCGGCGAACTGGCATAAGCTATCGCCCCGGACTTCGGCTGCACGAGCTGAAAGGGGATCGCAAGGGCACCTGGTCGGTCACTGTGAGCGGGAATTGGCGCGTGAGCTTTCGGTTCGAAGGGAAGGACGCGTTGGACGTGAGCTATGTGGATTACCACTGAGGTAGAGGCATGAGGATGCACAATCCGCCGCACCCGGGCGCGGTATTGCGCGAGCTATGCCTTGAGCCGCTCGGGCTGACCGTTTCGGAGGCCGCGAGAGGGCTGGGGGGCAGCCGGAAGACTTTGTCGGCCATCCTGAACGGGCGGGCCGGGATCAGCCGCGAGATGGCGATTCGTCTTTCGATCGCTGAGCGAGCACACCAGGGGTTACGACAGCGTTGAAGCAGATGGCGCCCAGCGGTGCACGCGGGCGGGAAACACACGGAGGCCGTATGTTCAAGCGAATCGACCATGTCGAACTGCTCACCGCAGCGCCAGAGCGCACGATCGCGTTTTACGTCGACGTGCTCGGCTTCCGCGAGCGCGAGCGCGGGCGCGTTCCAGAAACCCCTTCCGGACCGCTGGATCTCGTGTACCTCGAGCTTGGCGATACCACGGTCGAGGTGATGTGCTACCCGGAAGCGAAGCCCATCCCGCCTCGCGGGACCGGGCCGCGGCTCGGCTGGCAGTGCCTCGCGCTCGAGGTGGATGACATGGACAGGGCGCTGGACAGTCTCAAGCAGAAGGGCGTGGATGCGGCGTGGGGGCCGCTGAAGCGGCCTGACTACGCGCGCGCCGAGATTCGCGACCCGGACGGCAATCCGATCGAGCTTCGCCAGTGGCATCGCCGGTAGCGGTGGGCGAGTTCTTATTGCTATACATATCGGCGGCGCACGGCGGCGGAATCACCCAAACGATGCACGGCTATACAAGAAAACAGGGGCAGTATCTCGCGTTTATCTATTACTACACGAAGATCCATGAGGCCGCCCCATCCGAAGCTGACATTCAGCGCTATTTCAAGGTCTCGCCGCCGACGGTGCACGACACGATCATTGCTCTCGAAAAGCAAGGCTGCATCGA
This sequence comes from Burkholderiales bacterium, assembly GCA_020848075.1. Classification (GTDB taxonomy): domain Bacteria; phylum Pseudomonadota; class Gammaproteobacteria; order Burkholderiales; family SG8-39; genus JAABRB01. Next base: position 150,455 of record JADLAV010000061.1, read on the forward strand.
ACGCACACCTGGCCGCGCGCGCTCTATCCGGGTGCTGCTGCCAAGAGAACGCCTGCCGGACTTAGAATGATCGGATGCACGTGACGCGCATGAGGGCCGGGTTCATACCCGCCAGCCGTGATCAGCGCGCCGAGGTGGTCTTTCGCGCGGGCCTCGGTGCAAAGCGTGCCGATCTGACGGCGCGTCTCCTGCCCGTGATGTGCGTATACCGAAAAGATGCCGCCGGGGGAGTCCGATCGTCGAGCGCTTGCGCTTCCTTCATCAAATGCGGTCGCATGCCGAGATGCTCGAGTTCCGGGTCGGCGACCGCGTCGAGTTTCGGCCCGAGGGGCGTCCAGCAGTCCTCGGGATGTTGACCAGATACAACAAAAAGACGGTTACCGTCATCACTGACACCGGCGAACGTTGGAACGTCGCTCCTCGCTTCGTGCGTCGAGCGTCGGCGGTTGTCGATGAGCCGCCGGCTGATCCGAACGTTATTCGGCTACAGAAGAGGTAGGTGGGCTGGAGAAGCTGTCGCAACCGCAGTTTCTCCCGCTGCGGTTGTTGCGACCGGTGTCCTTGACACTTGGGTGTTGCCCTTGTCTCGCCGAAAGCGCCGAAGCGCTGCACCCGGCGTCCTTCGGCCGGCGCTTGCAGGATGGAAGTCTGTTCTTCGCCTTGGTAACGAGTTGAAAGACCGGAGGTCGACCGAATGCCATACATCACTGCGGATGCAAGGGCGCGCCTCGACGAAGGCGGCACGCCCGAGACTGCCGGTGAGTTGAACTACGCGATCACGCGGCTCGTCGACGATTACCTGATGCAGAAAGGGGGCGTCAGGTACGCGCACCTCAACGAAGTCGTGGGGGCGCTGGAGTGCGCCAAGCTCGAGCTCTATCGGCGCGTCGCCGCCCCCTACGAAGATCGGAAGCTCGCGGAGGCGGGCGACGTCTATCGCTCCCCCGAATAGGCGGGCTTGCCGTCGAGCGATGCCTGACGCCCGCGGCAGCCGGAGTCCCCGTGAGCTGCGCTTACGGATCCCCTCGTCGCTTCGCTCTCCGGCGGCCTGTTGCGCGGTGCGTTAGAACTCATGTCGAACACGCGCGACGAGAATCTCGGCTATCTGCTCGGGGTCATCGCGGTCGTTGCGTTTGCGATGACGCTCCCGGCCACGCGCGCTGCCGTTCGCGCATTCGATCCCGTATTCGTCGGTCTCGGCCGGGCGCTCGGTGCGGCGGTCCTGGCGGGTCTCTTCCTGCTGCTCGCCCGGCAGCGTGCGCCCTCGCGCGAAGAGCTGAAGGGCCTCGTCGTCGTCGCAGCGGGGGTCGTGGTGGGCTTTCCGCTGCTTACCGCCTGGGCAATGCGCCACGTCGACGCGTCGCACGGCGGTGTCGTGCTCGGGGTTCTTCCCCTGGCAACTGCGGCGGCGGGCGCCTGGTTCTCCGGAGAGCGCCCCTCGACCCGCTTCTGGGTCTGCGCACTCGCCGGGATGGCGCTCGTCGTTGGCTATGCGATCACGCGGTCGAGGGGAGCCCTCGACTGGGCGGACGTCGCGCTCCTCGGCGCCATCGCCAGCGCTGGCATCGGGTACGCCGAGGGCGCCCGCCTCTCCAGGACGCTCGGCGGCTTGCAGGTGATCTCGTGGGCGCTCGTCCTCTCCGCACCGCTGCTCATCGTTCCCGTGTTGCTGTCCGCGCCGCCGACCATTCGTTTGCCGGTGGAGTCGTGGGCCGGCTTCATCTACGTCACGGTGATCAGCCAATTTCTCGGTTTCGTTCCCTGGTACCGCGGGCTCGCGCTCGGAGGCATTGCGAAGGTCGGCCAGACCCAGCTGTTGCAGCCGTTCTTGACGATCCTCGCTTCAGTGCTGCTCCTGGGCGAGGAGAGCGATGTTCTCACTTGGGCCGTCGCCGGTCTGGTCATGGTCGTGGTCGCAATCGGCAAGACGACGCCGGTCACGCGCGTGAGGCCCGACTCTCCATTGCAGCCGACCGGCCGCAAGCGGTCGGCGCACGAATGAGCGCGTGACGCCGCAGGGAACTCGCCATGCTTCGGCGCGATGTCAGCCTTTGCGCTCGGGCGATCTCAAGCGTTATATTCCTCTTTCGAGGCGCGCATGAAACGCGGCAAATCGTTCTGGCTCAGGCTTTCCCTGCTCGCGAGCTTCCTTGCTGTCGGGATTCCGTACTGGCTCGTACCGTATAACACCATCAAGCTGCCGTACGCGCTCCTGCATCCCGGTCTGTTCGTTGCCGCTGCTGCGGCGCTGTTGCTGTGCATGTACCGCCTCGCGTCATTCTGGCGGTCCACCGGCATGGTGACGCTATCGGTCGGCGCGTCGGTCTTCGCCCGCGTGCTGGTGGATGGCATGCGAGATCCTACCTCCCACAACCTGTGGCCGTTCGAAGTCGTCATCGCATTGGTGGTCGGTTTCGCCTGCGCGCTGCCGGGCGCGATCGTCGGCAGCCTGATCGCCCGGTGGGTGATAAATCGTTCGGGAGATGCGCAGTCATGAGCCGAACCGAAGAAGCGGTTCTACGCCGGTTTTCGGGATTGAAAATCGTGTTCTGGAGCCTCGCGCTCGGAGCCGCGGGCGTGGCGCCTCTGCTGCTCTACATTGCGTTCGGCCCGGCCGACGGGAATCCGATCGGGCTCGGCCTCCTGGCGGCGCTCGCCGTGCCCGTCGGCGCAGTCGGCGCCGGCATAGGCCTCATCAAAATGCTGGTCGAGTATTTCACCGGCCGCAGGGACTGAGTCATGTTCAAGGTGTTGGGGTTCCTGGTCGGTCTGTACACCCTGTACGCTGCGGTGACGGGCGAGGTGAACGCAAAATCCGGCGCATGGGGCAGAACGGTATCGCGAGCCGAGTCGCCGGAATACTTCTGGGTCGTGATCGCGATCTATGCGGGCCTCGCGCTCGCGTTGATCACCGTCTTCTGAGGATATTCCGCGGCACGATGGCCCGCCCAGGCGGGCGCCACCGTCGAGCCTAGTGCGCCGCGCCCATGAGATGGTCCGGCAGCCAGGTGGCGATTCCGGGGAATATGCACAGGATCACGATGGCGAGGAACATGCAGAGCACGTAGGGAATGGTGCCCCACATAACCCTGGTGACCGGCACGTCCGGTGCGATCGAGTTGACGATGTAGATGTTGAGGCCGACCGGCGGGTGAATCAGGCCGACCTCCATGTTGATGGTGAGGATCACGCCGAACCACACCGGGTCGAACCCCGCGGCGCGCACGATGGGCAGGAGGATCGGGCTCGCCATGAGGATGATCGCCGCGGGCGGGATGAAGAAGCCGCACACCAGCAGGAACACGTTGATGATGCCCATGAGCACCCAGCGATTGACGTGCATGTCGGCGATCGCCTGGGCGAGCGTCTGCGTGAGGTAGAGCGAGGTCAGCACGTAGCCGAACAGCACCGCTGCGGCGATGATGGTGAGGATCATCACCGATTCGCGCATGGTGTCGCGCAGGATCGCCCACCAGTCCCTCGCCTTCCACATGCGATAGATCACCACCGCGAGCGCCACGCACAGCGCCGCGCCTACGCCGGCCGCCTCCGACGGCGTCGCCAGGCCGCCATACAGGGCGTAGATCACGCCGACGATGATGGCGATGAAGGGCGCGATCTTCGGGATCGCCTGGAGTTTCTCGCGCCAGCTGTAGCGGAAGTGCGCCGCGTGCGCGCGGAATCCCCGCTTCCAGATGATGAACAGCGTCCACAGCATGAAGAGCCCCGTGAGCATCAGCCCGGGCAGCACACCGGCGAGGAAGAGCCGCCCGATCGAGGTCTCGGTTGCGATGCCGTACAGGATGAAGGTGATCGATGGCGGGATCAGGATGCCGAGCGTGCCGCCGGCGCAGATCGAGCCCGTCGCGACGTCGTCCGGGTAGCCGCGCCGGCGCATCTCGGGAATGCCCATCTTGCCGATCGCCGCGCAGCACGCGGGCGAGGAGCCGGTGAGCGCGGCGAAGATCGCGCAGGCGCCGAGGTTGGAGATCGCCAGCCCGCCCGGAACGCGGTAGAGCCAGCGGTCGAGCGCCTCGTACAGGTCCCTGCCCGCGGGCGAGGAGCCGATCGCCGCGCCCATCATGACGAACATCGGGATCGACACCAGGGTGAAATCGTTCAATCCCGAGTAGAAGGTCTCGGCGACGACCTGCAGCGCGTCGAAGCCCTGGAAGATGAGCAGGAAGACGAGCGACACCGCCCCCAGGCCGAACGCGACCGGCGCCCCGGACAGCAGCACGGCGAGCGTGGCGACGAGGACCACCGTGCCCTGGAGGGTCGGGCTCATTCGCGCAACCGGTCCGCGCCGAGGCCGAAAGGCGGCGTGCGCCCGGTGACCAGGCAGATGAGCTCGGCGACGTACTGCAGCACGAGCAGCCCGAGACCGATGGGCATCGCGGCGTACGGGATCCACAGCCGCGCGCGCCATACCGTGTCGGAGCGCCAGTTCTTCGTCCAGGCCTCGTGCCAGTACAACGTGCCGAGGACGAACAGCACGACGCAGAACGCGAGCGCGAGGAGCGTGGTGAACAGCGCGAGCCCGAACCGGGCGCGCGGCCCGACGTAGAGCGGCAGCACGTCGACGTTCACGTGGCCGCGGGTCATGAGCACGTAGGCGCTCCCGACGAACGTCGCGGCCACCACGCAGTAGGTGACGGCGTCGATCTGCCACACGGTGTTGCGTCCGAGCACGTAGCGCTCGATCACCATGTCGCAGATCGCCAGCACGCCGAAGGCGATCAGGCCGGCGGCGACGGCGCCGGACACGCGCGATAGCATGCGGACGGCCCGGACGTAGCCGTCGACCATCCCGCCGCGGCGGGTTCGCCTCCTCATGCGCGCCGGCTTACTTGACCGACAGCGCCTCGTCGATCAGCCTCTGGCCGTCGGGGACTTCCTTGGCGAACCTCGCGAACGAGCTCTTCTTCGCCACCTCGATCCAGGCCTCGTATTCCGCATCGCTCAGGGTCACAACCTTGACATTGTGGGTCTCGAAGGTCTTGATCGCCTCGGCGTTCACGGCGTCGGCCTTGCTCTCGTAGTACGCCTGCGCCGCCTCGCCGGCCTTGATGATCGCGGCCTGCTGGGCCTTGTTCAGCCGGTTGAAGCTCTTCTTCGACATCAGCACCGGCTCGTACATGAACCACAGCGCGTTGACGCCCGGCGCGGTGAGGCACTTGGTCACTTCATAGAGGCGCATCGAGGCGAAGCTGCCGAGGCTCGTGTCGGTGCCGTTCACGACGCCGGTCTGGAAGGCGTTGTAGAGCTCGTTGGACGGTGGGCTGACGATGCTCGCGCCTGCCGCCTGCCACATCGCGGCGAAAGTCGGGCCCGCGGCGCGAAACTTGACGCCCTTCAGATCGCCCGGCTTGGTGATGCACGCCTGGTTGGAGGCCATCCCCCCGGCGAACCAGGCATCGGAGAGCACCATCACCCCGTGCTTCTCGATCACCGCGCGGATGTCCTTCATGAACTGCGAGCGGTTGACGCGCTTGGCGCGCTCCTGGCTGCGGATCAGGCCGGGCATCAGCGTGGCGCTGAATTCTGGCACCTTGCCGCTCGCGTAATCGAGGGGAAACAGCGAGATGTCGAGCTGGCCGTTGACCATCGCGTTCCACTGGTCGTTCGCCTTGAAGAGCGAGGCGCCGGGATAGACCTGGATGTCGAGCCCGACCCCCGCGGCCTTCGCGTCCTTGGCGATCAACTGCACCATGTCGTCGCGCACATCGCCCTTTCCTCCCGGGAACTGGTGCGAGGCGCGCAGGACGAGATCGGCCGCGAACGCGGCGTTCACGAGGGCGCCCGCCGCGACGAGCGCGGCAACGACGCGAATCTTGCGGAGACTAGCCATTCTTCCCCCCTCCTTGTCGTTGGTAACAGACGAGCTGCCTTGCGGAACGCTAGTTTACTCGCTGCCGGGACCGCTCAGGAACCTCTGCTTGAGTCATCCCCGGGAAGGCGGGGATCCAGCAAGTCGTTGAATGACCTCGAACTGGATTCCCGCCTGCGCGGGAATGACGAGGTTCTTCGGAGTCTCCCTCACACGCCCCGCGCAAGGCGGCGGTTTGCAGGGCCGGGGTGATTTGCGCAGGAGCGATCATCGGGTCGATGGCGGTCTCGCGGTGCGCCCCGCGTACGCAATTGTCCTTCACGCCGACGTGGGAAAAGCTCCCGCCGGTCGCCAGAATCCGCGCGGGCTGGTAAATTGAACCGCTGGATGTTCCGGATCGAACGGAGGTGAAAATGTTCGCAGTGATCTTCGAGGTCCATCCGACCGAATCGGGCAAGGGCGAATATCTCTCCATCGCGGCGAGGTTGCGCGAGATCCTGAAGGATCTTCCCGGCTTCGTCTCGGTCGAGAGATTCGAAAGCATCACGGACCAGAGCAAGCTGCTGAGCCTGTCCTTCTGGGAAAGCGAAGAGGCCATCGACAAGTGGCGCAACGTGGTCGAACACAGGATTGCGCAGCAAAAGGGCAAGCGGGAGCTGTTCAGGAAGTACCGGATCCGGGTGGCACGCGTCCTGCGCGATTACACCGAGTCCGAGCGTACTCACGCGCCGTCCGATTTGAAGGCCGAGTTCGCGGGCTCTCATCCGAAGGGCGCCTGAACGGAACGGCCGGCGCGCAGCCGACCGACTTGGCTGTGCGGCGGGATGAAGTTTCAAATACACTTCATGGCCAGATAGCTCGTTTTCGTCCGCCCGCCGTTCGGCCGGCGCCTGCGATGGCCGCCTCCATGGAGGAGCTATACCGTGCTAACCACCAATCCGTTCGCCGGACTCGCGGCGTCCATCTCGCCCGGAGTCATGCAGTGCTACGTCGTCCTCATGGTCGTTCTGGTGGTGTTGGGAACGCTGGCCGACGTCGCGCACAAGGGGAGCGCCAAGTACTTCTTCGAGAACCTGCGCAAGTCGAAGAGCAGGAAGGGGGTGAGGCCGGTCGGCGGCGGTGAGTTGCTGTCGATCGCGGTGCAGACGGCGGTCGTCGACGTCATCACCTCCGGCGAGTTCTGCAACCCGCGCCGCCGCGTGGCGCACTTGCTCACCATGTACGGCTTCGTGATCTACTGCGTGACCACGGCGATCATGGTGTTCGCGTACCCGGCGCCGGAGACGCCGGCACCCGCCATCCTGCCGCAGCTCTGGTGGCTCGGCGGGCTGCTGGTCTGCCTGGGCGGGTACTGGTTCTGGTTCTTCATCCGCGTCGACGTCCTCGCGGAGGGACACACCCCCTTCCGCTTCATGCGCGCGGACCTGTTCGTCGTCTCGCTCGTGGGCAGCGTCACGCTCGGACTGATCTGGGCCGCAGCGGGCGCCGGCGTGGGCGTGCTCTTCGGCCTGTACATCCTCACGACGACGGTGCTCTTCGGGTCCGTGTTGTGGTCGAAGTTCGCCCACATGTTCTACAAGCCGGCCGCGGCCTTCGAGAAGAGGATGTCCTACGCGAACGGCACGCGCAGCAACCTGCCCGCGCCGGCCGACAAGCCCGAGACGTTCGGCAGCGCGCGCGAGCTGCCCCGGCACTACTGAACCGAGTCCCCGGAGGGAAGGAAGACCATGCCGACTTTCGTCTACATGACCCGGTGCGACGGGTGCGGGCACTGCGTCGACATCTGCCCGTCCGACATCATGCACATCGACAAGACCTACCGGCGTGCACTGAACATCGAGCCGAACATGTGCTGGGAGTGCTACTCCTGCGTGAAGGCCTGCCCGATGCAAGCCATCGACTGCCGCGGCTATGCCGACTTCGCCCCGCTCGGCCACAGCGTGCGTGCGCTGCGCGAGGAGAAGAAGGGCACGATCGCCTGGAAGATCAGGTTCCGCGACGGCCGCGAGAAGAACTTTCTTTCCCCGATCCGTACGACGCCCTGGGGGACGATCAAGGGCCCGGCGGAATACGCTGCCCCGCGCGCGGAGGACTTCAACCGGCAGGAGCTCGCGCACGAGCCCGACTCGCTCAAGATCGAGGGCGGACTGCCGGCGCTGCGCCGGGAACAGCTGAAGCAGGGGGTGGTGTGATGGGACTGTTCGGAAGGAAGACGGTTACCGTCGACGCGGACATCCTCGTCATCGGCGGCGGCATGGCCGGCACGGGCGCGACCTACGAGTCACGCTACTGGGGCCGCGATCTGAAGATCGTGTGCGTGGAGAAGGCGAACATCGAGCGGAGCGGCGCGGTCGCCCAGGGCCTGTACGCCATCAACTGCTACATGGGCATGCAATGGGGCGAGAACCAGCCCGAGGACCATGTCCGCTACGCGCGCAACGACCTGATGGGCCTCGTGCGCGAGGACTTGGGCTACGACATCGCGCGCCACGTCGACGGCACGGTGCACAAGTTCGAGGAATGGGGCCTGCCGATGATGCGCGACCCCAAGACCGGCCGCTACCAGCGCGAAGGCAAGTGGCAGATCATGATCCACGGCGAGAGCTACAAGCCGATCGTCGCGGAAGCCGCGCGCAAGGCCGCGAGCGAGGTCCACAACCGCATCATGGTCACGCACCTGTTGATGGACCAGAAGGCCAAACGGGTCGCCGGCGCGGTCGGCTTCAACGTCCGCACGGGTGACTACTGCGTGTTCCGTGCCAAGGCGGTGATCGTCTGCGCGGGCGGAGCGTCGCACATCTTCAAGCCGCGCTCCGTGGGGGAGGGGATGGGGCGGACCTGGTACGCGCCGTGGTCGAGCGCGTCCGCATACGCATTGCCGATCCAGGTCGGCGCCAAGATGATGCAGATGGAAAACCGCATCGTGCTGGCGCGCTTCAAGGACGGCTACGGCCCGGTCGGCGCGTATTTCCTGCACCTCAAGACCTACACGCAAAACGGCTACGGCGAGGAGTACGAATCGAAGTGGAAGGAGCACACGCGGGCGCTGGTCGGCGATTACATCGACCACCATCCGACGCCGACCTGCCTGCGCAACCACGCCTTCCTGCAGGAGGTGGCGGCGGGCCGCGGTCCGATCCGCATGGTGACCACGGAAGCCTTCCAGGATCCGCACAAGGAGACGGTCGGCTGGGAGAACTTTCTCGGTATGACGATCGGGCAAGCGGTGGTCTGGGCATCGCAGAACATCGATCCCAAGTACATCAACCCCGAGCTCACCACCTCCGAGCCCTACGTGATGGGCTCACACGCCACTTGCTCCGGCGCCTGGGCGAGCGGGCCGGAGGACTACGCCCCGTCGGACTATCAGTGGGGCTACAACCGCATGATGACGGTCGACGGGCTGTTCGGTGCCGGCGACACCATCGGCGGCACGGCGCACAAGTTCTCCTCGGGTTCCTTCACCGAGGGCCGCATCGCGGCCAAGGCGGCGGTCAGGTACGTGATGGAAAAGGGCAAGGCCCAGCCCGAGGTGAGCGACGAGGAAGTCCGCGAGCTCGAGCGGACGATCTTCCAGCCGCTGGAGACGTATCGCGTCGGGCGCAACGAGATCGTCGCCGGCACCGTCTCGCCGAGCTACATCCTGCCGCTCCACGGCCTGCAGCGCCTCGAGAAGATCATGGACGAGTACGCCGGCGGCATCAGCACGAACTACATGACCAACGACAAGCTGCTCAACCGCGGACTCGAGCTCTTGAAGATGCTGAAGGAAGACATGAGGCAGATCGGTGCGGAAGACCTCCACCAGCTCCAGCGCGCGTGGGAGCTGCAACACCGGCTGCTTGCCTCGGAGTCCGTGACGCGACACACGCTCTACCGCGAGGAAACGCGCTGGCCCGGGTACTACTACCGCGGCGACTTCATGAAGCTCGACGATGAGAAGTGGCACTGCTTCACCCTGTCCCGCTACGACCGCAAGACCGGCGAGTGGACGATGGAGAAGGCGCCGGTCTATCACATCGTCGACTGAGCCGGAGGTCGGGGGCGCCTTCGTCCGGCGTGGCTCTCGCGGTGGTGGAAAGGGCGCGGGCGAGCGCCTGCGGCGGATGGATGCCGCCGAGGAACGGGGAGCCTCAGGCGATCCGTTCCCAGAGCCAGATCTCGCTCTCCAGCCGGTCGAGCTCCAGCCCCTTGAAGTCGCCGCGCGACACGATGCCGACGATCCTGTCGCGATCGACGATGGGCAGGTGGCGGTAGCCGCAGTCGAACATGCGCCGCAGCGCTTCGATGGCGGTGGCTTCGGGAGCGATGGTGTCGGGTGTCGCGGTCATGGCCGCGGAGAGGGGCGTGTCCGCCGGCGGCCGGCCTTCGGCCAGCGCGCGCACCGCATCGCGGCCGGTGAAGATGCCTACCAGCCGATCGCCGTCGGCGACCAGCACCGCGCCGACGCGCCGCTCCCACATGCGCTGGCAGGCCTGCTGAACGCTGGTGTCGGGCGGAAGCGTCAACGGATTCTGGTCCTTGACGATGTAGGCCATGCGGCGATTAGTCATGATCGATGCCTTCGTGCGATGAAAGATGTCTGCGTCCGGTCCCGATTGCGGACGACCGCGTTGTTTCGTGGCCCGTCTGTGCAGCCGGCCTGCCCGAGTCGACGTTCTTCGGGCGTCTGTCGTCGTGCGGGACGCTGCCGTTGACCGTGGCTTCGCGGCAGGTCAGCGCGAAGTCTGCTTGGCCGGGACGAAGCGTTCGACCCAGGCGGCGTAGCGCTCCACGAATTTCTGCAGGAATTTGCGGGTGTCGTCGTTGCCGATGTTGCCGTCGGCGTCGAACAGGCCGTCCTTGACCTGAATGAAGACTTCCGGCTGTGCGAGCACCAGCACGTCCACGAAGACCAGGGAATTCCGCAGGTGCTGCTGGGCGAGCGCGGTGCCCACCGCGCCGATCGATGCCCCCATGACACCCCCGGGCTTGCCGGCGAAAGAGTTGGTGCCCCAGGGACGCGAGGCGAGATCGATGGCGTTCTTGAGCACGCCCGGCATGGAGCGGTTGTACTCGGGGGTGACGAACAGCAGCGCGTCGGCCGCTTCGACGTCCTTCTTCAGCCGGCGTGCCGCAGGCGGATAGTCGGCCTCCAGATCCTGCGAGAAGAGCGGTAGGTCGTCGATGCGGACGTATTCGAACTGGAATTCCGCAGGCATCAGCTTTTCCACGGCCTTGGCGAGTTTGCGATTCCAGGAATCCCGGCGCAGGCTGCCCACGAAGACGGCGACTTTAACGGTGCTCATGAGGTTCTCCACGGGTCGTTTGGCGCAACTTCCCCGACATTTTGCCTGATTCTCCAGTACCCGAAGCGACCGGCGCCAAGCAGATTCCCGCCGCCGCGGTCCGGTGCGTTGCTATGCCGTGGCCGCTATTCTATGACCAGGTGCGGCTGCGAAAGCTCCGGTCAGATGTAGTCTACGCGAGCTGACCAGAGGCGGCGTCGCCGGGGATCCCGAATGGTGACGTACGGGATCGGCTGCGCGATCCCACGGGCGGGATTTGACGCGGCATGGCTCGTGGCATAGGGTTGATCGTGATTGCATCGTCACGAGGAGATCACGCTATGTCGGTTCGCATCGAGAAGAGCGGCGCGGTGTGGACGGTCGTCCACAGCCGGCCCGAGGCGCGCAACGCGATGGACCCCGAATCCGCCGACGCGCTGGTGGAAGCCTTCGCCGAGTTCGACCGGGACCCGGCCGCCGCCGTCGCGGTGCTGTGGGGCGAGGGCGGTGCCTTCTGCGCCGGCTGGGACCTGAAATACGCCGCCACGCTCGCCGACCGCGCGCGCTTCGACGAACACATCGTCGAAGGGCTGGGCTTCGGCGTGGGCGCCGCGCCCGCACCGCGCGGTCCGTTGGGGCCGACGCGCCTCGAGCTGTCGAAGGCGGTGATCGCGGCAGTCGAAGGACCCGCCGTCGCCGGCGGCATGGAGGTCGCGCTCTGGTGCGACTGCAGAGTCATGGCGGAGACGGCGTATTTCGGCGTCTACTGCCGGCGCTGGGGGATCCCGCTCCTCGACGGTGGCTCGGTGCGCCTGCCGCGGCTGGTCGGGCAGGGCCGGGCCCTCGAGATCATCATGACCGGCCGCAAGGTGCCGGCCGAGGAGGCGCTGCGGATCGGCATGTGCGAACAGGTCGTCGCCGAGGGCGAGGCGCGCGCGGCGGCCGAGGCGATGGCGCACGAGATCGCCCGCTTCCCGCAAGCCGCAGTGCGGGCGGACCGGCGCACCGTGCATGAGAGTTACGGATTGTCGGTGCGCGAGGGCATGCGGCGCGAATGGGCGAACGGCGTCGAAGCGCATCACCGCGAGGGTGCCGCCGGCGCCGCGCGCTTTGCCTCGGGGCTCGGGCGCCACGGGGATTACGGACGGATTTAGAGCGTTTTCCGGTAAAGCGCGAGTCGAACCCGCGTAGCAGGCGCGATCGAGTCCTGCCGCCGGACGGCATCCGCACGAGGAGGCACACCATGGACAAGCAGGTGCAGGTCGAGCGGGCCGTGCGGTTCCGCGCGCTGCACGATCGCAGGCAGGTGCTGTTGCTGCCCAATGCCTGGGATGCGGGCAGCGCGCGCGCGTTCGCCGATCTTGGTTTCTCCGCGATCGCAACCACCAGCGCCGGCGTGGCCTGGTCGCTCGGCTACGCCGACGGCGAGCGGACGCCGCTCGCCGAGGTCGTCGGGGCAACGCGGCGCATCGCGCATGCGACCGCGCTGCCGGTCAGCGCGGACTTCGAATCGGGCTACGGCGAGACGCCGGCGGCCGTGGCGGCGAGCGTGCGGGCCGTGATCGAGGCTGGCGTGGCTGGCATCAATCTCGAGGACGGCGTGCGCCACGCGACGTTGCGCGAGGTCGAGGACGCCGCTGAACGGATCGCGGCCGCGCGCGCAGCGGCGCAGGCGCTGGGTGTGCCGATCGTGATCAATGCGCGCATCGACCTCTGGCTGATCGGCGCCGGCGCGAACGCCGCGGAACGCTTCGACGAGGCGGTGCGCCGGGCCCACGCGTACCTGGCCGCCGGCGCCGACTGCATCTATCCGATCGGCCTCGCCGATCGCAACACGATTGCCGCGCTGACCGCGGCGATCGACGCACCGCTCAACGTCGGCGCGCGGCCCGATCTGCCCGACCTTGCCGAACTCGGCCGCCTCGGCGTCGCGCGCGTCAGCACCGCCACCCGGCTTGCCACGCTCGCACTGTCGGCCGCGCGCGAGGCGGCGCGTGCGTTGCGCAGCGGCGGTCGGTTCGATGTCCTCGACGCGCCGTTCGGCTACACTGACATGCAGCAGCTGTTTGCGCACGACTGACGCGCTTTCGAAAGGAGGGTCTCATGCATCAGCGTCTCGATTACAAACTCGCCTCGCCCAATGCGTTCAAGGCGATGCTCCACACCGAACACCAGGTTCACCAGAGCGGCCTGGAGCCCTTGCTGCTGGAACTGGTAAAGACGCGCGCGTCGCAGATCAACGGCTGCGCCTGGTGCCTGGACATGCACACCAAGGATGCGCGGGCGCTGGGTGAGACCGAGCAGCGCCTGTACCTGGTGTCGGCCTGGCGCGAGGCGCCGTTCTACACCGAGCGCGAGCGCGCGGCGCTCGCCTGGACCGAGGCGATCACGCAGATCGCCGCGCAGGGCGTGCCCGACGCGCTGTACGCCGAGGTGCGGCGCCACTTCGACGAAAAGGGGATCGTCGACCTGACGCTCGCCATCATCGCGATCAACGGGTGGAACCGCATGAACGTCGCGTTCCAGACCGAGGTCGGCGGCTATGTCAGTCCGCATGCCAAGCCGCGCTGAACGCCGCGCCTGCGGCCGCGGTGAGGACGCGCCGCCGATGAAGCGGTAGCGAACGCGCGTCGCCTCCGCGGCGTGGCCGGAGGCGCCTTGACAGTTCGCCGGGCCAAAGCGCAGTATTGCCGCCAGAACCGCGGGTAGCGCATCGGCGGCGGTCGCCGCCGGGGCAGATATGTCGTGAGTGACGCCGAGCGAGGGAGGAGCCGAGTCATGATCAGTCGATCCCGTTTCGTGGTTGCCGTGATGGTTCTCGCGCTGGTCGCATCGCCGATGACGGCCGGACCGGCGATGGCGCAAGGGAAGACCGTGAAGGTCGGCTTCCTGTCCGGGTTCACCAGCGTGTGCGCACCGCTGACGGAGTCGAACCTGAAAGGCGTCCGCCTGGGCGTCGAGCAGATCAACGCGGCCGGCGGGCTCCTCGGCGACAAGATCGATCTCCTCGTCCGCGATACCAAGACGCAGCCCGACGAGGGCGTCCTGCAGATGCGGCGGCTGCTGCTCGAGGACAAGGTGCCGTTCGTGCTCGGACCGTGCTCGAGCGCTGTCAACATCGCCATCTCGCAGCTCTCCAAGCAGTTCAAGCGCATCCAGATCTCGTCGGTCGCGAACACGCACCGTGCGACCGAGGAGCTCGGCCACAAGTACTACTTCCAGGTCGTCCCGAACACCCGCATGGAAGCGCGCGCGGTCGCCCAGATCGCCGCCAAGCAGCCATGGAAGCGGTGGGTCACCATCGGCCTCGACTACGAGTGGGGCCACGTGGGGATCGAGGCGTTCCTGCAGAAGATGAAGGAGCTGCGGCCCGACATCGAGGTGGTCAAGCAGTACTGGCCGAAGATCGGCGAGACCGACTACAACACGTTCATCACCGGCATCCAGGCCGATAAGCCTGACGCCGTCATCGCGTTCCTCTTCGGCCCGGCGCTCATCAACTTCACCCGCCAGGCGCGGGGACTCGGCCTCTACGACCAGGTGAAGAGCGTGGTGAGCCTCTACTCGGTGGACATGCTGAAGCCGATGGGCGCCGAGACGCCGCTGAATCAGCTGGGCTGGGCGCGGGCGCCGTTCTTCGCCCTCGAGGGCCCCGCGTTCGAGACCTTCTTCAAGCAGTACCGCGAGCGCTACAACAACGACATCCCCGACGACTGGGCCGTCATGGGCTACGACGCGGTCATGCTCCTCCGCGCCGGCGTCGAGAAGTCGAAATCGCTCGATCCCGACAAGGTTGCCGACGCGCTGAGCGGCATCACGCTGCAGAGCCTCCGCGGACCGATCACCGTGCGGGCGGCCGACCACATGGCCTCGGTGCCGGTCTTCGTCGGCTGGACCGCCGAATCGAAGGAGTATCCGTTCCGGGTCTTCCGTGACACCGTACGCGTGCCGGGCGACCAGCTCTGGCTCAGCGAGTCGGAGCTGAAGAAGCGCTAGACACGCGGCGCGCCGCCCGCTCGCAAGAAAGGCGCCGTGTCGATCGAGACGCTGGCGATCCAGGCCGCTGTCGGCCTGGTGAACGCCATGCTGCTCTTCCTGGTGGCGTCGGGCCTGTCGCTGATCTTCGGCGTGAGCCGGATCATCAATTTCGCCCACGGCTCCTTCTACATGCTGGGCGCATACGCCGCCTTCACGCTCGCGCAGTTCGCGCCCACGCACCCGGGCTGGCTGCTGCTCGCCGTCGCGCTGTCCGCCCTGGCGGTCGCCGTCGTCGGCGCGCTGGTGGAGACCTCGTTCCTGCGCCGCGTGTACGCGAGTGACGAGCTCTTTCAGCTGCTCGCCACCTTCGCCGTCGTGCTGGCCGTGAGCGACCTGGTCAAGATCGTGTGGGGATCGGCGAACAAGAGCTTGCCGCTGCCGGCGACCTACCGGCAGGCGCTGCCCATCCTCGGGCAGCCGTTCCCCGTGTACTACTTCCTGCTGCTCGTGCTCGGTGTCGTCGTCATGGCGGGGCTCTGGTGGCTCGTGTACCGCACGCGGTGGGGCGTCCAGGTGCGCGCGTGCACCGACGATCGCGACATGGCGAACGCCATCGGCATCAACCAGAAGTGGCTCACCACCAGCGTGTTCCTGCTCGGCACCGGCCTTGCCGGCCTGGGCGGTGTCTTCGCTGCGGTGATGGGCACGATCACGCCGGTCATGGACTCGGACATGCTGGTCGAGGCGTTCGTGGTCGTCGTGGTCGGCGGGCTCGGCAGCCTGCTCGGCTCGTTCGTGGCGGCGCTCATCGTGGGCGAGCTGAAGGCGATGGCGATCCTGGTCTTTCCCAGCGCCTCGATGGTCATCGTGTTCCTGCTGATGGCGGTGATCCTCATCGTGCGGCCGTGGGGTCTCTTCGGCGAGGCGGAGGAGTGACGGCGGCCGTGCCCGGAGTCCCGGCCGTGCGGTCCTGGGTGCGGCTGCCCGTCGCCGCGGCGTTTTTCGCGGCACTCGGGGGGGTACTCCTCCTGCCCGAGGTCCTGTCCGTCTATCAGATCTACCTCGCCCTCGAGGTGCTGATCTTCGGGCTCGCCGCCACGAGCCTCAACCTTCTCGTCGGCTACGCCGGCATGGTGAGCTTCGGCCACGCCGCGTACTTCGGCGCCGCGAGCTACTGCGCGGCGCTCGCCATGAAGTACGCCGGCGTGTCGATGTGGACGGCGTTGCTCGTGGCCCCGCTCGGGTCCACCGTGCTGGCCTTCGTCTACGGCATCTTCTGCGTGCGCCTCTCGCGGATCTACTTCGCGATGCTCACGCTCGCCTTCGCGCAGCTCACCTATACCGTGGCGTTCCAATGGTACGGTGTCACGGGCGGCGATACCGGCCTCCTGGGCGTGATGCCTGCCGACGCCATCGCCGAGCCGCAGACGTACTTCCGCTTCACCGCGCTCGTCGTGGCCGCATGCATCGCGGTGCTGTACGCCGTCGTCCGGTCCCCGTTCGGCCTCACGCTGCGGTCGATTCAGCAGAACCGCGTGCGTGTCGAGCTGCTCGGCGTCAATCCGTACCTCTACCAGCTGGGCGCCTTCGTCATCGCCGGCTTCTTCGCCGGCGTCGCCGGCGCCCTCTACGCGTTCGAGAAGGGCGCGGTCTTCCCCGACTACCTGTCGCTCGGGCACTCGCTCAAATTCATCCTGATGACGCTGCTCGGCGGGTTCACGGTATTCCTCGGGCCGCTCTTGGGTGCGCTGGTGTTCGAGCTGCTCAACAGCGTGCTGACGAACTACACCCAGTACTGGCAGCTGCCGCTCGCCGTGTGCCTCGCCGCGGTGATCCTGTTCGCGCCGAGCGGGCTGTCGGGCCTCTTCCTCCGCAAGCGCTGATGCCGCCCATTCTCGAGGCGGCCGACGTCGTGAAGCACTTCGGCGGACTGGTCGCCGTCGACTGCGTTTCGTTCGCGGTCGAGGCGGGCGAGCGCGTCGCGATCATCGGGCCGAACGGTGCGGGCAAGAGCACGCTGTTCAACGTGCTGAACGGCCGCCTGCACGCCGACGCGGGGCGCGTCGTCCTGGAGGGCGTCGACGTGACGGGCATGCGCGCCTTCGGCGTCGTGCGGCGCGGCGTCGGCCGCACGATGCAGATCACCAGCGTCTTCGGCCGCCTCACCGTGTTCGAGAACGTGCACATGGCCGTCCTGGCCCGCACGCGGCGTACGCGGAAGCTGCTGCGGCCGGCGAGCGCCTTCGGGCTCGAGGAGACGGACGCGCTGCTCGAGCGCATCGGGCTCGCCGACCGTGCCGGTCAGGTGTGCGGCACGCTGTCGCACGGGGATCAGAAGCGCGTCGAGGTCGCCATGATGCTCGCGCTGCGCCCGCGGCTGCTCATGCTCGACGAGCCCGCGGCCGGGTCGCCAGCAACGGAGCGGCAGCGTCTCGCCGAGCTGATCCTGGGCCTGGTCCGGGCCGAGGGTCTCACGCTGCTCGTCGTCGAGCACGATCTGAACCTCGTCTTCACCGTTGCGGCGCGGATCCTCGTCCTGCACCAGGGCCGGCTCATCGCGGACGGTACGCCGGACGCCGTGCGCGAGAACGTCGAGGTCCAGCGCATCTACCTGGGCGAGCCCGCGCCGGGCCGCGGCGGCGTGAGGGCGTGATGCTCGACGTCAGCGACCTCCACGTCTACTACGGCCTGAGCCAGGCGCTCTTCGGCGTGAGTCTCCGCGCCGAGCGGGGCGAGCTGATCGCGCTCGTCGGGCGGAACGGCGCGGGCAAGAGCACGACGCTCAAGGCGATCGTCGGGCTCTGCCGGCCGCGGCGCGGTCGCGTGGTCTTCGGCGGACGCGACGTGACGGGCTGGCCGCCGTACCGCATCGCGCGCGCCGGGATCGGCTACGTGCCCGAGGACCGGCGGGTGTTCCGGAGTCTCACGGTCCAGGAGAACCTCGAGGCGGCGCGGCTGCCCGAGCGCGAGCGGGCGGACGGCTGGACGATGGCCGGCGTGTTCGAGCTGTTTCCGGACCTGGCGCGGCTCCGCGGGCACCTGGCCGGGCGGCTGTCCGGCGGCCAGCAGCAGATGCTGACGATCGGGCGGGCGCTCATGACGAATCCGGATCTTCTGCTCCTCGACGAGCCGTCCGAGGGCCTGGCACCGCTCCTCGTCCAGCTGCTCGCCGAGCGCGTTGCGCTCATGAAAGAGCGGGGGTTGACGATCGTGCTGTCCGAGCAGAACGTGGAGTTCGTCCGTGAGCTCGCCGACCGCGTCTACACCCTCGAGAAGGGCGAAGTCCGCTACGAGGGCCGCATGCAGGACTTCCTGGCGAGCGAGGAAATCGCGCGCGCGTATCTCGGCGTGTGAGGAAGCGCACCCGGGAATTTCCGATGCAACGTGGGGCAGGATCGCCCCACCAGCGAAGTGGTTGAAAGAACGCCGCGCGTGTGCATACTTCGGGGGATGGCGCGCACGGTCGATTGCATCGAGTCCGGGCCCGGGATCGCGGGGACGGCGCGAGTGCCGGATCCGTGCGCGCTCGGTTGGCGCACCCGAGAGCGTGCCTCGAAAGCAGTGCGGCGGAGATAGGCGGTACCGATGGAGAACAAGGCGCCGCAGCCCACCGAGGTCAAGCTGCACCAGAAGTCGCGCGTGATGGAGATCGCGTTCTCGGACGGCAGCCGCTTCGAGCTGAGCTACGAGCTTTTGCGGGTGTACTCGCCTTCGGCCGAGGTGCGCGGGCACGGGCCGGGGCGCGAGACGCTGCAGGTCGGCAAGCGCGACGTGGAGATCCGCTCGGTCGAGCCGAGCGGGAACTACGCGATCCAGCCGGAGTTTTCCGACGGACACGACTCGGGCATCTATACCTGGGACTACCTCTATTGGCTGGGCAAGAACCGCGACAAGCTATGGCGGGATTACCTCGAGCGCCTCGAGCAGGCGGGAGCGAGCCGCGCGCCGGGTCCCGCGCCGTTCGAGGCGCGCCCCAAATCGAAGTAGCGGCGGCGTTCAAGGTCGTGCTGGTCAACGCCTACGAGCTCGGGCGGCAGCCGTTCGCGCTCGCGCAGCCCGCCGCGTGGCTCGAACGCGCAGGCTTCGCGGTGAGCTGCCTCGATCTTTCCCTGCAGAAGCTCGACGCCGAAGTGCTGCGGGAGGCGGGGCTGGTGGCGATCTACGTCGGCATGCATACGGCCACGCGGATCGCCGTGGAGGCGTTGCCACGCGTCAGGCAGCTTGCGCCGAACGCGCACCTCTGCGTCTACGGCCTCTACGCCCCGATGAACGCGACGCTGCTGCGTACGCTCGGCGTGGAGACCGTGCTCGGCGGAGAGGTGGAGCCCGCGCTCGTTGACCTCGCCCGGCGCCTGCGTAGCGGGGACAGCCCGGGGGGCCAGCGCGAGCCGATCGTCAGCCTCGAGCGCATCGCGTTCGAGGTGCCCGACCGCACCGCCTTGCCGAAGCTCGTGCGCTACGCCCATCTGGTGCTGACCGACGGATCGACGCGCGTCGCGGGATTTGCCGAAGGCAGCCGCGGCTGCAAGCACCTGTGCCGGCATTGCCCGATCGTGCCGGTGTACCAGGGAAAATTCCGCGTCGTTCCGGTCGAAACGGTGCTGGCGGACATCCGCCAGCAGGTGGCCGAAGGCGCCGCCCACATTTCGTTCGGCGATCCGGATTTCCTCAACGGACCCAGGCACGGCCTGCGCCTTGCGCGCGCGCTGCACGATGCGTTTCCCGGCGTGACCTTCGATGCGACCATCAAGATCCAGCACCTGATCGAGCATCGCGACCTTCTGACCGAGCTCCGCGCGAGCGGATGTCTCTTCGTGACGTCCGCGGTGGAAGCGGTGGACGACGAGATCCTGCGCCTTCTCGGCAAGAACCACGGCAGCCGCGACTTCGACCGCGCCGTGGCGCTCACGCGTGCAGCCGGCATTGCGCTCGCGCCGACCTTCGTCGCCTTCACCCCGTGGACGACGCTCGAGGGCTACATCGCGCTGCTCGAGCGGCTCGTCGCGCTCCGGCTCGTGGAAAGCGTGCCGCCGGTGCAACTCGCCATCCGGCTGCTCGTGCCGGAGGGCTCGTGGCTGCTCAGGCTGCCCGGCTTTCGGGCGAGTCTGCAAGCCTTCGATCCTGCGCTCCTCGGCTATCCGTGGATCCATCGGGATCCCAGAGTGGATCGGCTACAGCAGCGCGTGCAGGCGAGGATCGTGGAGTGCGAGCGTGAAGGGCTGCCGCGGCGCGCTGCGTTCGCCGCGATCTGGCGCATGGCGCACGAGGCCGCCGCGCGCCCCGCGCCGGAACTTCCGGACGACGTCGGTGCACCCATCCCGCACC
This sequence comes from Burkholderiales bacterium, assembly GCA_020848075.1. GTDB lineage: Bacteria > Pseudomonadota > Gammaproteobacteria > Burkholderiales > SG8-39 > JAABRB01. The sequence continues at coordinate 170,855 of JADLAV010000061.1, forward strand.
TTTCCGAGCCCTGGTACTGCTGCGCCGAACCGACCGCACAGCAGCTCGAGTCGTTCTGAGGCACGCTCGTGCAGACTGCCACCCGGCTCGCATTGGAGCGGCGCCGTGACGAATGGAAGGCAGAGCGCCGGGCATGAAGCGTGTCCTGCTGCTTCTCCCCGCGAGCGGCTATCGCAACGACGACTTCCTCGCGGCGGCGCGGCGGCTCGGCGTCGAGATCGTCGCCGCGGCGAATTACTGCCGCCGGCTTGCGCCAGTCTGGGGTCTCGCGCCGATCATGGCGTTGCCTTTCGACCGGCCGCGGGCGGCGGTCGCCACGGTACTGTGCGAAATGACCGCTCTGCCGGACGCCGTGCTGGCGGTGGACGATTCGGGAGTCGAGCTCGCGGCGATGCTCTCCGAGCGCCTCGGTCTTCCGGGAAACCGCGTCGAGGCGGTGCGCCGGGTGCGCGACAAGCTCGCCTTCCGCCAGCTGCTGCAGGCGCGCGAATTCTCGCATCCCGCGTTCCAACATCTGTCATACGGCGAAGACGTCGGCGAGCTTCCGGCCGGGCTGAAGTTCCCGGTGGTCGTGAAGGCGCGGCGCCTGTCCGCCAGCCGGGGCGTCATCCGTGCGGACGACACGCGGGCGCTGCTGCGCGCCGTGCGCCGGGTGCGGGCGATCCAGTTACGCGCCGACCGCGACGCCGCGCAGCTCGGCATCGTCATCGAGGAGTTCATCCCTGGGCGCGAGTACGCGCTGGAGGGCAGCCTCCGCGGGGGCGAGCTGACCGTGCTCGCGCTCTTCGACAAGCCCGATCCACTGGACGGACCCTTCTTCGAGGAAACGCTGTACGTCACGCCGTCGCGGCTGCCGCGAGCGCCCCAGGACGAGATTCGTCAGGAAGTCGCACGCGCCTGCCGCGCCGCCGGACTGGTGAGCGGGCCGGTGCACGCCGAAGTACGGGTGAACGAGCAGGGCGTCTGGATCCTCGAGATCGCGGCACGCTCCATCGGCGGCCTGTGCGCCCGCGTGTTCGATCATCTGCTGGGAACGAGCCTGGAGGAGCGCATCCTGCGCCAAGCCGTGGGGGAAGCGCTGCCGGCGCCGACGCTGACAGGCGGAGCGGCGGCGGGCGTCATGATGATCCCGATTCCCCGGCGCGGCATCTACCGTGGGCTCGAAGGCCTCGAGGCCGCGCAGTCGGTTCCAGGGATCACCGGCCTCACCATGACGGTGGCGCGCGGGCAGCTCATCGCACCGCCTCCGGAGGGCGCGAGCTACCTCGGATTCATCTTCTGCCGCGCGGCGAGCCCCGCAGAAGCCGAGCGTGCGCTACGCGCCGCGCACGCCCGGCTGCGGATCGACATCGTTTCCGAGCATCCGCTGTCGCCGGCGGCCGGAACGGCGTGAAGAGGCGGTGTCTTCCAGCAGCCCGCGACGGTTTCGATTGATTGCGCGGGCCCACAGCAGGTCACGGACGTGCGGCCGAGCGAAGCCGGAACGCCGCCCAGCTCAACCACAGCGTTGCGACGATCATCGCCGCGCCGCCGAGAAGGACCAGCGCCGGCGGTACGCCGAAGAGGACGTGCAGGAGCACGCCGAGCGGCATGAGCAAGCCGGCGAGCGCGAGCCAGGAAATCCAGCGCGCCTCGGCCGCAGCGATCGGCAGGTTGAGGAGCGCAAGTCCGGCCACGACGTTGATCAGCCCGAACAGCGCGCCGTGCGCGTGCGCGACACGAGTCTCGAAGTGTGTCCCGCTCGCGTACTGCGCGATCCACTGCGCCTTCCCGGGCGCGATGTCGTGCATGTAGCCGAGGAAAAAGCCGATGGCCATGAACAGCCCGAGGAACAGGAACCCCCAGCCGACGTTCTTTCTTCCCTCCATGGGCACCTCCGCGAAGTGGATACGCATATGGTAATCCAGGACGCGTCGCCGAAACCCGCGTTGCCGTATCCCCTTTCGTGGAGTGCTGGCGACGGGGTCTCCCGTGTGCCGTCCCGGCAAGGCGGCCGCGGCGGAAATGCCCACGCACCCGTTCGCCTGCGTGCGATGCCGCGCCGCCCGGCGACCATCACGCATGCGCTCATGGCAATTGGCCGGCGCACGATGATTCTCGGTTGTTCTGCAATAATGGTCGCAACACCACCAGCTTGAATCCGCTCGCCGCAATCCCCAGATTACCGACGCGGGGTACGGCTTGCATTCGTCGGCGTACTCCCTTATCCAACCTCAGTTCAAACGGAGATCGATCATGAGACTGTATTTCTCGCCAGGCGCCTGCTCGCTCTCGGTGGACATCGTTCTGCGCGAGGCCGGACTGCCGTTCGACCTCGTCAAGGTCGACCTCAGAAGCAAGAAGCTCGCCGATGGCAGCGATTACCTGCAAGTGAACCCCAAGGGCTACGTGCCGGCGCTCGAGCTCGACGACGGTGAGCGCCTGACCGAAGTCCCTGCGGTCGTCCAGTATCTCGCCGACCAGAAACCCGAGACGGGTCTCGCGCCGAAGGCCGGAACGATGGAGCGCTACCGCCTCCAGGAGTGGCTCAATTTCCTGAGCACCGAGGTGCACAAGCAGTTCTCGCCGCTCTTCAATCCCGCCACCTCGGAGGACTGGAAGCAGGCCGTGCGCGGCAACCTCGCGCGCCGCTTCGACTGGCTCGCGCCGCAGCTCGCCGCGCGACCTCACCTGATGGGCGAGCGCTTCACCGTGGCGGATGCGTATCTGTTCACGCTGCTCAATTGGTGCAGTTTGACCGGCGTCGACCTCGGCTGCTGGTCCGCGCTCAAGGAATACCACGCGCGTGTCGGCGCCCGGCCCAAGGTTCACGAAGCGCTTAAGGCCGAGGGTCTCGTGAAGTGAGGGCGCGCCGGGAGCACGTCGCCATCGGCATCACGCCGCACGTGCCATTGGCGATCGTGCGGGCTGCGACCGCAGCGGTGAGTACGTATTTCCGGCAGCACGGTCACGCCCACCTCACGGTGCCGGTCATCGTGCTCGGCGTCGCGGTATCCGCCACCTTGCCCCCCGCGGTGATCGCGCCGCTGGTTATGCACAGCACCGGGGGCGCATGGAGCTGATCCAACCCGATCTCGTGATCGCACTGCAGATCGCCCGGAAGGCGACAATGGACCCTGGCCAGTGCGAGGGTGGCGTTACAGGTAACCGAGCGCGCGCGGCAGATAGAGCGCGATTTCCGGGATGAAAGTGATCGCGAGCAGGCCCGTCAGCATCGCGGCGACGAACCATGCCACCCACGGCACGGTCGACTCGATCGGCACGTCGGCGATGCGGCTCGTCACCAGCAGGTTCACCGCCATCGGCGGGGTGAACTGGCCGATCGCGAGATTCATGGTGATGATGATGCCGAACCACACCAGGTCCCACTGATAGTGGACGGCAATCGGGACCAGGAGCGGGAGGAAGATGAAGTAGATCGAGATCGCATCGAGGAACATGCCGGCGATGAGCAGCAGAACCGTGATGCCGAGCAGGATCATGGTCTCGGAGCTGCCGGAACCGACCAGGAACCGCGCCATGCGGTCGAAGGTGCCGAGCGTCGAGCTGGCGTAGGCGAACACGCTGGCGAGCGCGACGATCAGCAGGATCACGGCGGAGATTTCCGCCGCCTCGACCAGGACCTCGTAGATGTCCTCGAGCGAGAGCGAGCGGTAGACGAGAACGCCCACGGCGAAGCCGTAGAAGGCGGCGACGACGGCGGCTTCGGTCGGCGTGAAGAGGCCCGAGCGCATGCCGCCGAGGATGATGACCGGCGCCGCCAGTCCCCAGAGCGCCGCGCGCAGGCTGCGCCAGAACGGCGGGCGCGCTTCGCCCGAGGCGAGCCCGAAGCCGTGGCGCTTGCACAGCCAGACCGCGATGACGATCAGCGTCACACCGGCCAGGATGCCGGGAACCAGGCCGCCCGCAAAGAGCGCGTGGACCGTGGCCTGTGGTACCAGCAGGCTGTAGATGATGAGCGCGATCGACGGCGGAATGAGAATAGCGGTCGAGCCGCCGGCGGCGATCAGGCTCGCGGCGAACGCGCGCGGATAGCCGTCCTTGACCATCGCCGGGATCATGATCGTGCCGACGGCGGCGGCGTCGGCCGGCCCCGAGCCGGAGATGCCGCCGAGCACCATGCCGACCAGCACCGCAGTGATCGCGAGCCCGCCATGCTTGCGGCCGACCATGCTCGCCGCGAACTGCACCATCGAGCGCGCGACGCCGGCGCGCTCGAACACGAGGCCGGCGAGCACGAACATCGGAATCGCCAGCAGCGGATATTTCGCGATGCCGGTGTAGACGTTGGTCGGTACCGACATGATGCCCAGGTTGGCGGTCGCGATTACCGCAGTGCCGGCAAGCCCCAGCGCGATGCCGAGCGGCACCCCGGCCAGCATCAGCGCCAGGAACATGCCGAACAGCACCCAGTCCATCGCGCTCTATTCCCGGCCGCGCAGGTGGCGCACCGCGAGCTGGGCCACGCGCCCGACGATCAGCAGAGAGAGGAGCGGCAGCCAGACGGTGTAGATCCATTGCGGGATGCCGAGGGCCGGTGAGGAGACTTCGTAACGGAAGTCGTCCCACGCCATGCGCCCGCCATACCAGACGAGCAGGGCGAACATGACCGCCGTGGCGAGGATCGCCAGCAGGCCGGCCGTGCGCTGGATGTTGCGCGGCAGGCGCTCGACCAGGATGACCACGCTGATGTGACGCTTGGTGAAGAACGCGCTCGAAGTGCCGACCAGGGTGAGGAACACGAGCAGCCACACCGAAACCTCTTCGGTGTAGGCGAACGACTCGTCGGTCAGATAGCGCACCACGACGTTCGCCATGGTGATCACGCACAGCGCGACCATCGCCAGCGCCATCAGCGCCCGCTCGATGCGCAGCAGGGTGGGGGCCTCTGGTTTCTCGGGTTTCCGATCAGCGACGGCGTCGGACGGACGGGACATCGAGAGTCACGCGGCATGCAGGGCGAAGAGGGACGGGCAAGATCGCCGCGGCTTGCCCTCCACGCGTCCGCCCTGCGCAAGCGTTCTGTCTACGCCCTATCGCTTGCTGATCGAGGTTTCCGCCTTCTTCACCAGACCGGGACCGATGGTTTTGGTCCAGTTGACGTACACCTTGCGGGTGGCGTCCCGGAACTGCTTGCGCTCGGCATCGGTGATGCGCGTGACGGTGACGCCCTTGGCCTCGATTTCCTTGATCGCGGCGTCATCCGGCGGCTCGATGCCTTTGCGCGCATCCTTGACGTTCTCCGCGCCGGCCTGGATCGCCGCCTGGCGCACGATCTCGCGGTCGGCCGGCGTCCAGCTCGCCCACACCTCCCTGTTGGCGACGAAAATCAGCGGATCGGCGGTGTACTCCCACAGCGTCAGGTACTTCTGGTTGAGCGTCCACATCTTGGCGTTGACGAACACCGACAGCGGATTCTCCTGGCCGTCGACCGCGCCGCTGGAGAGCGCGGGCTGCGCGTCGGCGAAGCTCATCTGCGTCGGGTTGGCGCCGAGCGCGCTGAAGGTGTCGATGAAGATGGGCGAGCCGACCACGCGGAACTTCATGCCTTTCATGTCGGCGGGCGTGCGGATGACCTTCTTCGAGTTGCTGAGCTCGCGAAAGCCGTTCTCGCCCCAGGCGAGCGGCACCACGCCCTGGCTTTCGAGGATCTTGAAGATGTCCCTGCCGACTTCGCCGTGGGTGAGCGCGTCGATCGCCTTGTAGTCGGGCATGAGGAACGGCAGCGAGAAGAGATTGAGCTGCTTGACCTGCGGCGACCAGTTGATGGTGGAGCCGATCGCGAGATCGATCACGCCCTGGCGGATCGCCGTGAACTCGCGCGTCTGATCGCCGCCGACGAGGCTCGTGCCGGGATACATCTTGATGTTGATGCGTCCGTTCGTCTTTTCCCTGACCAGCTTCGCCCACAGCTCGCCGGCCCGGCCCCAGGGGTAGGACGAGGGCAGCACGGTGGACAGGCGGTATTCCGATCGGTATTCCTCGGCCTGCGCGGAACTCGCAAGACACAGGCTCGCGCCGAGCAGGGCCGCGGCGCACAGAAGCACGCGTTTCATGAGACTCTCCCGAAGAGTTGACCCGGTGTTGGCGCGGCGTGGAGCGATGGAAGTGTAATCGCTCGATTTCGCTCGCGTCAAATCATCCGTCGTTGCCGAGACGCTTCGACTGGACTGTGCGGACTAGGCTGCGCCGAGCTCACCCGGCGCTGCGTGCGCAGCACTGCGCATCGTGGAGGAGGGAAGTGCCGGCAAGTCCCGGTGAAGGCGGATCGACGGCTCGCGCCGTCCCGACCGCGGAAGTCGCGGCGCCGGCGACGGCGCTGCGAACGATCGCGCTCACCGTGCCCGCGCTGCTCGCCTTCGCGACGAACTCGTGGCTGTGCCGGTACGCGTTGCAGGAGCCGATGCGCATCGACCCCGCCAGCTTCGGCAGCCTGCGGCTGCTCTCGGGCGCACTCGTGCTGGCGCTGGTGGTGAGGCTCAAGTCCCGCGCCGGCGCCCCCTTGACGCGAGCAGCGCGGGCCGACTGGCTGGCTGTGTCCTCGTTGTGGGCCTGCGTTGTCTGCCTCTCGTTCGGATACCTCACGGTGACGGCTGGCAGCGGCGCGTTGATCTCTTTCGGAGCGGTGCAACTGACGATGTTCGCTGCGGGGCTGCGCGCGGGCGAGCGCTTCCCGCCCGTTGCCTGGGGCGGGCTGTCGCTGGCTCCTGGGCGGCGTCGCGGTGGTGCTGTTGAACCGGTCGCCCGGAGGGGGCCCGCGACGCCGGGAGTGAGGGCGTGCGGGCAGGTGGATGCGACAGGGGCCACACGCTCTTTCGAATCTCCAATGCGTGTCGGCGAGATGGCCGCGCCGGAGGGGCGCGCTGGGCCGGTCGCCAGACGGGCCGCGAGCGCTCGGACGTGGTGCGCGGTCAGGGGGATTTCTCGTCATTCAAGGCCTTGCCGTCGCTGCCCCCGCCGCTTCGTATCATCGCTGCTTGACAGCGGAGCTTGAAGATGCATAATAAATGCATCTTCAAGCTCCCGCCTCGGCGGGGGCACGAAAGCGCAGGCGACGACTCGTGTTCGGTTCGGCAGTCTCTCGGTGGACAGCGCCGCATTTCGCCGTCGCGCTGGTTGCTTTCGTCGCCGCGCAGGCGCTCATGGCCGCAGGCGCGGCCTACCCGACGGGGTCGCTCCTCGCCCCCGTGACGCTCGCCGCAGTGCACCTGCTGACGATCGGCTGGCTCACGCTGCTCGTCTTCGGCGCGCTGCATCAGTTCGTTCCGGTCATCGCGGCGCGATCGCAAGCGACCGGTTGGCCGGCGCTGCTTTCGTTGCTCGTCATCGTCGTGGGGCTCGCCGGGATGGAGGCGGGGTTCCTCGCGCTGGCGGACCTGCTCGCACCGCGGGCAATTCCGCTCCTGCCGGCGGGCGGGACACTGGTTCTCGCCGGCGCGGCGCTCGCCGCGGCGCCGATCGCTCGCACGCTTTGGAGCGCGCGCCCGCTCGCGTTCTCAGCACGGTTCGCGTCGCTGGGGCTCGTCTTCCTGCTGGCGACGCTCGGCCTCGGGCTCACGTTCGCCCTCGCGCTCGCCTTCTCGGAGACCATCCAATGGGCTGCGATGCCGACCGACGGGCTGCGCCTGCACGTTCTCTCCGGCCTCCTCGGCTGGTTCACCCTCACCGCCATGGGCGTGAGCTACCGCTTGCTCAGCATGTTCACGCTCGCCCCCGAGGAGCGCGGCGCGCTCGGCAGCGCTGTGCTCTGGTTGAGCGCCGGCGGCCTGGCGGCTGCGTGGCTCTTGGGCGCAATGGAAGCGTCGGGCCTGGCGGTGCCTGCAGCGCTCAGCACGCTGGCGTATGTCGCGCTCGCGCTGGGCGGCGCCCTCTACCTCTTCGACATGGGCCGCATGCTCCGTGCGCGCCGCCGCCCGAAGCTCGAGTTGAACGCGGCCGGAGCGATCGTGGCGCTCGCGGCGTTCAGCCTGTGTCTCCTGGGGGCGGTGCTGGCCACGATCACCGGACGCCTGCAGGAGATGGCGGGCCCGCTGGGATACCTCTTCGTCTTCGGCTGGCTCTCGGGCCTGGGTCTGAGCCAACTCTACAAGATCGTACCGTTCATCACGTGGCTCGAACGCTACGGCGCCCTGCTCGGCAAGCAGCCGGTGCCCCGCGTCCAGGACCTCGTCGACGAGCGGCGTGACCGGCCGTGGTTCGTGCTGTATTTCGTGGCCGTCGGGGCGGGCACGCTGTGCGCCGCCCTGGGCTCGACGCTCGAGTGGCGGATCGCGATCGGCGGGCACCTGCTGGCGACGCTCATGATCGCGAGAGCGCTCTGGCTCGCGCGCAGCGGCAAGCCGCGACTCGTGCAACCCCGGCCCACGGCAATCGGCGGGAGCCGGTCCTTGCCAACCACAGGCAGCTGATCGATACGGAGGCACAGCGTCATGACGACTTCGGCATCTCAAGTGACCCTCGATGTCCGCGAAATCCTCAAGGCCGGCGGCGAGCCCTTCGATGAGATCATGCAGGCGGTCGCCGCGCTCGCGCCCGGGCAAGCGCTGCACCTGCTTGCCACCTTCAAGCCGATGCCGCTATTCGGCGTGATGGCGCAGCGCGGATACACCCATGCCGAACGCGAGATCGGCGACGGCGACTGGGAGGTGATCTTCTCGCCCGCGGCTGCGAGCGGGACGGCCGCATCGCCCGAAACGTCGCGGCAGGCATTCCTGGACGTCCGGGGCCTCCTGCCGCCCGAGCCGATGCAGCGCGCGCTCGAAGCGGTCGAAACCCTGAAGGCGGGCGAGTCGCTGCAGGTCCTCACCGACCGCGAACCGACATTGCTCTACCAGGAGCTCAAACGGCGATCCCACGCGTACACGAGTGAATCGAGCGGCGAGGGCTACCGCACAACCATCCGGCGCGGCGAAGCCGTTGGAGAGAGCGCATGAGCGACACCGAACTCGAAGCGACCTTGACCGAGGCCCTGAAGGAGGTGCTCGATCCGGAGCTCGGCTACAACGTCGTCGACCTCGGCCTGATCTACGGCATCGAGGTCCACTCGGGGCAGGCGCGCATCGCGCTGACGACCACGACCCGCGGCTGCCCGGCCACCGACTACATCCGCGAAGGCGTCGAAAGCTGTGCCGCGTCGGTCGGCGGGATCAGCGCGGCGGAGGTCGTCATGACCTGGGAGCCGCCTTGGACTCCCGATCGCATGAGCGCGGAAGCCAAGACCCACTTCGGCGTCGCCGCATGATCGGGGGCGTCGGCACGCCGTGAAGCAGGTTCACGCGGCCTCGGAAAGCGATACGCCGAGCGCGGCCGCGTGCCTCGGCGCCTGACCCGGACAATCCGCAAGCCGCATCGACATCGGCCCTGCCGTCGCGTTGACGGAGCGCGAGTTTCCGGCCGCCCGCTGCGCTGCGAAGGCTTGCGTCCCGTGGGGTTCGTGTGCAGGGTTCGTGTGCGCGGGAGCGCGCGCTGTCGGTTACGCGTAATGCGTTCGCCGGGCAGTGCCGCCATTCCGAAAGCGATGTGTAAGATGGATGCTTCTCATTGCATGCGTTGCGGTCTCGCTCCCGCTCGGGTGAGCGGGCTGCCCGTTTGCACCCCCGGAGGAACCAATGGACTTCCCAGACTTTTTTGCGGCAGCACCGACCATCACGCTGCGCGACCCGTTGGCCGCGTTCCTCGGCGCACCGAGAAGCGGCACGATGACCTACACCTATGCTGACGCCGTCAAGCTCGCCGGGCATTCCTGCCCGACGGTTGCAGGCGCTTATCTCACCGTGCGCCGCGGGCTTGCGTGGCTGTATGGCGACGAGCTCCCCGAGCGCGGGGGCGTGGAGGTTCATCTGCGCGACGCGCGCGAGCAGGGCACGACAGGGGTCGTCGCTGCCGTCGCGACGCTCCTCACCGGCGCCGCGCCGGAGACCGGTTTCGGCGGCATCGGCGCAGACGGACGCTTCGCGCGCCGCGGGCTCCTGCAGTTCGACGCGGCCATCGACGGTCTCCTCGCCCTCCGGCGGCGCGTTACCGGACGCGGCGTGGTGCTCGACCTGGATGCGACGGTCGTGCCGTCGGATCCCGCGATGAGACCGCTGTTCCTCAAGGCCGTGGCCGGGCGGGCGGACGCGGACGAGCAGTCTCGCTTCGGGGCGCTCTGGCAGGATCGCGTGGCGCGCATGCTGCTCGAGCATGCCGATGATCCCGCCCTGGTTCGTGTCTCGGAATGGAGGCGAGCGGGATAGGCGCGAGGGCACGCGACCATGAACCATTTCACGCTGCTCACCCTGCACCTGTTCGCCGCCATCATGTTCGTCGGCACCGTCTTCTTCGAGGTCCTGATCCTCGAAGGCATCCGCAAGCCGGTCGGACGCGAGGTCATGCGTACGGTCGAGCTTGCCATCGCGCAGCGCGCCCGGCGCCTGATGCCGTATGTCATGCTGGTGCTCTATGCTGCGGGCTTCGGCATGGCCTGGCAATACCGCGGCGTCCTCGCGCATCCCTTCGCCAGCAGTCTCGGGCTGATGCTCTCGATCAAGATCGTGCTCGCGCTCAGCGTGCTGGCGCATTTCATCACTGCCATGACGCTCAGCGGCACCGGCAAGCTCAAATCGCGGCATTTCCAGCTGATCCATCTCAGCGTGTTCTGCCACGTCGTGCTGATCGTTTTTCTGGCGAAGGCGATGTTCTACATCAGGTGGTAACGGCCTGATCGGCGCCGCCGCCCGGTTCACAACGCCGGAAAGCTGGCGCATCATGTATACGTGAGGTAGCGAAATCCGCGGGCGGGATCGCCGCTCCGGGCCGATCGCATCAACCGAAAGGACGTGAGATGGCCGTGACCAAGAGCGACGCGAATGTTCAGGTTGCCGTAGTCCAGGCCGGCGCGGTCCCGTTCGATACCCGGGGCTGCGTCGACAAGGCGATTCGACTCGTTGCGGATGCCGCGGCAGCGGGCGCGAAGGTGATCGTTTTTCCCGAAGCGTTCATCCCCGGTTACCCGAAGGGCCTCAACTACGGTCTCGTCGTGGGCGCGCGCGACCCCGCGGGACGCGAAGAGTTCCGGCTCTACCTGGACGCGGCAATCGATGTGCCGGGACCGGAGACGGCTCGACTGGGCGAGGCCGCCGCGGCGGCCGGCAGCTACCTCGTGATCGGCGTCATAGAGCGTGACATCGGTACTTGCTACTGCACGGTTCTTTTTTTCGGACCCGAAGGAGCGCTGCTCGGCAAGCACCGCAAGCTGATGCCTACCGCGCTCGAACGGATGATCTGGGGCTTCGGCGACGGCTCGACCCTCACCGCCGTCGAGAGCCCCTACGGGCGCATCGGCTCGGTGATCTGCTGGGAAAACTACATGCCGATGCTGCGAATGGCGATGTACTCCAAGAACGTCGCGATCTATTGCGCTCCGACCGCAGACGACCGGGACACCTGGCTTGCGTCGATGCGTCACGTAGCCCTCGAAGGACGCTGCTTCGTGCTGACGGCTTGCCAGTTTCTCCGGAAGCACGACTTCCCGCCAACGGTCCGTGTCTCGCTAGGCGACTCCGGGGACGCTGTCCTGATGCGTGGAGGCAGCGCGATCGTCAGCCCGCTTGGCAAGGTGCTCGCAGGACCGCATTTCGAGGGCGAGACGATCCTGACCGCCGACCTCGATTTGAACGAGATCGGACGTGGCAAATTCGACTTCGACGTCGTTGGACATTACAGTCGCCCGGACGTGTTTCGGCTCGTGGTCAACGAAGCGCCCATGGCGGCGGTCACTTGGAACGATGCCGAACGGCGTTCGCGCTCGAATGATGCGTAACCCCATGGGCAGCTGGACCCGCCGCAGCTGACTTTGGCTTCCTCCGCGGGCCGATTGCCACCAATTCGCAAATCATCATCGTAATGGTCAAGTGTCCTTACTGCGGACGCCCCGCCATGAGTCTCTGGCGCAAGTCAGCCCTCGGTCCGGGGCGTGTGGTCCGCTGCGAGTCGTGTGGCAAGAAGATATCGGCGCACTGGGTCGGCATCTTCGCCGCGATCCCGGCCTTCCTGGGCGGTCTCGCGCTGATGCATTCCGAATCGTTCGCGTTGGGGATACCCGCGGTCGTGGCGGGTGTCCTCGTCATGGGAATGCTTCACACCTTCCTGGTTCCTCTCATGAAGAGTGACGCCTGACCCGGCGTTCGAGCGGATGCTTCTGCGCACACGCGCCGCCGTGCATTCCGTTACGCTGCCGGGATTCGAAACATTGGCGGCTTCCGCGTAGGACGACACATGGCAGAGCAATTGCCCGATGCCGCACGCCGCGTCCAGGACGCTCTCGCGGCGGCCGGCATCCCGGCGCGCGTCGTTCAGTTGCCTCAGTCCGCGCGTACCGCGATCGAGGCCGCCGCCGCGATCGGCTGCAGGGTCGAGCAGATCGCCAAATCGCTCGTCTTTCGGCGCGCCGATTCGAATCGGCCCGTGCTCATCGTCGCGAGCGGCCCGAACAGGGTCGACGAGCGGCTCGCCGCGTCGCACCTGAACGCACCCCTTGCGAAGGCCGACGCCGATTTCGTGCGCTCCACCACCGGATTCGCCATTGGCGGCGTTCCCCCGCTCGGGCACGACGTGCCGGTCGAGACGCTGATCGACCAGGATCTGCTGCAGTTCGAAACGGTCTGGGCTGCGGCCGGCACGCCTCACGCGGTGTTCCCCGTCGACCCACGCGAGCTCGTGCGCGCGACGGGCGGACGCGTGCTAGCCGTCGCCGCCTCACGCCGATCGCCGTGACGGTTCGAGTGAGCACGCATTGCGGTTGCCGCTCGCTCGGGTGCCGGGCGGACGGGAATGCCGCCCGCGCGGCGTAAGCCGTGAATGCCGGTCGCGGCACCCCCGCATAGCCGGCATCGTCCGGAGCGCCCCGCTGTGCTTGCCCTCGCGCCCGGTGTAGGGCATGGTGCGGCCGGGGAGGGGACTGCTCACCACCGACCGGATGCAGGGGCAAGGACGATCGGCCGCAAGCGCCGCGAAACCGCCGAGCGCTGCGAGCGCCGCACTCGCGGGCGCGGCGATGATGGCGGCGGCGATGGGGATCGGCCGCTTCGCCTACACGCCGCTTCTCCCTTCGCTCCAGGAGACGCTGGGCTGGTCGGTTTCACAGGCGGGGGATGCCGCGAGCGCGAACTTCCTCGGCTACATGCTGGGCGCGTTCGTCGCGGCCGAGCTTGCGCACCGCCCGGCGCGCCGGCTCTGGCTCGCCGCGGGGATGATCGCAAGCGCCTTGTCCACCGCGGCCGGTGCGGTCGTGGTTGCATTTGCGGCGTGGCTCGGGATCCGCTTCTTGTCGGGCGTCGCGAGCGCGTTCTGCCTCGTGCTCGGCACCGCCGCCGTCGTGGAGCACATCGCGCTCCGGGGGCGCGCCGAGCTTGCCGCCCTGCATTTCGGAGGCGTCGGCCTCGGGATCGTCGGCTCGGTCGTGGTCATCGAACTGGCACGGGTGGCAGGCGCGTCGATGTTTGCTCAATGGGGCGCTCTTGGCGTCGCTGCGACGCTGCTGCTCGCCGGCGCCTGGCGCGCGCTGGGACGGTTGCCGCTCCGGCTGCGCGCCGCGGCGCCCGGCGGCGCGCTGGAGCGGCACGCAGCGTACGACGCCCGCACGCTGCGGCGGCTCATCCTGGCCTACGGGCTCTTCGGATTCGGCTACGTCGTGACCGCGACGTTCATCGTGGCGATCGCACGGCAGCTCGAGCACGCGGCGGTCGTCGAACCCGTGACGTGGATTGCCGTCGGCCTGTTCGCCGCGCCGTCGGTGCTCGTCTGGCAGGGGATCGCGCGCCGGTTCGGCCTGCTGCGAACGCTCCGCATCGCCTACGCGGTCGAGGCGGCAGGCGTGCTGCTCGCCGGCGTGACGCCGGGCTACCTCGCGATCGTGCTCGGCGGCGCGCTGCTCGGCGGAACGTTCGTGGGGATCACGGCCCTCGGGCTTGCTGCGGGGCGGGAAGCAAGCGGCAGCAACCAGGGCCGTGTGATGGGCTTGATGACCGGATCGTTCGGCCTCGGGCAGCTCCTCGGTCCCGCGATTGCCGGACGGCTCGCCGACGCCACCGGCGGTTTCGTGGTGCCGTCGCTCCTCGCGGCGTCCCTCCTGATCGTGGGCATCGTCCTGCTGCACGGGTTGACGCTGCCGCAAGGAAGGAGCGAGCCGGAAACGGCGAGCGGCGACGCGTAAACGCGCGTGCGGAATCGACCGCACGCGCTGCCGGCCCGAGCGCGCGTAGAATCGGCGCGACCCCATTCGCTGCAGGAGGCGACATGCCCGAGACCGTGTTCAGCAGGATCATCGCCGGGGAGATTCCCTGCGCGAAAGTGTACGAAGATGCCCACGTGTTCGCGTTCATGGACGCGGGCCAGGTGAATCCGGGGCACGTCATCGTGGCGACGAGGCAGCCGTTCGAGACGCTCATGGATGCCGATGAGCCAGCGGCTGCGGCGATGATGGTGGCGGCGCGGCGGATCGCGCAGGCGGTCGAGGCCGCATTCAAGCCGGAAGGCATCACGATCCTGCAGGCGAATCGCGCCGCCGGGTGGCAGACTGTGCCGCACCTTCATCTGCACGTCCTGCCACGACACAAGGACGATGGCGTCGGGCTCACGTGGCCGCGCAAGGAGCCCGGACTGGATGCGCTCAAGGCGCTCGCGGCGAAGATCGTGCTGTGAGCGCGGTCGGGACGCGCGCCTAGCCGAGCAGATCGCGCAGCCCGACGTAGAGGAGCTGGCAGCCGGTGAGGAACATCGCGGCGTAGATGATCCCGAAGAACACGCGCTTGCTGAGGCGCTTCCGCAGCCAGATGCCGAGCCCGATGCCGAGCGCGCCGACCGGGGCGAGCGCAACGGAGGTGGCGACGTTGGTCGCGTCGAACAGCCCGAGCAGGAGATAGGGCAGCACCTTCGCGGCGTTGATCGCCGCGAAGAAGACGAGCAGCGTGCCCGTGAAGGCGACGGTCTCCAGCTTCTGCGGCAGCAAGTAGATGTTGAGCGGCGGGCCGCCGGCATGGGCGATGAAGCTCGTCAGGCCCGCCACGGTCGCCCAGAAGCGCCCCTTCGCATCCGTCGGACGCGCGAGCTGCGGCGCGCGCGGCAGCACGTTGCAGGCGACGAAGGTGACCGAGATCACGCCCAGCAGGATGCGCAGCCAGTAGTCGGGAAGAAACCGGAAGGTGAGCCAGCCGAGCGCCGTGCCCACCAGGCCCGCGGGCAGGATCACGCGCATCAAGCGCCTGTCCCACAGCCCCCAGTAGGCGTACAGGCCGAGCGCGTCCGTCACCATCAGGATGGGCAGCATGATCGCAGCCGCCTGCGCCGGCGCGATGGTGAGCGCCATGAGCGGCACCGCGAAGCCGGCCATGCCGCCGCCGAAGGCGCCCTTGGCGAGTCCCGCGAGCACGACCGTCGGAATGGCGGCCGCGTAGAACCACGGATTGTCGACGAGGCTTGCGGACAACGGCGGTCCGCGCTCAGCCGCGACTCGTCTTGACGGCCTGCTCGCGCAGCACGCGCTTCAGGATCTTGCCGGCCGCGCTCTTCGGCAGCTCGTTCACGATCTCGACCCGTTCGGGCGCCTTGTACACCGCGAGATGGTCGCGGCAGTACTGGATGATCGCGTCCGGCTCCAGCCGCGTGCCTTCTTTCGGCACGATCGCGACGCGCACCTGCTCGCCCTTCACCGCGTCGGGCGCGCCGTACACCGCAACCTCCTGCACGCCGGGATGGCGGTACAGAACGTGCTCGACTTCGGCCGGCCAGACCTTGAACCCGGAGACGTTGATCATGTCCTTCACGCGGTCGACGATGAAGACGTAGCCTTCCTCGTCCATGCGTCCGATATCGCCGGAGTGCAGCCAGCCGCCGCGCAGCGAGCGGTCGGTGTCCTCGGGCTTCTCCCAGTAGCCCTTCATCACGCCGGGCCCGCGAATCACGATCTCCCCCCACTCGCCGCGCGGCACCTCCTGATCGGCCTCGTCGAAGATCTTGATGTCGAAGCCCTCCACTGCCGTGCCGACCGAGCCGAACTTGTGGCTGGTGAGGTGGTTGTAGGCGGCAAACGGCGAGCATTCGGTGAGACCGTAGCCTTCGTAGATCGGCCGGCCGAAGCGCTCGGTCCAGCGCCGGGAGATCTCCTGCGGCATGGTCGCCGCCGCGGAAAAATCGTAGCGGATGGACGAAAGATCGTGCTTCGCGAGGTCCATGCCGAGAAGCGCGATGTAGATCGTCGGCACCGCGAAGAAGAGCGTGATTCGCTGCCGGTGGATCGCCTCGAGCACCGCCTCGGGCACGAAGCGCCGGAAGAGGACGAGCGTCGCGCCCGCCTCGAAGCAGCCGTTCATGATGTAGTTCTGCCCGAAGACGTGGAAGAGCGGCAGGAAGCAGGCCAGCCGGTCCTCCTGCCGGTAGCCGGAGTACTTGGCCGCGGTGCGGATGTTGGTGACGATGTTGTTGTGCGTGAGCGTCACGCCCTTCGGGAAACCGGTCGTCCCAGAGGAGTAGAGGAGGGCGGCGGGATCGTCGGGCTGCATCTTGTTGGCGCGGAAGGCGGGCGAACCCTGCGCCAGCCAGTCGTCGACCGGAAGCTCGTCGGGCTCGGCGCCTTCGCACAGCACGGTGTGCTCGATCGACGGGCACGCCGGACGCGGCACGTTCGGCAGCAGCTCGGCGGTGGTGAAGAGCACCTTGGCCCGGGAATCGTTCAGGATGTAGCGAACCTCCTCCGACTTGAAGATCGAGTTGACCGACACCGCGATCGCGCCGATCTTCTGGACGGCGACATACACGAGCGGGAAGGCTGGAATGTTGGGCAGGTAGAGCGCCACGCGATCGCCGCGTTGCACGCCGTGCTTGCGGAGGGAGTCGGCGAGCGCCGACGCGCAGAGGTCGAGCACGCCGTAACTGACCGTCGTGCCCTCGAATACGATCGCCGCGTGATTCGGATCGCGCCGCGCCGCGCGCTCGACATGTTCCGCGATGTTCATTGCCCTCCCCCTGCTGCGCCCGGCGCGTCAACCGGAAGGCTCGCATTGTAGCGAAGCCGCGCTGGCGAGGTGCGGCGCCGTGGTGGCGATGCGCATCGTGCTACCGGAGATGCGTCGCGACGGATAGAATGTGGGGTTGCGCGACGATTGCGCCGCGGAGATCTGACAGTGCAGGAGCGCACTCATGGATACGCCCGAACTCGTGCATACGAAACGCACCGCGCCGGAATTCGCGCGGCGCCGCATGCTCGTCCTGGCATGCGGCGGCGCAGCGCTCGCGGGGTTGGCGAGTGGCTGCGCGACGCCCGCCGCGCCGCAGGGTGCCCCGCTCGGCCGGATGGTCGCGGCGCGCGCGCCACGGGTCGGCGACACGTGGCGCTACCAGTACACGAGCGCCTGGAGGAACGTCGCGCCCCGGGCGATGGTCGTGCGCGTCACCGCAGTCACGGCCGATGGCGTGCGAGATGAGCTGCGTGTCGAAGGCGCGCGCGGCGGTGCGGCGGAGGGAGATTTCGGTTCCCGGCTGGAGGTCTCGCAACGGCCCGTTGGCGGGGTCGACGTCAGGGAGCTCTCGCCGTATCTGCAGGCGTTCGACATGCCCGCGCCGGGCGCCGGCGCACAGGTCGCGATGCCCCCGGCCGGTTGGGGGGGCGCGTGGATCGGCAGCGCGCGTTTCGGTGGCACAGAACGCATCGTGGTTCCAGCGGGAACGTTCGACACCACCCGCGTGGACGTCTTTGGCAGGCGCTTCTTCATCGGTGGGCAAATGGATGACGCGATCGACCCGGTGAAGCTGTACCTCTCCGCGTGGTACGCGCCGCAAGTCAAGCGCTTCGTGCGCCTCACCTTCGCGACCTACGCGACGCAACTCAATCCGCTGGCTCAGGACTTGTACGAGCTCGCCGAGTACAAGGTGGGCCAGGGAAGGTCTGATTAAGTCATCCCCGCGAGGCCTGCCCCCGAATGTAGCAATCGGGGGCGGGAACAGGCTTTGGTCCCCTCCTCAGGGAGGAGGGGAAAAGGTTTTGATCCCCTCCTTTTCAAGGAGGGGTGGCTGCGCAGCAGCCGGGGTGGTTGGGTACCCTTTTAGGCCGAGATGGCCGCGGCGATCGCCTTCCCGACGTCCTCGGTGCCCGCGGTGCCCCCGATATCGCGGGTGCGAGGACCTTCCACGAGCACCCTCTCGATCGCGCGGACGATCGCGCCTGCCGCGTCCGGATGCCCGAGATGCTCGAGCATCATCGCCCCGGACCAGATCTGCCCGATCGGGTTCGCGATCTTCTTGCCGTAGATATCGGGCGCCGACCCGTGGACCGGCTCGAAGAGCGACGGGAAGCTGCGCTCCGGATTGATGTTGCCGGAAGGGGCGATGCCGATGGTGCCGGTGCACGCCGGTCCGAGGTCGGAGAGGATGTCGCCGAACAGGTTTGAGGCGACCACCACGTCGAACCAGTCGGGATGCTGGACGAAGTGCGCGGTCAGGATGTCGATGTGGTATTGGTCGGTGCGCACGCCGGGGTAGTGCCGGGCCATGGCGGCGAAGCGCTCGTCCCAGTACGGCATCGTGATCATGATGCCGTTCGACTTCGTGGCCGAGGTCAGATGCTTTTTCGGCCGGCTCGCGGCGAGCTCGAAGGCATAGCGCAGGACGCGGTCGACGCCGAAGCGGGTGAAGGTGCTCTGTTGCACCACGGTCTCGCGTTCGGTCCCGCCGAATGCGCGCCCGCCGATCGACGAGTACTCGCCTTCGGTGTTCTCGCGCACGACGTAGAAGTCGATGTCGCCGACCTCGCGGCCGGCGAGCGGCGGGCGGATGCCCGGCATGAGCCGCACCGGGCGGAGGTTCACGTACAGGTCGAACTCGCGCCGTATCGGGATGAGCATTTCCCAGAGCGACACGTGATCCGGCACCCCCGGGAATCCGCAGGCACCGAAGAAGATCGCGTCGTGATGGCGGACCGTCTGCAGCGCATCGACCGGCATCATGCGCCCGTGCTTCGCGCGGTACTCGCAGCTCCACGGGTACTCATCCCACCTGAAGCCGATGTCGAAGGCGCGTCCGGCGGCCTCGAGCACGCGCACGCCCTCGGGGACGACCTCCTTGCCGATCCCGTCGCCGGGAATCAACGCGATGCGATGGTGTTTCCCGGCCATTTCGTCCTGCGAACGGGTATGACTGCGAGGCGCCGCGCGCACCGCTGCGCGTAATCTACCACTGCGCGCGCATCGGGCGCTGCGGCCGCTTCGAATGCGCTCGGCAGGCGCGCGTGCGCCGCGGTAGGATCGCCGATGCGCTCGCGACGCGAGCGCATCCAAGGAGCACGACATTGGCTGCGCATCACATCCTCGACCCGACGCCCGAGACGGTCCACTGGGGCTACTTCGACGCCAAGATCCCGCCGCGCCTGACGGTCGAGCCGGGGGCGACGGTGACGATCGATACCGTGTCCGGGGGGCGCGCACAGGTCGAGGATCTCTCGATCCTCGGGGCCCATCACCGCGAGATCGTGGAGCGGCTGAGACCGGTGCTCGGCCCGCACATCCTCACCGGACCCGTCGCAGTGCGCGGCGCCATGCCCGGCGACACGCTGGAGGTGCGCATCAAGGCGGTCGAGCTCACGGTCGACTGGGGCTGGAACGTGATCCTGCCGCTCCGGGGCACGCTGCCCGAGGATTTCCCGAACGCGGAGCGCCGGCTGATCCCGATCGACCGCGCGGCGATGACCGCGCGGCTCGCGTGGGGCGCGACGGTGCCGCTCCGGCCGTTCTTCGGCATCCTCGCGACTGCGCCGCGGCCGGAGTACGGGACGATCTCCTCGATCGAGCCGCGCGAATTCGGCGGCAACATCGACAACCGGGAGCTCGTGCCGGGCAGCTCGCTCTTCCTGCCGGTGTTCGTGCCGGGGGCGAATTTCTCCGCGGGCGACGGCCACGCCGTGCAGGGCGACGGCGAAGTGTGCCTCACCGCGCTCGAGACGTGCATGCGGGGCACCTTCGAGCTCGTGCTGCACCAGGGCGAACCGCTCGCCATGCCGCGCGCGATCACGCCGACCCATTACATCACCATGGGGTTCGACCCCGACCTCGACGACGCGGCGAAGCAGGCGCTCCGCGACATGATCCGGTGGCTCGTCGCGCTCAAGGGCTGGAAGCCGGCCGAAGCCTACGTCTTCTGCAGCCTTGCCTGCGATCTGCACGTGACGCAGCTCGTCGACGGCAACAAGGGCATCCACGCGATGGTGCAGCGCGCGCTGATCGAGTAGACATTGACCGTCCTCGCGATCGAAACCTCGACCGAGCACCTCTCGCTCGCCGTCACGCGCGGAGCGGGCATCCTCGAGTGGACGCAGGCGATCGGGCAGCGCCACGCCGAGCTCATCCTGCCGGAGATCGGGCGGCTGCTCGCTCGCGCGGGAAGCGGGATCGCGTCGCTCACCGCGATCGCCTTCGGCGCCGGGCCCGGTTCGTTCACCGGACTGCGCATCGCCTGTGGCGTCGCGCAGGGGCTCGCGCTCGCGCGCGGCTTGCCGGTGCTCGGCGTCGGCACGCTGGCGGCGCTCGCCGAGCAGTCCGGCGCCGAGTGCGTGATCGCGTGCCTGGATGCACGCATGGGCGAGGTGTACCACGCGGCCTATCGCCGCCATTCCGGAGGCTGGATGGAGGTGAGCCCGCCCGCGCTGGCGCGGCCCGCCGAGATTCCCGTGCCGGAGGAGCGCGGCTGGGTCGGCTGCGGCAGCGGCTTTCGCGTGCATGGCGAAGCGCTCGCGCGGCGGCTCGGCGACCGCTTGGCGCGCACCGCGCCGGACGCGGTGCCGCTCGCATCTGCTATCCTCAGGCTCGCGCTGCCGCGCCTCGCCGCAGGCGAGGGCGGAGATCCCGCCGAAGCAGTGCCGATCTACGTACGCGACAAAGTGGCACTCAAGACGCACGAGCGATGAGCGCTGTCCTCCAGCCGCAGCCTCGATTCCGGCCGCTCGTGGAGAGCGACCTCGCCGCGGTCATGACGATCGAGCGCGATCTCTACGAGTTCCCGTGGTCGCCCGGGAATTTCCGCGACTCGCTCGCTGCCGGCTACAGCTGCTGGGCGCTGACCGAGGGCCGCGCGCTCATCGGCTACGCGGTCCTGATGCTGGGCGCCGGCGAGGCGCATCTCCTGAACCTGTCGATCGGGCGCAGCGAGCAGCGCAAGGGTTACGGGACGCGCCTGCTGCACCATCTGCTCGCCGTGACCCGCCGCTACGGCGCGTCGCGCCTCTTTCTCGAGGTGCGTCCGTCCAACGCGGCCGCGCGCGCGCTTTACGCCCGTGACGGCTTCGCCGAGGTGGGCGTGCGCCGGGGGTACTATCCGGCGCGCTCCGGCCGCGAGGACGCGCTGGTGCTCAGCTTGCCGCTGTGACGTCGCGCCGCGATCTCATGCTCGAGGAGATGGGGCTTGGGCCCGTGTGGCGGCTCCGCGCGCGCACGTCCGGATGCGGGGTTGCGACCCCGGCGAGCCCGGGCGAGGAGAGTTCCGGCGGCGAGGCGCCGGCCTGGTGGCCTGCGGAGCCGGAAGGCGCCGGGCCTGCGCTCGTCGATCGCGTCGCGCGCATCGCGTGCATGGATTGGCCGGCGCTGAAAGAGGCCGTCATGGCGTGTACGGCGTGCGGCCTGTGCAAGACGCGGAAGAACGCGGTCTTCGGCGTGGGTGACGAGCACGCCGAATGGCTGCTCGTGGGCGAGGCCCCGGGGGCCGAGGAGGACGCGCGCGGCGAGCCGTTCGTGGGCCAGGCGGGGCGACTGCTCGACAACATGCTGGCCGCGATCGATCTCGCACGCGGCGAGGGCGTGTACATCGCAAACGTCCTCAAGTGCCGTCCGCCGGGAAACCGCAATCCCGAGCCGGGCGAGATTGCGCAATGCAGCCCGCATCTCACCCGGCAGGTTGCGCTGATCCGGCCGAAGCTCATCGTGGCGATGGGCCGCTTCGCCGCGCAGACCCTGCTTGCGACCGAAGCGAGCATCGCCTCGCTGCGTGGCCGGCGCTTCGAGTATCAGGGCGTGCCGCTCGTCGTCACCTACCATCCGGCCTACCTCTTGCGCAACCTTCCGGACAAGGCGAAGGCCTGGGAGGATCTCGTCTTCGCGCGCGCGACGCTGCGGGACTTGCCTTCCGGCGCATCGCCCCGATCTTGAGGCCGCCTCCGGACTCCGCGCCGGTTCGACTTTCACTTGGGAGAAGATCAATGCGAAAGCTCACCGCGATGCTGCTCGCGGCCGCGGCGGTCACGCTGTCCGGCTGCGGCTACAACGACATCCAGCGCAACGACGAGGCGACCAAGGCCGCCTGGTCGGAGGTGATCAACCAGTACCAGCGGCGCGCCGACCTGATTCCGAACCTGGTGAATACCGTGAAGGGGTTCGCGCAGCAGGAGCAGGAGGTGCTCACCCGCGTGACCGAGGCGCGCGCGCGCGCAACCGGCATCCAGATGACCCCGGAGATGCTGAACGACCCGGCCGCGCTGCAGAAGTTCCAGGCTGCCCAGGGCGAGGTGACGAGCGCGCTCGCGCGGCTCCTGGTCGTGGTCGAGCGCTATCCCGAGTTGAAATCCGACAAGAACTTCCTCGAGCTGCAGGCGCAGCTCGAGGGCACCGAGAATCGCATCACCGTCGCGCGCAATCGCTACATCAAGGCGGTGAACGACTACAACGTGCTCGTCCGCGAGTTCCCGGTCAACCTGACCGCGATGGCGTTCGGCTACAAGGTGAAGCCGAACTTCACCGTCGAGAACGAGCAGGCGATCCAGCGCGCGCCGGCGGTCGACTTCAGCAAGCCGGCCCCGGCGGCCAAGTAGGAGCGCAGTGCCGAGGGGCCGCGCGCCAATGCGCGCACGCACGCTCGCCGCCGCGACGCTTCTCCTGGCGCTTGCGCTCGCCCTGGGCGCGCGGGCACAGGACCTCGCCGCGATCCCGCCGCTCAAGGCGCGCGTCACCGACGTCACCGGAACCCTTTCGGCCGCGCAGGTCGCATCGCTCGAGGAGAGCCTGGCAGCGTTCGAGCAGAAGAAGGGCAGCCAGATCGCGGTGCTTATCGTGCCGACGACGAAGCCCGAGCCGATCGAGCAGTACGCGATCCGCGTCGCCGAGCAGTGGAAGGTCGGCCGCAGAGGCGTCGATGACGGCGCGATCATCGTGGTCGCGAAGGACGACCATCGCCTGCGCATCGAGGTGGGCTACGGGCTCGAGGGCGCGATTCCAGACATCAAGGCGAAGCGGGTGATTCGCGAGGTGATGGCGCCGCACTTCGTCGACGGCGACTTCTACGGCGGGCTGCAAGCGGGCACGCAGGCGCTGATGCAGCTCATCGAAGGCGAGGATCTGCCTCCGCCCGCAGCCGAGCGCGCGCCCGGCGGCGGAGCGGTGGACTACGAGTCGGCGCTCGTGCTCCTGCTCGTGGTCACGATCATCCTGGCAGGCGTCCTGACGCGCCTCTTCGGGCGCTTTTTCGGTTCGGTCCTGACCGGCGGCGCGGCCGGCCTTATCGCGTGGATCGTCGCCGGGGCGCTTGCGATCGGGATTCTTGCCGCCGTCCTGGCGTTCGTCTTCGCGCTCGCCTTCGGCGGCACCGGGCTCGGCGCGACGCGCTCGCACCGCGGCGGCTGGGGTCCCGGCGGCGGCTGGCCGACCGGCGGCTGGGGCGGAGGCGGAGGCGGCTTCGGCGGCGGCAGCTGGTCGGGCGGCGGTGGGACCTTCGGCGGCGGCGGCGCTTCCGGAAGCTGGGGCGACTGAATGGGCATTGCGCGCTTCCTGCGCCATCTCGTCGCCGACCGCTGGGCGGTGCGCTCGCGCTTTCCGTCGCGAACGATGGACGCGATCGAGGCCGCGATCGCCGCCGGGGAAGCGCGTCACGACGGCGAGCTGCGCTTCGCGGTCGAGGCCGCGCTGCCGCTCGCCGATCTGCTCGCCGGCACCTCCGCGCGGGCGCGTGCGATCGAGCTCTTCGGCCGGCTGCGGGTGTGGGACACCGAGCGCAACGCCGGCGTGCTGATCTACCTCCTGCTTGCCGACAAGCGCGTCGAGATCGTCGCCGATCGCGGCATCCATGCGCGCGTCGGCGAGACCGCGTGGGAAGCGATCTGCGGCATGATGCAACGGGAATTCGCGGAGAGTCGCTTCGAGCAGGGCGCGATCGCCGGCGTGCGGGCGATCAGCGACCTGCTCGCCACGCATTTTCCGCCACGACCCGAGAACCCGGACGAGTTGCCGAACCGGCCCATCGTCCTGTGAGCTCCGGGATCTCGGTCGCAGCGCCGAACCGCGGGCGGCACGCTCGTCTCCTCGCTTGGCGTGCGCTTCCGTTCAGCCCACCCAGGCGTGCTCCAGCACGTCGAGGCGCAGGGGCAGCGCGAACCTTTCTCCGTTGCGCGAGACCTCCAGCGTCACCAGATACTGGCCGGGCTTGTCGAACGCAAGCTCGTGCGTGAACGGCCCGGGCGCGGGAACGGCTCGCTCGACCATCGCCTTGCCGGCTGCATCCCGCACGACGCACTGCGCGGTTCCGGGTCCGTCCAGGTACGCCTGGATGCGGAACGCCTCGCCGGCGACGCGGCGATAGACCTGCGGGTCGCGATTCGGGTTGTATTGCAGGTTGTTGAGCTTCACCAGCTTGACGAGCTTCTTCACGGTCGTCCTCTCGGCTAGAATCCCGAGACACTAGCAAAGCCTGATATGCAAGGCAATGCAGCCGACGACGAGCATCGACATCTCCACGCGCTTGGGCGAGATCGACCGCGGGATCCGCGCCCTCGAAGCGGCCGTCGCTGAACGCGCCGCGCTGGACATCGCCGAGGTCCTCGAGCCGGCGATCGGGCTCGTCGATGAGACGATGCGCGCGTACCTCGCCGCCGCGGGCGAGAAGGCGCCTCCGCCCGTGGGTGCGGACGTGCTGGAGGTGTGGAAGACGCTGGTGAAGGGGGATCCCGCGTGGAACGCGGTCCGCGACAGCTGTCGCGAGCTCGTCTTCTACCGCAACTGTCTGGCGGAAGGGCGTCGCGACGCTTTGCCTGCCGCGCCGCATCGCATGGCCGTGCGTCTCGCGCGGCACGTCTATCTCTACATCCGGACGCGGTGCGTGCGCGAGGGACGGGTCGCCGATTGAGCGAGCCCTCGGGCACTGCGGTGGTCCCACCCCGGCGGCCCGCGCGGTTCATCGGTTCGGAACGGTACCGGCGCCGGGCGTACGCGGCGAATCATCCGCTCGCGATTCCCCGCGTCGCGCTCGCACGCGATCTCATCGAGGCGTATCGGGCAATCACGCCCGGCGAGCTCGTGCCCGCTCGGAAGGCGGCCGACTTCGAGCTCGAGTGGTTTCACAGCCGCGCGTATGTCGCAGCGATCAAGCGCGCCGAGCAACTCGGGCGGGTCCGGCAGGAGCATCGGGAAGCGTTCGGCCTCGGTACGCTCGAGAATCCGTACTTCGATCACTTCTTCACGACGCCCGCGACCGCAACCGGGGCGAGCATCCAGGCCGCCGAAGAAGTGCTCGCAGGGCGCGTCGCATTCAATCCGGCGGGCGGGATGCACCACGCGCGGCCGGCGCGCGCGCAGGGCTTCTGCTACTTCAACGATCCGGTGCTCGGGGTGCTCCGCCTGCGCCGGGCCGGCTGGCGCGTGCTCTACGTGGACATCGATGCGCACCACTGCGACGGCGTGGAGGAGGCCTTTCGCGAGGACCCGGGGACGTTGACGCTCTCGCTGCACATGGACACCGCGTATGCGTATCCGGGCCGCGGCGGCCGGCTCGAGGACTCCGGCAGCGCCGCGGCAGGCCACACGACGCTCAACGTGCCCCTGCCGCGCGCGCTCACCGACGCCGAATACCGGCTCGTCTTCGATGCCGTGTGGCCTGCCGCGCTGGCGCGGTTCCGACCGGATGCGATCGTGCTGCAGGCCGGCACCGACATGCTGGCGGGCGATCCCCTCGGCAAGTGGCGTTGCGCGACGCAAACCTATCTTGCGGTATGCGAGCGCATCGTGGCGGACGCGCCGCGCCACGCCGACGGCACGCCGCGCGTGCTCGCCACGGGCGGCGGGGGCTATCACCCGTTGCTGGTTGCGCGCGCGTGGGCCGGCCTGTGGGGCATCCTGTCGGGCCGCTCGCTTCCCGAAGCGCTTCCGGCCGCGGGCGCGGCGCTACTGCGCGGGGTCGCGTGGGAGCACGACGAGGAAGAGTCTCTCACCGAGCCGCTGCTGCAGGCACGCATCGACGCCGTAGTGTCGGGATCGGTCCGCGACGAGGTGCGCGCGCTTGCCGCGCGCGTACAGGCGCATCCGCTTCTCAACGGGAATCCGGTCTGACGCGCGATGGCTGCGCTGCGACCCGGCTACGCCACGCGCCACGGCACCGAGGTCTATGCGAAGACCCTCGGGAAAGACTGTGCGCCGGGGCACTACAGCGATTTCCTGAACCTGCACCTCGCGCTCTCGTCGCTCGGCATCGGAACGTTTCCCGGCGCCGCGACCGATGCGGTCGACGAGGGCTACGCGCAGGTGGTCGAGGCGGCCGCGCTCGCCGGCATCAACGTGTTCGACACGGCCGCGCACTACCGCTACGGCCGGTCCGCCCGCGCGCTCGGCGAGGGTCTGAAGCGCGCCTTCGCGCGCGGCGTCGCGCGCGAGCAGATCTTCGCCGTGGCGAAAGGCGGGTTTCTCGCGTTCCCGGATGGCGTTCCGGCGAACCCCGAGGCTTGGATCGACGCCAACATCGCTGCGCGCGGGCTCGGCGCGCGCGCCGAGCTCACCGGGCGCCACCTTATCAGCCCCGCATACCTAGCCGCGCAGATCGACGAGATGCGCACCGCGCTGGGACTCGAGACGCTCGACGCATTTCTCCTCGACCAGCCGGAGGTGCACATTCCGGCGATCGGGAAAGAGCGCACGCACCGCAAGATCGCGGCGGTCTTCGAGGTCTTCGAGGAGGCCGTGCGGGCTGGCAAGATCCGCGCCTACGGCATCTCGACGTTCGACGGCCTCCGCGTCGAGACCGACGCGCCGCTCTTCCAGTCGATCACGTCGCTCCTCGGCCTCGCGGAGCGGGCAGCGCAAGCGGTCGGGCAAGCGGTCGGGCAAGCAGCGGGCGAGACGCGCGCAGCGAAGCACGCGTTTCGCGTGATCCAGCTGCCGTTCAACCAGGCGATGACCGAAGGGTTCACGCGATTTTCGCAGGCGACCGGACAGGGCAACGTCGCATCGAGCGTCCAGGCCGCGCACCAGCTGCGCGTCTACGTGATGGCGAGCCACTCGCTCGGGAAGGGTCTCCTCGCGCGCGAATGCGCCGACGCCGTCGCCGCGGCGCTGCCGGATTACGCGAGTCACGCCCAGCGCGCGCTGCAGTTCAACCGGTCGACTCCCGGAATCGGCACGAGCCTGGTGGGCGTCAGCACGCCTGGGCATCTCGCCGACCTTCTTGCCGTCGCGCAGCGTCCGCCGCTCGCGAAGGCGGAGTACCTCAAGCTCTACGCGCGCGCGGGCGACGCCTGATTGCACTGGTCGCGAAGGTGACGTCAGCGGCTGCGCCCGGCCGGCGCCTGGGGCCGCAAACGCCCTCCTACGGGGCCCGGCACGGCTGCAGCGGTCAACACACGACCGCTACCGCCGTGCCACCCGTGACGGACGGCGCGGCCCAAGTTGCCGGCCGGGCGCAGCCGCTGACGCTTGACACACTGTGCGGCGCAACGCCCCATGCGCCGGAGATGTGCAAAGCCGCGGCCGTTGCACGGCGTATGCAGACGGTTCGCCGCGAACCGGGCGCTCGGGAGCGAGCCCGCCACAGGCTCGCCCGGCCTAATGGAGCGGCGTGTCGCGCGGCGAGGCCTTCTCCATGCCGATCAGATGGAGCGAATCGGCCTGGCGCTGGTTGTGCTGATGGCGGCGGTAGACCAGGACCATCGAGAGGCTCACGAACAGGCCGAAGATCGCGATGATGAAGCGGATGGGCAGGTCGAGCTTGATCAGGAGCGCATAGACCGCGAGCATGACCAGGATCGACAGGTTCTCGTTGAAGTTCTGCACCGCGATGGAGTGGCCGGCGCCCATCAGGATGTGACCGCGGTGCTGGAGCAGCGCGTTCATCGGCACCACGAAGAAGCCGGCGAGCCCGCCGATGACGATCATCAGCGGGATGGCGAGCCACAGCCCGTGGACGAAGTCCATGCTGATCACCACGACGCCCATCGCGATGCCGACCGGGACGACGTTGACGGACTTCGCGAGCGGAATGTAGCGTGCCGCCGCGATCGCGCCGATGGCGATGCCGACCGCGACCACGCCTTGGAGCATGCTCGCCTTCGCGAGCGGCATGCCGAGCGCGACGTCGGCCCAGTTGAGCACGATGAACTGCAGCGTGGCGCCCGCACCCCAGAAGAGGGTGGTGGTGGCGAGCGAGATCTGGCCCAGCTTGTCGCGCCACAGCAGGCGGAACACGTGCTGGAAATCGTGCAGGAGATAGAGCGGGTTCCGCTTCAGGACGTGGTGATCCACCCCGGTGTCGGGGATGAAGAGGTTGACTATCGCCGCGACCACGTAAGCGAGCGCAATGACAACGATGGCAGCCTCCGCAGCAGTGTCCACGAACGTGTCGACGAGCGGGAAATCGAAGGCGAGCAGCTTGCTCGAGACGGCGGGGCTGATGAGGGCCCCGCCGAGCACCGTGCCGAGCACGATCGAGCCGACGGTGAGTCCCTCGATCCAGCCGTTCGCCGCGACGAGCTGCTGCGGCGGCAAGAGCTCGGTGAGGATGCCGTACTTGGCCGGCGAATAGGCGGCTGCGCCGAGGCCCGCCACCGCGTAGGCAGCGAGCACGGTGAGGTACGGTGACATGCCGGTCACGGTGAGCTGCTCCCAGAAGAACATCGTCGCGCAGCCGGCGACCTTCACCGCGTTCGCGATGAACATCACGCGGCCCTTCGGCATCGAGTCGGCGAAGGCGCCCACGAACGGCGCGAGCGCCACGTAGGAGACGGTGAAGAAGAACTTGAGCAGCGGCACCATCCAGGCGGGACCCTGGAGCTGCATGAGCAACGCGATCGCGGCGATGAGGAGCGCGTTGTCGGCGAGCGAGCTGAAGAACTGCGCCGCCATGATGGTGTAGAAGCCGCGCTTCATCGCCACGGCAGGCTCCACGGTGTCCGCGCGGCGGACAGTCGATGTGCGAACGCAGCCTGGCGCGGCGCGCGGCGCGGCAACGCCTTCCCGGCTCGAACTGTCTCGCTCGGACGGGTCAAGCGCTCACCGCAGACGGCTGCTTACGCGCCGCCGGACGCCTCGCCGTCGCCCCGAGCGGGAGGAGCGCCGCGATCGCGCGCCATCGCTCGGAGCAGGCGCTCCTGCTCCGCGAACGACAGCGGGCGTGGGGCAGCGCCGGGCTCGTCGATCGTGCGCCCCCTGAAGCCGGGCGGCGGCCCGGCAGTCTGCGACAGATAGACGCGCTTGCGGATCGCCTTGTTGAGCAGGGTGACGCGGCGGTCGATCCAGAAGAGGTCGTACGCCGCCGCGCCGAGGAGCGCCAGCCCCAGTAGGGCTGCCGCGCGCCAGTCCAGAAGCAGCGCGCCCACCCCCGCCAGGCTGGCGACGCGGTACGCCCATGCCCCGCGACGATCGTCGAGATACGCGCGATGCAGGCCGAGCGGAAACGCGGCGAGCAAGCCGTAGGCCCGAGATCTGCGCTTAAGTCCTTGAGCCAGGCGGATATTTGCCGCCTGAAGCCCGCCTCCTCCAAGATCCAGCCCCCGCCAAGCGTCACTCACCGGGCTTACTCATAAGTTTTGCTCATGCCCGGGTTTATGTTTCAATGGCGGTGCAGAATAGCACACGCTAGCGGGCACTTCGATGGCCGATCGACGACTTCAAGTATTCCACGCGGTGGCGAAGCAGATGAGCTTCACCAAGGCCGCCGAGGTGCTGTACATGACCCAGCCCGCGGTGACGTTCCAGATCAAGCAGCTCGAGGAGCACTTCAACGCCCGGCTCTTCGAACGCGGGCACGGCAAGATCGCGCTGACGCCCGCAGGCGAGGTCGTGCTCGAGTACGCGGAGCGGATCCTCGGGCTGTCGCAGGAGCTCGAGACGCGCGTGCGCGAGATGACCGGACGGCTCTCCGGCCCGCTCCTGATCGGCGCGAGCACGACCATCGCCGAGTTCCTGCTGCCGCCGGTGCTCGGCGAGTTCAAGGCGCAGCACCCCGAGGTGCAGGCGAAGCTCGCGGTGGCGAACTCGGAGGCGATCGAGAACCGCGTCGCCGAGCACACGCTCGACATCGGGCTGATCGAGGCGCCGTCCCACCTGCCGACCCTGCTCACGGAGGTCTGTTGCGACGACGAGCTGCAGGTGATCGTGGCGCCCAAGCACCCGCTCGCGAAGCTGAAGGCGGTCACGCCGAAGCAGCTCGTCGAGTATCCGTGCGTCAGCCGCGAGCCGGGCTCGGGCACGCGCGAGTTCACCGATCTCTATTTCCGCAAGGCGGGCATCCACGCGAACGAGCTGAACGTCGTGATGGAGCTCGGCAGCCCGGAGGCGCTGAAAGGGGTGGTGGGCACCGGCCTCGGCTTCGCCGTCATCTCGCGGGTCACCGTGGAGCGCGAGCGGCGGCTCGGCGAGCTCGTCGCATTGCCGCTCCAGCCGAAGCTCATTCGCACGCTCTCGCTCGTGTACCCCAAGGAGAAGTTCCGCTCGCGGCTCGTCAACACGTTCGTCGAGTTCGCGAAGGCGAAGCTGAGGCCGCCGGCGGCCTGAGGCGCGCGGGCGGCGTGTTAGCATTGGCGGCGGCGCGCCACGACGCGCGTGTCGGCAAGCACCATGATCCGCTTCGTCGCCATTCAGCACACCTACTCGGAGTTCTTCGGCGCGCTCGAGCCGCAGTTCGAGGCGCGCGACATCGGGTTCACCTACGTCCGGCCGGTGACGGGCGAGGACGTGATCGGCAGCACCCTGCAGTTCGACGCGCTGTTCCTGCTCGGGGGCGCCTATCCGGTCTCGGATCGCGTGCACTGTCCCTGGGTGGACAACGAGCTCCGCCTGGTGACGATCTTCCGCAAGGCGCGGCGTCCGGTCGTCGGACTCGGATTCGGCGCGCATCTCGTCGCACTCGCCGCGGGCGGTGAGGCGCACGCCGAGCCGCAGCACGATGCGTACTGGACCACCGCGCACGCAACGCCGGCCGGGCGCGATGACCCGCTCGCCAATGCGGTGGATGGTCGTCGTGTGCTCGTCATGGCGAACGGCAGCGTGACGCTCGCACCGACCGTCCGGCCGCTCGTGGTCGACGATGCCGGGCGCTGGATCGCGATCCGGCCGGACGCGCTGACCTACGGGCTGCTCTTCCGGCCCGAGCTCAAGCCGGGGATGATCGAGGACATGGTGATGGAGGAGGACCGGCCGGTGCCCGAGCACATCGACGCGCTGATCGAGGACGCGCGCGCGACCTGGGCCGACATGCAGGAGACGACCGACCGGGTCGTGGTGGCGCTCGTCGCGGCGCTCGACCTGATGCGGGAGCGGCCGAAGATGCCGGTGTTCGCGCTGACGCCCGTGAGGAGCGAGCCCGAGTGAGAAGCGAGGAGAAAGCGAGGCGTGCACGGCTGCTGCAGATGCTCGATCGCCTCGATGCCGAGGGGTTGCGCACTCTGGCCGATCTCGCGGAATTCCTCGCGGCGCGCGCCGAAAACCGGTGCGACGCGGAGATCGTCACGCTGCGACCCCAATCGGAGTCGGTCGTCCAGGCGGTGAAGCGCCTCAATCGCAGCTTCCCGATGCTGTCGCGCGCGCAGCTGATGGGCCCGGTGGGCGACCTCGTGTCGCAGCACATGGTCGATGGCCGCGACGCCGAGGCAGTGATCGACGCGCTCGAGGCGCTCTACGCCTCGGCGTTCTCCGCGCGGCGCGCCGCGAAGTGACCGCGCGCGGGGTCGCTACGCTTCGCTGACTCCTCGCGCCTCGCTCGAAACATGCCGCGCCCGATCCGCGCCAGCTTCGACCTAGGGGCGCTTCGCAGCAATCTCGCGGTGGTGCGGGCGCACGCCCCGCGCGCCCGCGTGTGGGGCGTCGTCAAGGCGAACGCGTACGGCCACGGACTCGAGCGGGCGGTGGGCGCGCTCGCCGGCGCGGACGGGTACGCGCTCCTGGATCTCGACGATGCCGTGCGGGTGCGCGACGCCGGGGTGCGTAAGCCGATCCTCCTGCTCGAGGGATTCTTCGCGCCGGACGACCTGCCGACGATCGCCGAGCATGGGCTGGCCGTGGCGGTGCACAACGACGAGCAGCTGCGGATGCTCGAGTCGGCGGGGCTGCCCTCCCGCGTCCCGGTCTACGTCAAGCTGAACAGCGGGATGAACCGGCTGGGGTTCGCGCCGGCGGCTTTCGCCGAGGCCGTGCGTCGATTGCAGGCGAGCAGGATGGTTGGAGAGATCGCCCTGATGACGCACTTCGCCGATGCCGACGGCGAGCGCGGCGTCGGCGAGCAGATGGCTTGCTTCGAAGCGGCGGCCGGGGGGTTCGCGCTTCCCCGCAGCCTCGCGAACTCGGCGGCCGTGCTGCGATATCCGCAGACCCATGCGGAGTGGGTGCGGCCGGGCATCATGCTCTACGGCTGCTCGCCCTTCCCGCAGAGCGGCGCCGATGCGTTCGGCCTCGTGCCGGTGATGACGCTCGCGAGCGAGCTGATCGCGGTGCGCGAGCTCGCGCGCGGCGATCGCGTCGGCTACGGCGGTGCGTTCGCCGCGCCGAAGCGCATGCGGATCGGGGTGGTGGCGTGCGGGTACGCCGACGGCTATCCGCGCCATGCGCCCACCGGGACGCCCGTGCTCGTCGCCGGCAAGCGCACGCGCATCGTGGGCCGTGTGTCGATGGACACGCTCACCGTCGATCTCGCGCCCGTGCCGGAGGCGTCGGTCGGAACGCCCGTCACCCTGTGGGGCGCAGGCCTGTCGGCGGACGAGGTGGCCGCCGCGGCGGGTACGCTCAGCTACGAGCTGCTCTGCGGGCTCACCCCGCGAGTGCCTCAGGTGGAGCTGGAGTAGGCCGTGGCAAGGGCGCGCGCGATCTACGTCTGCACCGAGTGCGGCGGCCAGTCGACGAAGTGGCAGGGGCAGTGCCCGCATTGCGAGGGTTGGAACACCCTGGTCGAGAGTGCCGCCGAGCCGGCTTCGAAGCACCGGCTCGCGGGAGCCGCCAAGCCGGGTGCGCTCACGCCGCTCGCGGAAATCCGCGCCGGGGAAGCGCCGCGCATGCCGACCGGCATCGCCGAGCTCGACCGGGCGCTCGGCGGCGGGCTCGTCCGCGGGCAAGTGGCGCTGATCGGCGGTGATCCCGGGATCGGCAAGTCGACGCTGCTCCTGCAGGCGCTCGCGGCGATGAGCGCGACGCGCGAGGTCGTGTACGTGAGCGGCGAGGAGTCGGCGGAGCAGGTCGCGCTGCGCGCCGGCCGGCTGCAGCTCGACTCCGCGCGCGTCGGCCTGCTCGCGGAGACGGCGCTCGAGCGCATCGCCGCGACGCTCACCGCGGCGAAGCCCGAGGTGGCGGTGATCGACTCCATCCAGACGCTCTTCTCCGAGGCCCTGCAGTCCGCGCCCGGCTCGGTCGCCCAGGTGCGCGAGTGCGCGGCCCAGCTCACGCGGCTCGCCAAGGCGCAGGCAGTCGCGCTCGTCTTCGTCGGGCACGTGACGAAGGAGGGCGCGCTCGCCGGACCGCGCGTCCTCGAGCACATCGTCGACACCGTGCTCTACTTCGAGGGCGACACCCAGTCGAGCTTCCGGCTGGTGCGCGCGTTCAAGAACCGGTTCGGCCCGGTGAACGAGCTCGGCGTCTTCGCGATGACCGAGCGCGGCTTGCGGGGGGTGACGAATCCGTCGGCGCTCTTCCTCTCGGAGCATCGCGCCGACGTGCCCGGCTCGTGCATCCTGGTGACGAGCGAGGGCACGCGCCCCCTGCTCGTGGAGGTGCAGGCGCTCGTCGACGACGCGCACGGAATGAACCCGCGCCGGCTCGCCCAGGGTCTGGAGGCGAGCCGCCTCGCGATGCTGCTCGCGGTGCTCCATCGGCATGCCGGCGTCGCCTGCCACGATCAGGACGTGTTCGTGAACGCGGTGGGCGGCGTGCGCATCGGGGAGCCCGCAGCGGATCTCGCGGTTGCGCTCGCGATCGTGTCGTCGCTCCGCAACCGTGCGCTGCCGGGGAAGCTGGTGGCATTTGGCGAGGTCGGTCTGGCGGGAGAGGTGCGTCCCGCACCGCGCGGGCAGGAACGGCTGCGCGAGGCGGCGAAGCTCGGGTTCACGCGGGCGCTGATCCCGCGCGCCAACGCACCGCGGCAGCCGATCGCCGGGCTCGAGATCACGACGGTGGACCGATTGGCGGACGCCCTCGCCGTGGTGAGGTAGGGGCAAGGGCGAGGCGCGCGGCCGCGAGGCCGCTCCGCACCGCGCCCTCGAGCGTCGCCGGATGGTCGCCGGCAGTGTAGTCGCCCGCGAGAAAGAGCCGCGGCAGCTCCGTCGCATTCCCCGGCCGCGCGAGCCCCGGCGTGCAGCTGAAGGTGGCGCGCCGCTCGGCGATCACGTGCGACCACACGGGTTGCGACAAGCCGCCCAGCGCGCTCGCGAGCTCGCGATGCGCGGTCGCGGCGAAGGCGCCGTGCTCGAGCTCTTCATGGGCGCCGCGCGCGCTCACCACCGCGGCGACGAGACCGCGACGCCCGTCGAGGGCGCCGCGGTCGAATGCCCACTGCAGGAGCCCTTCGCGCAGGCCGAGCATGGGGTGCGGCAGCGCGACGGCCGCATCGTATTGCAGGTAGCAGGTGTAGATCGGCTCGAACGCGAATGCGCCGAGCTGCCCGCGCAGGCCGGGCAGCAGGCCGCTGCGCTCCAGGAGCTGCGCCGCGTGATGCGGCGCGCAGGCGACGATCGCGGCCTCGTGGCGCTCGGAGTCGATGGCGATTCCGTCCCCGTCGGGCGCGAGGCGCTCGATGCGCCGGCCGAGCAGCACCCGCCCGCCGCGCGCCTCCACGAAGCGCGCGCCGGGCTCGGGAAAGAGGCGCGAGAGATCGCGTCGGGGCAGGAGGAGGTCGCTCGCGGCCCGGCCTGCGCCGAGGGTGTCGCGCAGCACGTTGAGGAGCACTTGGGCGGACGCCGACACGAGCGGCGTGTTGAGCGCGGCGACGCAGAGCGGCTCCCAGAGATGATCGGTCGGACGCCCGAGCTGTCGGTGCACGGCGAGCAGGGCAGGGACTGCCACGTCCGCGGCGAGGCGGTAGCGGCGCGCGGCCGTCGCGAGCACGAAGCGGACTATGCGGAGCCGTTCCGCCACCGTCAGCCCCTTGGCCTGCGCGAGCCCTGCGACGAGATGCAACGGCGCGGGCAGGCGGGGCAGCCGCAGGCTGAAGCGACCGGCGATCTCGAGCGAGAGCGGCTGCCGGAGGAGCAATGCGCCGGGATCCGCGCCCACCGTGCGCATCGCCTCCAGGGTCGCGCGGTAGGCGCCGACCAGGATGTGCTGGCCATTGTCGAGATCGATGCCCTCGAGGGCCACGCGCCGCGCACGGCCGCCGAGGGTCCGCGCGGCCTCGTAGACGGTGACCGCCGCGCCGGCTTGCGCGAGCGCCACCGCCGCCGCGATCCCGGCCCAGCCGCCGCCGACGACCGCGATGCGGCGATCAGAGCCCGGCGCGACGCGGGGCGCGTTCTGCCGCACGCCTCACTCCTCGCGCTTCACGCCGTCAGCCACGTCCGCCACGCGATCCACAGCTTCCGGATCGGCGTGAGCGCCGTGCGGTGCGTGAGGACGCGGCAACCGTCGCGCTTGATCTCCGCGAGAAGCGTCCGGTAGATCGCGGCCATCACGAGGCCCGGGCGCTGGGCGCGCCGGTCCGCTGCCGGCAGGAGGCCGAGCGCAGTGTCGTACGCACGCTCGGCGCGCTCGATCTGGAAGCGGATCAGATCGACGACACGGTCCGACTGGCGCAGTGCGAGGATGTCCGCGGCGGCGACGCCGCAACGCTGCATCTCGTCGAGCGGCAGGTAGATGCGCCCCTTGCGGGCGTCCTCGCCGACGTCGCGCACGATGTTGGTGAGCTGGAACGCGGTGCCGAGCGACTCCGCGTAGCGAAGCGTCTGCGGGTCGCGATAACCGAAGATCCCTGCCGCGAGCACGCCCACGACGCCGGCGACGCGATAGATGTACTGGTGCAGCGCGGCGTAGTCCGGGTAAGGCGCCGGCTCCAGGTCCATCGCCATGCCGTCGAGGATATCCACGAGACGCGCCTCGGTGATGCCGAACGGAACGAGCGCGGGTGCGAGCGCGCGGGTCACGGGGTGCGTCGGCCGGCCGGCGAAGAGTTCGGCCACCTCGCCGCGCCACCAGGCGAGCTTGGCCCGCGCGAGCCCGACGTCGGTGCACTCGTCGACCACGTCGTCCACCTCGCGACAGAAGGCATAGAGCGCGGTGATCGCGCGGCGCCGCTCCGGCGGGAGGAAGAGGAAGGCGTAGTAGAAGCTCGACCCGCTCTGGGCCGCCTTCTGCTGGCAGTACTCGTCGGGCGACACTGAGCGGAACAGGCGGGGATGGAAAAGGGAGGGATGAACGCGCTACATCCGCAGGGCGCGCCAGGACATGAGCGCCCAGTCGGGACCGCGGAGCACCGGGCGGCGCCGGAACGCGTCGCCACCGGCACGCTCCAGCTTCTCCAGGATGCGCAAGCCTCCCTGGACGATCATGCGGAGCTCGAGGCCGATGCGTCCGGGCAGCGCCCTCGCAAGCGGCGCGCCGGATTCTAGCATCGCGCGGGTGCGCTCGATCTGGAACACGATGAGCCGGCGCCATGCGTCGGTGCAGTGTCCCTCGGCGATGTCGCGCTCGGTCACGCCGAAGCGCGCCATGTCGTCCACGGGCAGGTAGATCCGCCCGCGCGCGAAGTCGTTCTCGACGTCCTGCCAGAAGTTCACGAGCTGCAGCGCGCTGCAGATCGCATCGGACTGGCGCAGACGCTCCGGCGTGGCCGCCTCGAAGAGATGCAGCATCAGCGCGCCGACCGGATTCGCGGAGCGCGCGCAGTAGTCGAGGACTTCCGCGAAGCTCGCGTAGCGCATCTTGACGACATCCTGCGAGAAGGCGTCCAGCAGCGCGAAGAACGGGTCGAGCGGGAGCCGGAACTCCGCCACGGTCGCCGCGAGCGCCTGGAAGAGCGCGGTCTCTGGCGGGGCCCCCCGGGCGATGCGCCGCAGCTCGTCGCGGTAGCCGGCGAGCGCGGCGAGCCGTGCGGCGGCGGGCTGCTGCCCTTCGTCCGCGAAGTCGTCCGCCGAGCGGGCGAACGCGTAGATCAGCTCGACCGGGCGGCGCAGGCGCGCGGGCAGAAGGAGCGAGGCGACCGGAAAGTTCTCGTAGTGCGCGACCGGCATCTGACGAAATTGCCCAGTGAATCAGAGGGTTTCCTGCTGACAGTGTACCAGCGCGTCAGGTAGAATCAGCCGCTTCCTCATGCGGCACGCGAAGGTGGCGGAATTGGTAGACGCACTGGATTTAGGTTCCAGAGCCGACGAGGCATGGGGGTTCGAGTCCCTTCCTTCGCACCACGCTGAACCAACCGGAATGACCTGATGCAGAGCACATTGGAGAACCTGAGCTCCCTGGAGCGCCGCCTCACGATGGCGCTCCCGATCGCCGACATCGACAAGCGCGTCGACGAGCGGCTGAAGCAGATCGCGCGTTCGGTGCGCATGGCGGGCTTCCGGCCCGGCAAGGTGCCGCTGCGGATCGTCGCCCAGCAGTACGGCCCGCAGGTCCGCTCGGAGGTGATCGGCGATGCGGTCGAGAAGGCGTTCACCGAGGCGGTGCGCGGCCAGAACCTACGCGTCGCGGGCTACCCGCGCATCGAGCCCAAGGAGAGCAGCGACGCCGCGCAAATCTCCTTCAGCGCCACCTTCGAGGTCTACCCGGAGATCGCGCTTGGCGATCTCGCGCAGGCGCGGATCGCCCGGCCGGTGCTCACCGTGGGCGACGCGGAGGCGGACAAGACCCTCGAGGCCCTGCGCAAGCAGCGCAAGCGGTTCGAGGCGACGGACGGCGCCGCCGAGGCGGGGGACCGGGTCACGGTGGACTTCGCCGGCACGATCGAGGGCGCCCCGTTCGAGGGCGGACAGGGCAGCGACGCCGCCTTCGTGCTCGGCGAGGGCCGGATGCTGCCGGAGCTCGAGGCGGGTCTCGCGGGGGCGAAGGCCGGTGAGTCGAAGGCCATCGCGGTCCATTTTCCGGCCGACTATCATGGCAAGGATGTCGCCGGAAAAGAGGCGCGGTTCGAGGTCACGGTGCGCAAGGTCGAGCGCGGCCGCGTCCCCGAAGTGGACGCGGAGTTCGCCAAGGCGCTCGGCGTTGCCGACGGCGATCTCGGCAAGATGCGCGCGGAGATCAAGGAGAACGTCGAGCGCGAGGTCAAGCAGCGGCTCGGCAGCCGGCTCAAGTCGGACGTCATGCAGGCCCTGCTCGACACGACCAGGATCGAGCTGCCCAAGGGCCTGGTCGACCTCGAGGCAAAGCGCCTCGTGGAGAACGCGCGCGCGGACCTGCAGGGACGCGGCATCAAGATGGAGAATCTCCCTGTCGATCTAAGGGTATTCGAGGAGCAGGCGCGACGCCGGGTCGCCCTCGGGCTCATCATGGCCGAGTGCATCAAGCAGCACGACTTGGGCGCGAAACCGGCGCAGGTGCGCGCGCTCGTGGAGGAGCACGCCGGGAGCTATGAGCAGCCGGACGAGGTGGTAAAATGGTTTTATTCGCAGCCGGAGCGCCTCGCGGAGTTCGAGGGCCTCGTCGTCGAAGACAACGTGATCCAGTGGGTGTTGGGTCAGGCCAAGGTGGAAGAGAAGACGGTGGCGTTCGATGAACTGATGGGTGGCACATCATGAGCGTATGGGATCCGCGTGCAGCGGAAATGGCAATGCGGGGCGTGACCGCGATGGCGCGCTCCGAGTGGCAGGAGCCCGAGGGGCTCGGCCTGATCCCGATGGTAGTCGAGCAAAGCGGCCGCGGCGAACGCGCGTACGACATCTACTCGCGGCTGCTAAAGGAGCGCGTGGTGTTCCTGGTCGGCCCGGTGAACGAGGTTTCGGCCAACCTGATCGTCGCGCAGCTCCTCTTCCTCGAGTCCGAGAACCCGGACAAGGACGTGTCCTTCTACATCAACTCGCCCGGCGGGCTGGTCTCGGCCGGCCTGGCGATCTACGACACGATGCAGTTCATCAAGCCGGACGTCTCGACGCTCTGCGTCGGCCAAGCCGCCAGCATGGGCTCGCTGCTCCTCTGCGCCGGGGCCAAGGGCAAGCGCTTCTGCCTGCCGAACTCGCGCGTGATGATCCACCAGCCGATGGGCGGCTTCCAGGGCCAGGCGGCGGAAATCGAGATCCACGCGAGGGAGATCCTCTACCTGCGTGAAAAGCTGAACCAGATCATGTCGAAGCATACTGGTCAGCCGATCGACCGGATTGCCCGCGACACCGACCGGGACTATTTCCTATCGGCCGAGGAGTCCCGCGAGTATGGTCTGATCGACCGGGTTCTCACCTCGCGGATCGAGACGGCTGCAGCATAGCGGAGGCGCACCCCGATGTCGGACAAGAGCGGCGAGAAGCTCCTCTACTGCTCCTTCTGCGGCAAGAGCCAGCACGAGGTGCGGAAGCTCATCGCCGGCCCGTCGGTGTTCATCTGCGACGAGTGCATCGAGCTCTGCAACGACATCATCCGCGAGGAGAGCGCCGGGGACAAGTCCGGCAAGACAGCGAAGTCCGACCTGCCGACGCCCCGCGAGATCTGCACGATCCTCGATGAGTACGTGATCGGCCAGGACCCGGCCAAGCGGATCCTCTCGGTCGCGGTCTACAACCACTACAAGCGGCTCAAGCACCTCGCGAAGAGCGACGAGGTCGAGCTCGCGAAGGCGAACATCCTGCTGATCGGCCCGACCGGCTCGGGCAAGACGCTGCTCGCGCAGACCCTGGCGCGGCTGCTGAACGTGCCGTTCGTGATCGCCGATGCGACCACGCTCACCGAGGCCGGCTACGTCGGCGAGGACGTCGAGAACATCATCCAGAAGCTGCTGCAGAACTG
This sequence comes from Burkholderiales bacterium, assembly GCA_020848075.1. Lineage (GTDB taxonomy): Bacteria > Pseudomonadota > Gammaproteobacteria > Burkholderiales > SG8-39 > JAABRB01. Next base: position 210,955 of record JADLAV010000061.1, read on the forward strand.
CGACTACGACGTCGACAAGGCGAAGCGCGGAATCGTCTACATCGACGAGATCGACAAGATCTCGCGCAAGTCGGACAACCCGTCGATCACGCGCGACGTCTCGGGCGAGGGCGTGCAGCAGGCGCTCCTCAAGCTGATCGAGGGCACGATCGCGTCGGTGCCGCCGCAGGGCGGGCGCAAGCATCCCAACCAGGACTTCGTGCAGGTCGATACGACCAACATCCTGTTCATCTGCGGCGGCGCGTTCGACGGCCTGGAGAAGATCATCCGCAACCGCACCGAGAAGACCGGTATCGGGTTCGGGGCGGAGGTGCGCAGCCTGACCAACCGCAAGGACGTGAGCGACGTGTTGCAGACGGTCGAGCCGGAGGACCTGATCAAGTACGGCCTCATCCCGGAGTTCGTCGGGCGCTTGCCGGTGGTCGCCACCCTCGAGGAGCTCGACGAGCCGGCGCTCATCAAGATCCTGACCGAGCCCAAGAACGCGCTGATCAAGCAGTATCAGAAACTTTTCGCGATGGAAGGGGTCGATCTCGAGGTACGCCCGCAGGCGCTGAACGCCATCGCCGAGCGGGCGCTTGCCCGCAAGACGGGCGCGCGCGGGCTGCGGTCGATCCTGGAACACGTGCTGCTCGACATCATGTTCGAGCTGCCCACGCTCGAGAACGTGAGCAAGGTCGTCGTCGACGAGCCCACGATCTCGGGCGACGGCAAGCCTCTCCTCATCTATTCGGACCAGCCCAAGGTTGCGGGCGGCGCCTGAAGCCCCGAGCGGCTCGATCCGATCCGGGCCGGTCCGGCCGGCAACAGAGCCCGCATCCGCGGACGCGCCGGCTTGCTTTCGGACCAAGCGCCCAGATATCGTAGGTTGTTTTCTCCGCAGGTGATGCCCCCATGTCTAGCCAAACCGAACACACGCCAGCTCCCGGACCCGGACAGTTTCCCCTCCTGCCCCTGCGGGACGTGGTGGTCTTTCCCCACATGGTCATTCCGCTCTTCGTGGGGCGCCCCAAGTCGATCAAGGCGATGGAAGTCGCGATGGAGGCGGGCAAGAGCATCCTGCTCGTCGCGCAGCGCTCGGCCGCGAAGGACGACCCCACCGCCGACGATCTGTACACGATCGGCTGCGTCTCCAACATCCTGCAGATGCTCAAGCTGCCGGACGGCACCGTGAAGGTGCTCGTGGAGGGCAACCAGCGTGCGCACATCGAGGAGATCGTCGATCAGCGCACCCATTACGTGGCGACCGCGGTGCCGGTACCGCCCGACCAGCCCGAGACCAACGAGCTCGAGGCGATGCGGCGCGCGCTGATCGCGCAGTTCGACCAGTACGTCAAGCTGAACAAGAAGATCCCGCCCGAGATCCTGACCTCGCTCGCGGGCATCGAGGAGGCCGGCCGTCTCGCCGACACCATCGCCGCGCACCTCCCGCTCAAGCTGGAGCAGAAGCAGAAGGTGCTCGAGACGTTCAGCCCCCGCGAGCGGCTGGAGAGCCTCCTCTCCCAGCTCGAGGCGGAGATCGACATCCTGCAGGTCGAGAAGCGCATCCGCGGCCGCGTCAAGCGGCAGATGGAGAAGAGCCAGCGCGAGTACTACCTGAACGAGCAGGTGAAGGCGATCCAGAAGGAGCTCGGCGAGGGCGAGGAGGGCGCCGACCTCGATGAGATGGAAAAGCGCATCAAGCGCGCACGCATGCCGAAGGACGCGCGGCGCAAGGCCGAGGGCGAGCTGAAGAAGCTGCGGCTGATGTCGCCGATGTCGGCGGAGGCCACCGTCGTGCGCAACTATCTCGACACCCTCGTCAGCCTCCCCTGGAAGAAGCGCAGCAAGATCTCGAAGGACATCGGCGCCGCGGAGAAGGTGCTCGATCAGGACCACTACGGGCTCGAGAAAGTGAAGGAGCGCATCCTCGAGTACCTGGCGGTGCAGAGCCGCGTCGAGCAGATGAAGGGCCCGATCCTCTGCCTGGTCGGCCCGCCCGGCGTCGGCAAGACCTCGCTCGGCCAGTCGATCGCGCGCGCGACCAACCGCAAGTTCGTGCGCATGTCGCTCGGCGGCGTGCGCGACGAAGCCGAGATCCGCGGCCATCGCCGGACCTACATCGGATCCATGCCCGGCAAGATCCTGCAGAACATGGTCAAGGTCGGCGTGCGCAACCCGCTGTTCCTGCTCGACGAGGTGGACAAGCTCGGCATGGACTTCCGCGGCGACCCGTCGTCGGCGCTGCTCGAAGTGCTCGACCCGGAGCAGAACCACACGTTCGTCGACCACTACGTGGAGGTGGAGTACGACCTGTCCGAGGTGATGTTCGTCGCCACGGCGAACACGCTCAATATCCCGCCGGCGCTCCTCGACCGGATGGAGGTGATCCGCCTCTCCGGCTACACCGAGGACGAGAAGGTGAACATCGCCGTGCGCTATCTGCTGCCGAAGCAGATGAAGAACAACGGCGTGAAGCGCGACGAGCTCGCGGTCTCCGAGACGGCGGTGCGCGACATCATCCGCTACTACACGCGCGAGGCGGGCGTGCGCAGCCTCGAGCGCGAGCTCTCGAAGATCTGCCGCAAGGTCATCAAGACGCTGATGACCAAGGGCGGGCAGAAGCGGATCAGCGTGACGCCGCGGACGCTCGACAAGTTCCTCGGCGTGCGCCGCTACACGTTTGGCGTCGCGGAGAAGGAGAACCAGGTCGGCCAGGCCACCGGGCTCGCGTGGACCGAGGTCGGGGGCGAACTGCTCACGATCGAGGTGGCGGTCATGCCCGGCAAGGCGAAGACGATCACGACCGGCAAGCTCGGCGAGGTGATGCAGGAGTCGATCCAGGCGGCGCTTTCGGTGGTGCGCAGCCGCGCCGAGCGGCTGGGCGTCGACGCGAAGGTGTTCCAGGAGAAGGATCTGCACATCCACCTGCCGGAGGGCGCGACACCGAAGGACGGCCCGAGCGCCGGCATCGGCATCTGCCTCGCGATGGTCTCGGCCCTCACGGGAATTCCGGTGCGCGCGGACGTCGCGATGACCGGCGAGATCACGCTGCGCGGCGAGGTGCTGGCGATCGGCGGCCTAAAGGAGAAGCTGCTCGCGGCGCACCGCGGTGAGATCAAGAAGGTGCTGATCCCGGAAGAGAACGTGAAGGACCTCGCCGAGATACCCGAGAATATCAAGGACCGCCTCGAGATCGTGCCGGTGAAGTGGATCGACAAGGTGCTGGAGATCGCCCTCGAGCGTCAACCGGAGCCGATCAAGGCCGAGGCCGGCGTCGCACCGGCGGCGCCAGTCACCGAAGAGGGCAAGCCCGCGTCAGCCGTTCTGACGCACTAAGAGCAACGAGCGGGATTCACGGGGAGTCCGCCCGAAGCGGACTCCCCTTTTTTGTGGCTCTTCCGGGAATCGAGTTTGTTGGGTTGCTTGCAGTGAACGCCGAGCGCGCAGGGCGAGGCGGATTGCGGCGGGCTCATGGTGCCGCAAGGCTCTTTCCCCTCCTCTCCGAGGGCGAGTTCGGGGTTTCGAGGAACGCGCCTGCGCGCGTTCGAGCCGACGAGCGCCACCGGCGCTGCAGCGTCGGTGGCCGGGCGGGGTGCCGGCGCAGCCGGCGGGGTGGTGTCTCTTTCCCCTCCTCCCCGAGAGGTGCCGGCGCAGCCGGCGGGGTGGTGCATGCGTCTTCACACGGAGCGCAGAGCAAGCCGGTGCGCGGCGGGCTCATGGTGCCGCAAAGCGCGTCCGCGAGCGGGTCCCGGTGCTCGGCGGGTAGTCAACACGCGACTGCCCGCCGAGCGCCACCCGCTTCGCGCGGACTGCGGCATCCTGGTTGGGAAGGGAAGGGGCCCAACCCTTCCCTGGCACCCGCCGCGCACCGGCTCGCCCTGCGCTGACACGCCGTGCTCTGCGAGGGTTTCAACACCCTACGCACACTTCCGGCGTCGAAGCGTCAGCGGCTGTGCCCGCCCGGCGCCTTTGGCCGCGCCGTCCG